>NZ_JBLTYX010000004.1:0-397550 GCF_048066115.1 Niveispirillum sp. KHB5.9 | reverse complement strand
GGATGGGGGTCAGGACAGACCCACCGTCAGGTCGCAGGTGGTGGAGCCGATGCCGCGGCTGAAGAAGCGGATGACCATGCCGCCGGCATCGCGCACGGCCAGCACCTGGTTCTGGCCGGGGCCCAGCGACAGCTGCCGGCCGGTGGCGGCGAGCGTGCTTTCGGTGATGGAATATTCCAGCACGCAGCGCTTGTTGCCTTTGTTTTCGAACGTCACGTCGCCGGGGCCGGGGATCTTGAACTCGAAGCTCTTACCGACGTTGAAATCCACGCGGCCCTGGCAGGGATTGCCCTTCTGCACCTCGCAGCCGAATTCCCCCTGCGGTGCGCGCTGGACGGCCGGCTGGGCAATGGCGGCGGGGACAGACAGCAGGGCGATGCCGAAGCAGGCGATGGACAGGCGGGACATCCGGTTGGCGCTCCTTGATGGCGGCACAAATTCAAATAGGCCCGCTGCGTGGCAACGGCAAGCGGGGCGTATCAGCTGACACGGTCGGCGGGGAAAAGTTGGTCGGGCCGGACCAGCTGGTCCTGGGCCGCGATGATCTGCAATTCCCGCTGCCCGCTGTCGCGCGTCGCCTTGAAGACGGCATAGACGGCGGATGCCGCGTGCGACAGGGCCAGCGCGCCGTCGCCGGTTTCCAGGAATTTGGCCAGGAACAGGGCCGCCACGCAATCGCCGGCCCCGCTGGGCGGTGGTGTCAGGTCCAGGCGCGGGGTGGCCACCAGGAAGGCTCCGTCCGGCCCGTCCAGCAGCACCTCGATCCTGTCGGCGGGCGCGTCGGCGCGGGTCAGGCTGGTCACCATCACCCAGCGCGGGCCCAGGCTGCGCGCCGCCCGTGTGGCCGCCAGGGCGGATGCCAGATCGGTGACGGTGTGGCCGGTCAGATATTCCAGTTCGAACTGGTTCGGGGTGATGATGTCGGCCTGCGGCACGGCGCGGTCGCGGAAGAATTCCGGAATGCCGGGTCGCACGAAGAAACCGCGCCCGACATCGCCCATCACCGGATCGCAACAATAGAGCGCGTCACGGTTGCCCTGTTTGGCCCGCGCCACGGCGGACAGGACCACATCACCCAGCGTTGCGTCACCCATATAGCCGGTCAGCACGGCATGCAGACCATCCAGGGCGCCGCGCGCCTCCACCCCGTTCAGCACGTCGGCAATATGGTCGGGCGGCAGCACCATGCCCGTCCAGGCACCGTAGCCCGTGTGGTTGGAGAACTGCACCGTGTTGACGGCGATGGCATCGAAACCCAGCCGTTCCAAAGGGAAAACCGCGGCCCGGTTGCCGACATGGCCGAAGGCGACATGGGACTGGATGGTCAGGATGGTCCGCAATTTGTCATCCTCTCGTTCCCTCAGGCGCGGGGCCGGCGGTCGCCGGCCTGGCAGTGGCATGAAACAAATTTCATGCCACTGCTCTGTTACTTGCTACGCCGCGCGGCGACAGGGCTGCAATGCCAAAAACGTGAGGGGGACACTGTGCGGCACATCACTGCCGGGACCTGCCCGTCGGTCGTCTGCTTGGCCAATCCGCTACCCGTTCTGGGTAGCCCCGAATTCCCAATACAGAGAGCGTCCCATGCGCAGCCTGCGTGATGCCAAGATCAAGACCCGCGTGATGATCGGTTTCGGGGTGCTTTTGCTGCTGCTGGTCGTCCTGACCGGCGTCGGCGTGCAGAAGGTCAGCCTGATCAACCACAGCCTGACCCAGATCAACGAGGTGAATGGCGTCAAGCTGCGCCACGCCATCAATTTCCGCGGCTCCGTGCATGACCGGGCCATTGCGCTGCGCGATGTGGTGCTGGTCCAGGATGCGGCGACCATCGACACCATCGTCGGCGACATCCGCCGGCTGGAAGCGAATTATGCCACCGCCGCCAAGGGCATGGACGCCATGTTCGCGGCCCGCAAGGACATCCTGCCCGCCGAGCGCCAGATCCTGGACGCGATCAAGCAGATCGAGGCCAAGACCCTGCCCGGCATCAACCGGGTGATCGAGCTGCACAAGGCGGGCAAGACGGCAGAAGCGCAGGAACTGCTGCTGTCCACCGTGCGCCTGGACCTGAATGAATGGCTGGCCCGCATCAACCGCTTCATCGACAAGGAGGAGCAGGACAATACCATCATCGGTGACGAGACCCGGGCCCAGGCGCGCGGCTTTTCCGAACTGATGCTGGCCGTCTTCGCCATCTGTCTGGTGGTGGGCGTGGGCATGGCCTGGTGGACCGTGGCGTCGCTGCGGCCGCTGCGCCGGCTGACCGATGCCATGCTGCGTCTGGCCGATGGCGACCTGACCACGCAAATCCCGGCCAGCACCGCCGCCAACGAGGTGGGGGAAATCACCAGTGCCGTGGAGGTGTTCAAGCATCACGCCATCGAGGCCGATACCCTGCGCCGTGAACAGGTTGCCGCGGAGGAACGGGTGAAGCAGGCGCGGCAGGCGGAGATGCAGGCGCTGGCGCGCCGGTTCGAGGATGAGGTGAGTGCCGTCGTCACCGCGGTCGGCGCCTCGTCCGCCCAGGTCAAGCAGTCGGCAGAACTGCTGCTGGCCACGGCCGGTCAGGCGGAGGAACGGGTGGATACGGTCCAGGCCTCCTCCACCAAGGCCACCGACAATGTCCAGGCCGTGGCCACGGCCGCCGGGCAGCTGGCCTCGTCGATCCAGGAGATTGCCCGCCAGATCGAGGACAGTGCCGATCGCACGCGCCGCGCCGCCGAACAGGCCGAACATACCAACGGCATCGTCGATGGCCTGTCGACCAAGGCGGAGCGGATCGGCGACGTGCTGGGCCTGATCAGCGACATTGCCAGTCAGACCAACCTGCTGGCGCTGAACGCCACGATCGAGGCGGCGCGGGCGGGGGAGGCCGGCAAGGGCTTCGCCGTCGTCGCGTCGGAAGTGAAGAGCCTGGCCAGCCAGACCTCACGCGCCACCGACGATATCGCCCAGCGCATCGCCGAAATCCAGTCGGCCACGGTCGACGCGGTGAAGGCGATCAAGGAGATCGGGGCCACGGTGGCCGAGGTGAACCGGATTTCGGCTTCCATCGCGTCGGCCGTGGAGGAACAGAACGCCGCCACCACCGAGATCGCCCGCAGCGCCCGCCATGCATCGGACGGGGTGGAGACGGTGACCCAGGCGGTGGGCGATGTTCGTCAGGGCACGGCCCGCACGGGTGCAGAATCGCGGCAGCTGCTGGGGGCGTCGGCGGAGCTGACCGACCATGCGGGTACGCTGCGCGCCCAGGTGGACCGGTTCCTGGCCTCGGTGCGCACGGGGACGTGAGGGGTGATCACTCCACCCCGAACAACCCAAGCTGCCAGCGCATCTCCGCCTCATTCATCGGGTAATCCACCCCGTGGCGGGCGTTCAGCAGCTTGGGTGGCGGCAGGCCGGATTTCAGCTGTAACAGCCGGGCGCAGCGCATGGTCAGCCCGGCCCGCCAGGCCAGGGCGGTGATGGCGCGGGCACTTTGCGTATCGATCACCCGCTGCACCAGTTCGGATGGCAGGTCGGCGCGCAGCGCCAAAGCCTCGCGCACGAAGGGCTTGTCGCCCCAGGACAGGGCGTCCCAGATCGCCGCCTCGTCAAGCTTGCCTTCCGATTTCAGGCGGGCGGCCTTGGCATCCGGTGGCTCGCGCTTCACATAATCCCGCGCCCAGTCCAGGCGGCGCTGGGTGACGGCCACCACTTCCTGCCGGTCCTGCTTGTCGAAGCCCTGGCCGGCCAGTTCCCCCCGGATACTGTCTTCCACGATGCGGGCCAGCTTGCCCAGCAGGGTGGGGGGCAGCAGCGGCTTGGCCGTGGTCTTGCCCATGTCGATGGCGGCCAGCGGCTTGGCCACCATGCGCGACATGGCGCCGTCGGACAGGGCGGCACCGGGATTGGCCAGCAGGCTGGCCGTGGCCACGGGATCGCCGGCGGCGGCCACCGCCTCCGCCACGGGGGCGGAAACGCGGTCGCGCCGCGCAATCGCCTCCAGCACCCAGGGCACCGGCTGGGCCGCGATGATGGCGACAATCTCCTCATCCGACAGGTTGACGCAGCCGCGCAGGATGGGTTCCGCCACCTCGCGCGCCACGTCTCTGGCCAGTTGCGCGACCAGGCCGGGCGGGGCCGATGCCACGTCGCGCAGCGCGCCGGCCAGGGCGGCGCGCACCCGCACCACCTGATCGGCGGCCAGCATGGTCAGCGCATGATGGGCCAGATCGCGGATGGCCGTATGTTCGGCGCCGGACAGATGTGGCAGGGCGCGGGCCAGCTTGCGCGACAGCAGCACGCGCACATCGGTGTCCAGGTCGCGCGCCAGGCGCGGGGCGGCCTGTACCGGCGTTTCGGTGCGAAAGGCGACGGCGCGGCGGACCAGCGCATCATCGTCGTCAGCCAGATAATAGAGCAGCTCCGGCGGGGTTTCCGGCTGCAACGCCAGTTCCGCGCGCTGCGCCGGATCACGGCTGGCCGCGATCTCCTTGGCCCGCTCATAGGCTTGGGGCCCCAGCTTGGGGTCTGGCCGGTCGGTCATCGCGTGGGGCGGTGGGGCGTGGCGGGGTGCGGCATGGCGCCACGATCCCCCATCCGTGCCCGGCTTTCAACGGACAAACGTGGGCCGGCCGGCGACATCGTTAATTTTGCTGCGGCGCAGCAGGGCGGGATGTCGTGCCGGCCCGAAAGGCGCCAATTGCCCCCTGTAACGATGGGGCCAATCAGCTGCCGTAATTGCTGATGATGCGGTTGGTGGTGCCGTCGGTCTGCATGCCCAGCATCACGGCGTTGAAGCGGGTGATGGTGGCCGGATTGATGCCGGACGTGCGGCTGAACAGGGTGAAGGCCTTCTGTTCATTGACGAACATCGGATGCACATCGATATCGCCGCGCATGCCCATCTGTTCGGCCCGGTTGATGGCGATGCGATAGCCGTCCAGGAACCCGTCGATCCGGTCGCGCAGCAGCATGGCCATGGCGCTTTCCCCGTTCTGGACGGTGACGATATTGTCGGCCAGCGCGCCGCCACGGGACAGGTTCTCGAATTCCTGGCTGTATTTGGTTCCCGAGGTGACGCCCAGGCGGAAGCCGCTGGCCGACAGTTCCGTCAGGCTGTTGTACGGGAAGCTCTTGGCGTCGCCCTTGCGCACGATCAGGACATTGCGTCCCTCGCGGATGGGTTGGGAGAAGATGCCGAACGCTTCCCGCTCCGCCGTGCGGGCCACGCCGACAATGGCATCGGCCTTGCCCTCCTGCACCAGCAGCACGGCCCGGGCACGCGGTGCCAGTTCCCAATCGATGGTGCAGGGCATACGGCGCGCGGCTTCGGCCACCAGTTCGATATCGATGCCGGTGGGTTTGCCGTCCCCGCCCAGCGTCTGATAGGGCGGCATTTCCGCCCAGACGAATTGCATGTGGCAGCCGCCCGCACCTTCCCCGGCGGCGGCCGGCAGCCAGGCAGGCAGCGCGAAAAGGGCCGCAATGGCGGCCAGCAGGGCAGGGGAAGGCGTTTTCATGGTCGTTACAAATTCACACGGATTTATTTAAAATGTAACGACCAATTTCAGCATGCCCGACCATGCCACAAGGCAGGGTCGTGGATGCCGCACTTGCGAAGGGCCGGGGCTGTCGTTACCTGTTCTGGTTGAAGTCCCATCACCTTGCTGATGATCGCGCCATGACCGAAGGTCCCCTTTCCGTCTACCGCGCCCGCCGCGGCACCGGCACGCTGAAGGCCGATCCGGCGCAGGAACTGGCGGCGGAGAAGCTGGAAAGCCTCTGGCACGCCCTGAAGGATTATCGCCCGGCCACGGGGCAGACGGGATGGCGCGCCCGTTTCGGCCTGACGCGGCGGCCCGATCCGGCGCCGCAGGGCCTGTACATCTATGGCGATGTCGGCCGTGGCAAATCCATGCTGATGGACCTGTTCTATGAGACGGCGCCTGTCGAACAGAAGGTCCGGGTGCATTTCCACGCCTTCATGCTGAACGTGCATGAGCGCATCCACGCGCTCCGCAGCGAAGGCCGCGCCAAGCCGGGCGAGGAGGTGGTGGAGGTGGCGAAGGAGATCGCGGCCGAGGGGTGGCTGCTCTGCTTCGACGAATTCCACGTCACCGACATCACCAACGCCATGATCCTGGGCCGGCTGTTCACCGCCCTGTTCGATCTGGGCGTGGTGGTGGTGGCGACCAGCAACTGGCCGCCGGAGGATCTGTACAAGGATGGCCTGAACCGCCAGCTGTTCCTGCCCTTCATCGCGCTGCTGAAGGAAAAGCTGGACGTGCTGCACCTGGCCTCGGCGCGCGACTATCGTCTGGCGCGGCTGATGGGGGCCAAGGTCTATCATTACCCGCTGGGACCCGCGACGGCCGGGCTGATGGCGCAGACCTTCGCCGATGTGACCGACGGGGAGACGCCGGTGGCCACCCACCTGACGGTCCAGGGCCGCCGGGTGGAGGTGCCACGCAGCGCCAAGGGCGTGGCCTGGTTCACCTTTGACGAGCTGTGCGCGCGGCCGCTGGGGGCCGGTGACTACCTCGCCATCGCCACGCATTACCACACGGTGCTGATCGACATGGTGCCGCGCCTGCCCGAGGCGCTGCGCAACGAGGCCAAGCGCTTCATGACGCTGATCGATGCGCTGTACGAGCACAAGGTGAACACCATCATCGCGGCGGAAGTGGCGCCCGAGCGCATCTATGCCGAAGGCACCCACGCGTTTGAATTCCAGCGCACCGTCAGCCGCATGATGGAAATGCAGGCCGAGGATTACCTGGCGCGACCGCATTTGACCTGATACCGGCGGCCCGGCACCCATGGTGCCGTAAGCCAAGCCGCCGGATGGCGGCGCCCGGCGCTTGAGGGAACAGGAAGGGAGAGGCGATGATGACCGAGGTCCGTAAACGCTCCGTCATGATCGCCGGCCACCCGACCAGCGTGACGCTGGAGGAACCGTTCTGGGAAGCGCTGAAGGAACTGGCGGCGAGGGACGGCATGTCGGTCAACACCCTGATCGAACGGGTGGACGCCACGCGGACGGGGAACCTGTCCTCGGCGCTCCGGGTGCACGTGCTGGCGGCGTTTCGCCCTACTTCTTGAAAAACGCCGCTGCGGCCGCGTGGACATCCTGCTTGTCCTTGATGGCGGCCTTCACCCGCATGATCTCCGCCTCCAGTGCGGCGATGTAATCGTTCAGGTCGCCCACGGACAGCGTGGCCAGTTCCAGGGGCTTGGCCGGTTTCTTGGCGGGCAGCAATTCGTCCAGGTCGAAAGCCATCTTTTCCCCCATATCTTTGTCTTGGGCGCCATTCTGCGGTATCAGCCCGATGACCGCCACACCGAACCATGAGGTAACCCCATCATGACCCTGCCCACCACCATGCGCGCCGTGGAGATCACGCAACCCGGTGGTCCGGAGGTGCTGGTGCCAACCACCCGGCCCGTGCCCGTGCCGGCGGCGGGGGAGGTGCTGATCAAGGTGGAGGTGGCCGGCGTCAACCGGCCGGATGTGGTGCAGCGCCAGGGCCTGTATCCACCGCCGCCGGGTGCATCCGACCTGCCAGGGCTGGAGGTGGCGGGTACCGTCGCCGCCTTGGGTCCCGATGTTGCCGGCCGGCAGGTGGGTGACAGGGTCTGCGCTCTGCTGGGTGGCGGCGGCTATGCCGAATATGCCACGGCACCGGCGGGCCAGGTGCTGCCGGTGCCGGATGGGCTGGACATGGTGCAGGCGGCGGCCTTGCCGGAGACGGTGTTCACCGTCTGGACGAATGTGGTGGAGCGGGCCGGTCTGACGGCGGGCGAGAGTTTCCTGGTGCATGGCGGGACCAGCGGCATCGGCACCATCGCCATCCAGATCGCCAAGGCGCTGGGCGCCACCGTCTTCGCCACGGCGGGCGGGGCGGACAAGGTGGCGGCGTGCCGCGACCTGGGGGCCGACCATGCCATCGACTACAAGAGCCAGGATTTCGTTTCGGTGGTGAAGGAGGAGACGGGCAAGCGCGGCGTGGATGTCGTGCTGGATATGGTGGGTGGCGATTACCTGCCGCGGAATATCGACTGTCTGGCCGTTGATGGGCGTCACGTCACCATCGCCTTCCTGCGCGGGCCCAAGACGGAATTGAACCTGGTGCCGGTGATGATGAAGCGGTTGACGCTGACCGGTTCCACCCTGCGCAGCCGTTCGACGGCGCAGAAGGCGGCCTTGGCGGCTTCCGTCAAAGCCAATGTCTGGCCGATGGTGACCGCCGGAAAGGTGCGCCCCGTCATCGCCAGGACCTTCCCGCTGGACCAGGCGGCCGACGCCCACCGCCTGATGGAGAGCTCCGCCCATATCGGCAAGATCATGCTGGTGGTGTAAGGGGACTACATTCTTTCCCCAGTCGCCGGGCGCCGCCTCCGGCGGCTTGGCTTCACGCGACCATGGGGTCGCGGGCGCTCAACGCGCCAGCCAAAGCAGGATGAAGCAAGCTCATCCTGCTTTGGCGTTACACGGATCGTTGAAAGAATCCCGTGGCTTGTCGCGTGACGGAACGCTATAGGGATAAGGGTCGTTGACTTGTCCGTCCGGTTGGCTGCGCGGGGCCCCTCCCGCGCGCGACGGGCGGCTTTTGCGTTCACGGATCGATTTTCCGCCGGTTCCAGCCCGGTGAAGCGTTTTTGAGGAGGAAGCATGGCACTGCCCCTGATGCCGAAGGCCACCGCCATCTGGCTGGTCGAAAATACCGGCCTCACCTTCGAGCAGGTCGCGGAATTCTGCGGTATGCATGAGCTTGAAGTGCAGGCCATCGCCGATGGCGAAGTGGCGGTGGGCATGGTCGGCCGCGATCCGGTCGCCGGTGGTGAACTGACGGCGGAGGAGATCGCCCGGGTCGAGGCCAATCCCAACCTGAAGCTGCGGATGCGCCATCAGGACCTGCCGCAGCCGGTCGCCCGTTCCAAGGGCCCGCGCTATACGCCGGTCACCAAGCGCGGTGACAAGCCGGATGCCATCGCGCATCTGCTGAAGGCCCATCCGGAGCTGTCGGATGCGCAGATCTGCAAGCTGATCGGCACCACCAAGCCGACCATCGCCGCCGTGCGCGACAAGACCCACTGGAACGCCGCCAACATCAAGGCGCGCAACCCGGTGCTGCTGGGCCTGTGCAGCCAGCGCGAGCTGGACGCCGCCCTGGAAAAGGCCCGCAAGGGCCGTCCGGAACCGGAGACGCCGGAGATGGATGCCGAGGACGAGGATCTGGACCCGACGCTGGCCGGGGACGATCAGGAAGATTGATCGGCACCATATGCCGTTGCGGAATTGGCCGGCTGCCCGATGGCAGCCGGCCTTTTTCTTTTCCGGCGGCATTACGATATCCTGCGGATCGTTCAATGCCAGACCAGGGGGATGCGGCAATGACGCAATGGTTCTTCCATGATGATGACGACCGGGTGGGTCCGCTGGACGGGCAGGCGGCGCTGGATTACGTCCGCGCCCATCCCGACGCCTTCTGCTGGCGCAACGGCATGGCCGAATGGCTGCCGGTGCGCGCCGTGGCCGAACTGTCGCCGCAGCCCAGCCCCTGGGGCGGGGCCGGCGCCCCGCCGCCCCCGCCACGCGGAGGTGGCCGGTACGGCAAGGCCGACCAGATCGATTTCAAGATCCACGGGCAGGAGATGCAGTTCGTCGAGGTCGAGCTGGACCCCGGCGAAAGCGCCATCGCCGAGGCCGGGGCCATGGTCTACAAGGACGCGTCGGTGGAGATGCACACGATCTTCGGCGACGGCACCGAATCGGGCGGCTTCCTGGACAAGCTGATCGGGGCCGGCAAGCGCGTGCTGACCGGGGAAAGCCTGTTCACCACCGTCTTCACCCAGAATGGGCGCGGCAAGGCGAAGGTGGCGTTCGCGGCCCCGTTCCCCGGCACCATTCTGCCCCTGAACCTGGCCGATCTGGGCGGCGGGCTGATCTGCCAGAAAGACAGCTTCCTGGCGGCGGCCAAGGGCGTGCAGGTGGGTATCCATTTCCAGCGCCGCATCCTGACCGGCCTGTTCGGCGGTGAAGGATTCATCATGCAGAAGCTGACCGGCGATGGCTGGGTTTTCGCCCATGTCGGCGGCTGCGTCATGGAACGTCAGCTGGCACCGGGAGAGGTGCTGCATGTCGACACGGGCTGTGTGGCCGCCTTCACGCCCGACGTGGATTTCGATCTGGTGCAGGTGGGCGGGGTGAAGTCGGTGCTGTTCGGGGGTGAGGGTCTGTTCTTCGCCACGCTGCGCGGGCCGGGGCGTGTGTGGATCCAGTCCCTGCCCTTCTCCCGTCTGGCCGGCCGTATGCTGTCGGCCGCCATGCCGGGTGCCGGCAAGGGGGAGGGCAGCGTGCTGGGCCCCCTGGGCGACATCGTCATGGGCGGCAAGCGCTGATCCGTTCAGGGCCGTGCATTCTTCCCGTGGGCTACCCCGGAGGGATACGTACGGATAGGTGTGCCAATGGATAGGTTGCGGACAGGCGCGCATCGGCACAGGGTAGGGGGCACCGGCTGGACCGTTCGGTTCGACCGCCCCCCTTCTCTTTGATGGTGACAAGGAAGCCGCAATGGGCACGGTCATCCCGTTCATCCGCCAGCCGAAACCCATGGATAGCGCCATCCTGCTGGCCGATCGCCTTATGGAAGCGACGGCGGGCCTGCCGCAGTTGGTGACGGCGGTGGATAGCATGGGGCGCACGGCGGAAAGCCTGTGCCACACTCTGCAGGGCGGCCTGATCGCCATGAGCAACGCCTTCGATCAGGCCCTGACCATGAACCGGGCCCATCAGCGCCTGCAGCACGCGGCGCAGAATGCGATTGATCTGGCCGCCAGCGACCCCGAAGCCGCCGCCACGCGGCTGGCCGAATTGCGGGCGGACTATGCGCGGCTGACGGCGACTACGGGTCACAAGGTGGGGTAAGCAGCCCCTTAATTCATCGACAGTTCCCGTATATCGGCGGACCCATCCTAGCACGGATTCCCCACACGCCGCATTACACGCCGTTCACCTGAATTCCATTGGCATTCCATCTCCCCCGCGCCACAGTACGGGCAAATTGGCCCGAGCCGGGAGGAAATGACCCTCGTGACCCAGAACGCACGTCCCGCAACGCCCCATCGCCGCTGGCGCGGGCTGGCCGCCGGTGTGGCGCTGTCGGCCCTGGTGGGCCTGGCGGCGATCCAGCCCGCCATGGCCCGCGTCTTCGATCCGGAGACCTTCACGCTGAAGAACGGCATGCAGGTGGTGGTGGTGAACAACCCCCGCGCCCCCGTGGTCAGCCACATGGTCTGGTACAAGGTGGGGTCGGCGGACGAGGAGCCGGGCAAGTCCGGGCTGGCCCATTATCTTGAACATCTGATGTTCAAGGGCACGGCGAAGATGAAGCCGTCGGAATTCTCCAAGACCGTGGCCCGCAATGGTGGCCGCGACAATGCCTTCACGGCGTACGATTACACGGCCTATTTCGAGAATATCGCCCGCGACCGGCTGGAGCTGGTCATGGGGATGGAGGCCGACCGCATGGTCAATCTGCGCCTGACGGACGATATCGTCCTGCCGGAGCGCAAGGTGATCCAGGAGGAGCGCCGCCAGCGCACGGAGAACGAGCCTGCCTCGCGCCTTTACGAGCAGCTTTACAGCCTGCTGTTCGTGCACCACCCGTATGGCACGCCGATCATCGGCTGGATGCATGAGATCGAGCAGCTGACGACGCAGGACGCGCTGGACTTCTACAAGCGCCATTACGCGCCCAACAATGCCATCCTGGTGGTGGCGGGCGACATCACGGCCGCCGATCTGAAGCCATTGGCCGAGAAGACCTATGGCAAGATCAAGCCCTCCAAGGACATCCCCGCCCGCGTACGGGTGACGGAGCCGCCCACGGAAGGGGCGCGGCGCATCACCCTGACCGACGATCAGGTGCGCCAGCCCAATTGGAGCCGTATCTGGAAGGCGCCCTCCTACTCGGCGGGTGAGAAGCAATATGCCAGCGCGTTGGAGGTGCTGGAGAACATCATGGCCGACGGTGCCACCTCGCGCCTGTACAAGGCGCTGGTGGTGGACCAGAAGGTCGCGGCGGGTGCCAGCCTGTCCTACAATCCCAACGCGCTGGACCTGGGCACCCTGTCCATCTCCGCCACCCCGGCCCCCGGCCAGGATGTCGCGGCCGTGGAGAAGGCGGTGGATGCGGAGCTGGCGAAGCTGCTGGCTGGCGGGGTGACGGATGCGGAGGTGGAGAGCGCCAAGGTGCGCCTGCGCCGCGACGCTATCTTCGCCCGCGATAGTTTGCAGGGCCCGGCCTATGCGTTCGGTGTCGCCCTGACTACGGGGCAGACCGTGGCGGATGTGGAGGCCTGGCCCGACCGGATCGCCGCCGTGACCCGCGAGCAGGTGGAAGCGGCCGCGCGTCTGGTCCTGTCCCGGGACAACCATGTCACCGGCATCCTGATGCCGGCCGAAGCGCCAGTCTCCGCCCCGGCGGCGGCCCCGGCTGCCCCCACCAAGCAGGGGGGGACCAAGTGATGGACGCCATGAAGATGATCCGCCAAACCGGCGCCCTGCTGCTCACCGCCTTCGCCCTGGCCTTCACCAGCCTGCCCGCCGCCGCCGTCGATATCGAGAAGGTGGTGAGCCCCGGCGGGGTCGAGGCCTGGCTGGTGCGCGATGCCAAGAACCCCATCATTTCCCTGCAATATGCCTTCCAGGGCGGCACGGAGCTGGACCCCCAGGACAAGCTGGGCCTGGCCATCATGGCGGCCAGCACTATGGACGAAGGGGCCGGCGACCTGGACAGCCAGGCGTTCCAGGGCAAGCTGGACGATAATTCCATCACCCTGACCTTCAGCGCCGGTCGTGACGGGTTCGCGGGGCAGGTGACGACGTTGCGGGAGACGAAGGACACCGCCTTCGACCTGCTGCGCCTTGCCCTGACCAGGCCGCGTTTCGATAATGAGGCGGTGGAGCGTATCCGCAACCAGTTGCTGACCAGCCTGCGCCGGTCGCAGGCCGACCCCAATTACTGGGCGCAGCTGGCCTTCGGAGAGACCTTGTTCCCCGGCCATGCCTATGGCCGCCCGCAGCGTGGTACGGCCCAGACCCTGGCCGCCGTCACCCGCGACGATCTGGTGGCCTTCGCCCGCACGCGTCTGGCCCGCGAAGGGTTGAAGGTGGCGGTATCGGGTGACATCACGGCGGCGGAACTGGCCCCGCTGCTGGACAGCCTGTTCGGCGCCCTGCCGGCCAAGGCCAACCTGACGAAGGTGGCCGATATCCAGCTGGCGGCACCGGGCAAGACCATTCTGGTTCCGCGCCCCATTCCGCAGACGGTGATGATCCTGGCCCATGGCGGGCTGGACCGGTCGGACCCGGACTGGTATGCGGCAACCATTCTGAATTACGTGCTGGGTGGTGGTGGTTTCTCCTCCCGCCTGATGGACGAGGTGCGGGAAAAGCGCGGTCTGACATATGGCATTGGTTCCAGCTTGCAGAGCTATGACCATGCCAACCTGATCAGCGTCAGCGGTTCCACCGTCAACGACAAGGCGGCCGAGGCCATTTCGGTTACGAAACAGATATGGGGTGACGTGGCGAAGAACGGTATCACCGAGGCCGAGCTGCGCGATGCCCAGACCTATCTGACCGGATCGTTCCCGCTGCAATTCACCAATAACGGCGCCATTGCCGGCCTGCTGTTGCAGGTGCAGCGCGACGATCTGGGCATTGAGTATCTGAACAAGCGCAACGACTTGCTGAACGCCGTGACCATTTCGGATGTGAAACGGGTGGCTGCACGCCTGCTGGACCCGGCCAAGCTGACCACCATCCTGGTCGGCCAGCCGACGGGCATCACGCCGGACGGGACGCTGTACAAGCCGTAAATGAAAGGGGCGGGGCGATGATGTCGCCCCGCCCCTTTCATATTGATCCACGCGCAACTTACGCCCGCTTGGCCCCGATATAGGCCACGTCGGGACGGGCCGTTTCGTAATCGGTCAGGCTGATCGGGTATTCGCCGGTGAAGCAGGCGTCGCAATATTGCGGCATGTCGCCGTCGCGCTTGGCATGGTCCAGCGACTTGTAGAGACCGTCCAGGCTGATGAAGGCCAGGCTGTCGGCATTGATATACTGGCGCATCTCCTCCACCGACATGCGGTGGGCCAGCAGCTTTTCCTTCTCCGGCGTGTCGATGCCGTAGAAGCAGGCATTGTTGGTCGGCGGGCTGGAGATGCGCATATGCACCTCCTTGGCGCCGGCATCGCGCATCATCTCCACGATCTTCACCGAGGTGGTGCCGCGCACGATGCTGTCATCGACCAGGATGATGCGCTTGCCTTCGATGAAATGCCGGTTGGCATTGTGCTTCAGCTTCACGCCCAGGCGGCGGATCTTGTCCGTCGGCTGGATGAAGGTGCGGCCGACATAATGGTTGCGGATGATGCCCAGGTCGAAAGGGATCTGGCTCTGTTCGGCATAGCCTAGTGCCGCCGGCACGCCCGAATCCGGCACGGGGATCACCAGATCGGCATCGACATGGCTTTCAATGGCCAGCTGCGCACCGATCTTCTTGCGCACGCCATAGACCGAGTGGCCTTCCATGAAGCTGTCGGGGCGGGCGAAGTAGATATATTCGAAGATGCAGAACTTCGACGGGGCCTGCTGGAAGGGACGCAGGCTCTGCACCCCGTTCTTGTCCAGCACCACCATCTCGCCCGGTTCGATGTCGCGGATATAGTCGGCACCGATGATATCCAGCGCCACCGTCTCCGACGCCAGCACATGGCTGTCGCCGACGCGGCCCAGCACCAGGGGGCGCACACCATACGGGTCGCGCACGCCCACCACCTGATCCTTGGCCATGCAGACCAGGGAATAGGCACCCTCGATCTGGCGCAGGGCGTCGATCAGCCGTTCGATGACGCTGCCGAAGCGGCTGGTCGCCATCAGATGGATGATGGTCTCGGTATCCGAGGTGGACTGGAACAGGCAGCCGCGGCGCACCAGCTGCCGGCGCAGCTGCATGGCGTTGGTCAGGTTGCCATTATGGGCCAGGGCGAAGCCGCCGAATTCGAATTCGGCGAACAGCGGCTGCACATTGCGCAAGGACCGTTCGCCGGTGGTGGCGTAGCGGACATGGCCGATGGCGATCTCACCGGTCAGGTTGCGCATAACCGCTTCGCTGCCGAAAATATCGCCGACCTGGCCCAGCGCCCGATGCTGCGGGAAGTCCTGGCCGTCGAAGCTGACGATGCCGGCCGCTTCCTGCCCGCGATGCTGAAGCGCGTGCAGGCCCAGCGCCACCAGCGCCGCCGCGTCCTGGGGACCGTACACACCGAAGACGCCGCACTCCTCGCGCAGCTTGTCGTCGTCGTAGGGATGGGTCGTCAGCATGGGGGCGCCTTTCACGGGGGTGTCCGGTACGGTCAAACGAAATGGCCGGGTCAGCGTTGGTCCCCTGCGGGACGTCGATCCGGTTGGTCGGGTTGCTGGTCGGTGCTCTTGATCACCTGGTCGAGACGACCGAGGTCTTCAACATTATAGCCACGATCGGTCTCCGGCACAGCCGCGTTCCCCGCAGATGTGGGGCGCGGATTGGCCAGCCGTTCCAGCGTACGCTTCGCATTCTCAGCCTCTTCCAGCCGGTGCTGGGCGCGCTGCGCCTCCCGCTGGGCGGGCGACAGGTCGGCATTGGGCAGAAAGTCGCGCAGGATGTCGGCACCCGTCTCCAGGAACGGCCGGGCCTTCGCCTCGCGCAGCCAGACCGGTTGTTCCGGCCACAGCCAGGCGGCGAACAGATAGGCCAAGGACACCAGCACGGCCCCGCGCACCACACCGAAGGCGAAGCCCAGGGAGCGGTCGATGGCCGACAGGTTGCTTTCCTGCACCTTGCCGGAAACCATGCTGGTCACCACCGACAGGGCGATCAGGGACAGGGTGAAGACGCCCAGGATGGTGACGCCATCGGCGACATACTGGGTGCTGATATAGGTGCGGGTATAGGGGGCGGCCAGCGGGAACAGCCAGAGCGTGGCCAGGGCCGCACCGATCCAGGCGGCGACCGACAGCACCTCCCGCACGAATCCACGGGCGAAGGCCATCAGGGCCGAGATCAACAGGACGACGATAACGGCGACGTCAACGGGGTTCAGGCTGCTGCCTTCCATTCCGGTTCCCTCAATCCCTGTCCCGGCGCGGCGGGCGCGGGGGCACGTCCGCCTGGAACAATGGCAGCAAGTCGGACAGATGGTCCAGTTCCACGCGCCGCAACCCGTCGGCCGAACCATCGCCGCGCGACCGGCGCGGCTGTGGCATCAGGGCGCGGTTGAAGCCCAGCTTGGCGGCTTCCTTCAGCCGCTGATCGGTCTGGCTGACGGCGCGGATATCGCCCGACAGGCCGATCTCCCCGAACACCACGGCATCGGCGGGCACCGGCTCCCCCGTCAGGGAACTGATGAGCGCCGCGGCCACGGCCAAGTCGGCGGCCGGTTCGGTGACCTTCAGGCCGCCGGCGACCGAGAGATAGACATCATTGGCGCCGATGGCCACGCCGCAGCGCGCCTCCAGCACCGCCAGCACCATGGCAAGGCGCGAGGTGTCCCAGCCCACCACGGCGCGGCGCGGCGTGCCCAGGGGGGAGGGGGCGACCAGGGCCTGCACCTCCACCAGCACGGGGCGCGTGCCCTCCAGCCCGGCGAAGACGGCGGTGCCGGTAATGTCGCGGCGGCGGTCGGCCAGGAACAGTTCGGACGGGTTCGGCACCTCGACCAGCCCATCCTCGCCCATCTCGAACACCCCGATCTCGTCGGTGGCGCCGAAGCGGTTCTTCACCGCGCGCAGGATGCGGAACTGGTGCCCGCGCTCGCCCTCGAAATACAGCACCGTGTCGACCATGTGCTCCAGCACGCGGGGCCCGGCGATCTGCCCGTCCTTGGTGACATGGCCGACGATCAAGAGCGTGATGCCCTTGCGCTTGGCCACGCGGATCAGTTCGGCGGCACAGGACCGGACCTGGGCCACCGTGCCCGGCGCGCTGTCCAGCGTATCGATATACATGGTCTGGATGCTATCGATCACCGCCACCTGCGGGCCGTCTGCGGCCTCCAGGCTGGCGACGATGTCACGGACATTGTTGGCGGATGCCAGCTGCACCGGCGCGTTGGCCAGGCCCAGGCGACTGGCGCGCATGCGCACCTGATCCACGGCTTCCTCGCCGCTGATATAGGCGCAGCGGGTTTCCTGGGCCAGGCAGCAGGTGGCCTGCAGCAGCAGGGTGGATTTGCCGATACCGGGATCGCCGCCGACCAGCAGGGCGGAGCCATGGACCAGCCCGCCACCGCAGACCCGGTCGAATTCCTGGATGCCGGTCATGCGGCGCGGCGCATCGCTGGGCACGCCCGACAGGGCGACGAATTCGATCTTGCGCCCGCTGCCGGTCTTGCCCAGCCCCTTGGGCATGGCGTCGGCCACCTGTTCTTCGACCAGGGTGTTCCATTCACCGCAGGCGTCGCACTTGCCCGACCATTTGGGGTAGCTGGCCCCGCAATTCTGGCAGACATATTTGCTAGTGGCGCGGGCCAAGGTCGTGACGGCTCCAGGGGATACCAGGGGGATAACGGACGCGGCCCCTATATAGACGCTGCGGGCGCCGCTGGGGAGCCCTTCATAACACGAATGCAACATGCGCAGGGGCCGCCCGGAGGGTTATGTCGGGAGGGCGGGGGCTGTGCTGTGAAAAATCGTCTCGTCAGCAACGGTGGGAAGTGCGAGCAAGAAGGGGAGAAGTGCCTGGACCTGAACGGGCATCCATCGGTCCCGCCATTCGGACAATGGTGGCGCCGCTGTTCCGCGTCCAAGGAGACCGCCCCATGACCACCCCCGTCTTGCCCGTGACCCTGGCCGATGTGAAGGAAGCCGCGCAGGCGCTGTCCGGCCATATCATGGACACGCCCTTCGTCCCGTCGCGCACCCTGTCGCAGCTGACGGGGGCCGATGTCTGGGTGAAGTTCGAGAATTTGCAGTTCACCGCCAGCTTCAAGGAGCGCGGTGCGCTGAACAAGCTGCGGAAACTGACCGCGGAGGAGCGGGCGCGCGGTGTGGTGGCCATGTCGGCCGGCAACCATGCCCAGGGTGTCGCCTATCATGCCGGCCGCCTGGGCATTCCGGCCACCATCGTCATGCCGGAAGGTACGCCCTTCACCAAGGTGGAACGCACCGAGGAACATGGTGCGCGCGTCGTGCTGAAAGGCTCCGTCCTGGCCGAGGCGGCGGCGGAGGCCGAGCGTCTGGCACGGGAGGAGGGGCTGGTCTTCGTCCATCCCTATGACGATGTCGACGTCATCGCCGGCCAGGGCACGATCGGGCTGGAAATGATGCTGGCGGTGCCGCATCTGGACACGCTGGTCGTGCCGGTGGGCGGTGGCGGGCTGATCGGCGGTATCGCGGTGGCGGCCAAAGCGCTGAACCCCGATATCCGCATCATCGGTGTGGAGGTCGAAGCCTATCCCGCCATGGAACAGGCCCTGAAGGGTGAGCCGGTGCAGGTGGGCGGCGACACCATCGCCGAGGGTATCGCGGTCAAGAATGTCGGCCAGAAGACCCTGGAGATTTGCCGCGCCCTGATCGAGCGGGTCGTGCTGGTCCCCGATGTGGTGGTGGAAGAGGCGGTGGCCCTGTTCCTGAATATCGAGAAGACGGTGGCGGAAGGGGCCGGGGCGGCCGGTCTGGCGGCGCTGCTGGCCCATCCGGACCTGTTCCAGGGTGCCAAGGTCGGGCTGGTCCTGACCGGCGGCAATATCGACAGCCGTATGCTGGCCCAGGTGATCATGCGCCAGCTGGTGCGTGAAAGCCGCCTGATCGCCGTCCGCATCGTCATCCCCGACCGGCCCGGCGTGCTGGCCAAGATCACCGGCCTGGTCGGCGATGCCGGCGGCAACATCATCGAGGCCATCCATCAGCGCCTGTTCACCACCAGCACGGTGAAGGCCACCGACATCGACCTGACCATCGAATGCCGGTCCAAGCGCCATGCCGAACGGGTCCTGGACGCGCTGCGCACCAAGGGTGGGCTGGAGGTTCAGGTGCTGGCGGGTGGGGTGGTCTAATACCAGTTCCCGGTGATCGCAACCGATCACCGGGCCTCAATCGCCGGCGCCCACATCCGTGGGCTTGGCTACGCGCCACGTGGCGCGCGGCGGCGGTCGCCGCCGGACCACGTCCCGATGAGTTGAACTCATCGGGACGTGGTCTAAGTTTAAGAAGGCGGGCGGCGTTACGCCGCCCGCACGATCTCCACGCCCACCGCTTCGCATTCTTCGAAAGCGTCCAGCTTTTCGACCCGGATCAGGGCGGTGACGGCACGGTCGCCGGCCAGCAATGTGGCGGCCAGACGTTCGGCGACGCATTCCAGCAGGTTGGTGTGGCCGTCGGTGGCGATGCGGCTGGCTGTTTCCACCAGTTCCGCATGGGTCCAGGGTGTCGCCGCATCCGGTGCCAGCGCCAGTTCCAGGTTCAGGCGCATGCGCTGCGGCTCTACATATTCATAATCATAGATGCCGATCAGCGTGGTCACCACCAGGTCGCGGACGACCAACACCACTTGCCCAGGCAACACCACCTGTCCGGGATCGCGCGCGGGCGTGCCGGTAAGGGGGTGGGGAAGGGGGCGAAGCAGGGGCTGCATCATGTGCCTGCTCTACCATCGGCCCCATCCGTCGACAAGCCACGGGGACGCGGGGGCAGACCCGTCGGTTTGGCGAGGGGGCGAACTTTCGGAGCCATCCTTTCGGTGTGGTGGTGTTACTTGCCATCCACGGATAGAGTGCGCGAAAGTTGTGAATGACGACATACGGGGACATTCATGCGCTACGAACAGGACGCGGCACAGAGGGCGACGGTATTGCGGCATCTGTCGCAATCGCTCGCCGGCGCCGTCAGCCTGTTTGAAAAGCAGGAGGGCGTGAAGCTCGCCACCTTCCCCGATTTCAAGAAGGCGCGCGCCCGCTATCTGGAAATCCAGGCGCTGATCTTCACCATCGCCGACAAGGCGGAGGAAGCCCCCAACCGCGGTGTGCCGGCCGATTTGAAGGGCTGGCTGGTGCGCATGCGGCTGCGGTCCATCACCAGCTTCACCCGCATGAGCCTGGCGTTCTTCCGCGAGCCGCCGGAACTGCTGGTCCATGCGCTGGGTGCCTATGACATCCTGCAGCAGGAACGCGAAAGCCTGATGAGCCTGCTGAACGATTTCGACATGATGCTGATGGAAGCGGCCCTGGACGACAAGACCTCCATGGAGCTGGACAAGGTCCGCCAGCAGATGGAGGAGATCGTCACCTTGCTGGACAAGCATCTGAAGGGTGCGCCGGCGGCGCTGCGCACTTTCGACTGATACCATGTTCCGGTGATCGTAACCGATCACCGGCCTCAGTCGCCGGCGCCGCCATTCGGCGGCTTGGCTACGCGCCACGAGGCGCGCGGCGGCAGTCGCCGCCGTACCCAATCACGATTGGGGTTACCCCACCGCCCGCACCCGCTCCGCCAGGAACCGTTCCTCGAATTCCGGAACCGGCACGGGGCGGGAGATCAGGAAGCCCTGGATGGTCTGGCAGCCCATGTTGCACAGCCAATCGCGCTGCGGTTCCGTTTCCACCCCTTCCGCCACGATCTCCAGCCCCAGGCGCTGGCCCAGTTCCAGGATGGTGGCGGGGATGGCCACGTCATGCGGCACCGTCTGCATGAAGCCGCGATCGATCTTCAGCACGGTCAGCGGGATGCGCCGCAGGTGGGACAGGGATGAATAGCCCGTCCCGAAATCATCGATGGCCATGCCCACGCCGATATCGCGCAGCAGCCGCAGCATGGCGAAATCACCCGCCGCCTGCGACATCGCCACGGTCTCGGTGATCTCCAGCGTCAGCAGGTGCGGCGGCAGGCCGGAACTTGCCAGGGCGGCACGGACGCGATTGGGGAAATCCATATCGGCCAGCTGGCGCGGGCTGACATTGATGGCCACCGGCAGGTCGCCATGCTTGCGCCGCCAGAGTGCCGCCTGCCGGCAGGCATCGCCCAGCACCCAGTCGCCGATGGGGCCGATCAGGCCCGTCTCCTCCGCCACGGGGATGAAATCGGCGGGGGCGACATAACCTTCCTCGGTCTTCCAGCGCAACAGCGCCTCCGCCCCCCGCAGCATCAGGCTGCGCGGATCGACCTTGGGCTGGTAGAACAGCTCGAACTCCCCGCGCAGTTCGGCGGCGCGCAGGCGGGCCTCGGTGCGCAGACGCGCCATGGCCTGTTCCGACATCTCGGCGGAGAACATGCGCCAGCAGCCGGTGCCGGCGGCCTTGGCCGCGTACATGGCGACATCGGCGCAGCGCAGGATCTGGCGCGCATCCTGCCCGTCGCTGGGCCACAGCGAGATGCCGATCGAGGCGCTGGGATGCAGCAGGTGTCCGTCCAGCTCCAGCGGGCGGGCCAGGGTGGCCAGGATGCGGTCGGCGACCTGGATCGCCTCCTTCGGTTCCTTCACATCCTCCACCAGCACCAGGAACTCGTCCCCGCCCAGGCGGCCCACCGTGTCGGAATGGCGCAGCGTGTCGTCCAGGCGCCGGGCGATGCCCTGCAGCATGCGGTCGCCCATGTCATGGCCCAGGCTGTCATTCACATGCTTGAACCGGTCCAGATCCAGGAACAGCACGGCCAGCCCGCGCTTGCTCCGCCGGGCGCGGGCCAGCGCATGCTCAAGCCGTTCCAGCAGCAGGGCGCGGTTGGGCAGTTCGGTCAGCGGGTCGCGGGTGGCCAGCTGGCGCAACTGCCCCTGGCTCTCATCCAGCTTGTCCAACGTCTCGTTGATGCGCTGGGTCAGGCGGCCAAGCTCGTCCCCCTCATGCCCCAGCGGCATGACCAGGCGGGTGTCGCGGGGATTGTCGGGGTCGATGCCGGCGACGGCCTGTTCCAGTTCCACCAGCGGCCTTGTCAGGAACCGGTGGAACACCCAGGTCAGCAACAATCCCAGCAGGATGTTGCGCGCCAGCCCGCCCAGCAGCGAGGAGGTGACGAAGGCGATGTAGTCGGCCGACACCCGCGCCATATCCAGGTCGATGCGCAGGATGCCGATGGGCGGCTTGTCCCGCCCGTCGGGCAGGGGGCGGTAGAGCAGGCGGGTGCCGCGCGCCAGATCGCCGAACACCAGCCGGCCGATCGTGCCGTTGCCGCCCGACGGGGCCGGCAGGGCACGGTGGCGGGACCAGAGCGGCTGTTCCTCGGATATGCGGATATCGATGCCGGCGATGGCGCCGATGGACAGGGCGGAGTTGCCGATCTGCTGGGCCAGCGCCTCATCGACGTTCCAGGCGGCGGCGGCGGCACTGCCCTCCATCAGGTCGAGCATCTGTTCGACCAGATCGCTGGCCTTTCCGCGCTCGCGCCACGTCGCCCAGGCAACCTCCAGCCCGCTCAGCACCAATCCGATGATGCAGGCGGCCAGCACGGCACGCGCCGCCTGTCTTGCCGCCAAGGAACTGCCCAGCCCTTTCAGCATCGCCCTCCCCGGAGGCTTCGCGTCGGCCGTTCAATCATCGGCACCGTCCCCGGTATCCCAACGGGCCACCGGACGGTGCTGCGATATTCCGTCGCAATCATCATGCACGAAACAGGGCCGGCCTGTACAAGCAAATATCGGCGGGCACCACCAGGTGCATCCCAAAGCAAAAGGGCCGCCCCGGTGGGGGCGACCCTTTCGATCACCGAACCCGTGCCCCTGAAGCGGGGCTGGGGATCAGGCGGTCTTCAGCTTGCGGAACGACTTCCACATGGCGGACGGGTTCTTGTCCAGGTCGAAGGCGCGGGTGCGCTGGGGGTCCAGGCCCTGGCGACGGCATTCCAGCGCGAAGATGTTGGTGTTGGCCGGATCCAGGCCCAGTTCCTGGCAGGCGGCGTTGAAGGCGTTTTCGAAATCGGCGCTGTGCATCTTGTCACCTGCGGGTTGGACAATCTCGGTACCATCAGGCTGGTCCGGTGTTGGTCATCGGCCCGGTGGCCGCTTCCCTTCACGCATCGCAGCATCGCCGGCCATTGCGGCCGAATTGCGAAGCCGTTGATCCAAAACGATGGCATTCACGTGACTAGATCAAATCATACAGTGATCTGTTGCAATAGCGAACAACGCATACCTACCCTTTCGCGCTGCGGGATCACGAAGACTTGCAACGGGGGCCGTTGTTGAATGGCCCGGCTGCGATTATGGTCCGGCCATGAATGTGACAAGCCCGCTCCACATCCTGCCCCTGGAACTGCCCGATCCCCTGGCCGCCTTCGCGGTGCTGGCGGGGGAGAAGGGCGCCATGCTGCTGGATGGCGGGGCGGCGGAGGGGGGGCGTGCACGTTATTCCATCCTGGCCGCCGATCCCTTCTCCTGGATCGAGGTGGCGGGTGACGGGACCGTGATGCGCGACGGTGCGGTGCTGGGCGTCGATCCGTTCGCGGCGCTTGAGTCGGCGCTGAGGCCCTTCGCGCGGCCGGTCCCGGAAGGGTTGCCCCCCTTCGCCGGCGGGGCCGTGGGGGTGATGGGGTATGAGCTGGGCCGGTATCTGGAACGGCTGCCGGCCCCGCGCGCTGGCGGGCTGGACCTGCCCGACATGGCGTTCGGGCTGTATGACACGGTGGCCGTCATCGATCATGACAACGGCAAGGGCTGGGTCGTTTCGGGTGCGGAACGGGAAGCCGATGCGGGTGTCCGCCCCGCTTTGGCCTACCGCTTGGCCCAGGCGCTGCACGATCGGCTGCTGTCGGCGCCGGTCCTGGCCCGTGATCAGGGCGACGGGCTGTTGCGCCGGCCGGGATGGGAGGCGGAGCTGGCGCCATCCTGCTATCGGTCGCGGGTGGCGCGCATCCTGGAATACATCCGGGCCGGTGACATCTATCAGGCCAACATGACCCAGCGCTTCCTGGGCCTGCTGCGGCCCGGTGTGACCGCCTGGGACGCTTATCGCCGGCTGCGGCCGCGTACGGCGGCACCGTTTTCCGCCTTCCTCAATCTGGGAGCGGGCAGGGCGGTGGCGTCGGGTTCGCCGGAGCGGTTCCTGGCCCTGTCGGCGGATGGCGCCA
Organism: Niveispirillum sp. KHB5.9; assembly: GCF_048066115.1. Lineage (NCBI taxonomy): Bacteria > Pseudomonadati > Pseudomonadota > Alphaproteobacteria > Rhodospirillales > Azospirillaceae > Niveispirillum > Niveispirillum sp. KHB5.9. Next base: position 373,465 of record NZ_JBLTYX010000004.1, on the reverse strand, counting down.
TCGAGACGCGGCCCATCAAGGGCACCCGTCCCCGCCATGCCGACGCCGCCCGCGACGCGGCGCTGGCCGCCGAACTGCTGGCGTCGGAGAAGGACCGGGCGGAAAACCTGATGATCGTCGATCTGCTGCGCAACGACCTGTCGCGGGTGGCAGAGATCGGGTCGGTGAAGGTGCCCAGCCTGTGGGGCCTGGAAAGCTATCGCACCGTTCATCACCTGACCTCGGTGGTCACCGGACGGTTGCGGCCGGGCCTGGGGCCGGTGGATCTGCTGCGCGCCGCCTTTCCCGGCGGGTCGATCACGGGTGCACCCAAGATAAGGGCCATGGAGATCATCCATGAGCTGGAGCCGGCGCGGCGCGGCCCCTATTGCGGCTCGGTGATGTGGATCGGCTGGGACGGGGCGATGGACAGTTCCATCATCATCCGCACCGCCGCCATTTCCGGTGACAAGGTGCAGGTGCAGGCCGGCGGCGGCATCGTCGCCGACAGCGACCCGGAAGAGGAATATCAGGAGAGCCTGACCAAGGCCAAGGCCATCCTGACCGCCTTCGACCCGGCCATGGCCTGGCCGCCCGCCATCGCGGTCGATCAGGAGCAGGCGGCATGAGCGTCATCTGGCTGAACGGTGATTTCCTGGCCGCCGACAAGCCGGCCCTGATGGCCCATGACCGCGGCCTGACCCTGGGCGATGGCCTGTTCGAGACCATCGCGGTGAAGGCCGGCGTGCCCCTGCGGCTGGAGGCGCATCTGAAACGCCTGCGGGAGGGGGCGGATTTCCTGGGCCTGCCCGTACCGGCGGGTGACCAGGTGCTGCACGACGCCATCCTGGGCCTGCTGGGCGCCAATGGGTTCGAGGGGGAGGCGGCGGTGCGCCTCACCCTGACGGCGGGGCCCGGCCCCCGCGGTCTGCCGCGGCCGGAGGTGCCGGCCCCGACGCTGATGCTGGCGGCCGGTCGTATCCCAGCGGAAGCACCACCCGCCCGTCTGATCATCGCCCGCACCACCTGCCGTAACGAGAAATCGCCTTTGTCGCGGCTGAAGACCCTGAACTATCTGGACAGCATCATCGCCAGACGGGAGGCGGCGGCGCGGGGGGCGGACGATGCCGTGCTGCTGAACAGCCAGGGCCGCGTGGCCGAGGCCACGGCTGCCAATCTGTTCCTGTCGCTGGACGGGCATTGGGTGACGCCCTCGGTTGCTGAAGGCGCGCTGCCGGGCACCATGCGGGCGGCGCTGGTCAAGAACTGGCGGGCGGAGGAACGGGTGGTGTCGGTGGATGAGCTGCGCCGGGCGGACGATATCGTGCTGACCAATGCGCTGGGAGTGCGGAAGGTGGTCCGGGTTCTGGACTGATGCGCCGTATCGGGGAATGCGGCGGTTACAGCTTCACAAGGGTCCAGTCGCTGGCCGCGGTGCGGGTCATCTTGGCGAAAGCCTGCCGGATCGGCCCGAAATGCTGAAGCTGCACGTTCCCCTGTGCGGGCCCCATGATCGAACCCGGAACATGGGACTGGGAGAAGTCGCCATGGAGCGGGTTGGTCGACTGGTCCGAGGTCAGCTGTTCGTGGGGATGCGTCCGCCCCTTTACATCCAGATCATATTCCTCGTTCAGGCCCAGCACGTGGCCCAGTTCGTGGAAGGAGGCGGTCTGCCCACCCGTGCGGGCATCATGGTCGACGGTCGTGGTGGAGAAGGTGCCGCCATACTCAACATCCCGAACCACATTCGGCCGCGCGCCAGTTCCGTCCAGATCGTTGTATCTGTAATGCTCGCCTTTATCGACCTCTTGGATGCGGACGAAAATTCCGATCGTTCGCTCGCTGTCTTTCTGTCGCAGCCCGTACTGCCCTGACCAAAACTGTGCGGTTTGAGCAAGTGAGCTTGAAATCTGCAACCAGCGCCGGAAGTTCAGACCCCCTGGCATCTTCATCTTGATCTTAATGTCGACCCTGGGGATATCGGGCAAATACACCATATCGAACAGACCGTTCACGCCACTGATAATATTGTCCATGAATGAGACATGGGTCCCGTGATACAGGTGCGATCCGGGAATTTGGGTCGTGAAGTCCCGATCCATATGCTCCGCCGTATAGGTCGGAGGCTTGGGTTCGGATGATTCCTTTTTAAATTCTTGATACAAAGCAGCAAGATCAAGGCCCTGGGCCGTTTGCTCAAGGAAAATAACTCTGCCCGATGACGTGTTGAGTTTTCCATTAATTTTTTGCGTGTCGCGCAGATAGAAGCAGAAACTGCTGATGTCTTCATCAGGAATGTCGACGTTTTTACCCTGATTACTGATCTTCATTCGCTGCATCACTGGCGCGACCGGATCGGCCCTCATTGCGGCCGGGGCGGATCGATCCAACCGTTTCTGCATCAGTTGGAGTTCCGCCACACGGGGTGACGTGTCCAGCCGCCTCTGCATCAGCTGAAGTCCAGCCGCGCGGGGCGATGTGTCCAGCCCATGCGCGGTGGTTCGCGCGCCGGTGTTACCGAGGCCCGATGCCGCTCGGCTGCGATCCGGCGCAACATTCGTAGAATGCTGTGATTGCACCTTTTGAACCGCTGCTGAGTGGCCCACGGGCCGCCTCCCATCTCGTCAGGAGAAAAGAGTCATATGCATAATATTCACCATACTGCGAGTGGCGGCGGATTGCTATGTCCATCGGACCGGGTTCGGGTTCTGTGAAGGCTCACCGCCCCGGCACCGGCACCACATGGGTGTTCTTCACCTCCTCCATGACCATATAGGTATGGGTCTGGGCAACACCCTGGATGGAGGAGAGCTTGTCGCCCAGGAAGGCGCGGTAGGCCGCCATGTCGGCGACCCGGACCTTGATCAGGTAATCGAAGCCGCCGGCCACCATGTGGGCCTCCTGGATCTCGTCCAGACGGCGGACGGCGTCGGCGAAAAGCTGGAAGACGTCCTGGGTGGTCCGGTCCAGCCGTACCTCGATGAAGGCGGCCAGCGAGCGGTCCAGCATCTCCGGGTCCAGCAAGGCCACGTACTGGCGGATATAGCCGCCCCGCTCCAGCCGCCGCACCCGCTCCAGGCAGGGGGTGGGGGAGAGGTTTACGCGGCGGGCCAGTTCCACGTTCGAGATGCGCCCATCCTCCTGCAGGATGCGCAGGATGTTCTGGTCGATACGGTCGAGCTTCGCTGATGCGGAATCGGTGGCCATTATATCATCCGGTCAAAAGTCGATATAGCCGGATGATATCCTGTCAAAACCCTTTATTTGGAGAAAAATCGCCCAGGATTTTTGCCATACTCCGGGCATTCCACCCCATAGCGTACAAACGGAGTTGACGGCGATGTCCAGCACCGTCCTGAACAGCCTGCGCCAGAACAAACATGCCGATGAAGTGTCGGTGGTGACGCAGCTTCTGCGCGGCCATGGCCTGAGCGCTGCCGAGCGCCACGGCATCCATGATCGGGCCGTCGCCATTGTCGAGGCGGCACGGCTGCGCCGGCGCGAACTGGGGCCACTGGACAATTTCCTGCAGGAATTCGGCCTGTCGAACAATGAGGGCGTGGCCCTGATGTGCATCGCCGAGTGCCTGCTGCGCATCGCCGATCCCGACACGGCCGACCGGCTGATCGCCGAGAAGATCGCGCAAGGCCAATGGGATGCGCATCTGGGCCGCAGCGACAGCGCCTTCGTGAATGCCGCCGCCTGGGGCCTGATGCTGACCGGCAAGATCACCGATCTGGAGCGCGGCGGGGAGCGGGATGCCGGCAGCTTCCTGAAGCGCATGGTGGCCCGGTCCGGCGAGAGTGTCATCCGCACCGCCATGGGCCAGGCCATGCGCGTCATGGGCGGGCATTTCGTGCTGGGCCGCACCATCAAGGAGGCCATGGCCGAGGCGCGCAAGGCGCGGCCCGCCGGCACCGTCCATTCCTATGACATGCTGGGCGAGGGGGCGCGCACCTGGGAACAGGCGACGCGGTATCTGGATGCCTATGTGAAGGCCATCGACGCGGTGGGGGAGGAGGCGGCCGGCCGTGGCCCCATGGCCGCTCCCGGCGTGTCGATCAAGCTGTCGGCCCTGCACCCGCGCTATGTCCAGGCGCAGCATGCGGACGTGATGGCCCGTCTGGTGCCGGCCGTGAAGGGCCTGGCGCTGCAGGCCAAGCGCTGGGACATCAACCTGACCATCGATGCGGAAGAGGCCGACCGGCTGGAGCTGTCGCAGGATATCCTGGCAGCATTGTCGCATGATCCGGACCTGGCCGGGTGGAACGGGCTGGGCCTGGCCATTCAGGCCTATTCCAAGCGCACCCATCTGCTGGTCGACTGGCTGGTCGATCTGGCGCGCGCGGCCAACCGTCGCCTGATGGTGCGGCTGGTCAAGGGCGCTTATTGGGACACCGAGATCAAGATGTCCCAGATCGCATCGCATCCCGATTATCCGGTATTCACGCGCAAGGCGGCGACGGACCTGTCCTACCTGGTCTGTGCCCGCAAGATGCTGGCGGCCAAGGATGCGATCTATCCGCAGTTCGCCACCCACAATGCTTATACGATCACGGCCATCCTGCATCTGGCCGGCGACAATCGCGATCTGGAATTCCAGCGCCTGCATGGCATGGGCGAGCTGCTCTATACAGCGGCGCGCGAGGTGCTGCCGGCTTTCCCGCGGGTGCGCATCTATGCGCCGGTGGGCACGCATGAGGATCTGCTGCCCTATCTGGTGCGCCGCCTGCTGGAAAACGGCGCCAACAGCAATTTCGTCAACGCCTATATGGACCCGGACGTGCCCGTGTCCGACGTGGTGGCCGATCCGGCCGCGTTCTTGGAGAGAGAAGGCATGCTGCGCCATCCCCGCATCCCCACCCCGGCCGACATCTATGGCGCCGAGCGTCCCAATTCCAAGGGCTTCGACCTGACGGCGCCTGAGAAGGTGGAGGAACTGACCGTCCAGATGCAGGCGGCCCTGGCCCGCACCTGGACGGCCGGTCCCATCGTCGGCGGCGTGGAACTGGTGGGAGCCGCCCAGCCGGTGACCGACCCGAGCAACCGGGGGCGCACGGTCGGCACGGTCGTGCTGGCCGACAAGGCGGCGGTGGAGAAGGCCCTGTCGCTGGCGGTTGCCGCACAGGGCGCCTGGGATCGGGCTGGTGCGGATCATCGCGCCGCCTGCCTGGACAAGGCCGCCGACCTGATGGAAGCCGGCACGCCCGCCCTGATGGCGCTGCTGGTGCGTGAGGCGGGCAAGACCCTGCCGGACGCCATCGCCGAGGTGCGCGAGGCGGTGGATTTCTGCCGTTACTATGCGGCGCAGGCGCGCACCGGCCTGAAGCCCGTGCTGCTGCCGGGGCCCACCGGTGAGCGCAATGAGCTGCATTTGACCGGCCGTGGCACCTTCGCCTGCATCAGCCCGTGGAATTTCCCGCTGGCCATCTTCGCGGGTCAGGTGGTGGCAGCATTGGTGACGGGCAATGCCGTCATCGCCAAGCCGGCCGAACAGACCCCGCTGATCGCGGCGGAGACCGTGCGCATCCTGCACAAGGCCGGGGTGCCGGGCGATATCCTGCATCTGCTGCCGGGTGATGGTGAGACGGTGGGGGCGGCACTGGTCGCCGATACCCGCATCGCCGGCGTCTGCTTCACCGGCTCCACCGAGACCGGCCGCGCCATCAACCGCAGCCTGGCCAACCGTGACGGCGCCATCGTGCCGCTGATCGCCGAGACCGGCGGCCAGAACTGCATGATCGTCGACAGCACCGCCCTGCTGGAGCAGGTGGTGGATGATTGCGTCACGTCGGCCTTCCAGTCGGCGGGCCAGCGCTGCTCCGCCATGCGCGTTCTGTTCGCGCAGGAAGAGGTGGCGGACAAGCTGGCCGACATGCTGGCCGGGGCCATGGATCTGATCCGCCTGGGCGACCCGATCGATGTGGCCACCGATGTCGGCCCGGTCATCGATGATGCGGCCCGCGACATCCTGATCGCCCATGCCAGTCGCATGGATGGGGAGGCGCGTCTGGTCAAGGCCGTGACGGTGCCGGATGCGCTGATCGGCGGCACCTTCTTCGGTCCGCGCCTCTATGAGATCGCTTCCCTGTCGGTGCTGAAGCGCGAGGTGTTCGGCCCCATCCTGCATATCGTGCGCTTCAAGGCGTCAGATCTGGACAAGGTGGCGGCGGAGATCGCGGCGACCGGTTACGGCCTGACCTTCGGCGTCCACAGCCGGCTGGAAGGCCGTGCCCAGAACCTGTTCAAGACGCTGCCGGTGGGCAACACCTATATCAACCGCAACATGGTGGGGGCGGTCGTGGGTGTGCAGCCCTTCGGCGGGCAGGGCCTGTCGGGCACGGGGCCGAAGGCCGGCGGCCCGCACTATCTGCACCGCTTCGTCACGGAGAAGACGCTGACCGTCAACACGACGGCGTTCGGCGGCAACGCCTCACTTTTGGAGTTGGGGGCGTAAAACCAAAGCTGGCGGCGCTGAACGATCCGCTAGTCTCGCAGGCGGGAGTAGCGGCAATCCGATGTTTCCGTCCGCAATAATAATGCAACCTAAAACAGCAATCCCACTGCCGCGCCGTTGGATGGTGGGCTCCCATGCGGGGGAACATCGTCCAACGGCTTCATTTTTCTGTGAAAAAAGGCTATAGGCGAAGGGCCGATGTTGCCAGGAGGGTGTTTCCATCCTGGCGCCCAAGACCCCGATATGGAGTTCGGTTCCGGATGACCGAGATCGCCGATGCCCCGCTGGTTCTGATCGTCGAGGATGAGCCGGCGACGCGCGCGCTGCTGGCCGGTTATTTCCACGAGGCCGGCTTCCTGGTGGCCGAGGCCGAGAATGGCAAGCAGGCCCGCGAGGTGATGCAGAGCCAGCCGCCGGACCTTGTCCTGCTGGATATCGAGCTGCCGGACGAGGATGGCTTCACGCTGGCCAAGAGCATCCGCGAGATTTCCAATGTCGGCATCATCATCGTCACCCAGCGCGCCAATGATGGCGACCGGGTCTTCGGGTTGGAGACCGGTGGCGACGATTATGTGACCAAGCCGCCCAATCCGCGCGAGCTGCTGGCCCGCGCCCGCAACCTGCTGCGCCGGACCCATCCCAGCAAGATGTACAAGGCCGAGGGCGCGGTTCGTTACTTCGCCGGCTGGACCATGGACCTGGCCCGCCGCCGCCTGGTCGACCCGGCCGGGATCGAGGTCCGGGTGACGCGCGGGGAGTTCGAACTGCTGGGCCTGCTGGTGCGGTCCGGTGGGCGCGTGGTGACGCGCGACCAGCTGATCGACGCTGTCAGCGGTACCGACCGCAACCCCAACGACCGCACCATCGACGTGCTGGTCAGCCGCCTGCGCCGCAAGATGCAGGATAGCGGCTCGCTGGACGTGATCGTGACGGAGAAGGGGCTGGGGTACCGGCTGGCGGCGGAGATCACGGATCAGCCGTGAGGGGGGGGGCGTAGGTCAGGTCGAGCCGCAGGCGAGCCCTGACAGCATCACTTGAAGCCTTTTCTGTCAGGGCTCGCTTCGCTCGACATGACCTACGGTGCAGGTGTCGATCTCACCCGCCCCCCAGCACCACCCGCGGGCTGACATTGATCCGGCGCAGGGCTGTGCCGCCCGGTGTCTCCACCTCGGTCAGCACGACCTCATAGCCCCAGAGGTCGGCCAGATGCTGCATCACCGACTTGGCCTCCTCCTCCTCCAGCAGGATCTGGTTCATCACGTGATGTTCCAGGATCAGCTTGCGGTCGCCGACCAGATCGACATCGACGATCTGGATGTCGGCTTCGGCCCAGGCGATGTCGTATTGCCGGGCCAGGGCTTGGCGCACGGCGCGGTAGCCGCGTTCGTCATGGATGGCCGCCACCTTCATTTCCGGGTCGCGCGCATCGTCGGCGACATGGAACAGGCGGAACTTCCGGATCAGGGCCGGCGACAGGTATTGCAGGATGAAGCTTTCATCCCGGTAATTGGCCCAGGCATCGCGCAACGCCCCCATCGGGTCGCCCTTGCCGGCCAGATTGGGGAACCAGTAGCGGTCCTCCTGCGTCGGTTCGGTCACGATGCGTTCGATATCCTGCATCATGGCGAAGCCCAGGGCGTAGGGGTTGATGCCGCCATACCGGCGGTCATCGAATTCCGGCTGGAACACCACGTTGGTGTGACTGTGCATCGCTTCCATCCAGGCGCCGTCGGTGAGCGCGCCGCGGTCATGCAGGGTGGACAGGATGCGGTAATGGCAATAGGTGGCGCAGCCCTCGTTCATCACCTTGGTCTGGCGCTGGGGATAGAAATACTGCGCCACATGCCGGACGATGCGCAGGATTTCCCGCTGCCAGCCCTGCAGGCGCGGCGCCTTCTTCTCCAGGAAATAAAGGATGTTCTCCTCCGGCAGTTCCAGCAGGGCGCGGCGGCGGTCGCGGTCGGACAGCGGGCTGGCGCCGCCGGCCTTGGTGGGGACCGTGCGCCAGAGGTCGTTGAAGGTGGCCTCGGCATGCTCCAGGCGTTCGCGCGCCCGTTTCTCCTCGTTGCGCAGGTCGGGACCGCGGCGGCGGGGATAGCGATGGACGCCATGGTTCATCAGGGCGTGGGCGGCATCCAGCACGCGTTCGACCATGGCGTGGCCATACCGTTCCTCGCAATGGGTGATGTAGGATTTGGCGAAGGACAGGTAATCCAGGATGCCGTCGGCATCGGTCCATTGCTGGAACAGGTAGTTGTTCTTGAAGAAATGGTTATGGCCGAAGGCGGCATGTGCGATCACCAGCGTCTGCATCGTCATGGTGTTCTCTTCCATGATGTAGCTGATGCAGGGGTTGGAATTGATCACGATCTCATAGGCCAGGCCGCGCTGGCCCTTGCGGTACATGGCCTCGTCGCGGGCGAAATGCTTGCCGAAGGACCAGTGCTTGTAGAAGAGCGGCATGCCGATGCTGGAATAGGCGTCCAGCATCTGTTCGGACGTGATCACCTCGATCTGGTTGGTATAGGTGTCCAGGCCCATCTCCAGCGCCACCTTCTCGATGGCGTCATAGACGCGGCGGACCTTGTCGTAATCCCAGTCGGCCCCGGTATAGAGCGGGGCGCCGTCGAAGGCTGTAAGGGTGGTCATGCACTCACCTCCGCCGGTTGCCCGGCCTTGTCCTTGGCGAACAGTTCACGGAAAACGGGATAGATCTCCTTGCGTTCCGTGACCCGCCGCATGGCCAGCGCGCCGCCGGCCTGGATGGTCTTGTAGGTGCGCCACAGGTCGGTCTCACGCGGGCCGCCGCCATAGGGCAGGCCCGGCGTCATCCCCTCCTGTCCCACTTCCAGATAGGCATAATATTGGCAGTCGGGAAGGATCACGCCCTGCATCAGCTGCGCCGTCTTGGTATTGTCCGACAGGGCATTGTCGCCGTCGCTGGCCTGCGCGGCATAGATGTTCCATTCGGCGGGCGGGTAGCGTTCCTTGATCACCCGCGCCATCTCCTCCAGCGCCGTCGACACCACTGTGCCGCCGGTTTCGGGGCTGTAGAAGAAGGTCTCCTCATCCACCTCCGCCGCCTTGTGGGTGTGGCGGATGAAGACCACGTCCACATGCTTGTACCGGCGCGACAGGAACAGGTAGAGCAGCATGTAGAAGCGCTTGGCCAGGTCCTTCATATGCTCCGTCATGCTGCCCGACACATCCATCAGGCAGAACATGACGGCTTGCGCCGCCGGGCGCGGCGTGGCCGCGAAGCGGTTGTAGCGGACATCGACCGGGTCGATATAGGGGATGCGCTGGGTGCGCTTCAGAACCTCGGCCAGTTCCAGACGGGCCTGTTCCAGCCGCTCCCGGTTCTTGCCCGTCCGCTCCAGATCGTCGATCTCCTCACGCAGTGCCTTCACCTCATCGCCCGTGGGGCGGTTCAGCGCGATGCGGCGGGCCAGGCTGTTGCGCATGGTACGCACGAGGTTCAGGTTGGCCGGCGATCCCGATGCCGAATAGCCGGCGCGGTGCCAGTCCACGCTGTCGGTCACGGCCAGCTTGCGCTTGGCCAGATCCGGCAGTTCCAGATCCTCCAGGAACAGGTCGATGAATTCCTCACGGCTCAGCACGAAGCGGAATTCGTCCTGGCCGTCGCCATCGTCCGATGCCTGATTGCCACCGCCCCCGCCACCATTCTGCGGTGGGCGCTTGATCTTGTCGCCTGACAGGAACTCCTTGTTGCCGGGCACGACATAGTCACGCTGCCCACCGGAGGAGGAGCGGCGCAGCGTCGGTTCGCGGATGCCGTCGGGCGAGATGGCGATGTCGCCGCCCATGTCGATGTCACGGATGCCGCGCTTGGCCGATGCATCGCGCACGGCCCGCATCACCTGTTCCTTGGCGCGGCGCAGGAACCGCTGGCGGTTGGCCAGTGACTTGCCGGAAGGATTGAGACGTCGGTCGACAATGGTGAACAAGGTATGGCGTTCCTTTCTGCACGGGAGGGGGAGGGTTCGTCGGTTGCAGCGTCGCTCCCTCTCCCTCCCAAGCCTCACGGCTTGGGCCCCTCCCTCTCCCGCTGTGCGGGAGAGGGCAGCAATCACCCCGCCTGCTTCACCCGCATGTACCATTCCACCAGGCGGCGGACCTGCCGTTCGGTATAGCCGCGCGCCGTCATGCGATTGACGAACTCCGTGTGCTTCTTCTCCGTGTCGCTGTCCTTCTTGGAACCGAAGCTGATGACCGGCAGCAGTTCCTCCACCTGGCTGAACATTCGCTTCTCGATAACCTCGCGCAGCTTCTCATAGCTGGTCCATTCCGGATTGCGGCCCTTGTTGTTGGCCCGCATGCGCAGCGCGAACTTCACCACCTCGTTGCGGAAATCCTTGGGATTGGCGATGCCCGCCGGCTTCTCGATCTTGGTCAGTTCCTGGTTCAGCAGGTCGCGGTTCAGCAACTGGCCGGTATCGGGGTCCTTGAAATCCTGATCCTCGATCCAGGCGTCGGCGTAATCCACATACCGGTCGAACAGGTTCTGGCCGTAATCGTGATAGCTCTCCAGATAGGCCTTCTGGATCTCGTTGCCGATGAATTCCGCATAGCGCGGGGCCAACTCGCCCTTGATGAATTCCAGGTACTTCTTCTCGGTATCGTCGGGGAACTGCTCCCGCTTGATGGCCTGTTCCAGGATGTACATCAGGTGGACGGGATCGGCCCCGACCTCGGTATTGTCATAGTTGAAGGTACTGGCCAGGACCTTGAACGCGAAGCGGGTGGAGATGCCGTTCATCCCCTCGTCCACGCCGGCCGCGTCCTTGTATTCCTGCATGGTCTTGGCCTTGGGGTCCGTCTCCTTCAGGCTTTCCCCGTCATAGACCCGCATCTTGCTGAACAGGTTGGAATTGCCATGGTCGCGCAGGCGCGACAGCACGGTGAACCGCGCCAGCATCTCCAGCGTCGCCGGCGCACACGGCGTACCGCCCAGCTCCGACGTTTTGATCAGCTTTTCATAGATGCGCTGCTCCTCCATCACCCGCAGGCAATAGGGCACCTTGACCACGCAGATACGGTCGATGAAGGCCTCGTTGTTCTTGTTGTTCTTGAAGCTCTGCCACTCGGCTTCGTTGCTGTGCGCCATGATGATGCCCTGGAAGGGCAGGGCGCCGATATTCTCCGTGCCGATATAATTGCCCTCCTGCGTGGCGGTCAGCAGGGGGTGCAGCATCTTGATCGGCGCCTTGAACATCTCCACGAATTCCAGCATGCCCTGGTTGGCCCGGTTCAGGCCGCCGGAATAGCTGTACGCGTCGGGATCGTTCTGACTGTAGAGCTCCAGCTTGCGGATATCGACCTTGCCGACCAGGGACGAGATGTCCTGGTTGTTCTCGTCGCCCGGCTCCGTCTTGGAAATGCCGATCTGGCGCAGGCGTGAGGGGCGAAGCTTCACCACCTTGAACTTGCGGATATCGCCGTCGAACTCGTCCAGCCGCTTCAGGGCCCAGGGGCTCATCAGCCCGGTCAGGCGGCGGCGGGGAATGCCGAACTTCTCCTCGATGCCTTCCGCCATAGTGACGGGGTCGAACAGGCCCAGCGGGCTTTCGAACACCGGGCTGATCTGGTCGCCGGCCTTCAGTGCGTAGATGGGCTTGTCCTCCATCAGCGCCTTCAGCCGTTCGGCCAGGGACGACTTGCCGCCGCCGACGGGACCCAGCAGGTAGAGCACCTGCTTGCGTTCCTCCAGCCCTTGCGCGGCATGGCGGAAGAAGCCGACGATGCGCTCGATGGTCTCTTCCATGCCGTAGAATTCGGCGAAGGCGGGATAGATCTTGATCGTGCGGTTCATGAAGATGCGGGCAAGGCGCGCATCCTTGGCCGTGTCGACAACCTCCGGCTCGCCGATGGCGGCCAGCAGCCGTTCGGCCGCACTGGCATACATCAGCGGATCGTCCCGGCAGCCTTCCAGATATTCCATCAGCGACATCTCGACGTCGCGGCGGCTTTCGTACGAGGTGGCGTAGCTGGCGAATAGGTCGGTGACCAGTTTGCTCATCAGCACTCTCCTTCCTGGCGGCCGGTCGGCGGGCGAAGGGGCGGGCATGGGGGCTCCATGCAACGCGCCGCCATGCCGGCGGTGGCGGGGGGCAGTGGACTATGGTGGCGGTCGATGCTTGCGGTCTCTTCCCGGGCCTCCCGGCCCGATGCCTGTCCCGGCCACCTTCTGGTGCGCCGTCGGGCCAATGCTGTCGTCATCGGGATGCTGGCTGCCGGCCGCACGGGGCCTTCCGGTCTCATCGACCGGCCTCTCCCGTCTATACTGGCTTCACCGTCACCCATCACGCCTGCGTCTCCCAATCTGGAGGTCACTCGGCAATCAAGCTGCTGGTACCAAAGCGCTCAAATCTCTTAACGAAACCGAACCGACGCTAAGCATCATCCTCCCCGATTGAGGCAGGCCGAAGGCATAGGTATGTATGCCGAAGCACCTGCCCGTCCGGGCGACCGGGCGGCGTTCGGCGCCTGCCCGTTTGGGGGTCTCTACCCCGATATAACCCGCCCATACAGCGGCGGGTTCCGTCTTCACAGCATGACCCGAAAGCGGGCTCATGGTCAAAGCATACGGCTGCAAAAATTTCGCGTTCCTTAATAAGCCGCTGTTTTTTGACGCTTTTAATAATGATATGGCCGACCATAAGGTGATGTAAAAGGGGCCTGGCGGCCTATTTCGGGCGCGACGCGGGGCGATTTTGGTGCGACGCGGAAGGATAAGGGCCGGGTGCTGGGCCATCGAATCGGTGCCCCCGTAGGGCCACCCCCTGGCACCAGCCCTCACGATCCCAATATAGGGCTTTCACGTTCGCGTCCTGGATGCGCAGCGGGGAACCTCGTCGTAACAGGGTTGTTTCAATCCTGGCCCGGCGGGTGCCTTAGCGGTTAGTCTGGGCGGGTTTGACATCAATCGGAACGGGTCATGCGGATCATCCTGCGCGTCTTTGCCATCATCGGCTTCCTGTCGGTTCTTCTCGTGGCCGGGGCCATCGCGCTCGGCATCCATCTCGCCAACCGGCAGCCCAAGCTGCCCGACAATATCGTCCTGGAACTGGATCTGGAGGAACCGCTGGCGGAAGCGCCGGCCACCGATCCGGTCGCGGGCCTGCTGGGTGAGCGGCGGACGACGGTGGAACAGGTGGTGCGCACGCTGAACCGCGCATCCAAGGACAGCCGCGTCAAGGGCATCATCGCCCGCACCGGCAACGGCGTGCACAGCTTCGCCGTGACCCAGGAACTGCGCGACAGCATCGCCAAGCTGCGCAAGGAAGGCCGCTTCGCCATTATCCATGCCGAAAGCTTCGGCGAGATGGGCAACGGCATGCAGCCCTATTACCTGGCGACCGCGTTCGAGCAGGTATGGATGCAGCCGATGGGCGATCTGGCCATCACCGGCATGCAGGCCGAAATGATGTTCATGCGCGGGGCGCTGGACAAGCTGATGGTGGAACCGCAGTTCCGCAAGCGCGAGGAATACAAGTCCTTTGCCGAGCAGTATACCGAGACCGGCCCGACCCCCGCCAACCGCGAGGCCATCGACAGCTTGGTCGGCGACCTGTTCAACCAGTGGGTGGCCGACGTGGCCCAGGCGAGAGGCCTGAACGATACCGCCGTCCGCGCCGCCGTGGACAAGGCGCCGCTGCTGGACAAGGACGCGGTGGAGCTGAAGCTGGTCGACAAGCTGGGCTATTGGGACGAGGCGGTGGACTGGGCTCTGGAGAAGGCTGGTGGCAGCACCAAGCCCGAACTGATCAGCCTGCAGGACTATAACCGCGCCCCGCCGGAAGGGCTGGACCTGTCGATCAACGAGGCGCCGCTGGTCGCCATGATCGTGGGCGACGGCGCCATCATGCGTGGCGACAACAAGGGCGATCCGCTGTCGGGCGAGGAAAGCTTCGGCGCCGCCACCATCGCCGCCGCCTTTGACGAGGCGATCGAGAATGATCAGGTGAAGGCCATCCTGTTCCGGGTGAACAGCCCCGGCGGCAGCGCCGTGGCGTCGGAAGTCGTGCGCCGCAAGGTGCTGAAGGCCAAGGCGTCGGGCAAGCCGGTCATCGTCTCCATGGGGGCCGTGGCCGCGTCCGGCGGCTATTGGGTGTCGATGGGTGCCGACCGCATCGTGGCGGAGCCGGGCACCATCACCGGGTCCATCGGCGTCATCGCCGGCAAGATGGTGGTGAAGGGCCTGACCGACTGGGCCGGCGTGAATTTCGAACCGATCAGCCGTGGTGCCAATGCCGGCATGTGGTCGGCGAACACGCCCTTCACCGAAGGGCAGGAGGAACGGCTGAATGCCTTCCTGGATAGCACCTATGCCGCCTTTACCCAGGGCGTGGCCCAGGGTCGCAATCTGCCGCTGGACAAGGTGAAGCAGATCGCCAAGGGCCGCGTCTATACCGGCCGCCAGGCCAAGGAACTGGGTCTGGTGGATGTGCTGGGCGGTTACACGACCGCACTGGGTGAAGTGCGCAAGTCGCTGAAGCTGGCCGAGGATGCGCCGCTGCGCGCCGTCACCCTGCCGCACCGCCGCACGCAGTTCGATTATCTGATGGACCTGCTGTCAGGCGACACCAGCGCCAAGGTCGGCGATGCGGTCGCCGGCCGCGTGGCCGAGCGTACCCTGGCGCCGTTCCGCCCGATGATCGGTACCCTGGCGCCCTATCTGCGGGCCGACCAGGACATGGTGGCGGTGATCCCGGCCATGGTGCGGCAGGGGTTCTGATCGTGGGTTAAATACAAATGCTTACCTCGTCATCCCGGCGAAAGCCGGGGACCCAGGGGCCAAACGCCCGACCTGCCAGCAGCTTTGATCCAAGCTGCGTTGAGGTCTGATCCTGTGGCCCCTGGGTCCCCGGCTTTCGCCGGGATGACGAGGAGGGTGCGTCGGGCGTTAAGGTAGACGCTTATGCCATCACCACCCGATTGCGTCCTTCCATCTTCGCCGTATAGAGCGCCCGGTCGGCGCGGATCAGCAGCTGGTCCAGATTTTCGTCACCCGACAGGGTGGCGACGCCGACGCTGACGGTCAGGAAGTGGCGTTCCACCGTGTCGGCGCCCCGTTCCTCCACGGCGGCGCGCAGCCGTTCGGCGGTGGCAAGCGCCCCGCCGATCTCCGTATCGCCCAGCAGCACGGCGAATTCCTCGCCACCCAGCCGTCCCATGACGTCCTGTTCGCGCAAGGTCGCACGGCAGGCATTGCAGAAGGCGATCAGGCTGGCGTCACCGGCGGCATGGCCGAACCGGTCGTTGATCGCCTTGAAATGGTCGATATCCAGCATCAGCAGCGACAAGGGCAGGCCCGTCACCCGGGCGCGGGCCAGTTCCGCCTGGGCCTGGTCCAGGAAGGCGCGGCGGTTGGGCAGGCCGGTCAGCCCATCCTGGCTGGCCAGGGTACGGAAGTGCGCCTCCAGCCGCGCCCTTTCCGCGACCTCCGCCCGTAGAAGGCCGTTCAGGGTGCGGAAGCGGGCGGTGACCAGTCCGATGGCCAGGGTCAATCCGGCCAGCACGGCCAGCGCCACATAGAACCAGGTCAGGTCCGGCTTCTGGTCCGGCGCGTAGAGGAAACCATCCAGGTCGGTATCGCGCGGCATCAGGCCGGCAGCGGCAAAGCCCTCGGCGATGTGGCGCCAGCGGCCCGCGTGCATGTAACCGACCTCCACCATGTCGGCCATCATCAGCCGCGCCATCTCCTCCGCCTCGAACGCCAGGCGGGCGCGTTCCAGGTGCGGGGCGTAATCACGGCGGATCAGGTCGATGGCGCCGGCGGGATCGGTCAGTGCATCGCGCCAGCCGCGCAGGCTGGCCTTGCGGAACGCCTCCACAACCGACGGCGCCTCGCTCACCATGCGTTCCGACGTGAAGATGGTGTCGCCGTAGAAATCGATGCCGGCGGCACGGGGGGAAAAGACCTGATAGGGGATGCCAGCGGCCCGCAGATCATAGGGCTCGCTGGTCGTATAGGCGGTGATGGCATCGACATCACCCTTGATCAGCGCCTCGACCGAACCGCTGTGCGGCACCACGGTCAGCATTTCCACCGGCACCCGTTCCACCGCCAGATAGGCCAGCAGCTCCTCCGCATGGGTTTCCAGCATCAGCCGGTGGCCGGGCAGGGCATGGACATGCGGCGGACCGGTATCGATGCGGGTCAACAGGACGAAGGGCGAATGCTGCATCAGCACGGCCATGGCCACCACCGGCCTTCCCTTCACCCGTTCCACCAGCAGGCCGGCGCTGCCCACCCCGAACTCCGCCGCGCCATCGGACACCTGGGCGGCGGCATCCACGGTCGGCCCGCCCTCGATGATGCGCACATCCAGCCCGGCCTCGCGGTAATAGCCCTTCGCCAAGGCCACATAGAAGCCGGCGCCCTGGAACTGGTGCGTCCATTTCAATTGCAGGCGCACGGGTGTGAGCATGCCATCGCCCGCCGCCTGGGACAGGGCGGGCAGGGGCCAGGCGATCAGCGCGCAGAACAGCAGGAGAAAGGCATGCGGGCGTATGGGCATTGCCGACCGTGACGGATATGTTCGGTCTCAGCCTACAGCAGGAAGCTGCAGGCGGCGTATCCCAATATTGGCGCAGAAGATTATACAATTCCCTCAGGCGCCGGGCGCCGGCCTCCGGCGGCATGAGCCAAAACCCATGCCCCTGGTATTACTCCGGCTGCTCGTCCAGCAGCCCCACCGGCTCCGCCTTGTCCCCATCCGGGCGGCCCATGACGTCGGCGCCCCAGTCGGCGACCAGCAGGCTGCGCCGTTCTTCCAGTTCCTTGATCTTGGACTGGTTGCGCAGGCTCATCACCGCGGCCACGATCTGCGGGATGAAGAAATACATCAGCCAGCCGATGGCCGCCGCCCCGAACATCACCAGCCAGGTACCGGGATCGGCCAGCATGCGCAGGGTCATCGACATTTCATGCCCGCGCTGCCACAGGCGGACCACGAAGGGCGCCACGCCGCACAGATTCATGGCACCCACGGTCAGGGCCGCCGACTTTTCCGGGTCGCGGTCGATCAGATAGGCCACGAAGGTCGGGGCCAGGCCCGCCAGAACCAGCACGCTGGTCGGCATCATCATCAGTCCGGCCGGGGCCAGCAGCAGCAACAGCAGCAGGGCACCGCCACCACCGCTGCGCCGCCGGGGCGGCCTTTTGCCCAGGGACCGGCTCATGCCAGCCTCAGCATATAGACGACGGTGCCGATCATGGTCAGCCCGGCGACGATGGAGGTGACGACGGCGGCCACCTGCCGGCCCGTACCTTCGGCCATGCCATTCCTGTCGTCGGCCGAAGAGCGCAGCTTCTCGATCTGGCGGGTCAGGCTTTCATACTGGCGCATGGCGGTCAGGAAGCCCTTGTCGTCGGCGCGGATGGCATCGACATTGTCGACGACGCGCACGATGGCGTCCAGCACGCCGTCGCGGGCCACCTGCGATACTTCCGCCTTCATGCGGTCGCGCGTCTCCCGGTTCTTGAAGCGCTTGAAGACCGGGTCCATCAACGACACCAGCCAGTTGCACAGGTTGGGCAACCGCGCCGGGCCGAACCGGTTCTGCACATCGGCCAGCACGGTGATCATGGCGATCATCCGCCGCGCCGGGTCGTGCGGGTTGGACAGCGGCACCAGCAGCCGGTCGTTCAGCTTCTTATGGTGGGTGGTGATATAGCCCATCACATGCCGGTCGATCGGGTCGCGACCACGGTTGGGCCGCGTGGCGATCTGGTCCAGCGCCGCCAGCAGTTCGGCCGGCGACAGCACATAATGGTCGCGCAGCTGCGGCGACAGGCAGGGACAGGACGGGCACAGCTCATAAACGATGCGTTCGATCCCGAAGCCCATGCCGACATGTTCCAGCAGCGCCCGGTAGCCGTCATAGGCCTGGACCATGGGCACATATTCGGGCCGGAAATCGGTCTGGCAGTTCACCCAGAAATGCGGGAACTGGGCCAGGACGAATTCGGCGAAGGGCTGGATGCCGGTATTCTGCCACATCGCCTCCGCCAGGGCCGGGCCCAGCCCATCGGGCAGCAGCGACAGGCCGCGATAGCGGATGGGAGCCGGCGGGTCCAGGGCGATGGACACGCGGGTGACCAGCTTGTCCTCCTGGCTGGCGCCGCGCCCGCCGGCGCTGGCCGACGCGATGGCGGTCTGCATGGCTTCCGCCCGGCCTTCATCGCCCACGGAACGGCGGACCCATTTCTCCACATCGCCGCGTTCGATCAGGGCGGCGGCGGCGGCACTGTGCCTCGTCAGGGAGCGGGACAGCGCCCGGCAATGCATCAACTCCTCACCCTGGAACTCGAACGGGCGGGCGCCGCGGCGCGGGATCTGCGGCTGTTTGGGCGACATGCGGCGGCCTTGCAGCCACAGATCCAGGTCTGAGACGGACCAGCGCTGCTTGGGATCGTCGATCATCAGGCCGCGCAGCGGTTCCACCAGGCTCTGCGGCAACCGGATCTGGCTGGTCAGCGCCGGGTAGGTACCCTTGTCCATCTTCAGCTTCAGGATGCTCTCATCATCCAGGTCGGCCAGCGGGCTGCGGCCCAGATGCAGCATCAGCAGCGTCACGCCCAGGGCGTACAGGTCGTCGGCGATGGTGCCCGGCCCGCGTCCCGCCGGCTGGGCCATGCCGCGCTCGATCGTCTCCACCAATACCGGCTGGCCATAGCCGACAGGCACCGACAGGCAGTCGCCGATGCAGACCACGGGCGAGGCCGGGTCCTTGTGGAACAGGTTGGTGGGGCGCACCGCGCCGCAGGTCATGCCGCGGGCATTCATCTCCCGCAGGGCGAACAGCAGCGTGGGGATGACGTTGCGGGTGATCTGGTCGTCGGGCAGGGGTTCGCGCGTTTCCGCCATATCCTGCATGACCCGGCGACCGCCCGGCCGTTCATAGATCAGGACGAAGCGCTTCTTGCCATCGGGCGACCAGTCCACCGTGCCCCAGTCCAGCAGGCGCAGCACGGCCGGATTCTCGATGGACCGGTAATTGGCCATCATGTCCACCCGTGCCGGTACGGGCCGGTCGGTGACGATGGCGAAGGCTTCGGTCTTGCGATCCCGGCTCATCCGCGCGGCGAAGGCGGGGCCGCCGGCCGAATCCAGTGCCGGCATCGGCGTGCCCGGCATGATCTCGCACCGTCCGCCCAGGTCGACGGGCATGGCGGGTGCCAGCGATTCCGCGCCCCGGCGGGGCGGCGGCGGGGCCGGGGCTGGCTTCTCATCGGGGGCGGCGCTGTTGGCCATGATGGGGTGACAGGCTCGCTCTGGCGGGGCGTGATGGCGGGGAAAGGTTTCCGCGCGCGATCATCGCAAACCATGTGCGATTGCACAATGCCGCCTGCGTTACCCAGCCGAAAGGGCTGTCACGCCCAGCCTTTATGGAGAGGCAGGAGTTGCCGGGTTTCCATCACCTGATACCAGCGGTCGTCATGACCGTTGGTATGGTGGCGACTGCCGCCGCGCGGCACGTGCCGCGTAGCCAAGCCGCTGGATGTGAGCGCCGGCAACTGAGGCTGGTGATCGGTTGCGATCACCGGAACGGTATCAGTGGCGGTGACGCAGGTCCATGATCTGGGCCGGGGCCATCGGCCGGTAATAGAAATAGCCCTGGCCATAGTCGCAGCCGGCACCGGCCACGGCGACCAGCTGGCGGATATGCTCGATCCCCTCCACCACCGTGCGCATGCCCAGTTCGCGCGCCAGTTCGGCGATGAAACGGATGATGGCGGCCTGACGTTCGTTGCGCAGAATGTTGTCGACGAATCCCTTGTCGATCTTCAACGTGGTGGCAGGGCTGTCGACCAGCAGCGACAGGGCCGAATGGTCGCGGCCGAAATCGTCGATGGCGATGCCGAATCCCGCATCGGCCAGACGGCGCACCTCGGCCATGGTTTCGGCATCGGTCAGCAGTCCCTCGGTGATCTCCAGCTCCACATGGGCGCGGTCCAGGCCAAGCCGGTTGCATTCATCGATCAGGATGTCCAGCACCGGCGTGCCGCTGGCCTGCGGCGCCAGCTGCACGGGCGAGATATTCACCGACATGCCCAGGTCCAGCCCCTGCCGGCGCCATTCGGCCTGCTGGTGCAGGGATTCCCGGATCAGCCATTCGCCCAGCGGGATGATGGCGCCGGTACGTTCCGCGACGGGCACGAATTCGGACGGCGAAATGCAGCCCAGCGCCGTATGGCGCCAGCGCATCAGTGCCTCCACCCCCGTCACGCGGCCGGACAGAATTTCGATCTTGGGCTGATAGACCAGGGAGATGCCGGCCCCCGCCCGGCTTTCCCACAACCCATCCTCGATGGACCGGCTGCGGGCCAGGCGGTGGCAGAGATCGCTGGTGAAGGTGCCCACGGGCCGGCCGGCATTGGCGGCGTCACGCCGGGCGATGCGCGCCGCGATGATCAGCATATGCATGCTGTCCGCCGCGTCCGGATAACAGGCCATGCCGCAGGTGATGGACAGGCGATAGGCGGCGTCGCCGATCAC
This sequence comes from Niveispirillum sp. KHB5.9, assembly GCF_048066115.1. Lineage (NCBI taxonomy): Bacteria > Pseudomonadati > Pseudomonadota > Alphaproteobacteria > Rhodospirillales > Azospirillaceae > Niveispirillum > Niveispirillum sp. KHB5.9. Next base: position 352,501 of record NZ_JBLTYX010000004.1, on the reverse strand, counting down.
CACCGGTGCCTCCAGGGCCCGCTGCAGGGCGCCCAGCCCCTCCACCGCCTCGGGCAGCAGCACGGCGAACCGCTCGCTGTCGAAACGCGCCATCAGCACATCGCTGCCGAAGGCCAGTTCAAGCCGCCGCCGCATGGCACGCAGCAGTTCCTGCGCGCCCTCGTACTCCATGCGGGAAACGATGCCTTCGTAATTGTTGATTTCAATGAAGATGACCTGGGGGTGCCCGCCAGCCGCCGCCATCACCGGCAGCGCCCGGTCACCGGCAAGGGTGAAGCCACGCTTGTTCAGCAGCCCCGTCAGCGGGTCGTGCAAGGCCGATGCATTGCCTGCCGCCGGGGCAGGCGTGCCCCTGCCAAGATGATGTGAGAGCGCCCGCATCCGTCACCTGTAATTTCCAGCGCCATTTTTGGGCAAGGTCGCGGGTTTCGCCAGATGACCAGACGGATATGAATTCATTCACTTCATCAATAATCTCTTAACGATGATTTGATGATTACTGCAGGCTTGTTTTTGAAGTCTATCCATTGAAGGCAATGGGGGAATAGGAGATTCTCCCATGATTCCATGGGTATGGCGAATACAGCCGCCTGAAGCGCCCATGCCTGGAAACGATTGTCGGTGAAGACCGAGCCCTACTCCGCCGCCAGCCGTGCCGTACGCTCCAGCGCATAGTCGCGGATGGTGCGCACCAGGGTTGCCAGATTGGTACGCAGTTCCTGGAACCCGGCATGGGGTTCCAGCGTCTCCTCATCCATATAGAGGCGGCGGTCGATTTCCAGTTGCAGGGAATGGCGGCCACGCGGCGGGCAGGAATAGCGGCGGACCAGTTCCACGCCCTTGTACGGGTCGTTCAGGCGGACAGTATAGCCCATGGCGCGCAGCGTATCGACCACCAGTCGAGTGAAGGCGCGTTCGGCGGTGGACCCGTCGCGGTCACCGATGACGAAATCCGGCGACTGCCGTTCCGGCCCGATCACGAAGGAGGGCATGGAATGGCAATTGACATGGTAGACGGCGCCGAACCTTGCATGCAGCCCGTCCATCGTCTCCGCCAGCAGATCGTGATAGGGGCGCCAGTAATTGTCCAGCCGGTCCTGGATCACTGACACCGGTAGCCGCCCGTCATACATGGGCACGCCGGGGCGGCAGAGATGGCGGACCAGCCCCATGCCGGCCAGGCTCTTGGCTGACGGGTTGACCGGCGTGGGCCAGACACCTTCCAGCATGGCCGGATCGATATCATCGGGCGCCCGGTTCACGTCGATATAGGATCGCGGGAACAGGGCGCAGAGATATGTAGCCCCCATGTCGGGCACCATGGCGAACAGTTCGTCGACATGCGTATCCTCCGCCTGACGCAGCAGGGGGAAGGGGCAGGTGAAGTTGAAATCCGCCGGATAGCGGGTGCCGCTGTGCGGACTGTCGAACAGCAGAGGGACCGCGGGCCCGACCGGATCATGCCGGACAGCCACATCATCGATCACCAGGCTCATTCAACCCGTCTCCGGTTGCGGACAAGTCCCGATGAAGACGTCGCGGGATTGAAACCGCGCTTTCATCGAAATGACTTGGAACCTATACCTTTCCAGGGGGCCGGCGTCGATAGTGCAGAAGACATGCCTGCCTTTGTATGTGTGGGCCAGCCGTGGGGGGGAGGGGCATGGCGCGTATTGAAGCCTTGACGCCCGACGATCTGTGGCCACCCGACCTGACGCGGTGGGCGTCCGGCAATGATGGCGTCCCCTTCGTCTGGCGGTTCCGGGCGGGACGGCCCGGCCCGCATGTCGTCATCAACGCCCTGATGCATGGCAATGAATATTCCGGTGCCATTGCCGCGGCCACACTGCTGGAGGCCGGCATAAGGCCGATACGGGGCAGCCTGTCCTTCGCCTTCGCCAACATGGATGCTTTCACCCAGTTCGATCCCGACTTTCCTATCATGTCCCGCTATGTGGAGGAGGACATGAACCGCATCTGGGCGCCGGGATCGCTGGAACATGGCATGTCCACCACGGAGCGCCGCCGCGCGCGGGAATTGTGGCCGCTGTTCACCACGGCCGATCTGGTTCTGGACCTGCATTCGTTGCAGCATGATCGCATCCCCCTGATGCTGTGCGGGTCATCGGCGCGGGGGCGGGAATTCGCCCGGCGCGTGGGTCTGCCCGCCATCATCGTGGCCGACCGGGGGCATGAGGGCGGCAGCCGCCTGATCGATCATCCGCGCTTCACGGAAGGGGATGGGGAGGGGCCCGTGGCGCTGCTGGCCGAATGCGGCCAGCATTGGGACCGGGACAGTGCGCAGGTGGCCCTGGCGGTAACGGCGCAATTCCTGCTGACGGCGGGCGTGGTGGATGCGGGTGCGCTCAGCCCATGGCTGCCATCCGCCCCGCCAGGCCCCACCCGGCTTGTCGAGGTGACGGAAACCGTTACGGTAAGGAACGAGCGTTTCCGGTTCCTGAAGGAATACCAGGGTATGGATGTCATCCCCATGGCCGGCACCGTCTTCGCCCTGGATGGCGAGGTTGCGTTGCGCACACCCCATGATGATTGCGTGCTGATCATGCCGTCGCGGCATGTGGAACGGGGCCAGACGGCCGTGCGCCTGGGCCGGTTCGGGGCATGAGCGCCCCGCCCGACCCAGCCCCCGCCTCCACCCCTGGCCGCCGCCGCCGTTTCGACTGGCCCGCCTTCGCCATGGCAATGGCGCTGGGCACGGTGGGTGGTGTCGTCTGTTTCAAGCTGCATGTGCCGCTTGCCTTCATGATCGGCGCCATGCTGGCCACCACGGTGGCGGCCCTGGCCGGCGTGCGCACCATGGTGCCCAAGGGCTTGCGCGACGGGCTGGTGATCGTGCTGGGCATCATGCTGGGCAGCGCCTTCAACCCCACCCTGCTGGGCCATCTGGGCGAATGGTCGATCAGCCTGGGCTTCATGGCCGTATACATCGCCCTGGGTGCCGCCGCGGGCACCTTCTACCTGCGCCGCTTCGCCTGCTATGATCCGGCCACCGCCTATTTCACCGCCATGCCGGGCGGGTTCACGGAAATGGTGCTGATGGGCGGTGCACTGGGCGGGGACGACCGGTCCATCGCGCTGGGCCACAGCTTGCGCATCATGCTGGTGGTGATGACGGTGCCGTTCGCTTTCCAGGCGCTGCCCGGCTACGACCCGGCGGGGCGGGATTGGAGCCTGCATGGGCTAGGCCCCTATCCCTGGGAACTGGGCCTGATGGATTATGCCATCATCGTCGCCTGCTTCGCGGGCGCGCCGGTGGCGCAATGGCTGCGCATCCCGGCCGGCATCCTGGTCGGCCCCATGCTGCTGTCGGCCGTGCTGCATCTGACGGGGGTCACGGCGGTGAAGCCGCCGGGTCTGCTGGTGGCCGCGGCGCAGGTGGTGATCGGCGCGTCGGTCGGCGGGCGGTTCCAGCGTGTGCCGCTGATGCGCATCGCCCGCACGGCAGGGGTGGCGGCGGGGCTGACAATCCTGCTGCTGGTGGTGACGATCGCCCTGTCGCTGGTGATCCACCTGATGACGGGGCTCAGCCTGCCGGGCCTGATCTTGGCCTTCGCGCCGGGTGGGCTGGCGGAGATGAGCCTGGTGGCCCTGTCGCTGCATGTGGACGCGGCCTTCGTGGCCACGCACCACATCGTGCGCATCGTCCTGATCATCCTGTTCGCGCCGGCGGCTTATCACCTGTGGCGGCGATGGGGAAGCAGAGGAAAGACCAATGATGGGCATTGACCATGCCCATCGACGGCGGCGACTGCCGCCGCGCGGCACGTGCCGCGTGAGCCAAGGGCGCGGATGCGATCGTCCGGCGCCGGAGCGAACAAATTACATAAACTGCGCCTGACGCAGCAGGCCGTAGAACTGGCGCAGCGCGTTGGCCTGTTCCTGGGGGGTGTTCAGCCCCTCCACGAACTTGCCGTCGAAATTGGGCTGGCGCAGATGGCCGACGATCTGGTCGCGCACCATCTTGCGGGCCTTGGGGCTGGACAGCACGTCGTTGGCGGCGAACTGCATCAGGCGGGTGGCGCGGATGCGCAGGCCGGCCGACGGATCGTCCAGCCGCTCGATCACCTTTGCGCTGGCGATATAGCCCGCCACCATCTCGTCCACCCGGTCGGCAAGGGCGGCGCGCATTTCATTGTCCAGGCCCGAATTCACCAGGGAGACATATAGCGAGGCCATGGCCTGCATCTTCGGCTTCAAAGGCACCTGCAGCCCGACCAGCTGGTTCACGTCGCGATCGGTGGACAGCAGCGGGCGCAGGCGTGCGATCACGGTTTCCGCCTCGCGCTGGCCCGTGTCGGCGCCCGACAGCTCCGACAGGTAGAGGGCGCGGTCGCGCAGGCTGGGCAGCATGCCCATCACGCCCTCGATCGACAGGCGCCGGCCCTCGCCGCCACCCTGTTCGATGAAACGCAGATGACCGATGGTCAGGGCGTCGGCCATGCGGGCCCCGCCGAACAGGCCCGACGGGGTGATCAGACGGCCGGTCAGCGCGACGAAATGGGCACGGTTGCGCTCCGGGTCGCGGGCCAGCGGGACATTGCCGCGCAGGGAGCGCTGGAAGCTTTCCAGCACCACCTGCCAGGTCTGCGGCGCGTGGCCCAGGCCCAGCCACTGGCTCAGCACTTTGGAAATGGGCGGGGCCATTTCCCGGTCCGTCGGCTCGAACTTGCCTTCCAGCAGGTCCAGCATGCGCTGCATGGCCGTGGCCAGGTCCGGCTGGCGGCCAAGCAGATCCTGGATCACCGACGGGAAGCTGCTGGCATCGGCCACCAGCGTATCGATGATGTTGATATGGGCGGTCTTATTCTGGGCGGCGTCGCCCGCACTTTCCAGCAGCCATTCGACCTTGCCCAGCAGGTTGCGGATCTGCACCAGGTCGCGGCAGAGGATCACCTTGGACAGGTAATCGGTCTCCGCCTCATCCCCCTTGCACAGGGCTTCCACCTTGTCCAGCGCACCACGGAACCCGTCCTGCTTCACGCTGACGGCGGCGCGCTTCTGCGCGTCTTCCGCCTTGGTGCGCAGGTCGGTCAGGCTGGAATAGATCAGGTCGCGGCGTTCGCGCACATCCTGGCCGGTGGCCTTGCCCTGGATGCTGGCCACCCGGCCCACGGCCGTGGGCACCAGATTTTCGAAATTGATGGCGCGCTTCATCTCGGCCGCGTTGTACAGCAGCTCCGACGCGGTCAGCGCCTTGTCCTCCAGATACTGCCGCAGCAGCTTGGAGATGGTTTGCCGGCTTTCAGCCTGGAGATAGTCGGTGGGAGCCGCGCAGACGGGGCTGTCCTCGATGGGCTGGACCGAGATGGTCTTGCCCTTCTGTTCCCGCATCTCGGAGAAGATGATGGTTTCCGTCGCGGGTTTCCCCGGGACACCCGCGAAATCGCGCACGATGCGCACACCGTCGCGGTTGGGCAGCAGCTTGTTGGCCAGCGCCCTCGCCTCGTCTTCGGTGGCCAGGGTGTCTTCAATAACCCAGTGGTCCACCTTGAACGTGTGGACTTCGAAATTAAGGCGGCGCCCAATGGCAGAACCCTTGCCGCCCCCGACAAGGCTCGTCATCCACATGACCGATGGTCCCCATTTTGGAGTATGTACCGTCCCTTTGGGACCACCGATACATATCACCGAAAGGCTTGGAAGATAAACCTTGTATTAACCCATTAGGAAGGGTTTGCCAAAGAAAAGCTGGAGCAGGGCAAGAAACCGCCGATTTGTCACCGGGGCTTTCCCTTCTCCCAAACGGGATTTGCCGCGAAAAGCGGCACGGTGGTGATGGACATCTTGGCCGAGGCATCCTTTACCTGACGACTATAGACGACATAGATCAGCGTGTCGTTGGCCTTGTCATAGATGCGGCGCACGGCGATCGACTTGAAAATCAGGCTCTTGCGCTCGGAGAACACCTGCTCCCCGCGCTTGGACAGGTCGATATCACCGATGGAGATGGCGCCGGTCTGCCGGCAGGCGATCGATGCGTTGGACGGGTCCTCGAACCAGTTGCCCTTGGACAGCCGGTCCCAGACCGAGCGGTCGAAATCCACGATATGGCAGGTGACCCCCTTGACTGCGGGATCGGCGAAGGCGGTGATGTCCAACTCGTTGCCCGTCCAGTCATTGCTGAACTCCCCCACGACTTCCTGTGCCGCGGCCGGCAGGACCAGCGACAGGGAAAAGATCAGGGCGGCGAGGGGACGGCGCATGATGGAAACTCCTGAAATCGCAAGATATCGGGCAGGCTATGCCGGGTGGCCGCCAAGGGCAAGCGAAGGGGGAAATGGGCACTCCCGGAAAATCGGTTAATGGTTGTGCCGGCTTACTTGTGCTCGCCCTATACCCTTCCCACATGCGATGATGGGACAACAGGTTCAAGGGGGGAGAGCCAAAAGATGGAACTGGGCATTTTCGCCATCGTCGTGGCCGTGTTCGGCATCCTGCTGGCCTTCGCCGGCATCAAGACGGTGCCGCAGGGCATGGAATTCACCGTGGAGCGGTTCGGCCGCTATACCCACACGCTGCGCCCGGGCCTGCATTTCATCATTCCGTTCGTGGACAGCGTCGGCTCCAAGATGAACATGATGGAGATCGTGCTGGACGTGCCCAGCCAGGAGGTCATCACCAAGGACAATGCCATGGTGAAGGTCGACGGTGTCGTCTTCTACCAGGTGCTGGACGCCGCCAAGGCAGCCTATGAGGTGAGCCAGCTGCAGGTGGCCATCCTGAACCTGACCATGACCAATATCCGCACCGTCATGGGCTCCATGGACCTGGACGAGCTGCTGTCCCAGCGCGACCGCATCAATGCCCAGCTGCTGCATGTGGTGGATGAGGCGACGCAGCCCTGGGGCATCAAGGTTACCCGCATCGAAATCCGGGACATCCAGCCGCCGCGCGATCTGGTGGACAGCATGGCCCGCCAGATGAAGGCCGAGCGTGACCGCCGCGCCCTGATCCTGGAGGCAGAAGGGGCCCGGCAGTCGGCGATCCTGAAGGCGGAGGGCCAGAAGCAGGCCGCGATCCTTGAGGCGGAGGGACGTCGCGAGGCCGCTTTCCGCGACGCCGAGGCACGTGAGCGCGAGGCGGAGGCCGAAGCGGCAGCGACCCGCATGGTGTCCGACGCCATCGCCGGCGGGAACGTCCAGGCCATCAACTATTTCGTGGCCCAGCAGTACCTGACCACCTTCAAGGAATTCGCCCACAGCCCGAACCAGAAGGTGTTTTTCATGCCGATGGAGGCGACGGGCATCATCAGCTCGCTGGGCGGTCTGGCGGAACTGGCCAAGGATGCCTTCAATGGCGGGGGCGGGCCCACCAACCCGCCCCCGGCCCCCAAGCCCAGCCCGCGCAAGCCGGCGACCCCGTCGCTGCCGTCGGCGGGCTTGACCAATGCCGAACAGGCGGCGGCAGTCAAGGCGGCCCAGAAGCAGCCGTCGCCCTGGGGTGATGCGACGGGCGGCTGAGCCAGGGGACGTCAGTCCCCCGGAGACCGGCGACCGCCGGCCCGCGCCACGTGGCGCGTAAGCCAAGGGCGTGGATGCGCCCGCCCGGCGCCTGAGGGAAAAAAAAAGGGGACAATTATGGAAGGGTTCCGCGTTCTCTACTGGTACTGGTGGTGCCTGGCCCTGGTCCTGGCGGCACTGGAAATGTTCATCCCCGGCGCCGCCTTTCTGTGGATCGGCGGGGCGGCAGCCCTGGTCGGGCTGGTGGTGCTGAGTGTCGATATCGGTCTGCCGGCGCAGCTGGTGCTGTTCGGCGTGCTGGCGGTACTGGCCTGGTTCCTGTCGCGGCTGGTATCGCGCAGCGACCCGGCGGACGGCCATGCCAGCACCTTGAACCGGCGCGGGGAACAGTATCTGGGTCAGGTCCTGACGCTTGAGGCGCCGATCCTGAACGGCTTCGGCCGGGCGAAGGTGGGCGACACGGTCTGGCGTGTGGCCGGTCTGGCCGACCTGCCGGAGGGGGCCCGCGTGCGGGTCACCGGCGTGGACGGGACGGTGCTGCGGGTGGAGGCGGCGTAAGGTGTAGGTCAGGTCGAGCCGTAGGCGAGCCCTGACAGCATCGCTGGAAAGCCTTTCCTGTCAGGGCTCGGGCTGACCTGACCTACGGCGCGAACTGTTCCTTCAGGATCCGTTCCTCCAGCGCCATTTCGGGATCGAACAGCAGGGTGCAGGTCACCTTGCGGTCCTCGCTGATCTCCACGCTGGCCACATCGCGCACTTCGGTGAAGTCGGCCACGGCACTGACCGGGCGCTTGGCGGGTTCCAGCACGTCGAACTGGATGCGGGCCGTGTGCGGCAGCAGCGCGCCGCGCCAGCGGCGGGGGCGGAAGGCGCTGATCGGGGTCAGGGCCAGGATGTCGGCACCCAGCGGCAGGATAGGGCCGTGGGCCGACAGGTTGTAGGCCGTGCTGCCGGCCGGCGTGGAGACCAGGGCGCCGTCGCAGGTCAGCTCCGGCATGCGCTCCTTGCCGTCCACCGTGATGCGCAGCTTGGCGGCCTGGCGTGTCTCGCGCAGCAGCGACACCTCGTTGAAGGCCAGGCCCTCGAACGCCTCCCCTGTCCGTGTCGTGGCCTTCATGCGCAGCGGATGCAGCACGACGCGCTGGGCCCGCATAAGGCGGCGGGTCAGCCCATCCTCGCTATAGTCGTTCAGCAGGAAGCCGACGGAACCGCGGTTCATGCCATAGACGGGGATGCCGCGCGGCAGATAGCGGTGCAGGGTTTCCAGCAGAAAGCCGTCACCGCCCAGCGCCACGACGATCCCCGCCTCTTCCGGCGGGACACCGGCATAGCGCACGGCAAGCCTGTCCCTGGCGGCGCGCGCATCCGGTGTATCGGCGGCGACGAAGGCGAGCGGCACGGGTGTCTGGGACAAGGCGGATTTCCCGATATCACGACAGTGCCGCAGCTTAACCGATGCGGACCCGGCTTCTCAACCGCCGGTGACACTCATATGCCGGCCCACGGCGGGGGCTTGGCCGCGGCCGATGATGAAATCATGGCCTTTGGGTTTGCGGGTGATGGCCGACCGGATGGCATCGTGCAGCAACCCGTCATCGGTGCTGGCCCGCAAGGGTGCCCGCAGGTCGGCCGCATCCTCCTGGCCTAAGCACATATACATGGTGCCGGTGCAGGTGACGCGCACGCGGTTGCAGGCTTCACAGAAATTGTGGGTCATGGGCGTGATGAAACCCAGGCGCTTGCCCGTCTCCGCCACCGTGACATAGCGGGCGGGACCGCCGGTGCGGTGGGTGCTGTCGATCAGGGTCCAGCGCTTTTCCAGGTCGTTGCGCACGTCGCGCAGCGACAGGAACTGTTCCTCGCGCACCGCCCCGCCGCCATTGCCATCCATGTCGCCGAGCGGCATCACCTCGATCAGGGTCAGGTCGAAGCCCTTTTCCCCGCACCAGGACAGCATATGGTCCAGTTCCATGTCGTTGACGCCCTTCAGCGCCACGGCATTGATCTTGACCTCCAGCCCGGCCGCCCGCGCCGCCTCCAGCCCTTCCAGCACCTGGGGCAGGCGGCCCCAGCGGGTGATCTTCGCGAACCGGTCTGCGTCCAGCGTGTCCACCGACACATTGATGCGGCGCACCCCGGCGGCGCGCAGATCGTCGGCATACCTGGCCAGCTGGCTGCCATTGGTGGTCAGGGTCAGTTCGTCCAGCGCGCCCGTCTTCAGGTGCCGGCCCAGCGACCGGATCAGTTCCATGATGTTGCGGCGGACCAGCGGTTCGCCACCGGTCAGGCGCAGCTTGCGCGTGCCCAGCGCCACGAAGGACGAACAGAGCCGGTCCAACTCCTCCAGCGACAGGATGTCGGCCTTGGGCAGGAAGGCCATATCCTCCGACATGCAATAGACGCAGCGGAAATCGCAACGGTCGGTGACCGATACGCGCACATAGGTGATGGCGCGGCCGAACGGGTCAATCAACGGAGCTGGGAGGGGAGCGGGGGACATAGGCATCGTCCGCAGGATATAGCGCGTCGGGCTTGAGGCTCCAAGATGGACCCGCACTAAAGATGCTGTATTCGGCCTTGTTTTGGGCAAGTTGGGCTGAAACACTGTCCGTTAATCAAATCAACCCGCTCCTGACGAGACGGACCAAGCCCATGCGCAAGATCGCCTTCATCCTCTGCCTGCTGCTGCTGATCCCCATCGCGGCGGCCGTTGCCTTGCCCTTCCTGGTGCCGGTTGGCGCCATCGTGGCGGAGGTGGAAGGGCAGGTTGAAAAGGCGACGGGCCGGGCCCTGACCATCAATGGCCGCGTCGATCTGTCCTACTTCCCTTCCATCGCCGTGACGGCCGACCAGGTGCATTTCGCCGGCATCCGCCAGGGGGAGGATCTGCTGGCCGTAAAGCGGCTGGCGGTGCGCCTGCGCCTGATGCCGCTGCTGCGCGGCAAGGCGGAGGTGGAGAAATTCGTGCTGACCGAGCCGTTCATCGACCTGACGGTGGACAGGCAGGGCAAGCCCAACTGGGACGTCTCCATGGCCCCAGCCCCGGCGGGACAGGAGGCTGCCGCCCCCGGCATGATGGCCGACCTGTCGCTGGCCGAGGTGGAGGTGGTCGATGGCCGCCTGCGCTATACCGACGCCCGCACCGGCATGGTGCGCGAGGCGACGGATGTGAACCTCACCCTGTCGCTGCCGGAACTGGACGGGCCGCTGGCGCTGGAGGCGGCGCTGAAGCTGAATGGCACACCGCTGGCGCTGGAGCTGGGCATCGATCCTGTGCGCCCGCTGCTGTCGGGCGGAGCGGCGGCCCTGAGCGTGGCGTTGGACGGTGCGGGTACCAAGCTGGCCGTGAAGGGGCAGGTGGAACGCCAGGGCGATGCGCCGCTGGGACTGGCCGGCGATCTGGCGCTGAAGGTCACCTCGCTGTCCGACCTGATCAAGGCGGCGACGGGGGTGGCGCCAGCCGACCTGCCCGTGGATGACTTGATCCTGACCGGCAAGCTGTCCGGCACGCCGGCCCGGCTGGCGCTGAGCGGGCTGCAGGCCAAGGCCGGGGACCTTTCGGCCAGTGGCAATTTGACGGTGAAGCTGGATGGTGCCCGGCCGGCGCTGGGTGGCAGCCTGTCGCTGCCCAGGCTGGAACTGGATCGCTATCTGCCGTCACCGGCCGAACCCGCGACCCCGGCCACGCCGCCTGAGACCGGGCCGGCCGGGTGGAGCAAGGAACGGATCGATCTGTCGGCCCTGAAGACCGCCGACCTGGACCTGACCTTACAACTTGCCGGACTGGTGGCGAAGGGGGTGGAAGCCGGGGCCACGACCCTGACCCTGAAGCTGACCGACGGGCGGCTGAATGCCGGACTGGCCGATACCGCCCTGTTCGGCGGCACGCTGGGCGGCAAGCTGACCCTGGATGGCGGGCGGCCCGCCCTGTCGCTGGTGGTGAATGCCACGGCCAGGGGGGTGCAGGCCGAACCGGTTCTGACCCGCTTCGCAGCGTTCGACCGGCTGTCGGGCGCCACCGACGGGACCATCGATATCCGCGCCACCGGCACCAACCAGCAGGAACTGGTGGGCAGCCTGAACGGCACGGGCAATGTCGTCTTCCGCAATGGCGCGGTGAAGGGCGTCAACCTCGCCCATATCGTGCGCAGCGCCATTGGCCAGGGCGGGAACGAGCCGCCACAGACCGACTTCGCCGAAATGGGCGGCAGCTTCACCCTGACCGACGGCATCGCGGCCACGGAGGATTTCCACCTGCTGGCCCCGCTGCTGCGCGTCACCGGCAAGGGCAATGTCAACCTGCCGTCCAAGCGTGTGGACATGCGCCTGGCGCCCAAGCTGGTGGCCAGCCTGGAAGGGCAGGGGACGTCGAAGGTGGAAGCCGACGGCATCACCGTGCCCGTCCGTGTGCGCGGGCCGTTTGACAACCTCTCCTATACGCCCGACCTGTCCTCGGCCGCCAAGGCGGCGTTGAAGGACCCGAAGAAGGCGCAGGAGCAGATCGAGAAGCTGAAGTCGAAGGACGGGGTGAAGGGGTTGTTGCAGGGGGTACTGGGCAAGAAGCAGTAGGTCAGGTCGAGGCGTAAGCCGAGCCCTGACGGATAATGCCTTCAATCCTTTGCTGTCAGGGCTCGCCTGCGGCTCGACCTGACCTACGGGAAGGGTGCCGGGGCGGTCTGGCCCACCCCGGCCTCGTACCTTACCCCACCAGCCGCTGCAAAATCTGCACGGCGTTCAGCGCCGCACCCTTCAGCAACTGGTCACCGGCCAGGAACAGGGCGATGGAGCGGCCGGACGGGTCGCCGACATCGCGGCGGATGCGGCCGACCAGCACGTCGCCCTGGCCCGACGCCTCGTTCGGCATGGGGAAATGGTTGCCCTCGATATCCTCCACGATACGCACACCCGGCGCGTCACGCAGGAGGGCGCGGACCTGGTCGGGGGTGACCACATCCTCGAACTCCACCGTCACCGCCATGGAATGGGCGCGCAGCACGGGCACGCGCACGCAGGTGATGCTGATATGCAGGTCGGGGCGACGCATGATCTTGCGCGTCTCCTCGATCACTTTCTCCTCCTCGCCATTGTAACCCGTCGCCGGGTTGATAGCGGCGTTGTGGGAGAAGACGTTGAAGGCGTAGGGGTGCGGCAGCACGCGCGGGGCATAATGCTCGCCGGCCAGATGGGCGGCCGTGGCGGCGCGCAACTCCTCCATCGCCGCCGCACCGGCGCCACTGGCGGCCTGGTAGGTGGCGATGTTTACGCGGCGGATCTTGTGGGCAATGTCCAGCGGGGCCAGCGGCACGGTGGCGATGATGGCCACGCAATTGGGGTTGGCGATGATGCCGGGCTGGGCCGGGACGACGTCCGGGTTCACCTCCGGTACCACCAGCGGGATGGCCTCATCCATGCGGAAGGCGGATGAATTGTCGATGACCACGGCGCCGGCGGCCACGGCCTTGGGCGCGAATTCCTTCGAGATGCCACTGCCGGCGGAGAACAGGGCGTAATCGATGCCCTGGAAGCTGTCATCCCCCAGTTCCTCGATCACCAGCGTGCCGCCGGCGAAAGGCACAGCCTGTCCGGCCGACCGCTTGGAGGCCAACAGGCGCACCTGGGTCAGGTTCAGGCCGGATTTTTCCAAGCATTCGCGGATTTCCACGCCCACCGCACCGGTGGCACCGACAACGGCGACGGAAATGGACCGGCCCCCAACAGATTGGGCAGCTTGGTTCAGGTTTTCGGGGGCAACGCGGATATTCATGGACCCTGTTCCTCTGTCTTCACTTGCCGGAGACAGGGTCTGGTCCAGGTTTGGCCGCCCCATCCGTTTCCGGCGGGGCATCTGGCTTCTGTCGAACCGCGTCAGACCGCGCGCATGACAAGAAGCCCGCCCCGCAGGGTGGTCTTTTTAGTCATGGTGGTAGTGGTCTGGTTCAGGATCGACATGGGCTTGACCATGCCGATGACGGGGGTGCCTGTAAAGCCCGTGCGTCCCGCCATCGGCGCGCGGCGGGGCTTCGCCGGCCGCATGACAAGGCGTTTCCAGACTATGTGTTGCGTATTTCCGCCGACGGTGTGACTATATAGATGAGTGTGACTGTACCTGAAGGGCGCGCGCGTAAATGTCCGTGGAACTAAGCGATCCCAAGACGTTGGAAGCAATCGGGATTCTGGCCGGTGCCCTGGACGACATCACCGGGCCGGAACGGCTGGAATGCCTGATGGCCGCGAACGCACTGCGTCAGGTCGTGGAGACGCGGTCCGAGAATGCCCTGGTCTTCGCCCAGCAGGCCTTCGAATCCCTGGATGAGGGCGTGCGCCGCCGGGTGGAGACGGATGCCACCACCACCGCCATCAAGGTGGTGGAGCAGGCGAACAAGAAGCCCAACCCCCGCATGGTCCGCGCCCAGCGGCCCAAGCCGGGCGGCAGCTTCCTGGATGCCCTGAACGGCGGCCAGCTGAAGACCGAACGCAAATGGTGATCGCAGTGAGGTAGGGCCCGATGGGCCCTGTCGACATGTGTGCCCAAGGCGCTCCGGACGGGGGCCCCTTTGTTGTCGCCTACTCATCGTCCGGATCGACGATGGTCAGCGACACGGCGGCGGCATTGATCAGCAGCTTGCCGGCATGTTCGAAATTCACTGTCACGCGCGGCCCCACCACCGATTGCACCTGCCCCAGACCCCAATCGGGCTGGGCCGGATGGCGGACGAAAACGCCGGGCGCCAGGAAATCGGACATCTCTTTGGTTCCCACTCCATTGACCACGCCCTATCCTAGCGGCCTGTGACACGGCTCGCCATCCCCGGCCGGCGGAGATGGCGTGCCCCAGCGCCGGGGATGCGGGATGGTTTTGGGAATTCGGGCGGTGGAGCTGCTGTGCTCCCGTCTCTGCCATGATCTGGTCGGGCCGATCGGGGCCGTCAACAATGGCGTGGAACTGCTGGACGAGGGTGGCGACACCGGCGGGGAGGCACTGGACCTGATCGCCGACAGCGCGGAGACGGCATCCGCCCGCCTGCGGCTTTATCGTGTGGCGCTGGGGGCGGCCGGCGGACAGTCGCTGACCGGCGGTGACGCGCGGGCCGTGCTGGAGGGATGGTTCCGCGGCGGCAAGATCCGGCTGGACTGGAGCGCAGCACCCTTCGATCCGCCGCCCGGCCTGCTGAAGGCCGCCCTTCTGGCTGCCTTGCTGGCGGAGGAGACGTTGCCGCGTGGCGGTACGGTGCAGGTGACGGGCGGTGATGGAGGTCTGACCGTCACGGCGTCGGGGACGGGCTGTGCGCTGCGGCCGGAAATGGGGCCGGCGCTCGCCGGACAGGTGGCAGAGGCCGATCTCGGGCCCCGCTCCGTCCTGTCCTACGCCACGCCGCGCATCGCGGCGGGCTATGGCCTGTCCTTCGCCGTGGAGAATCCGGGTGGGGCGGGGGAGGTGCGGATGCGAATCCAGCCGGCCGGAACCTGACCCGGCGGCGGAATCGGTATGGATGATGCAGCCGGGCAACTGTTCAACCACGCCGGGAGCGGGAGCTTGCTCACACTTTGTCGTTGCGGCAGATCAAGATGGTCGGACCTAACCGAAAAGAGGTAATGTTCCCCTTGCCAAAGGCCTGTCCGACAGGCCATCAATTCCCAGGTGCCAGAACGAATTTAACCGAATTCCGATACTCTTCATTTGGCCGACGGGCGGCCGGGCGCGTACAAGGGTGCTTCACCGGACTGAAGACCGGCGTATGACGCGGAAACTGGGTTTTCCCGAAACGGGGCGTGGACCATGGATGATCTGCTGAGTGAATTCCTCACTGAGACCAATGAGAACCTCGCCGTCCTCGACGTCGAGCTGGTGAAGCTGGAGCAGAACCCCAACGATCCGGGGCTGCTGTCGAACATCTTCCGTCTGGTTCACACCATCAAGGGCACCTGCGGCTTCCTGGGCCTGCCCCGGCTGGAATCGGTGGCACATGCCGGCGAGAACGTGCTGGGCAAGTTCCGCGACGGCGAGTTGCACGTCTCCCCCTATGCCGTGTCGCTGATCCTCGAATCGCTGGACACGATCAAGGGCATCCTGTCCGTCCTGGAACAGACCGAGGCGGAGCCGCCCGGTGGTGACCAGGATCTGATCGACCGGCTGAACGCCATGGCCGATGGCAAGGAACTGCCCAAGGCCGCCGCTGCCGCCCCGGCACCCGCCCCGGCCGCCCCGCCGCCGCCTGAGAATGATCCGGAAGAACTGTTCACGCCGGTTCCCGCCCATCTGACCCATACGCTGGCCCCTGCATCGCCGCCGCCCCCGCCGCCGCCGACCCCTGCCGCCGTGGTCAAGGCGGCCGAGCCGCCGGCCCCGGTGGAGGTCGCCCCCCCGCCGGCCCCGCCCCCCCCACCGCCGCCGCGTAGCGAGCCTCAGGACGATGTCCGTGGCGAGTCCAAGGAAAGTGCGCTGGCCCAGCAGACCATCCGCGTGCATGTGGACCTGCTTGAAAACCTGATGACCATGGTGTCTGAGCTGGTGCTGACCCGCAACCAGCTGCTCCAGATCCTGCGCTCGCAGAAGGACAGCGAGTTTGCCGCGCCGTTGCAGCGCCTGAACCATGTCACGTCGGAGCTGCAGGAAGGCGTCATGAAGACGCGCATGCAGCCCATCGGCAATGCCTGGGCCAAGCTGCCGCGTCTGGTCCGCGATCTCAGCCACGAACTTCACAAGAAGATCGAGCTGCAGATGCTGGGTGCCGAGACGGAACTGGACCGTCAGGTGCTGGAGCTGATCAAGGACCCGCTGACCCACATGGTCCGCAATTCCGGCGATCACGGCCTGGAAATCCCGGCCGACCGCGTCGCTGCGGGCAAGTCGGAAACCGGCCGCATCACGCTGAACGCCTATCATGAAGGCGGTCACATCATCATCGAGATCGCCGATGATGGTCGCGGTCTGGCGTTGTCGAAGATCAAGGCCAAGATCGTCCAGAACGGCTTGGCCACCGAGTCCGAGCTGGCGCAGATGTCGGACCAGCAGGTCCAGCAGTTCATCTTCAAGCCCGGCTTTTCCACCGCCGCCAAGGTCACCTCGGTGTCCGGCCGTGGCGTGGGCATGGACGTGGTGAAGACCAATATCGAGAAGATCGGCGGCACGATCGAGATGCGGTCGGTCGAAGGCCGCGGTACGACCTTCACCATCAAGATCCCGCTCACCCTAGCCATCGTGTCGGCCCTGATCGTCGAATGCGCGTCCGAACGCTTCGCCGTGCCACAGATCAGCGTGATCGAGCTGGTGCGCGCCGCCAGCGATAGTGAGCACAAGATCGAGCGCATCAATGGCGCCCCGGTCCTGCGCCTGCGCAACCGTCTGCTGCCGCTGGTCAGCCTGCAGAACCTGCTGAAGCTGGGCAAGGCCGACGACGACGACAAGCGCGAGACTTTCATCGTCGTCAGTCAGGTCGGCAATTACACGTTCGGCATCATCGTCGACCGCGTCTTCGACACCGAGGAAATCGTGGTGAAGCCGGTGGCGCCGATCCTGCGCCATATCGAGCTGTTCTCGGGCAACACGATCCTGGGCGATGGCTCGGTGATCATGATCCTGGACCCCAATGGCATCGCCACCGCGTCCGGTTCCATGGGCAGTGCCGCCGACAATGCCGCCGCCGCCGCCCAGGAAGTGGCGAAGTCGTCGCGTCGCGAGGATGACAAGATGGCCCTGCTGCTGTTCAGCGCCGGGGAAGGCGGGCCGAAGGCCGTGCCGCTGTCGCTGGTCGCCCGTCTGGAGGATGTCGACCTCAACCAGGTCGAGCTGTCGAACGGCGAGCCGGTGGTGCAGTATCGCGGCCGCCTGATGCCGCTGGTGCCCATCGATCCCAACTGGAAGATCGTGCGCGACAAGCGCCAGCCGGTGGTGGTGTTCGCCGATGGCGACCGCTCCATGGGTCTGGTCGTGGACGAGATCGTCGATATCGTCGAGGACAAATTGCAGGTCGAATTGGGCACGGAGCGCCAGGGCTTCCTGGGTTCCGCCATCATCGCCAACAAGGCGACCGACGTCATCGATGCCGGCTTCTACCTGACCCGGGCCTTCAAGGACTGGTTCGGCAACGCCCATGAGAGCTTCGAGGATGAGCGCCAGCATCGCGTGCTGCTGGTCGATGACAGCCCGTTCTTCCGCAACCTGCTGACGCCGCTGCTGACCGTTTCCGGCTACGACGTCACGGCCGTGGAAAGCGGCGACGAGGCACTGGCACTCAGCGAATCGGGCGAGGAGTTCGACGTCATCGTGTCGGACATCGAGATGCCCGGCATGAGCGGCCTGGAATTCGCCCAGGCTGTTCGTGCCAATGCCCGCTGGTCCACGACGCCGCTGGTGGCGCTGTCCAGCCACGCCGCCCCGCGCGACCTGGAGCGTGGCCGTCAGGCCGGCTTCAACGATTATGTCGCCAAGTTCGATCGTGAAGCCCTGCTCTTCACGTTGCAGCAGACCATCACCGAGAAAGGTGCCGCATGAGTGCCCGTCTCCCCGCCGTCAAGAAGGCCGGTTCCACTGAAATCGCCGTCGTGAAGAACGAGGATTTCGTCACGGCGACCATCGCGAACCAGCTGTTCGGCATCCCCGTCCTGCAGGTGCAGGACGTTCTGGGCCCGCAGAAGATCACCCGCATCCCGCTGGCCCCGCCGGAGGTTGCCGGTTCGCTGAACCTGCGCGGTCGCATCGTCACGGCCATCGATGTCCGGCTGCGCCTGGGCCTGCCGCCCCGGCCGGCCGATGGCAAGCCGGTGATGAGCATCGTCGTCGACCACAAAGGCGAGCTTTATTCGCTGATGGTCGACAATGTCGGCGAGGTGCTGTCACTGTCGTCGGATGACTTCGAACGCCATCCGGCAACCCTGGACCCGCGCTGGCGTGAGATTTCAACGGGTATTTATCGCCTGAAAGAAACTTTGCTTGTCGTTCTGGATGTCTCAAAGCTGCTGAACTTTGCTAACATCGAAGCGGCCTAACCCGCATCCGGCAATCGAGGTCCGTTGATGAAGTCCTGTCTGGTCGTCGATGACAGCCGCGTTGTCCGCAAGGTGGCGCGCAAGATCCTTGAAGAACTCGGCTTCTCCTGCGAGGAGGCCGAGGATGGCAAGCAGGCCATGGAGCTGTGCGCCAAGCGGATGCCCGACGCCATCCTGCTGGACTGGAACATGCCGGTCATGACCGGCATCGAATTCCTGCGTCGGCTGCGGAAGATGACGGGCGGGGAAAGCCCACGCGTCGTTTTCTGCACCACGGAGAACGACCTGGCCCATATCCAGGAAGCCCTGTCGGCCGGCGCCAATGAGTACATCATGAAGCCGTTCGACAGTGACATCATCCAAACCAAGTTCCAGCAGGTCGGCCTCCTCTGAGGCTGTCCGGGATTGCAGGCAATGAACGAGCTTCCCGGAAAGACGGCGCCGTCAGCAGCGCCGACCGGAACAGAGCCCTACCGGGTCATGGTGGTGGATGACAGTGCCGTCATCCGCGGCCTGCTGACGCGTTCGCTGGAAGGCGATCCGGAAGTGAAGGTCGTCGCGTCGGTGGCCAACGGGCAGATGGCGATCAACACGTTGCAGCGCCAGAGCATCGACGTCATCGTGCTGGATATCGAGATGCCGGTGTTGGACGGGCTGTCGGCTCTGCCGCACCTGCTTGCCATCGATCCGCATGTGAAGATCGTCATGGCCTCCACCCTGACGGCCAAGAACGCGGATATCTCGCTGCGGGCACTGAAGGCGGGGGCGGCGGATTACATCCCCAAGCCGTCCTCCACCCGCGAATTGACCAGTGCCGATGATTTCAAGCGCGAGCTGACCAGCAAGGTCAAGGCGTTGGCCATGGCGGCGCGCAAGGCCGATCCGCGCAAGGGTGCACCACATCCGGTGGCCACGCCGGGGACTGTGCCCCTGCCGCGCCCCGTCGTGACGCCGGTGCCGAATGTGGCGCCGACGACCAGCTTCACCCTGCCCACGCCGATACGGCCCAAGCCGGAAGTGGGGCCGATCAGCCTGCGTCCACTGCCCGAATTCCGGCCCGACATCCTGGCCATCGGCAGCTCGACCGGCGGTCCGCAGGCCCTGTTCGAGGTGCTGAGCCACCTGAAGGACGTCAAGCAGCCGATCCTGATCACCCAGCATATGCCGGCGACCTTCACCACCATCCTGGCCGAGCACATCACCCGCCAGTGCGGCGTGCAGTGCGCGGAGGCCAAGGAGGGTGAGGTGATCGTCGGTGGCCGCGCCTATGTGGCGCCGGGTGATTTCCATATGCTGGTGGTGCAGCGCAACGGCCAGAACTGCCTGACCCTGACCAAGGATCCGCCGGAGAATTTCTGCCGCCCGGCCGTGGACCCGATGCTGCGCAGCATCGTGCGCGCCTATGGCAAGCGGGTGCTGGTCACCATCCTAACCGGGATGGGCCATGACGGGCAGCGCGGGTCGGAAGTGGTGGTGGCCGCCGGCGGTGCCGTGCTGGGCCAGGACGAACCCTCCTCGGTCGTGTGGGGCATGCCGGGGGCGGTGGCGAATGCGGGGCTGTGCAGCGCCGTCTTGCCATTGAAGGAAATCGGGCCTTACATTCGCAAGATCGCATTGAGGCAGGCAGCATGAAGGTCGAAGACTTCGATATGTTCTGCACCATGCTGCGGCAGCGGTCGGGTCTGGTCCTGACCCCGGACAAGGCCTATCTGCTGGAAAGCCGGCTGATGCCGGTGGCGCGCAAATGGGGCCTGAAGGGGCTTGATGAACTGGCGTCGTCCGTTCGCTCCAAGCGTGACGAGGCATTGCTCCGTGACATCACGGAGGCGATGACCACGAACGAAAGCTCGTTCTTCCGCGACCAGAAGCCCTTCGACCAGTTCAAGGCCGTGGTGCTGCCGCAGTTGCTGGCCAACCGCGCCGCCAAGAAGACCTTCCGCATCTGGTCCGCCGCCTGCTCGTCGGGGCAGGAAGCCTATTCGCTGGCCATGCTGCTGAATGAGGAAGGGTCCAAGCTGGCCGGCTGGCGGATCGAGATCGTCGGTACCGACCTTTCCGGTGAGATGGTCAACAAGGCCCGCGCCGGCCTTTACACCCAGTTCGAGGTGCAGCGCGGCCTGCCCATCACCCATCTGGTCAAATATTTCAAGCAGGTGGGCGACAAGTGGCAGCTGAATGACGATGTCCGGCAACGGGTGCAGTACAAGGAGTACAACCTGCTGACCGACCTGACCCCGTTGGGTCAGTTCGACGTCATCTTCTGCCGCAACGTGCTGATCTATTTCGACCAGCCGACCAAGGGCAAGGTGCTGGAGGCGATGGCCAAGCTGCTGCCGCCCGATGGCATCCTGTATCTGGGTGGTGCTGAAACCGTGCTGGGCATTACCGAGAAGTTCAAGCCCATGGAAGGCCAGCGCGGCCTTTACATCCTGGCGAAGTGAAGCACCTTTACGGGGCTTTACCTCGTAAAGGTGCAGGCCTGCGACGGTAGGCCCGCGACCCCATGGTCGCGTGAGCCAAGCCGCCGGATGGCGGCGCCCGGCGTTTGAGGGAGTAAAAAAGATGCCGGATATCGCCGCTTTGGTGGAGGAGGAGCTTGTCCTTTACCGCCGGGCGCGGACGCATGGCGACATCCCATCCGCATGGACGGCACTGGAACGCGCCCACATCCTGGGGCAGATGGACTGGTACCAGCACGTCCGCGTCCATCTGCTGATGCTCCGGCTGGGTATCGCCACATGGGATTGGCGGGAAATCCGGGGGCAGCTGTTCCGTCTGCTGCTGGCGGTACCGGGATCGGTCACCGGCAAGGCACCGCTGGGTAACAGCGGCCGGTCGGACATCTCCGCCTTCATGCCGCAGCCGATCGCGCCGGACCTCGCGGCCAAGCTCGGTCGCCGCTGACAAAGCCTATCCCCATGCACTTGCCGGCCCATCGCTCCGATTTGATAGGGTTTTGACAGAAACCCGTTCCGGATAATCGTGGCAAGGTTCCATGCGCCGGCATCTGCTTCTCCTTCTGCTGTTCCTCGCCCTGCCGCCAGCACCATCCGTTGCGGCGGATACGGTGCGCTTCGGTCTGCGGGAAGCGGCCCCCCTGGTGGAAACCGGTCCCGATGGCCGGCTGCGTGGGCTGGAATATGAGCTGCTGACCGCTATCATGGCCGCCGCCGGTTTGAAGATGGAGCCCTATGTCGGTTCCAATGCCCGGCTGGCCCTGGCGGCCGGAGAGGGTGCGGTGGACGGATTCGCGCCTGTCGTGGGTGCGGTTCCGGACGGGCTGGTCCTGACCGACAGCTACATCACCTATCACAATGTCGCCCTGACGCTGGCGGCCCGCGATATCTCGCTAAAGACGCCTGCCGACCTCGGCGGCCTGCGGGTGCTGGCCTTTCAACGGGCGACCCGGGTATTGGGCCCCGACTTCGCCGATGCCATCGCGGCGGCGGCCGATTACCGGGAGGAACCGGTGCAGGCGCTGCAGGCCAAGGGGCTGCTCTATGGCCGCTACGATGTGCTGATCGGCGAGAGCCGGGTGCTCATGTATCATGTGGCCCGGGTCCTGGCGGAGTCGGGCGACCAGAAACAAACCCTGCCGGTGGTTGAGCATCGGTTGTTTGCGCCCAACCATTACTGCGCCGGCTTCCGTGATCCGGCCATGGCGGCTCGCTTCAATGAAGGGCTGCGGCGGGTGCGGGAGGATGGGTCCTATCAGGCCATCCTCAATCGCTATGACGTGACGCAGTAACCTCAGACCCGGTCCAGCCGGACGGCACGCACCCGGTTGACGATGGACCAGCCGGTGGACAGTTCGCCCACCGGAGCCACCGTCCAGTCCCACTCCATCTCCCCGGCCGGCAGGGCGACCCCGAACAGCGGGTCCTCCATCTCCGTTACCCGTCCGTCGGGGTCGATGACCCGGCGCTGCACGTCGCCGATCAGCAGTGTGGGGCAGGAGAAGGTGCTGAGATGTTCCAGATGGGCGGTGACGATGGCACGGGCATAGGCGGGCCGGTCGGCATCCGGCCAGCGCTTGCCCATTTGGCGCAGGGGGACCAGCGGCAATTGCGAGATCAGGTTGGCAGACACCACCAGTCCGACGTCCTGATCGCCCAGGAAGGCGTCGCAGCCAGGGGCGGGCGGGGCCGGTATCGCGGGGTTGGCCAGGGCGGCGGCGACGCCCGTCAGGTCGCATTCCAGCAGGTCGATAGCGCTGTGACGACGGGCCAGCCGCAGGGCCGCCGGCGGATGCGCCACATCCACCAGCAGCACACGCCGGAACCGGGACAGCAGTTCCGCCATGGGCAGGTCCAGACAGGGACCGGACCCCAGGATGACGGCGGTGCCTTTGCCCTCCGGCGCTTCCGCCATGGCGGTCAGGATGCGGCGGCGGGTGCTTTCCTGGTGCGGAGCCCAGGCGGCGGCGCAGCGCGCGGCGCGTCCCACGCAGGCGACGGCGGCATAGCGGTATCCCAGACGCACGAAGGCCGGTGCGCAGCGGGTGCGCAGGCTAATCAGGATCTCGCGAAGCATCGCCAACCGGGGACAATGAAAAGGGTCCGCCCCGATCTCCGGAACGGACCCGTCACATAGCACAGCTTATGCGAAAGCGTCTTTGGCTTACTGCGTCGCCTGCGGCGCCTGGGTGCGCTCGCGCAGGGCGTTCAGCAGGGCTTCGAACCGGCCGCCATTGCTTTCGATCAGGCTGGCGAACTCCGAACGCTGGGTCACGCTCATCGACACGTTCTCCACGATCACGTCGATGATCTTGTAGCTGCCATCCTTGGAGCGCACGCGCCAGGAGACGTTGACCGGCGGCTGACCGCCGGGACGCAGTACCTGCGAGGCGACGATGGCATCGTTCTCACCCGATGCCTGGCCGCTGCCGACCTTGAACTTCTCACCCGCATATTGGCTGAAGCGTTCGGCATAGACCTCGACGATCATCTGCTCGAACAGGGTCTGGTATTCCTTCTTCTGGGCGTCGCTGGCGACGTTCCAATATTTGCCCAGCACGAAGCGGCTGATGGTGTTGATGTCGAAATTCTGGTTCAGCAGGTCGCGGAACACGGCCTTGGCCTGATCCTTGGACACCTTGGGGTCGGCCAGGGTGGCGATGGCCTTGTCGCCCAGCGACTGCACGAAGCCGGCGGCGGCTTGCGGGCCCTTGACGTTCTGCGCCAACGCGGTGGCCGGCGCCAGCGTCGGCGCGGCGATCGCGGCCACACCTGCCAGCATCAGCAGGGCGGTGCCGGCCAGCGGCGAACGACGATGGGGGGTCTGCTTGGTCACGTCATCCATTCCTTATGGTCTTGGGCGTCATCTTTCCCGGCGGCCGGGCCGCCGGCAGTGACGCGCGTCACGTCCGGTCATCCATGGCATTAACCATTTGTCATGCTCATGGATAGACGGCAATTGCGTCCGATCTGCGGCTTAAAAGCCATATCGCGATGGCATTATGATTGTGAACCGCCTTCGACGCGGGGCGGATGCGCGGCGGGCAGTCCCTACCGGCCGGCGACCGCCGGCCCGGCGCCTGATGGAACACAAACACACACTTGCGAAGACATAAATATATCTTTATATATTGATTTGAACGTTGTGTGGGTCGGATCGCATGGAATTCCTGTTGAATGCGCTGAAGGCGGCGGCGGAACCGACGCGGTTGCGGCTTTTGTCGCTCTGCGCCCATGGCGAACTGTCCGTCACCGAGCTTACCCAGATCCTGGGGCAAAGCCAGCCGCGCGTGTCGCGTCACCTGAAACTGCTGTGCGAGGCGGGGCTGCTGGAGCGGTTCCGCGAGGGCATCTGGGCCTATTACCGGCTGGCGGAACGCGGGCCGGTGGCGGAACTGGCGCGGACCCTGGTCGATGCCATTCCCGGTGACGACCAGGGGCTGGGCCTTGACCTGGAGCGGCTGGACCTGATCAAGCAGGGCCGCCGCGAAGCCGCCGGCCGCTATTTCAGTGAGAATGCCGCCCGCTGGCACGAGATGCGCGGCCTGCATGTGCCCGAGCGGGAGGTGGAGGCGGCATTGCTGTCGCTGCTGCCCCAGACGGGCGTGGACGATCTGCTGGATGTGGGTACCGGCACCGGCCGCATGCTGGAACTGTTCGGGGATCGCATCGCCCGTGGCCTGGGCCTGGATGCCTCGCGCGAGATGCTGGCCGTGGCGCGCGTCAACCTGGAACAGGCGGGGCTTCGCCATTGCCAGGTTCGGCTGGGCGACATGTACCAGCTGGCGCTGCCCGGCCAGAGCCAGGATGCGGTGATCTTCCACCAGGTGCTGCATTACGCGGAGGAGCCGACGGATGCGATCGCGGAGGCGGCGCGTGTGTTGCGTCCGGGCGGGGTCATGCTGGTGGTCGATTTCGCCCGCCATGACCTTGAATATCTGCGCGAACAGCATGCTCATCGTCGGCTGGGCTTCACGGAGGAGGAGGTGGCCGGCTGGCTGCGCCGTGCCGGCATGACGCCCGAACCCGCCGTCACCCTGCCGGGCGACCCCCTGACCGTCTGCATCTGGCGCGCCACCCGCACCGATGCCCCCGCCACGCGGCCTCGTCCGCTGGCCGCCGCCTGAAGGAAGTTTTCCCCATGAGCCTGAGCGACCTGATGGACGCCGCCGCCAGCCCCGCCCCGTTGATCACCGCACCGGGCGGCCTGACCGTCAGCTTCGAATTCTTCCCGCCCAAGACGGAGAAGATGCATGAGAACCTGTGGGCTTCCATCCGCCGGCTGGCGCCGTTGAACCCCACCTTCATGTCGGTCACCTATGGCGCCGGTGGTTCCACGCGCGAACGTACCCATTCCACCGTGACCGCCATCCAGGCGGAGACGGGCATCCCCGCCGCTGCCCACCTGACCTGCGTGGCCGCGACGAAGGAAGAGATCGACGATATCGCGCGGGAATATTGGGATGCCGGCATCCGCCATATCGTGGCCCTGCGCGGTGACCCGCCGCCGCGTGCCGATGGTACCGGCGGTCTGGGCGGGCGTGGCTATGAACCGCACCCTGGCGGCTATGCCTATGCCGCCGATCTGGTGGCCGGGCTGAAGCGCATCGGCGATTTTGACATCTCCGTCGCCTGCTTTCCGGAGGTGCATCCCGAAGCGCCCAGCGCCCAGGTGGATCTGGACAATCTGAAGCGCAAGGTCGATGCTGGTGCCAACCGCGCTATCAGCCAGTTTTTCTTCGATGTCGATGCGTTCCTGCGCTTCCGCGACAAGGCGGCGGCGGCGGGCATCGATGTGCCCATGGTGCCCGGCATCCTGCCCATCGTGAATTTCACGCGGGCGGCGGAAATGGGGGAGAAGTGCAATACCGCCATCCCCACCTGGATGCGCGACCTGTTCGCCGGCCTGGACGAGGCGCCGGAGACCCGTCACCTGGTGGCGGCGACGGTGGCGGTGGAACAGTGCCGCTATCTCGAAAAGCATGGCGTGAAGCAGTTCCACTTCTACACCATGAACCGCGCCGACCTGACGGTGGCCATCTGCCACATGCTGGGTGTGCGGGCGGCCAAGGGCTGATTTCCCGTTCCCGTCTTTTCCAGGCCGGCGACTGCCGGCCCGCCGCACGCCCGGCGCCTGAGGGAACAATAAAAAAACACAATAAAAAGCCCCCGGCCCAGGAGGGGTTTGGGCCGGGGGCAGTGGCAGGGACATCGGAGTGGTCAGGGCTGACGCCGAGGCGTCATTTACCGCTCCGTGCGGATCAGGGACCGCGTGTCCTTGCCATATTCATATTCGGCCATCTGGTCCAACTGGGCCGTGGTCAGGTTACGCACCTTCACACTGTCGCCCCCGGCCAGAAGGTCGGCATCGCTGATATCGACAGCGACATTCTTCTCGCCCAGGCCCATGAAGCCGCCCGACGAGATGATCAGGGCTTCCGCATCGCCGCTGCTGGCATTGAGGATCACGTCCTCGACCTCGCCCAGCTTCTCGCCATCGGCACCCACGGCCGTGCGGCCCAGAAGCCGTTCAGCGGACGTGCGGTCGATGCCTGGACGCGGGGCGGCCAGAATCTCCGGTGCGGTCTCCCGTTCCGGCAGCACGTCCGGATTCTGGCCGATGCGGCCGGGCTCGACCGTACCCGGAACGGGCGGTGCGGGTTCGGCGGTGCCCGGGGGCACCGTCTGGGCAAAGGCGCCGGTACCCAGCAGCAGGGCTGTAACCGTCGCGGCACCGATCAATCGTGTGCGCATGGTCCTGTTCCTTCCCTCTGTTGACGGTAGGGGCGGCGGGATTGCCCCCGCACCCATACCGGATCAACGGCAGGGAAAGGCAATTGTTCTGTGACCTTGTAAGTATTTGCGCCCTCAGGCGCCGGGCGCCGACATCCGTCGGCTTGGCTTACGCCGCACGTGCGGCGGGCCGGCAGTCGCCGGCCTGCAGCGGCATCAAAGGCTGTTAGAAATCAGGCCCCGCCGGCGGCACCGCGCAGCTGGTCGGCGATCTGGGCCAGACGGGTGCCCAGGTCGCGGGCGGCGACGGCGCTGGCATTCTCGTTCTGGCGGGAGGATGACCGCAGCATGTCGATGGCCCGCGACAGGTCCACCGACAATCCGTCCAGGCGCAGCACGCGTTCGCGCAGGTTCTGGGTCAGTTCCGATACGATGGACAGGTCGCTGCGCTCGCGTCCTCTGGTTTCCTCCAGCACGGCGCGCACGCTGTCGGTGGTGCTGTCCAGCCGGTCGCCCAGCCGGTCGATACCGTCCAGGCGGGCCTTCAGTGCGGTGGCGATGGAAAGCAGATCGGCATTCTCCCGCTCCCGTCCGGCATTGTCGGATGCTGCCAGGGCATGCAGCGCGTCGGTGGCGGCGGCAAGGCCACCGGCCATGCCCTCCACATTCAAGATACGCTGCTGCAGCTTGTCGACCAGACCGAATGCCTGATCGATGGCCACCTTTTCCCGGTTGTCGGCGCTGGCCACCAGCGCATGGACGGCATCGATGGCGGCGCGCAGGCCGCCGGTCAGGTCGATCAGCGCCTGGGGCGTGTTGTCCCGGTCGCGCTGTGCATCCAGTTCGCCGGCCACCTCGCGCATGTCGGCCAGCAGGCGTTCCTGCTGCCCCACGGTGCGCGACAGGGTGGTGGTGGCGATATGCGCTTCCGACGACAGGGCCTTGGTTTCCGCCCGCAGGTCGCCGGTCAGGTCGCGCAGGCGTGCCGTGGCATCGTCCACGCCGCCGGTCAGGCTCTGTGCCAGCCGGCCCGCCGTTTCCCCGATCTCCTTCACCCGGTCGCCGACCTGGGCGGCGCTGCCGCGCAGACGGGCCAGAAGGTCGGCGATGGCCTCATGCTGGCCGGGTTCCACGCGCCGGCGCTCGAACTCCTGGCGCAGCCCGTCGCTGGTCAGGCGCAGGGCATCGACGGCGTCGGCCATGCTATCGGCCCGATCGGAGACATCGGCCATCAATGTGGAGAAGCGGAACTGGATATCGCCGAACTGTTCGGCCAGCGGTTCCAGCTTACCGCGCGTCATGTCCTCGGCGATCTCCGCCGATTGCTGCATGGCGCTGCGGGCATGGTTCATGCTGTCCAGCGCCGTTTCCAGCTTGTAGCTGATTTCCGATGACCGGTCGTCCAGCAGGTCGGCGGCGCGCGATACCTGCAGGCCCGCATCCTCCAGCCGGGCCGATGCCCGTTCCGTCGCCTCGTCGAAGCGGTTGGTGACGCCGCCCAGCGTGGCGACCAGGGCCTTCTCGCCCTCTTCCATGGCGTCGGCGGCCCGCGTGATGCGCGATCCGGTCTGATCCACGGTATTGGCCAGCAGGTCGCCCGAGGCACGCAGCAGCTTCACCGCCGAGAACAGGCCTTGCTGCGCCTCGTCCATGGAGGCTGACAGCGCCTTGGCGGCGTCGCGCGCCTCGACACTGGCATGGCGGATGTCGCTGTCGCTTTCCGTCAGGCTGTCCAGGGTCTCCACGACCTTGGCACCGGTATTGGCCGCCGTATCGGCCAGCAGGTCGGCATTTGAACGCAATGCTGCGATCACATCGTCCAGGCCGGCATGATCCTCGCTGGCATCGAAGGCACGGACCTGGGCCACGGCATGGCCCAACATCTCCGTCGCCTGCCGGATCTCGCGGTTGCTTTCGGTCACGGTGCGCACGGCGGCGGAGCAGAGCTGGTTCACCTGGCCCAGCGTCTCGTTCAGCTGCTGCCTGGTGTCGCCAACAATGCGGCTGACATCATTGCCCAGCATGGCCAGCGACCCGCCGGCCCCGCGCAGCCGCGCGGTCAGCGCCTCGAACAGGTCGGCATACTCACCCTCGAACTTCAGGCGCAGGCGCCCGTCTTCAGTCGCGACGGAGATATCGGGAATCTCGGCTGCATGTTTGCGGAACCCGTCGACGGCGCGGGCCAGATCGCCGAATTCGTCCTCCCGTTCCGCGCCCCAGACCGGTGCGCGCCAGTCGCCGCGCGCCACGCCATTGACGGCCCCCGTTAGTTCGCGCAGCGGCCGCAGAACGCGGGCCCCGATCAGTGACAGGAAAGCGAACAGGGTGGCGACCAGCACCAGCACGGCGGCCCCGCCCAGCCACAGGCCGCGCGTCGCCACATCCTCCAGCCGCGCCAGTTCCACCGCATGCTGTCCGCGCCCACGCTCATCAATGCGGTCGGACAGGGCGGCATAGCGGGTCAGCAGCATGACCGGTGTGGTCTGGCCCAAGGCGGCCGGGCCGGTATTGGCCGATTCCAGGGCGCGGCGCGCTCCGTCCAGCAGGCGCTTCAGGTCGGCGGCCAGTTCCACTTCCTGCGGGGTCAGGCGCTTGCCCTGCAGCCCCCGCAACGCCTGGTCGGCGGCTTCCAGGCTGGTGCGCATTTCCGCCCGCGCCTCGGCATTGCCGGTCTCCGCGAACTGCGCCAGGGCCGACAGGAAGCCGCCATGGCCCATGCGGTCCTGGAAATCGGTGAGCAGGCGGGTCTTGGCCAGCTGGTCGCCGGGCACTTCCATGCTGCCGGACTGCACCTGGAACTGCGCCATCTGGAAGGTGGCACCGGCGGCCAGACCGCCGATCAGCAAGGTGGCGCCCAGGGCCGTGGCGGTGCTGAGGTTCCGCAGCGACGATAGCCGCGATCCCGTGCCCCGCTCCATGTTGCCTCCCCCGCGCGCTTCATATTGGGTCATTCGCGGCAGAGACTAACCAATTCTTGTGCCAACTTCATCCATTCGTTGGCATATCGCCTTCCGTGCGGGGCAGATTGATCCAGGAAGGCGGCTGTGGCGTCAGCAATGCCGGGCCACAGGCCAGGGTGCCCCCCGCCGCCAGCGCATCCAGCCGGATCAGGGCCAGGGCCAGATCACCCCGGCCGGCGCGAATCTCCCCCACATCCGCGCCCTCACGCGTGACGATGGACCCGGCATCGGGCAGGGGGCCGTCGACCTGCACGGGCACCAGCCGCTTCTTCACCAGCCCGCGATATTTGGTGCGGGCCGTCAGTTCCTGGCCGACATAGCAACCCTTGTCCCAGGCAACGCCCCCCAGCTCGTCAAAGCCGTTATCCAGCAGGATCGACTTCTCCGGCAGCAGGTCGCGGCTGCCATCGGGGATGCCCAGGGCGATGCGTGCACGGTCCCAGTCGGCGATATCGCCACCGGCCGGCGTATCGGTAGGCAGGATGAGGCGATGGCCCAGCCCGGCATGGCGCGGGTCCACGATCTGCCAGCCGCCGGGCACGGGCGTCACCGTGCCGCGCTCCGCCGCGTCGGTGTCCAGCCGCGCGAAGATGCCAAGCTGGCCCGTCAGATCGGCCAGTTCCACCTTGGCCCGCAGCCTGAACATGCGCAGCCGACGCAGCAGGTCGTCGCGCCGCGCCGCCTCCACATCCAGCAGCAGCCTGTCGCCATCGGCCAGCACGATGAAATCATGCAGATATTTGCCCTGCGCCGTCAGCAGCGCCGACCAGACGGCACGGCCGTCAAGCCTGGTCACGTCATTGGTGATCAGCCCCTGCAGGAAAGCCACCCGATCCTCGCCGGTAACGGCGATCAGGGCGCGGTCGGGTAGATGGATCAGCGGCAGGTCGGCCATGATGGTCGTTCGTTCCGGGAACGGTTGGGCAGGGTTGCTTACATATAGGCATAGGCACGGCGTTTCGTAGAGCGGATTACGCTTCGCTATTTCCATGGGAAGGGTTTATGCAGGGAGGTGAGGGGCGCTGGTATCTTTGGGCAAGGACGGCGCAGATGTCCGCGTTGAACGGGGAAGGGGACGGGTTCGGCCCCGCCTTCACTTCATTCTTCTGCTTTCTTGGAATTCTGATCCTGGCGGTGCTGGTGCCGCTGGTCCCGCTGGGGATCGCGCCCGGCGTGGCGGCGCTGGCGGTCCTGTCGGTCGGCACCGTGCTCTGGCGCCGTCACCGGCTGCCATTGCCTGACCGGTCCCTGCTGCTGGCGCTGGGTCTTTTCCTGGGCTGGGCCGGGCTCAGCCTGGGTTGGACGGCGGGCGGCAACAAGGCTGCGATCTCCTATTTCAGCTTTCTTTATCTCTGGCTGCCGGCGCTGCTGCTGCTGGTCCTGCTGGGCACCGCCCCGGACCCCCTGGCGCGGCGCATCGCCCGCTGGCTGCTGCCGGCGGTGGCTGTCGGCGTGGTGATCTTCGCCGTGGAACTGCTGGCCGACCAGCCCATCCAGCACCTGGCTGCCCCGCCGGAGAAATCCCCCGTCGATTATGAGCGCGATATCAACCGGGCGGCCGTGCTGCTGGCCCTGCTGGCGGGGCCGGTGGCGCTGCTGCTCTGGCGGCTGGGCCGGCGGGTGCCGGCGGGCGTGGCGCTGTTCCTGCCCGTGCTGATGGCACTGGACAGCACCAGCCAGTCGGCGGTGGCCGCCTTGCTGGGCCTGCTGGTGCTGCTGGGCGTCGGGGTGGTCAGCTGGCGGGCGGCGGCAGGGCTGGTGGCCACGGGGATCGTTGCCGGATTCGCCCTTTGCGGGCCGGTGGCGCACTGGATGGAGGCGGTAGGCCTCTCCAAGCTTTCCTTCCTGCCCTACAGTTTCCGCCACCGCATCATGACCTGGGATTTCGTGGCGAGCCGCCTGGGTGATCATCCCTGGATCGGCTATGGGCTGGAGGCGTCGCGGGCCGTGCCGGGCGGTGACGGGTCATTCCCCGGCACGGGCCTGCGGATGCTGCCCGTACATCCGCATAATTTGTTCCTGCAGGTGCGCCTGGAACTGGGCTGGGTGGGGGCGGTGTTGGCGGCCGCCCTGCTGCTGGTGGGGCTCTACCGGCTGACGCGGCTGGAGGACAGTATCCGGCCCATGGCCATCGCCCTGTTCGGGGCCGCCATCTTCATCCAATGCTTCGCCTATGGGGCATGGCAAGGCTGGCTGATCTGCGGAATGCTGTTTGCCGGTGCCCTGACAGTGCTGGCCGGCCGGATCAGGGCCCCTTCTTGACCAGACAGTCGGTGCCCGCCGCTTTCAGCTTCGCGCACAGGGCGGCGGCATCGGCCTGGGCGGCAAATCCGGTCAGGAAGACACGGGTATAGATGCCTTTGGTGCCCAGGTCCGCCTGCACCAGCGACGGCTGCCGGCCGGCGACAAGGCCGGCCTGTTTGGCGGCGATACCTTTCCAATGCTTCTCCGCCTCCTCCCGCGAGGGCAGGGAGCCGACCTGGATCACCCAGCCGCCGGCCGGGGCGGGCGTGGGTGCCTGAACGGTGGCCGGCGACGCCACGGGGGCCGGTGCTGCTTCCGGCTGTGGTGCGGGCGCGGGGCGGGCAACCGGTATGGCGTTGGCGGGTGCCGCCGGCTTGGGTGCCGGTGCGGCCTGGGGCTTGGCCACGGGGGCTGCCGCCGTGACGGGGGCGGGGGCCGCCTGTGCCGCCACGACCGGGCTGGGGGCGGCCAGCGGCTGGCCCGCCCGGGCCGTCGCCGCCTTGATCTGGTCCGGCGTGGTCTGCGATTCGATCTCTTTTTCCAGTTTGATGGCGGCGACCAGCCGCTTGGCCGAGGCACGCTTGGCCCAGGACAGGGCGTCGACCACATCCTGTTTGGTGCCCAGCCCGAAATACAGCAATGCCGCCAGGTTGTTCTGGGCATGCATGTCGCCGGCTTCCGCCGCCGGGCGCAGGAAGGACAAGGCCTTGGCATAATCGGCCGGCGTATCCTGGCCGAAGGCGTGCAGCGCCCCGACCATACTCTGTGCGCCCACATGACCGCCGCGCGCCGATGCTTCCAGCAGGGTCATGCCCCGGCGCACATCCTTGGCCGTGCCGCGTCCCTGCATCAGCATCTCGCCCGCCAGATACTGGCCGGAACTGTCACCCGCATCGGCCGCCGCGCTGAATTCCTTGAAGGCGGTGGCATAGTCGCCCGCCGAATAGGCGATGCGCCCCGCCTGGATATCGGCCAGGGCCGGCGGGGCGGCGAGCAGGGCCAGGGAAAGGGCCAGGGCGGCGGGGCGGAAGGACGGCTTCATGCGGGCGGGACATCCATCGAAAGGGGTGCCACCTCTTCATAGCGGACAAGGGCGTGCTTGACGATGCCTGTCAAACGGGCTTCAACCTGCCGGCAATATTCCATGACCGGAGTGCGCCTGATGGCCGCCAAGAAGAACCCGCTGAACCTGAACCCCTTGCAGTTGAAGACCCTGACCCTGTTCCAGGCGCTGGCCGAGTTCGAGGATATCACCCGCCCCGCCGGCGATGGCGGCATCGAGGTGCTGGAATTGCCCTTTACCAGCCATGGCAACCATTTCCATCTGGGCCCCTGGCTGGTCTATGCCCAGGACGCCACCGGCCTGCGCAACCCGGCGCCTTGGACGGCGCTGGAACGCAAGGGCCTGATCGTGGGCAGCTTCCCCCTGTCGGTGACGCTGACGCGCGAGGGGCTGGAGTATGAGACGGGCATGCGCCGCCAGATCCTGCAGGGGTCGGATCACTGAGGGTGATGGCAGGCGTGGGTGCCGTAGGTCAGGTCGAGGGCGGAAGCCCGAGCCCTGACATCTTACTGGCACCGTCGCTTGTCAGGGCTCGCTTCGCTCGACCTGACCTACGGGTTGCAGCCGAACCCGGATAAAACAAAACCCGCCGCGTCATTGAAGACGGGCGGGTTTTGTTTTATCCGGGGATGGTGCTGCCGATTGGAATCGAACCAACGACCTCGTCCTTACCAAGGACGCGCTCTACCGACTGAGCTACGGCAGCGCCTTCATCCGGGTCACCGACGACGTTGCCGCCGCGGTGGGCGGCTATGTGCCACTTCAGCCCCGCCCCCGCAAGCAAAAAAAGCCCGGGCCCGTCGATTTTTTCCGCATGCTTGACGTGCGCCTGCGAAAAGTCCAGGAATTCCGCCTGTTTCAGCGCATCGGATCCGCCACCATGACCCAGAGCCCGCCGAAGAAGGATGAACGCAAGGACCGTCTGGCCCAGGCGCTGCGCGATAATCTGCGCCGCCGCAAGGACCAGGACCGGGCGCGCGACGCACAGGAGGCGATGGAGAAGGCCCTGGGCATCGACCCCACGGGGGCCACCACCGAAGGACAGGTGCCCGATACCACGGCTTGAGTGGGCCCGACGGCTGGGCTACAAGGTCTTGCGCGTCGCCGCATGTGCGCGGCGCTGATATTTGGGGACGAGTGGGGGACCGACATGCCGATCATGCCCGACAGCTGGATACGGGAACAGGCGACCAAGCACGGCATGATCGAGCCGTTCGTGGAGGCGCAGAAGCGCGAGGGCGTGATCTCCTACGGCCTCTCCTCCTACGGCTATGACGCCCGCGTCGCGCCGGAATTCAAGATCTTCACCAATGTCGACAATGCCGTCGTCGATCCCAAGAAGTTCGACGAGACCAGCTTTGTGGATCGCACGGTGGATGTCTGCGTCATCCCGCCCAACAGCTTCGTCCTGGCCCGCACGGTGGAATATTTCCGCATCCCGCGCGATGTGCTGGTCGTCTGCCTGGGCAAGTCCACCTATGCCCGCTGCGGCCTGATCGTCAATGTCACGCCGCTGGAACCGGAATGGGAAGGCCATGTGACGCTGGAGATTTCCAACACCACGCCGCTGCCGGCCAAGGTGTATGCGAACGAGGGCCTGTGCCAGTTCCTGTTCTTCCAGGGTGCCAGCCCGTGCGAGGTCAGCTACGCCGACCGTGCCGGCAAATACATGAAGCAGCGCGGCGTGACGCTCGCACGGATCTAGTCACCCGCCTCTGATCCGCCATCATCGCGGCCCATGGTCCGGGCCGCTCCAAGACCCCAGACAGATCGTAACCATCCATGGACAAGCTTCGCATCCGCGGCGGTAACCCGCTGAAGGGCCAGATCACCATTTCCGGCGCCAAGAACGCGGCCCTGCCATTGCAGGCGGCATGCCTTCTGACGGACGAGAAGCTGGTTCTGACCAATCTGCCGCTGCTGGCCGACATCACCACCATGAACCGTTTGCTGGCCCAGCACGGGGTGGAGGTGCATATCGATGGTCGTGACGCGTTCGGGTCCAGCGGCCGGTCGGTGGAGCTGTTCGCCAACGACATCTTCAACACAACCGCCCCCTATGACCTGGTGCGCAAGATGCGCGCCAGCGTGCTGGTGCTGGGTCCGCTGGTGGCCCGGTTCGGTCAGGCCAAGGTAAGCCTGCCCGGCGGCTGTGCCATCGGTACCCGCCCCGTCGATCTGCATATCAAGGGCCTGCAGGCCATGGGTGCGCAGATCGAGATCGAGGGTGGTTATATTCTGGCCAAGGCGCCGGAAGGCGGGCTGGTCGGTGCGGAATTCGTCTTCCCGCAGGTGTCGGTGGGCGCCACCGAAAACCTGATGATGGCCGCCACCCTGGCCAAGGGCGAAACCGTCCTGATGAACGCCGCGCGCGAGCCGGAGATCGCCGACCTGGCCCGCTGCCTGATCGCCATGGGCGCGGAGATCGAGGGGATCGGGTCCGACCGCCTGGTGATCAAGGGCAAGGACCGGCTGCACGGCGCCACCTACTCCGTCCTGCCTGACCGGATCGAGGCCGGCACCTTCGCCATGGCCGCCGCCATCACCGGCGGCGAGCTGGAGCTGCTGGGTGCCCGCATGGATGACCTGAAATCGGTCGCCAAGACGCTGGCCGGCGCGAATGTCAAGGTGACGGAGACGGCCAACGGTCTGCTGGTCGCGGCCACCCAGGGCGAACTGGTGGGCGTGGATGTGATGACCGAACCGTTCCCGGGATTCCCCACCGACCTGCAGGCGCAGATGATGGCTCTGATGTGCGTGGCCAAGGGTGCCTCGATGATCACCGAAACGATCTTCGAGAATCGCTTCATGCATGTGCCGGAACTGACCCGCATGGGCGCCAACATCAATGTCCACGGCTCGTCCGCCCTGGTGCGCGGTGTGCCCAAGCTGACGGGTGCGCCGGTCATGGCCACCGACCTGCGCGCGTCGGTCTCCCTTGTCCTGGCCGGCTTGGCCGCCCAGGGTGAGACGACCGTCAGCCGCATCTACCACCTGGATCGCGGGTATGAGCGGGTGGAGGCCAAGCTGGCCGCCTGTGGTGCCGATATGGAGCGGGTGAAGGAAGAGGATTGAGGCGTAATACCATGTCCCGGTGATCGTAACCGATCACCGGCCTCAGTCGCCGGCGCCGCCATCCGGCGGCTTGGCTACGCGCCACGAGGCGCGCGGCGGCAGTCGCCGCCGAACCAATTCCCGATGAGCCCAACTCATCGGGAATTGGTATAAGGGGATGGTGGCTGCCGCCCCCTTCCCGATGCTACCTTCTGCTGCGACAAGTCCTTGAGGAGCGGCTACCGTGCGGGAGCATCCGATTTTTGAGCGGTTCGACATGCAGATCCCCCATGACGAGGAGGGATTCCATGTGAACAATGTCGGTGTCCGCACGAGCCTGGATTATGACAAGCCGCTGGTCATGGAACGGCTTCCCGGCATGCTGACCAGTGGTGCGGTTCCGTTCCGCCGATCCGCGGGGAACCCGCATCTGCCGGAGCCGCTGTCAGAAGATTATTATGAATGGATCGACCTGCTGACGGCCATTGCCGAGGCCAAGGACCATTTCGTGATGATCGAGTTGGGCGCCGGCTATGGCCGCTGGCTGGCCAATGCGGCCAAGGCGCTAGACCGGTTCCGTGGCCCGCGCATCGGCAGCCGTTTCTTCTGCGGTGTCGAGATGCAGGGGATGCAGTTCCAATGGCTGCAAAGCCATCTGGACCTGAACGGCGTGACAGCGGAGCAGCGCCTGCTTCTGCATACCGGGGTTTCGGACGCCGTTTCCTATGAAATCATGGAACTGCGTAAAAGTACCGATTACAGCACCGCTATTCAGCAGATTCCCGGCGACATATTGAAGAAGTACTACGAGGCCGGCGAACATCTTCTGCAGGTCGACGGGGTTGCGCTCCCCTACCTGATCATCAAGGTCGTGCCGCTGTCCGACGTGCTGCGCGAGGCGGTGGGGCAAGGTGGTGTCGTGGATTTCATGACGATCGACATCCAGGGGGCGGAGTTACGGGCCATCGAAGCCGCGATCGACCCGGTCAGCCGCCAGGTGAAGCGGATGCATATCGGCACCCATGCCCGCGATATCGAGGACCGGTTGCGGCCCCTGCTGGAACAAAATGGCTGGATCATCGACCGTTTCTATGCCGGCGAACGCGAGTTCGATGCGGAATTCGGCCGCTTTTATATCAATGACGGCATCCTCTCCTGCCGGAACAGCCGGTTCATCGCCGGCTGATCCGCGATCTTGTCAACTTATACCAGCGGCTGAAAATATTGACCGATGGTCAAGATTTTCAGCACCTCAGGCGCCGGCGCCAACATCCGTTGGCTTGGCTTGGCTTACGCCGCACGAGCGGCGCGGCGGCGGTCGCCACCGTATCATCGGTCATAGCTATGACCGATGATATTACGCCACGTCCTTGAACGGCCGCAGGTTGGCCAGGAACTGCTGCGCGCAGGATTGCCAGGAGAAGGTCAGGGCATGGTCGCGGCAGGTGGTGGGGTCGATACCCACCGCCTTCAGACAGGCCTCGCGCAGGTCCTGGTGCAGCACGCCGGCCGGACTGTCGGCGATCACGTCCAGGGGGCCGGGCACAGGATAGGCCGCCACGGGCAGGCCCGATGCCAGCGCCTCCAGCAGCACCAGCCCGAACGTGTCGGTGCGCGAGGGGAAGACGAACACGTCGGCGGCGGCATAGTGTCGGGCCAGTTCCTCCCCATGCTTGGCGCCCACGAAGGTGGCGCCAGGATACCTGGCCTGCAATTCCGCCCGCTGCGGACCGTCACCCACCACCACTTTGCTGCCGGGCAGATCCAGGCTCAGGAACGCCTCGATATTCTTTTCCACCGCCACGCGGCCGACGGAGATGAACACCGGCCGGGGCAGATGGTCGAACAGGCCCTTGTCACGCGGCCGGAACAGCTCCGTATCCACGCCGCGCGACCAGCGGCGGATATTGGTGAAGCCGCGCCTTTCCAGGTCGGCCTCGATGCTGGCGGTGGCCACCATCACCGAATGGGCCGGCGAATGGAACCGGCGCACGAAGGCATAGGACAGGGACAGCGGCACCGGCGCCCGGTCGCGCACATATTCCGGGAACCGCGTGTGATAGGCCGTGGTGAAGGGCAGCTTGCGCTTCAGGCAGTAACGCCGGGCCGCGAAGCCCAGCGGGCCTTCGGTGGCGATATGAATGGCGTCCGGATTGGCTTCGTCGATCAGTTGCCGTACCCGCCGGCCGGGCGCCAGGGCCAGGCGGATTTCCGGATATGTGGGCATGGGGACGGTGCGGAACCGGTCGGGGGAGATCACCTCCACCTTGTGGCCCAGCCGTTCCAGTTCGGTCCGCGTCGTCGTCAGGGTGCGCACGACGCCGTTGACCTGCGGATGCCATGCATCCGTGACGATCAGCAGCTTCACGCCGCCGCCTTCAGCGCCGTCCGGGCGGCGACAATATCCGCCCAGCGCAGGATCTCCAGCCGACCGTCCTCGTGCTCGACCAATGCGGTGCATGATTCGACCCAGTCCCCGTCATTTATGTAAAGCACGCCGTCCATGTCGCGCATTTCGGCATGGTGGATATGGCCGCAGATGACGCCGTCCACTTGGCGCCGCCGCGCCTCGTCGGTCAGCGCCGTCTCGTAATCGCCGATGAATTCGACGGCCTTCTTGGTCTTGTGCTTGAGGTAGGCGGACAAGGACCAGTAGGGGAAACCCAGTTTCCGCCTGACCTTGTTCAACACCGTGTTCAGCCAGAGCAGGAAGGTGTAGGCGGTGTCGCCCACGAAGGCCAACCACTTGGCGTAGCGCACGACGGCGTCGAACTGGTCGCCATGGATGACCAGATAACGCTTGCCGTCGGCGGCCGTGTGGATCGTGTCCTCCAGGATCGTCACGCCGCCGAATTGCAGCCCGATATAATCCCGGAACGCTTCGTCATGGTTGCCCGGGATCAGGAAGACCGACGCCCCCTTGCGGGCCCGGCGCAGGATCTTCTGCACCACGTCGTTATGCGCCTGGGGCCAGTACCAGCCCTTCTTCAGCCGCCAGCCATCGACGATGTCCCCCACCAGATAGAGCACGTCGGATTCGGTATGTTTCAGGAAATCCAGAAGCATGTCGGCCTGGCATCCACGCGTCCCCAGATGGATGTCAGACAACCAGATGGCGCGATAGCGCCGCACGTCCCCGTCGCCCAGCATATGTTCCCCCATCGCCGGTCAACCCAATCGTCAATCGTCCGCCTGGAATTAAAGACTAGCCATAGCGGATCGCGGCGTTCTATACCGCTTCATCTGGTATCGTGTCAGCGTCATCTAATGGATAAGGGGCGCGATACGCAGAAACTTCTTGGCATGGTCACTTTTATTACATCGCCATTTCACGTATCCGTCATGGAGGTGTTTTGGAAATGTCACATGGGCTCGGTCGGCGGCTCGCCGTGATCTTCAATCCCGTGGCCGGCCGGCGCCGGCCGGGACTGGTGGAGCAGGTGATGGCCGCCGCCACGGCGGCCGGCGCCGTCGTCTCGCTGCACACGACCGACGCGGCGGGGCATGCCACATCCATCGCCCGCGATCTGGCGCGGTCTGATACGGCCGACGTGATCGTGGCCGCTGGCGGGGACGGTACCATCAATGAGGTGGTGAACGGCATGGCGGCGTCGGGGGTGGCGGAACCGCCCCCCCTGGGCATGGTGCCGCTGGGTACGGCCAATGTCCTGGCGCATGAATTGTCGGCGATGGGTGATGCGCGGCGAATCGGGGAACGGCTGGCCCTGGCGCCGGCGCAGGTGGTGCATGCCGGGCTGGCCAATGGGCGCTTGTTCACGATGATGGCGGGAACGGGCCTGGATGCCCGCGTCGTGGCCGACATCGATCCGGTGCTGAAGCGCCGCATCGGCAAGGGTGCCTATGCCCTGGGCGGCCTGCAGCAGATCCTGGCCAATCCGGGTCTGGATTACAGGGTGACGCTGACGGCACCCGACGGCACGGTCAGCCGGCACCGGGCCGCCAGCTGCATCCTGTGCAAGGGCCATTTCTATGCCGGTACTTTCGTATTGGCCCCCGATGTGCGGCTGGGACAGCCGGTGCTGCACGCCGTGCTGTTCACAAGGCCCGGCCGGCTGGCGGCCATGACTTATGCCAGTGCGATGACGCTGGGCCTGCTGCGCGGGCGGCGGGATGTGCTGGTGCTGCCGGCCATCGCCGCCCGGATCGAGGGGCCGGACGGGGAGCCGGTGCAGGGCGACGGGGATGTCATCGCCCGCCTGCCCGTCGACATATCAATATGGAGTGGGAAGCTGAGGGTGGTTGGCGGGGCGTAAAGCCAGCGGCACAACTTCGTGCCGCTGGAGGCCGGCGACGGCCGGCCCGGCACCTGAGGGAACAAAAAATCAAGCGCTACGCAGCGGCTGGCGCACGCGCTCGCCGGGTTCGATATGGGCCAGGCAGTCGATGATGTTGTCGCCCTTGCGAAACTGGAACCAGCCCTTGCCATCATAGAAATAGAGGCGGTAGGTGCCGTGCAGGTCACGCTCCAGGCGCAGGGTCGGTTCCTGCAGGCCCGGCAGCCAGACCAGCAGCCAGTCGCGGTCCGGGCTGGTCGTGCGCTCCACCTTCTGCCACAGGCCACGGCGGCGCCGGTCGATCAGGATGGACTTCCAGGCAACCAGATCGGTGGGGGTGAAACGCTGGCGGGCGAAGGGCACGATGACGCACATGGGCGACCTCTGGGCTCTGGGATCACGGCTTGGTGCCGCGCATGGCCCAGAATCGGCCGGCATGCTTAATGCGTCCTTAACCGCACCCGGTCCAAAAGCATAGCCCATCCATTGGGATGTGCCGTGGGCTGATACCAGATCCCGGTGAGTGGAACTCATCGGGATCTGGTTCGGCGGCGACTGCCGCCGCGCCGCCCGTGCGGCGTAGCCAAGCCCACGGATGTGGGCGCCGGCGACTGAGGCCGGTGATCGGTTGCGATCACCGGGACTTGGTATGAACGGGAAAAAGCCGTTTCGCACCTGCACAGCGCCGGCATGCGACGAAGGTCGCAGAACGGCCCCTTTCCTGGGCAAACTGGCCGGAAGCGGTGCAAAACCGCATACCCCCAATCCACCCGGACGCAGTTGCGTAGGGGCTGGGGCTGTGTTACATGCTCGCTCGCTTGACGCCGGAGGGTCCTCCTCCGGAGTGGTCGATCATTGCTAACGTCCTGAAATCATTCAGGTCCACGGACTTTAACCGAGGTTACCCAGTGGCAACCGAAGGGACTGGCGTCTCCGAACTCGCCTCGCGTTATGCGAGCGCCCTGTTCGATCTCGCGGATGGGCAGCAGGCCCTGGACCAAACGGCCCAGGATCTGACGTCCGTCAAGGCTCTGCTCGCTGAAAGCGCGGATCTCCGCCGCTTGATCGGCAGCCCGCTGCTCGCCCGCAACGACCAGGAGCGCGCCATGGAGGCCGTTCTGTCGGCCGCTGGCGTTGGCGAACTGGTGCGGAAGTTCGTGGG
This sequence comes from Niveispirillum sp. KHB5.9, assembly GCF_048066115.1. Classification (NCBI taxonomy): domain Bacteria; kingdom Pseudomonadati; phylum Pseudomonadota; class Alphaproteobacteria; order Rhodospirillales; family Azospirillaceae; genus Niveispirillum; species Niveispirillum sp. KHB5.9. Next base: position 311,067 of record NZ_JBLTYX010000004.1, on the reverse strand, counting down.
CCTCGTCGCCCGCAACCGCCGCCTGTTCACCCTGCCGGGCATGATCAACGGCTATCTGGCCAAGCTGGCTTTGCGTCGCGGCGAAAGCACGGCGCGCGTCACCGTGGCCCGCCCGCTGAGCGATGCGCAGTGGAACGAGCTGTCGGCCGCTCTGGCCAAGAGCGAAGGCAAGGGCGTGAAGCTCGATGTCTGGGTCGATCCGTCGCTGATCGGCGGCATGATCGTCAAAATCGGTTCCCGCATGGTGGATAGCTCCGTGCGCACCAAGCTCAATAAGCTGAAACTCGCCATGAAAGGGGTTGGATAATGGAAATCCGCGCCGCTGAGATTTCCGCGATCCTGAAGCAGCAGATCGCGAACTTCGGCACCGAAGCCGATGTCGCCGAAGTGGGCCAGGTTCTGTCCATCGGTGACGGCGTGGCCCGTATCCATGGCCTGGACAAGGTCCAGGCCGGCGAGATGGTTGAATTCCCCGGCGGGGTCAAGGGCATGGCCCTGAACCTCGAAACCGACAATGTCGGCGTGGTGATCTTCGGTTCCGACCGCACCATCAAGGAAGGCGACACCGTCAAGCGCACCGGCGCCATCGTGGAGGTCCCCGTGGGCCGTGGCCTGCTGGGTCGCGTTGTCGACGGTCTGGGCAACCCGATCGACGGCAAGGGCCCGCTGACCGACGTCGTCCGCCAGCGCGTGGAAGTCAAGGCCCCCGGCATCATCCCGCGCAAGTCGGTGCATGAGCCGATGCAGACCGGCCTGAAGGCCATTGATGCCCTGGTGCCCGTCGGCCGTGGTCAGCGCGAGCTGATCATCGGTGACCGTCAGACCGGCAAGACCGCCATCGCTCTCGATACCTTCATCAACCAGAAGGGCATCAACAAGGGCGACGACGAGAGCAAGAAGCTGTACTGCATCTATGTCGCCGTGGGCCAGAAGCGCTCCACCGTGGCGCAGATCGTGAAGACGCTCGAAGAGAACGGCGCGATGGAATATTCCATCGTCGTGGCCGCCACCGCTTCCGAGCCGGCGCCGCTGCAGTTCCTGGCCCCCTACACGGGTGCGGCCATGGGCGAGTTCTTCCGCGACAATGGCATGCATGCCCTGATCGTTTATGACGATCTGTCCAAGCAGGCCGTTGCCTACCGTCAGATGTCGCTGCTGCTGCGCCGTCCGCCGGGCCGCGAAGCCTATCCCGGCGACGTGTTCTATCTGCACAGCCGCCTGCTGGAGCGCGCCGCCAAGCTGAACGACGCCAATGGCGCCGGTTCACTGACGGCCCTGCCGGTCATCGAGACCCAGGCCGGCGACGTGTCCGCCTACATTCCGACGAACGTGATCTCGATCACCGACGGCCAGATCTTCCTGGAAACGGGCCTGTTCTATCGCGGCATCCGTCCCGCCATCAATGTCGGTCTGTCGGTGTCCCGCGTGGGTTCCGCCGCTCAGATCAAGGCGATGAAGCAGGTTGCCGGCTCGATCAAGCTGGAGCTGGCCCAGTATCGTGAAATGGCTGCCTTCGCGCAGTTCGCTTCCGATCTGGATGCCACCACCCAGCGTCTGCTGAGCCGCGGCGCGCGCTTGACGGAGCTGCTGAAGCAGCCCCAGTTCAAGCCGATGCCCGTGGAAGAGCAGGTCGTGTCGATCTTCGCCGGCGTGAAGGGTTACCTGGACAAGGTCCCGACCAACGACGTGAACCGGTTCGAAGCGCGTTTCCTGGACGAAGTCCGGGCCAAGGGCGCTGACATCCTGGCCGCGATCCGCAACGAGAAGGCGATCTCCAAGGAAACCGAGGAAAAGCTGAAGGCTTTCCTCGAAGGTTTCACCAAGGTTTTCGCCTGATCCAAGCACCCGGCAACGGGGCGAATTGAGAGCGTAGGGCTGTCATGCCGAGCTTGAAGGACATCCGAAACCGGATCGCCAGCGTCAAGTCGACGCAGAAGATCACGTCGGCCATGAAGATGGTCGCGGCCAGCAAGCTGCGCCGTGCCCAGGAACAGGCTGAAGCCGGCCGGCCCTATGCGGAGCGCATGGGCCGGATGCTGGCCTCATTGGCGGCCAACGTGGCCGGCGGCCCCGGTGGCCCGCGCCTGATGACCGGGACGGGCAGCGACCAGACCCACCTGCTGGTGGTGATGACCGCCGACCGTGGTCTGGCCGGTGGTTTCACCAGCTCCGTGGTGCGCGATACCAAGCGCGCCATCCTGCGTTTGCAGGCCGAGGGCAAGACGGTGAAGCTGCTGACCGTGGGCCGCAAGGGCCGCGATCTGCTGCGCCGCGAGTTCCCGTCGCTGATCGTCGCGACGTTCGAGGAAGTGGGCAAGAAGAAGCTCTCCTTCGCCGATGCCGACATGGTGACGGCGAAGATCCTGGAGCTGTTCGATGCCGGCGAATTCGACGTTGCCACCATCGTCTACAACAAGTTCAAGTCGGCGATGACGCAGATCGTCACCTTCCAGCAGGTGGTGCCGTTCGCGGCCCCCGCGGCAGGCGACGCCCCGGTCGAAGCCGGTGCCGTTTATGAGTTCGAGCCGAGCGAGGAGGCCATCCTGGCCGACCTGCTGCCGCGCAACCTGGCCATCCAGGTCTATTCCGCCCTGCTGGAGAGTGCTGCGTCATTCTTCGGCTCGCAGATGACCGCGATGGACAATGCCACGCGCAACGCCGGCGAGATGATCAAGAAGTACACGCTGATTTACAACCGCACCCGCCAGGCTTCGATCACGAAGGAACTGATCGAAATCATTTCCGGCGCGGAAGCGTTGTAAATCCACCCGCATTCACGACGAAGTCAAGGTTCCGAGGGAGCTTACCCCATGGCTAACAACAGCAACGCGGTCGGCCGCATCACGCAGGTTCTTGGTGCCGTCGTGGACGTGCAATTCGACGGTGAACTGCCGCCGATCCTGAACGCGCTGACCACCCAGAACGAGGGTAAGTCCCTGGTTCTGGAAGTGGCCCAGCACCTGGGCGAGAACACCGTCCGCACCATCGCCATGGACACGACCGACGGTCTGGTCCGCGGCGCCGAGGTGGTGGATACCGGCAACTCGATCCTGATGCCCGTCGGCCCGGCCACCCTGGGCCGCATCCTGAACGTCATCGGCGAGCCGATTGACGAGCGCGGCCCGGTCGGCCATGACAAGGTCCTGCCGATCCACCGCGAGGCGCCCGACTTCGTCGATCAGGCGACCGACGCCGCCCTGCTGATCACCGGCATCAAGGTCATCGACCTGCTGGCCCCGTACCTGAAGGGCGGCAAGATCGGCCTGTTCGGCGGTGCGGGCGTGGGCAAGACCGTGACCATCCAGGAACTGATCAACAACGTCGCCAAGGCGCACGGTGGTATGTCGGTGTTCGCCGGCGTGGGTGAGCGCACCCGCGAAGGTAACGACCTGTATCACGAGATGATCGACGCCGGCGTCATCAAGACCGACGGCCCAGGCTCCAAGGTGGCCCTGGTGTATGGTCAGATGAACGAGCCGCCGGGTGCGCGCGCCCGCGTCGCCCTGTCCGGCCTGACCATCGCCGAGTATTTCCGCGATGAAGAAGGCCAGGACGTGCTGTTCTTCGTGGACAACATCTTCCGCTTCACCCAGGCGGGTGCCGAGATGTCGGCGCTGCTGGGCCGTATCCCGTCGGCCGTGGGTTATCAGCCCACGCTGTCCACCGACATGGGTGCGCTCCAGGAACGCATCACCTCGACGAAGAAAGGCTCGATCACGTCCGTGCAGGCCATTTACGTGCCCGCCGACGACTTGACCGACCCGGCCCCGGCCACCTCCTTCGCCCACCTGGATGCCACGACAGTGCTGAGCCGTTCCATCGCTGAAATGGCCATTTTCCCGGCCGTGGACCCGCTGGACAGCACCTCGCGCGCTCTGGATCCCCGCATCGTCGGTGAAGAGCATTACAACACCGCCCGCAAGGTTCAGCAGGTGTTGCAGCAGTACAAGGCGCTGCAGGACATCATCGCGATCCTGGGCATGGACGAACTGTCGGAAGAGGACAAGCTGGTCGTGGCCCGCGCCCGCAAGATCCAGCGCTTCCTGTCGCAGCCGTTCCATGTGGCCGAAGTGTTCACCGGCACGCCGGGCGTTCTGGTCTCCCTGGAAGACACCATCAAGGGCTTCAAGGGCATCGTGAACGGCGACTACGACCATCTGCCGGAAGCCGCCTTCTACATGGTCGGCACCATTGAAGCGGCCGTCGAGAAGGCCCGCAAGATGGCCGAGGCCGCCTAAGTTCGCTCCGGACCCCGCCCGCCGGTTTCCGACCGGGCGGGGGATGGGCAAAGGGAGGGGGTGACCCCTCCTTGACGCGTTTTACCAGGGTGCAAACCATGGCCGACAAGGTTGAATTCGAGCTGGTGTCGCCGGAAAAGCTGCTGGTGTCGCAGCCGGTGCATATGGTGGTGGTGCCAGGGGCCGAGGGCTTCCTGGGCGTGCTGCCGGGCCATGCCCCGATGATCGTCACGGTGAAGCCGGGCATCATCGATATCTATGCCAATGACATGGGCACCATCACCCAGCGCATCTTCGTGGCGGGTGGCTTCTGCGAGATCACCGCGACCCGCGTGACCATCTTGGCCGAGGAGGCGTCCGATCTGGATGCCGTCCGTGGCCTGGACCGCGCGGCGCTGGAAAAGCAGCAGGCTGACCTCTCCGAGGACGTGGCCGATGCCAAGTCCGAGGCGGAGCGTCACACGCTGGAGGGCAAGCTGGCCATCGTGCAGGCCAAGCTGGACGTCCAGGCCGGCACCCTGCACTAAATGCCGCGTTGATCGGCGCCCGGAAACGCGTCACATATGTGTCACGTTCCGGGGTGATGCGAATGATTATCACGGGGGCGCCTTGCGCCCCCGTTGCTTTTTCAGCGTAGCGGCCCAATCTGTCAGCAATCATGCGGCCCCGCACGGGGCGCCCCAGCTAAGTGGAAGTATCGGCACCATGGCGAATGCGCATTGGACCATCGAGGGCCTGCCCTGGGACCAGCTGGACCCCGCCAAGGCGTCGCCCGACATGCTGAAGTTGGCCAAGGCGGCGGCCCTGGTCGAATATAACGGCCATATCTATGCCGATTATCTGTGCAACGTCTTCCGCGAGGACCCGGAATTCTGCGCCCTGGTGCGCGAATGGGCCGTGGAAGAGGTGCAACATGGCGAATCGCTGGGCACCTGGGCGGCCCGTGTCGACCCCTCCTGGGACTTCCAGGCGGCTGTGCAGCGCTTCCGCGACGGCTACCAGATCGATATCCACGCCATGGACAGCAAGCGTGGCAGCCGGGCCGGCGAGCTGGTCAGCCGCTGCATCGTGGAAACCGGTACCTCCAGCTATTACACCGCCCTGGCCGACGCCACGGAAGAGCCGGTTTTCAAGCAGCTGTGCAAGCACATCGCCGCCGATGAGCTGCGCCATTACAAGCTGTTCTACGATCACCTGAAGCGTTACCTGGTGTCGGAGAAGCTGAACCGCGTGCAGCGGCTGATGGTCTGCCTGTCGCGCATCAACGAAACCGAAGACGACGAGCTGGCCTACGCCTTCTACGCGGCCAACTACTGGACGCGGCCCTATGAGCGGGTCGAGAACAATGCCGAATATACCAGCCTCGCCTATTCCTATTACCGGCCGCAGCATCTGGACCGCATGGTCGGCATGGTGTTCAAGGCATCGGGCCTGAAGCCCCACACCTGGCTGCACGGCGTTGCCGCCAAGTTCGCCTATAACCGCATGCGTAAGAAGGCCGAAACGGCGCGTCTGGCGGCGTAAGTGACGCAGCTCAGTGCAGCCGCTGCGATGGTGGCGGCCCGTCCAACTGAATCCCCGGCTCGCCATTCTCCGCGGTGCCCCTGCGCAAGAGCGCCAGCAGGGCCCCCGCTTCCGGTGTGCCGTCCAGCGTGGCGCAGAGGCAGGCCATCAGTTCCGGCACCATCAGGGTCAAGGCACCGTTGCCTTGCGTGAACTTGTGCACGATCAGGCCGTTTTCCACCGCGTCCAGCATCACGGCCGCCGCTGGCCCCACAAGGGCCAAGTCGGGTGGCAGGGGAGCGGGGACCGGTTCCACACCGGTGCGTGCGAATTCCTTCAGGTTGCGGTCCAGGATATAGGCGTTCACCGGGCCATCCATCACCTGTTGGGTGGCGCTGTCTCCCGCCTGTTCGGCAAGCACACGGCGCAGTTTGCGCAGGCCGGCGACGGCGGCGGCGGTCAGGTCCTCCCGGCCGCTGGCATGGTTTCCGGCCGATACGAAGGCGGTCCGGATCAGTTTGGGGACCAGGTTAGGGTCCGGCTGGGTCGTCATGGTGCGATCCTCCTTCACGAAGCGATGCCCCTTCTTTCACGGCGCACCATCGCGGACCCCATCCTGGGCATCCGTGGCAGCACCTGATTGAAGGACTTGGGGAGCGGGTGACCCACCGTCAAGGGTCGGCGGCGGAACCATTCCGGGCTATCATGTCGCGGCGCAACAGAGGTAGCGGACATGGTGTTGAAGCGGATCATGCGCGGATTGCGCCGGGGCGTGCCGGGGGCGACGGTTCCCGCCCCGCTACCGCGCCCCAACCGGCCGGCCGGGCTGGCCCTGGCGCTGCAGGGCGGAGGGTCGCTGGGGGCCTTCACCTGGGGCGTGCTGGACCGGCTGCTGGATGAACCAGGATTCGCACCCTCCCGCCTGTCGGGCGCCTCGGCCGGTGCCGTCAATGCCGTCTCCTTCGCCAGCGGCTGGGCCAAGGGTGGGCCGGCCGGTGCGCGCAACGCGCTGGACCGTATCTGGCACCGGGTGGGGGAATGCGGGGTCGGCGCGCTCGGCTTCTGCCCGACCTGGGCGAATAATGGCATCACCCAGGCGGTGAACAGTGCCGCCTTCGCCATGGCCAGCCGTTTCTTCTCCCCCTATGCATTGAACCCGCTAGGTTTCAATCCGCTGCGATCGATCCTGGTGGAGGAGGTGGATTTCGCCGCCCTGTCCCTGCCCACGGCCCCGCTGGTGCTGATCTCCGCCACCCGCGTGCGCGATGGGCAGCCGCGCCTGTTCGGCAATGGCGAGGTTGGGGTCGATTCGCTGCTGGCCTCCACCACGCTGCCCACCCTGCATCAGGCCGTGGAGATCAAGGACGAGGCTTACTGGGACGGCGGCTATACCCTGAACCCGCCCATCCGCGCCCTGCTGGACGGGCCAGTGGTGGGACGCTTGCTGGTGGTGCAGGCCATGGCCAATTGCACCGACGACACGCCACGCACGGCCGCCGCGATTCGCGAACGCCTGAACCAGATCACCTTCTCCCGCCCGCTGGAGGCGGAAATGGAACTGGTGCGCGCGGTGCTGGATCAGGGGGAGCGGCCGGAACGGCTGGACCTGCTGTCCATCGACCCGCAGGACCCGGTGCTGGGGGAGCTAAACGGGCTGCGCATCGATATAGAATACCTGCTGGCACTGAAGGCGCATGGAAGGGCACGGGCCGGGGCGTGGTTGGAGGAGGCGTAGGGGCCCGCCTGGACCTATGGCAACAACACCTTGCCCGGATTCATGATCCCTGCCGGGTCCAGCAGCCCCTTCACCGCCCGCATCAGGTCCATCTCCACCGGGTCCTTGATCCGCGCCAACTCATCTGCCTTGTGGTTGCCGATGCCATGTTCGGCGCTGATGCTGCCGCCATGGACCAGGGCCTGACCATGGACCAGATCGGTGATGGCATGGGCATGGGCCAGATAGGCGGCCCCCTCCATGTCCGCCGGGCGACCGACATTGAAATGGATATTGCCGTCGCCGACATGGCCGAACGGGTAGGGGCGGATGCCGGGCATGTAATCCGCCACCGCCGCCAGGGTGGCGGCCAGGAAATCCGGAATGCGGCTGACCGGTACCGATATGTCGGTATGGACGGCCCCGCCGATCTTGCGCCCGATCTCCGGCAGGCCCTCGCGAATCAGCCACAGTTTGCGCACCTGTTCGCCGCTGTCGGCGAAGATAGCGTCGGTGACGATGGCCTGTTCCAGGGCCGTCTCCAGCACCGCCTCCACCTGTTGGCGCAGCAGGGGGCCGGCCATGCCGCTTGATGCTTCCATCAGCACATACCAGGGCGACGCGGCCGATAGCGGGTCCTGGTCGCGGCCCAATATTTCCCGGGCACCATCGATGGCGAAGCGGGGCATCAGTTCGAAGGCCGACAGGCTGTCGCCGGTACCGGTGCGCGCCAGGCCCAGCAGGGTGACGGCGGCAGCCGGATCTGGCACGGCCACCAGGGCGGTTTCCACCTGCCGGGGACGTGGATAGAGCTTCAGCGAGGCGGCGGTGATGATGCCGAGCGTACCTTCGGCGCCCAGGAACAGGTGCTTCAGGTCGTACCCGCTATTGTCCTTGCGCAGGGTGCGCAAGCCGTGCCAGACGCGCCCGTCGGGCAGCACCACCTCCAGCCCCAGGACCAGGTCGCGGGCATTGCCATAGCGCAGCGTCAGGATGCCGCCGGCATTGCTGGACAGGTTGCCGCCCAGCATGCAGGTCCCTTCCGCCCCCAGCGACAGGGGGAAATAGCGGTCGGCCGCTTCGGCTGCTGCCTGGATATCGGCCAGTACGCAGCCGGCCTCGGCCGTGATCGTGTAATCGGCGGCATCCAGCACGCGGATGCGGTTCAGGCGGCCCAGATTCAGGATGAGGGCGCCCGTGCCCTCCACGGCGATGGTGCCGCCGACCAGCCCGGTATTACCGCCCTGCGGCACCAGCGGCACGCGTGCCTCGGCACACAGGCGCACGATGGCGGCCACCTGTTCCGTTGACCCGGGACGCAGCACGGCCAGCGGCTTGCTTTCATGCCGTTTGCGCTGGTCGAAGGCATAAGCCTCCATATCGGTGCCGGTCAGCACATGGGTGGGGCCGATCAGGTCGGCCAAGCGAGACAGAAGATCGTCGCTCATGCACGGGGTGCCGCCGCACGGCGCAGACGGTCGTTGATGGCCGCGCCAAGGCCCCTGTCCGGAACCGGCATCACCGCGATACCGGACAGGCCGGGCCGATCAAGCGATCGCAGCATGGCGAACAGGTTCGCCGCCGCCTCGGTCAGGTCGCCATTGTTGGACAGGTTCATGCGTATCGCTCCGCCGCGCAGGAACTGGTCGGGACCGAAACCCAGCAGCGCCTCATCCGCCGCTACGCTGGTGGCCTCCAGCCGCACAGGCAGGCCCGGCGCGTAATGGCTGGTCATCATGCCGGGCGCCTTCACCCCGTCGGCTGCGGTCGCCACATCGACGGGACCCAGTATGCTCTCCAGTTCCTCGCGCGTCACCGAACCGGGCCGCAACAGCAGCGGACGCTCCCCCGTCAGGTCCAGCACGGTCGATTCCACCCCGATGGCACAGCGCCCGCCGGCCAGGATCAGCTTCAGACGTGCCCCACCGCCGTCGGGAAACTCGTCAGCCACATGCATGGGCGTGGTCGGGCTGACATTGCCGGAGCGGTTGGCGGACGGTGCGGCGATGGGCCGGCCGGATGCCTGGATCAGGGCGCGGGCGATGGGATGGGCGGGGCTGCGCACCGCCACCGTGTCCAGACCGGCAGAGACCAGCAGCGACAAGGGTGCATCCGCCCGGCGCGGCAGCACCAGGGTCAGGGGGCCGGGCCACCACATCTCCATGGCGCGGGACGCACGCTCATCGATATGGACCAGGGCCTCGGCCGCACCGGCATCGGCTACATGCACGATCAGCGGGTTGAAGCTGGGGCGGCCCTTGGCGGCGAAGATGGCGGCCATGGCCGCATCATTGCCGGCATCCCCGCCCAGGCCGTAAACGGTCTCCGTCGGCAGGGCCACCAGATGCCCCGCCGCCAGCACGTCCGACGCTTCGGCATAGGCCGCCGGACCCGGCGGCAGCACGCGCGGCCGGTCGGGATGCGGCGGCGGTGCCGGCGCGTCATGGTGATGGTGGTTGGGATCGTCGCAGCAATGATCGTGGGGCACGGGGCAGGTCCTGAAACATCTGGTTCAGAAGATAGTCGCCCCAACCCCAACGATCACGGGCTTTTGGCGCAAAGCCATGCTGCGTCAGGCGACCCCCGGCTTCAGCGAGAAGACGATGCCCCAGCCGTCCGGGTCTTCGAAACACACGGCGCGGTCCAGCCAATAGGGGTTTTCCGGTACCACCGGCACGCCGCCGCGCGCCTGGATGGATGCCGAGACCGCCAGCAGATCGGCCCGGCTGTCCACATACAGCACCAGCAGATTGTCGCGCGTCGGCGCGGGGCAGGGGCTGCCATCCTTGTGCTGGGTGAACTCCAGATGCGTGTCCCAGCCGGGCAGTCCCAGCAGCACCCCGTCATAGCCGGCATGGCTGCCATCATCGACCCAGCCCCCGATCACGGTCAGGCCGATCACATCGCGATAGAATTCCGTGACCTCCTTGATCCGATCCGTGGGGCGCGCCACGCGCAGGCGGGTGATGGGCAAATGGGTGGGCCAGACGGCTTGATTCATCGGATATCTTCCATGTTGCGGTGCGGCGCTTGCCGCCCGTTGATCATGTGGGCACACTGGCCCCTGCAACAGAGCGCAGCAAGGGGCCGGGCATGACGGGTCGCGTCATCACCATCGCACAACAGAAGGGCGGGGCGGGCAAGACCACGCTGGCCATCCATCTGGCCGTCACCTGGGCGCTGGCGGGCAAGTCCACGGCTCTGGTCGATATCGACCCGCAGGGCAGCCTGTCCGCCTGGTACCAGCAGCGCCAGGCAACGCTGGGGCCGGAGAATACCGGCATCACCCATCTCCAGATCTCCGGCTGGCGCACCCAGCGGGAGGTGGAGCGGCTGGCCAAATCCCACGATGTTGTGGTCATCGACAGCCCGCCGCATGCCGAAACCGACGCCCGCATCGCCGTGCGCACGGCCGGGCTGGTGGTGGTGCCGGTGCAGCCCAGCCCCATGGATTTGTGGGCCACCCGCCCCACCCTGGAGTTGGCACGGGCGGAGAAACGGCCGGTGATGCTGGTCATGAACCGGGTGCCGGCACGCGGCAAGCTGGTGGATGCGGTGGCGGAGAAGGCGGCGGAACTGGGCGTGCCCGTGGCGGCGGAAAGCCTGGGCAACCGCATCGGATTCGCCGGATCGCTGATGGAGGGGCTGACGCTGGCCGAAACCGATCCGAAGTCGAAGGGCGTTGAGGAGTTGGAGGCATTGGCCGCAGAGATCTGGGCGGCAATGGCCTGATGACCCTGCGTTAACCATGCTAACATCTCCCGCAAACAAGGCGTTGAGGGGGGAAGTGGCATGCGCGGGTTCATGGGGGCGCTGGCCCTGTTGTCGGTGCTGACGTTGGGGGCCAGGGCGGTGGAGGCACCGGTGGAGGTCATGGTGCTCGGCACCTATCACTTCGCCAATCCCGGCCAGGACAAGGTGAATGCCCAGGTCGATCCCGTCACCACCCCGGCCAAGCAGGCGCAACTGGCCGAACTGGCGGAGAGGCTGGCCAAGTTCAAGCCGACCGTCATCGCCGTGGAGCGGGTGGCCAAGGATCAGGCCACGATGCTGGACCATCGCTATCCGGAATTCACCCCGGCCGACCTTTTGAAGAACCCGGATGAGCGGGTGCAGATCGCCTATCGTCTGGCCAACAGGCTGGGCCTGCGCCAAGTCTATGCCGTGGATGAGGTGGCGGAAGCGGGCGAGCCCGATTATTTCCCGTTCGAACCGGTGCAGAAATGGGCCGACGCCAATGGCAAGGCCGATGTCATCGGCGCCCTGTTCGGCCCCGTCCAGGCCTGGGCCAGCAAGCTGGAACAGGACCAGAAGACCCGCAGCGTCAGCGATCTTCTGGCCGAACTGAACGCCCCGGACCATCCCATCGCCATCAAGAGCATGGGTGAGGGCTATTACCGGTTGCTGACCCTGGGCAAGGGCCGTGACCTGCCGGGGGCCGACCTGAATGCCCGCTGGTATGCCCGCAACGCCCGCATCTTCGCCAAGCTGACCCAGGTGGTGAGGCCGGGCGACCGCGTACTGTTGGTCTATGGCTCCGGCCACAATTACTGGCTACGTCATTTTGCCAGCGAAACGGCGGGGTTCCGGTTGGCGGAGGTGGGCGATTATTTGGGGAGGTGAAGGGGCAACGCCCCCTCAAAGCTCCTGCGCCGCCTTCAGCACGGCCTCGACATGGCCCTTGACCTTCACCTTGCGCCAGACGGCGCGCAGGATGCCGTCCTTGTCGATCAGGAAGGTGGAACGGTCGATGCCCATATAGGTGCGGCCATACATGTTCTTCTCCACCCAGCTTTCGTACCGTTCCACCACGTCGCTGTCCTTGTCGGATGCCAGGATGAAGGGCAGCTGGTACTTGGCCTTGAACTTGTCATGGCTGGCGACGCTGTCCTTGGAAATGCCGATGATGGTGGCATCGGCCTTTTTGAAATGCGGCAGCTGCTCGCCGAATCCGCAGGCCTCCGCCGTGCAGCCGGTCGTGTCGTCCTTGGGATAGAAATAGATGATGACGGCCCGGCCCTTCAGGGCGGACAGGGTGACGCTGCCATTGCCGTCGGTGGGCAGGGTGAAATCGGGGGCGGGCGCGCCGATGGCGATGGTCATCTGTGGGGTCCTTGGCGGATAATGTCGGCGCCAGAATTGAGATGCCGGGCGGGATAGTCAACCCGTCCGGCGCATTGGGGATGTGAACGCATGATCACCGTCGACTATGTGCGCACCATGGCCGCCTACAGCCAGTGGATGAACAGCCGCATGATGGCGGCGTGTACCGCCATTCCGGCGGCCGACCGCAGCCGCGACATGGGGGCTTTCTTCAAGTCGCTGCACGGCACGCTGGACCATATCCTGTGGGCCGACATGATCTGGATGGGCCGGTTCCGGGGCACCGCCCTGCCAGTGCCCAAGGCCGAGGGGCTGCTGCGCCCCGATTGGGACGAACTGGTGGCCGATCGGGCGGCGGCCGATGCGGACATTGCGCAGTGGGCGGAGACGCTGACACCGGAATGGCTGGCCGCCCCCATCACCTATGTCACCAAGTTCAACCCGCACCGCTGGACCCTGCCGGCCTGGGTACCGGTGACCCATATGTTCAACCATGGCACCCATCATCGCGGGCAGGCGACGACCTTGATGATGCAGTTGGGCGTCGATCCCGGTGTCACCGACCTGCCGGTGCTGCCGGGATTCTTTGACGGGTCGCTGGAGGTGGGCGCCAGCAAGGTGCCGGTTTAGACCTGATCCCCTAGCACTTGCCGGCAGAAGCGCACGGTGATCGGCTTCTTGGCGGCCAATGCCGCATGGTCCAACTCTGCCACCACGTGGCGGGCATTGGCGAAACTGCGTTCGGTGCGGGTCATCAACCAGTCGATGACATCCTCCCCTACCCTTATCTGCCGGTCGGCGAACAGCTTGACCAGCACGGCCATCAGCAGCGCATCGTCGGGGGCCTCCATGCCCACGGCCGGGGCGGCCAGCAGGCGGGAGCGCAGGTCGGGCAGGCGAATGACCCAGTTGACGGGTGCATTGTCGGCCAGCAGCAGCAGATAGCCCCCCATCTCCTTGGCCAGATTGTAGAGATGGAACAAGGCCCGCTCCAGCGCCGGATCGCCGGCCACATCCTGGGCCCCATCCAGCACGGCGGTGCGCATGGGGCGCAGCAGTTCGGGCAATTCCGCCTCGTCCCGCAGATCGTCCACCGACAGCAGGTTGCCCCGCGCCCGGGCGCGCCAGATCTGGGCCAGATGACTTTTGCCGGAACCGGGCGGGCCGAACAGCAGCAGGGCCGGGGCCGGCCATTCCGGCCAGGCGTCCAGCCAGGCAACGGCATCCTGGTTGCCGGGTGCTACCAGGAAATCATCCTCGCCCATGGCCGAACGATGGCCCAGGTCCAGCGGTATCTGGCGGGAGGGAACGATCATGGCGTGCCCTCCTTTCATGGGCTGGAATGTTACGGGGCGGGGTTGGTGTCGGCGGGGCCGGCGCGTTCGGCTCCCTCCGCTGCCGGATGGGATAGCAGCGGGTCGGGGGGCAAGTCGAGGTCCGTCGCCACCACCGGCGGGCAGCCATTGTAGAAGCTGCTCTGCGTATATTGCCGCAGGCAGAAGCGTGTCAGCACCCCGATGATGGATGCCACCGGCACGGCCACCAGCACGCCGACGAATCCGGCCAGCGCTCCGCCGGCCATCAGGGCGAATATCACCCAGACGGGATGCAGCCCCACCCGGTCGCCCACCAGCTTGGGCGTCAGGAAATTGCCCTCGATCGCCTGACCCAGGAAGAAGATGCCCATGATGACGCCCACGCGCCACATCTCATCGAACTGGAACAGGGCCAGCCCGACGCTGGCCGAGAATCCGACCAGGGAGCCGACGAAGGGGATGAAGGACAGGATGCCGGTGATCAGGCCGATGACCAGCCCGAATTCCAGCCCGGCGATGGTCAGGCCCAGGGCATAGAATACGCCCAGGAACAGGCAGACCAGCGCCTGCCCACGCACGAATCCGGCCAGCGTGGTGTCCACCTCGCGGGCCTGTTCGCGGATCGTATCGACATGCGGGCGCGGCAGCCAGCCATCCACCGTCGCCACCAGCCGGTCCCAGTCGCGCAGCAGATAGAAGGCGACGATGGGAGTGATGAACACGACCGAGAGGATGTCGATGATGGCCACGCTGCTGGTCAGGATGTTGCGCACCACATCCGCCGTCCAGCCCACGGCCGTGCCGGCATAATTGCCGGCCGCCGCCCGGATCTGCTGCTGCTCCGACGCGGGCAGGCGGCGCAGCCAGCGCTGCACGGTGGGTACCACCTCCTGCTTGGCCCAGGTGATCCATTCCGGCGCCACTTCGATCAACCGGGTGATCTGGGCCTGCAGCAGCGGTGCCAGCAGCAGCAGCGCCAGCACGACGGCCAGCAGGAAGCCCAGCAGCACCAATGTCGTGGCGCTCCACCGCTTCCAGCCGCGCGCCTCCAGCTTGTCGGCCACGGGGTCCAGCAGATAGGCCACGGCCATGCCGACCACGAAGGGTGCGAGCATCGACCGCAGCAGCCAGAACAGAAGAACGAAGATGACCAGGCCCCAGACCCAGAATTTCCACTGGCTGCTGGCGCGCATCATGCGTCTTTCCCCGGGCCGTCTCTGTCGGTCAGGAATTCCTCTTCCGGCTTGGGCCGGTTGAGATATGCCCCCACCAGGGCACCCAGCGCCAGGATCACGACCAGCAGTTCGGCCGGCATGATGAACAGGTCCATGCCGAATCCCGGCCCCTGGAAGACCAGGATGATCAGGGCCAGCAGGTCCATGGCGATGATGTTCAGATGGAACAGCCAGCGTGGTTCGCGAATCCAGGGATCGTTGCCGGCCGATTGCGGCAGATACTGCCCCAGGCCCAGTACCAGTTCGCGCAGCAGCACAGGGATCAGCACCCAGAGCGGCACCAGGTTATTATAGGTCAGGGCTGCCAGTGCCAAAATCGGCAGCAGCCGGTCGGCCAGCCCATCCAGCGCGCCGCCCAGCTTCGTCCGCGTCTTGAAGACCAGCGCCGCCAGCCCCTCCAGCAGGGCGCCCACGCCCGCCAGCACGAACAGCCAGAAGGCGATGGTCATGTGGCCGCCATAGATCAGCCAGGCGATCAGCAGGGCCGCCACCAGCCGGGCGGCGGTGATGCCCATGGTCATGCGGCGCAGCCGTTCCATGGTGGGATCGGTGGCCGTGGTGTCGGACAAGGGCGCGGTCATGGGGCGTCTGCTCCGCCTATGGGCACATATGTGCGGCAGTATTGGGGGATTCCGGATGGATAACAATGGGCTGGTAGAGGTATGGGGTACCGGTCAGGCTTTCGCCGTAGGTCAGGTCGAGCCAAAGGCGAGCCCTGACATTCATTGGCACCGTCGCTTGTCAGGGCTCAGAGCTCTGCCCCTCGACCTGACCCACGGTTCCTCTACTACCGCATCGCGCGCAGTACCGGCCCTTCCGCCCCATCCTCCAGCACCAGATCGCGCTGCGCCAGGGCGGTGCGCAACTGTTCCACCCCGCCGACATGGCGCAGGTCCAGCACGGCGCTGGTGCGTGACAGGCTGGTCACCTTGGCCTGGGTGACGGTGCTGACGCTGGCCAGGCGCTTGCGCACCGACTGCCAGCCGGCCTGATCGGCGAAGCTGACGGTCAGGACCATGCCGGCCTCCGACCCCGCCGCGATCTGGGTGGCGGCGGTCCAGCGTTCCTCGAACCGGTGGGTCACCGCCTCCACCGCGGCGCGCAGGGTGGGGTTGGCCTGCACGGCGCCGGGCACGGCGGCCGGATCGGCGGGCAGCGGCGACTGGGTCAGGGTGAAATGTTCTGCCCCGCCATGGACGGGATGCAGGCTGACATTGACGGTCAGGCCGGTTTCCGCTGTGCCGGTGGCCACCACCACGGCGACATCACCGGCCTTGTACCGGTCGGCAATGCGGCGCAGCGCCCCTGCATCACCGGCCAGCGCCTGTTCCACGCCGATATCGGCCACGTCCGCCGCCTCGCCATAGGGTACGGTGACGGGCACCAGCCCGCCCTGCTGCGGGGCCAGATCGGCCCAGGCCTGGCGCCAGCCCGTCTCCGCCTGCCACAGCACGGGCGTCCCGCCGCCCTGGTCCACGGGCAGGGTCAGCACCGGCTTGGACCGCACCTCGGCATAGGAGACGCCGTTGGCGCGCAGGTAATTGCGCACCGACGCGGCGTTGAAGCGGATGGCCAGCCGACCGACATAGCGGGTAGCCGATGTCCGCTCCTCCTGGATCTCGAAGCTCTGCACCATGCGCTCGATACTGTCGGACGCCACGGGCGGCAGGGCGGTGCGGGCGCCGTCGACGGTCAGCCGGTCGAACAGCAGGTCGAACGCCTTGCGCTGTGCCTCGCGCACGCCCTGGTCGCGGGCGACATTGGCATTGCCGGACGAGATGTCGACGCGCACGTCACGGATGGTGAACAGGTCGTCCGCCCCCTGGCCGGCAGCGGGCAGGGCGAGTGCCACCGCGACCAGGGCGGCGGACAGGCTTTTGCGCAGGGCGGGGGTGCGGATGACCGGCATTGCCTTGAGTTCCGATGTTGCTATGTTCGGCGCCAAATCCGGGGGGCGGCGACCGTATAACGCTTTCTACCGCACCCCGGCTCCCTTACGCCAGCAGCGAGGACCAGGGCATGAGCAGCTATTCCTATCGGGATGCGGGTGTCGATATCGACGCGGGCAACGCGCTGGTCGATGCGATCAAGCCTTTGGCCAAGTCCACGGCCCGTTCCGGCTCCGATGCCGGGCTGGGCGGTTTCGGCGCGCTGTTCGACCTGCGGGCCGCCGGCTTCCACGATCCGCTGCTGGTTTCCACCACCGACGGCGTGGGCACCAAGCTGAAGGTCGCCATCGATGCCAACAAGCATGACACGGTCGGCATCGATCTGGTCGCCATGTGCGTGAACGATCTGGTGGTGCAGGGGGCGGAACCGCTGCTGTTCCTGGATTATTATGCCACGGGCAAGCTGGACGTCACCGCCGGCCGCGCCATCGTCGCCGGTATTGCCGAGGGCTGCCGCCAGGCCGGTTGCGCCTTGGTGGGCGGTGAGACGGCGGAGATGCCGGGCATGTATGCCCATGGCGACTACGATCTGGCCGGCTTCTCCGTCGGTGCGGTCGAACGTTCCCAGGTGCTGGTCGGCGACAAGGTCGCGGCCGGCGACGTGGTGCTGGGCCTGGCCTCGTCGGGCGTGCATTCCAACGGCTATTCGCTGGTGCGCAAGCTGGTGGGCGTGTCGGGCCTGACCTATGACAGCGCCTGCCCCTGGGATGGGTCGCGCAGCCTGGGCGACGCGCTGCTGACGCCGACCCGCATCTATGTGAAGTCGGTCCTGGCCGCCGTGCGCGCCGGCACCGTCAATGCGCTGGCTCATATCACGGGCGGCGGGTTGATCGAGAATATTCCGCGCGTCCTGCCCGATGGTCTGGGCGTGGACCTGGACGCCGCCAGCTGGGACCTGCCGCCGGTGTTCAACTGGCTGATGAAGACCGGCAATGTCGAGGCGGCGGAAATGGCCCGCACCTTCAATTGCGGTATCGGCATGGTCGTCGTGGTCCCGGCGGACAAGGCCGACGAGGCCGCCCGCATCCTGACCACCGGTGGTGAGAATGTGAAGCGCATCGGCACCGTCGTGCCGCGCACCGGCGATGGCCACCGCGTGGTGATCTCGGGCCTGGGGCGCTGGTCGTGAGGCTGCGCCTGGGCGTCCTGATCTCCGGCCGGGGCAGCAACCTCCAGGCCCTGATCGACGCCGCCAGGGACCCGGATTTTCCGGCGGAGGTGGCGATCGTCATCTCCAACAAGCCCGACGCGCCCGGCATGGAACGGGCGCGCGCCGCCGGTATCGCCACGGAGGTGATCCGGCCCAAGGATTATGCGGACAAGCCGGCGCATGAGGCCGCAGTGACGGCGGCCCTGGCGGAGGCCGGTGTCGGGCTGGTCTGTCTGGCCGGCTATATGCGCCTGCTGTCGCCCTTCTTCGTGGATTGCTGGTACGACAGGCTAATCAATATCCACCCCTCGCTGCTGCCCGCTTTTCCCGGCCTGGAAACCCATGCCCGCGCCATTGAGGCCGGTGTGCGCTTCCATGGCTGCACGGTGCATTATGTGCGGGTGGAGATGGATACGGGACCCATCATCGTGCAGGCCGCCGTGCCCGTGGCCGATGATGACACGCCGGACTGTCTGGCCGCCCGCGTGCTGGAGCAGGAGCACCGGGCCTATCCACTGGCCGTGCGGCTGATAGCGGAGGGGCGGGTGACGGTGGAGGGCAACCGCGTGGCGGTGCGGGGCGCTGGGTTGGCGGATGCGGTGATCGGGCCGTTGGCTTAACATCGTAGACAAGGTCAGGTCGAGGCGTGAGCCGAGCCCTGACAGAAACGGATTTCCAGCAATGCCGTCAGGGCTCGCCGTTGGCTCGACCTGACCTACGGAACAGCCATGCCCCATATCCGCCCCGCCACTTCCGCCGACCTCCCCTTCATCCACAGCCTCGCCCCGCGTCTGGCCGGCGTGGCCGACCTGCCCTGGCGCAGTGCGGATGAGGTGATGCGGTTTCAGCGCAGTTTCATGCATGAGACGCTGGAGGCGCCCAAGCCGGGGGCGGTGACCCTGGTGGCGGAGGATGAGGCCGGAACGAAGCTGGGCTTCGTCCATGCCGAGCCGATGCTGGACATCTTCACCGACAATCTGGCCGCCTATATACCGCTGCTGGCCGTGGCCGAGGCGGCGGAAGGGCATGGGGCGGCCAAGGTGCTAATGGCGGCGGTGGAGGATTGGGCCAGACGGCAGGGATATGCCTCCCTGTCGCTGGATGTCTTCGCCAGCAACAGCCGCGGTCGCGCCTTCTATGAGCGACAGGGATATGGGGAGGAGACGCTGCGGCTGGTGAAGGACATTCGGTAGCACCCCCAACTGTTCTAGAGCCCCTTGTCAACCGCCCCACCAACCCTTACACAATCGCGCAGAATTCCATTTTCGTCCCGGGGAGCAGAACATGGCCGGCAATCACGGTCCCGCAGTGGTCAGCGACAAGCTGGTGAAGGAGCATGCCGAGGGCTGGCACGCGTTCACCCGCTTCACCACGATCGGCGTCATCGCCGTCGTCCTGTTCCTGCTGATGATGATGCTGCATTTCTTCATCGGCTGGGGTTACGCCATGCTGTTCATGGTGCTGAGCTATGTCGTGCTGGCCATTGCCGCTCTGCTGGGCAAGGTCTGACGGTACGCTGTTCCCTCAGGCGCCGGGCGCCGCCTCCGGCGGCTTGACTCACGGCACCATGGGGTGCCGGGCCGCCGCTCGGCGGCCTTGAAACACAGCGTGTTTGATGTGGAAAAGGGCCGCCGGCATCGCCGGGCGGCCCTTTTTTCGTCTGTGACAAGACCGTAGTACGCCTTTGGACGGGTTCAAGCCCTTGAAGGGGGTGTTTTGGTGTGCCACGTTAACGCCTGACGCCGTCAGGGCCGTTTCTTCCGTGCCCAATTGGGGCGGGCGGCCTGTCCAGGCCCAGTGGGGCTGGCGGCATGGATATAGAAGGTTGACCCAAGATGTTGGACATCCCCCGCGGTGTTCTCTACCCGGTTCTCCCGCTGAGAGACATCGTCGTCTTCCCGCACATGATCGTCCCGCTGTTCGTGGGCCGTGAGAAATCGGTCCGCGCGCTGGAAGATGTGATGAAGGATGACAAGCAGATCCTGCTGGTCACCCAGAAGAACGCTTCCCAGGATGATCCGACCCCGGCCGACATCTTCTCCGTCGGCACCATCGGCACCGTTCTCCAGCTCCTGAAGCTGCCCGACGGTACGGTGAAGGTGCTGGTGGAGGGCGGCAAGCGCGCCGCCATCACCAAGTTCGGCGACAATGAGGAATTCTTCCAGGCCTATGCCGAGCTGATCGACGAGAAGGTCGGCGAGCAGCAGGAACTGGAGGCGCTGTCCCGCGCCGCCGTGTCGCAGTTCGAGCAATATATCAAGCTGAACAAAAAGATCCCGCCCGAGGTCCTGGTTTCCATCAACCAGATCGAGGAGCCGGGCAAGCTGGCCGACACCATCGCCAGCCATCTCCAGCTGAAGATCCCCGAGAAGCAGCAGTTGCTGGAGACCCCGACGGTCGCCGAGCGGCTGGAGCGGGTCTATGCCTTCATGGAAGGCGAGATCGGCGTTTTGCAGGTGGAAAAGCGCATCCGCAACCGCGTGAAGCGCCAGATGGAGAAGACGCAACGCGAGTACTATCTGAATGAGCAGATGAAGGCCATTCAGAAGGAGCTGGGCGAGGGCGAGGACGGCAAGGACGAGGTCGCGGAGATCGAGGAGAAGATCGCCAAGACCAAGTTCAGCAAGGAAGCCCGCGAAAAGGCCCTGGCCGAGGTCAAGAAGCTGCGTACCATGAGCCCGATGAGCGCCGAGGCGACCGTCGTGCGCAACTATCTGGACTGGATGCTGTCCATCCCCTGGAAGAAGCGCAGCAAGGTCAAGAAGGACATCAAGGGTGCGGAAACCATCCTGAACGCCGACCATCACGGTCTGGAGAAGGTCAAGGAGCGTATCCTTGAGTATCTGGCCGTGCAGCAGCGCATGGACAAGGTGAAGGGCCCGATCCTGTGCCTGGTCGGCCCGCCGGGTGTCGGCAAGACCTCGCTGGGCAAGTCGATCGCCAAGGCCACCGGCCGCAATTTCGTGCGCATGTCGCTGGGCGGCGTGCGGGATGAAGCCGAAGTGCGCGGTCACCGCCGCACCTATATCGGCTCCATGCCCGGCAAGGTCATCCAGGGCATGAAGAAGGCCAAGACCTCCAATCCGCTGTTCCTGCTGGACGAGATCGACAAGCTGGGCGCCGACTGGCGCGGCGACCCGTCCTCGGCCCTGCTGGAGGTGCTGGACCCGGAGCAGAATTCGACGTTCAGCGACCATTACCTGGAGGTCGATTACGACCTGTCCGACGTGATGTTCGTCTGCACGGCCAATTCGCTGCGCATGCCGCAGCCGCTCTTGGACCGCATGGAGATCATCCGCCTGGCCGGCTACACCGAGGATGAAAAGGTGGAGATCGCCAAGCGCCACCTGATCGCCAAGCAGGTGACCGACCATGGGCTGAAGCCGGGTGAGTTCACCATCACCGACGACGCCCTGCGCGACCTGATCCGCTATTACACGCGGGAAGCCGGTGTGCGTTCGCTGGAACGCGAACTGGCCAATCTGGCGCGCAAGGCCATCAAAGAGATTCTCATGAAGGGTCTCGACAAGGTGAAGGTCACGCCCAAGAACCTGGAAAAGTTCGCCGGCGTGAAGCGCTTCCGATTCGGCGAGGCCGAGTTGGAGGATCAGGTCGGTGCGACCACCGGTCTGGCCTGGACCGAGGTGGGTGGGGAGATCCTGACCATCGAGGCGGTGATGCTGCGCGGCAAGGGCCGCATCCAGACCACCGGCAAGCTGGGCGACGTGATGAAGGAATCGGTGCAGGCGGCCGAATCCTATGTGAAGGCCAATGCGCTGAAGTTCGGCATCAAGCCGACCCTGTTCGAAAAGCGCGACATCCATGTCCATGTGCCGGAGGGGGCCACCCCGAAGGATGGCCCGTCGGCCGGCGTGGCCATGATCACCACCATCGTGTCCGTCCTGACGGGAATCGCCGTCGCCAAGGACATCGCGATGACCGGTGAGATCACCCTGCGCGGCAAGGTCCTGCCCATTGGCGGCCTGAAGGAGAAGCTGCTGGCGGCTCTGAGGGCGGGAATCAAGCGCGTGCTGATTCCCAAGGATAATGAGAAGGATCTGGCCGAAATCCCGGATAACGTCAAAAAGGGCCTGACCATCACCCCGGTTTCAACCGTAGATGAGGTTATTGCCCATGCCCTGGTCACCGCTCCGGTCGGAATTGAGTGGTCCGAGCCCGAAGAAGTGGCCCAGGTGCCCGGAAAAGCTGGGGATGAGGACCGTGACGGCGTGATTCGGCATTGAAGTGCGTCGGGAAATCGTGTGAATTGGGTTCCCGCCGCCACCCGCACAAATCCTTGTGTTGGCGGCGGAACCTATCCTGAATGCCTGGGAATATTTTTCGGGCAGGTGCAACCGTTACTCTCTTGATGAGGGGGGCCTTAAGTGAACAAGAACGATCTCGTTGCCGTGGTCGCCGAAGCGGCTGGTTTGTCCAAGGCGGACGCGAATAAGGCCGTGGATGCGGTCTTCGATGGGATCACCGGCGCGCTGCAGAAGGGCGACGAAGTGCGGCTGGTCGGTTTCGGCACCTTCGCGGTGGCCGAGCGCGCCGCTTCCGAGGGTCGTAACCCCCGTACCGGTGAGAAGATCTCCATCGCTGCCAGCAAGCAGCCGAAGTTCAAGCCCGGCAAGGGCCTGAAGGACGCGCTGAACTGAGCGACGACCGGTTGGGAAGCCCGGCGTTAGGCCGGGCTGACTGACAGCGGATGAAACGGGCTGCCGCAAGGCACGCCCGTTTTTCTGTTTCTGGTGCGCTTTCGTTTTCCTCAAGCGCCGGCGCCGCATCCGCGGCTTGGCTTCACGGCGCATGTGCGCCGCGGCGGCAGTCGCCGCCGAAGTGGTTTTCCAGGTACGAGGAAAACCACTCCAGTGCGCGGACGCCCAACTTCCCTGTTGACCCCACCGTTCGCGCCGCTATTGTCCCGGCCACGGATGGCGTGGGCGGTTAGCTCAGCGGTAGAGCATCGGTTTTACACACCGCAGGTCGGGGGTTCGATCCCCTCACCGCCCACCATCCCTCTCCAATCTTCATACCCATATCGGATGATCCACCTGTCGCAGGGCGGGGGGAAAGGGTATGATCGCGTCCAGGCCGTTCCTGGCGGCCGCTGGATGGGGGGAAGGCGCTTCGTGACCGATTCCGCTGATCGTCGCCTGGGCGACCGTATTCTGGCCGCGCTGGAGCTGGCCATCGACCAACAGGAATTGGAAATCGCCGAACAGCTCTGGCGGGCGCTGGAACTGGCGCTGAGCCGCTATGGCGGCCCCGACGCGGTGGAGAAGCGCGACCCGCCGGCAGCGCTGGACGACGCTCTGGACCGGCTCCTGGCCCTGCGCCATGCGAAGGGCGGCTGATCTCTCCCGTAGGTCAGGTCGAGCCGCAGGCGAGCCCTGACGCTTCTTTGCGCCGCCGCTTGTCAGGGCTCCCTGCGGCCCGACCTGACCTACATAGGCGGTCATTATAACCCGTGCCAGACGGCGATTTCATGTTTGACAAGGGTGCCGGGGTCGAATATACACCCGCCCACCTCAGCGGCGGCGGGGCTGGAAACGGTCGCGGCGCTGTTGGAAAAGTTTGCGGGTGTAGCTCAGTTGGTTAGAGCGCCGGCCTGTCACGCCGGAGGCCGCGGGTTCAAGTCCCGTCACTCGCGCCACTTTCCAGAGGTTCAGGATCGACCTGACAATCGATCCGTCGCTGTGCGGGTGTAGCTCAGTTGGTTAGAGCGCCGGCCTGTCACGCCGGAGGCCGCGGGTTCAAGTCCCGTCACTCGCGCCATCCCTTGTGGTGGCCCGTCCGGGAGAGGACGCTAACTTCTTCCACCCTGCGCGGGTGTAGCTCAGTTGGTTAGAGCGCCGGCCTGTCACGCCGGAGGCCGCGGGTTCAAGTCCCGTCACTCGCGCCACTTTCCCTTGCCAAGTGCGACAAATCGCCTTGACCCGATCAGGGTTGTGGAACTTTAAAAAACCCCATAAAAAATTCGTATTTTGAAATTGCATTTCCCATACGTGGATATGCTGATTTTCAACTGTTTTGCGGCCATCCAAATCGGCCGCGCGCCTGGCGCCGTTATGTAATCCATGCAACGCAACACTGCCTTGCCGCGCCGCACCAAAACGCTGGAAGCCCAGCAATTCCACCTAGTTGCGAACGTTTCTCAACCCCGAAAATGACGTAATTCGCTTTCCTTCCGGCGCGGACGGGGCCTATATTCCCGTGGGCTCCGGGGTACCCCGGGCGGCCTTCCTGGTCCATGAACCGCCCGCGGTTGTGACATGACGATCATCGGCCCGATTGTTCGGCCCGACGCATTGCCGTGACGCAACGCCGGGCTGAACCGGTGTGACGATGTCCGATCCGATGTCCAACCCGCTGCTGTTGCAGTATCTGCCGATCCTGGTCTTCCTCGCCATCGCCACGGTCGTGGCCGGCGCGATGATCGCCGCCTCCATGGTGGTCGGCAAGCAGAAGCCCGATGCCGAGAAGCTGTCCGCCTATGAGTGCGGCTTCGAAGCGTTCGAGGATGCGCGCAGCAAGTTCGACGTCCGCTTCTACCTGGTCTCCATCCTGTTCATCATCTTCGACCTGGAAGTGGCCTTCCTGTTTCCCTGGGCGGTCGCCCTGGGTGATATCGGCATGTTCGGTTTCTGGTCGATGATGGTGTTCCTGGGCATCCTGACCATCGGCTTCATCTATGAATGGAAGAAGGGCGCGCTGGAGTGGGAGTGATCCCTGATCCGGTCAGCCTGGGAGCGATAAAGCCATGAGCAGCAATCTCATCACCACCAACACCAGCCCTCTGCCGCCGGGTCCGGCGCAGGAGGCGTATCTGAACGCCGTCACCACCGAACTGAACGACAAGGGCTTCCTGGTCGCCAAATATGACGACCTGCTGAACTGGGCTCGCACCGGTTCGCTGTGGCCGATGACCTTCGGTCTGGCCTGCTGTGCGGTGGAAATGATCCACGCCTACATGGCGCGTTACGACCTGGACCGGTTCGGCGTGATCCCGCGTCCCAGCCCGCGCCAGTCCGACGTGATGATCGTGGCCGGCACGCTGTGCAACAAGATGGCTCCGGCGCTGCGCAAGGTCTACGACCAGATGGCGGAGCCGCGCTGGGTGATCTCCATGGGCAGCTGCGCCAATGGCGGCGGCTATTATCACTATTCCTATTCGGTGGTGCGCGGCTGCGATCGCATCGTGCCCGTCGATATCTATGTGCCGGGTTGTCCGCCCACGGCGGAGGCGCTGGTTTACGGCATTCTGCAATTGCAGAAGAAGATCAAGGGCGGTAACCGCCTGATCCGCGCCTGATCTGCTGGAACGAGGACGCTTGAGATGAGCGACGAGGCTCTGAAGGAACTCGGTGACTATATCGGCGGCGCACTGGGTGCGGCCATCGTGAAGACCGAGATCGCCCATGGCGAGCTGGCCCTGACCCTGACGCGCGAGGCGCTGTTCAAGGGCATCCAGTTCCTGCGCGACGATTCGACCACCCATTGCGAGCTGCTGGCCGACATTGCCGGCGTGGATTATCCCGACCGCGCCGAGCGGTTCGAGGTGGTCTACAATCTGTTGTCGGTGAAGCATAACCACCGCGTCCGCGTAAAGGTCGCCACCGACGAGGATACGCCCGTCGCTTCCATCGTCTCCCTCTACCCGGTCGCCGGCTGGTTCGAGCGCGAGGCCTGGGATTTGTACGGCATCTTCTTCGCCGACAATCCCGACCTGCGCCGCATCCTCACCGACTATGGTTTCGAAGGCCATCCGCTGCGCAAGGACTTCCCGCTGACCGGCTTCGTCGAGCTGCGCTACGACAATGAGCAGCGCCGCGTGGTCTATGAGCCGGTGAAGCTGACGCAGGATTTCCGCAGCTTCGACTTCCTGTCGCCCTGGGAGGGCATGACGGACGTCCAGCTGCCGGGCGATGAGAAGGCCGTCATTCCGCTGGCGGCCCGTCCCGCCATCGCGGACAAGCGTTAAGGGAGCCGGCAAGCATGGCTACGACCAACGTCGCGACCGAAACCGGGCTGTCCCTGTCGACCGGCGCCAGCCAGGGCGAAGTGCAGATCAAGCCCTTGACCATGAATTTCGGTCCCCAGCATCCGGCCGCGCACGGCGTGCTGCGTCTGGTGATGGAGATGGATGGCGAGATCGTGGAGCGGGCCGATCCGCATATCGGCCTGCTGCATCGCGGCACCGAAAAGCTGATCGAGTACAAGACCTATACCCAGGCAACGCCCTATTTCGACCGGCTGGACTATGTGTCCCCGATGTCGATGGAGCATAGCTGGGTGCTGGCGGTGGAGAAGCTGCTGGGCATCACCCCGCCCAAGCGCGGCCAATATATCCGCGTGCTGTTCGCGGAAATCACCCGCATCCTGAACCATCTGCTGAATCTCACCACCTTCGCGCTGGACGTCGGCGCCATCACGCCCGCCCTCTGGGGCTTCGAGGAGCGTGAGAAGCTGATGGAGTTCTATGAGCGTGTGTCGGGTGCCCGCCTGCACGCCAATTATTTCCGTCCCGGCGGTGTGAACCTGGATCTGCCGGCCGGTCTGGCCGACGATATCGGCGCCTATTTCGACACGTTCCCCAAGTTCATCGCGGACCTGGAGGGGCTGCTGACCGAGAACCGCGTGTTCAAGCAGCGCACCGTCGATATCGGTGTCGTATCGGCCGCCGATGCGCTGGCCTGGGGCTTCACCGGCCCGATGTTGCGCGGCTCCAACGTGGCCTGGGACCTGCGCAAGTCGCAGCCCTATGACAGCTACGAGGAATTCGACTTCGACATTCCGGTGGGCCTGACGGGCGATTGCTACGCCCGTTATCTGGTCCGCATGGAAGAGATGAAGCAGTCGATGCACATCGTCCGTCAGGCGCTGGACAAGCTGTCCAAGACGCCGGGTCCGGTGAAGGTGAATGACCGCAAGGTCACCCCGCCGAGCCGGGGCGAGATGAAGCGTTCGATGGAAGCGCTGATCCACCATTTCAAGCTGTACACCGAAGGCTACCACGTGCCCGCCGGCGAGACCTATACGGCGACCGAATCGCCCAAGGGTGAGCTGGGCGTCTATCTGGTGTCCGACGGGACGAACCGCCCGTACCGCTGCAAGATCCGCCCCACGGGCTTCTCGCACCTGCAGGCGATGGATTTCATGTCCAAGGGCCACATGCTCGCCGACGCCGTCGCGATCATCGGCTCCATGGACATCGTGTTCGGAGAGATTGATCGATGAGTGCCGCCCATTCCCATGGCCCCGCCGGGACGGAGCCGACCAGCTTCGAATTCACGCCCGAGAATATCGAGCTGTCCAAGCGCATCATCGCCAAGTACCCGGAAGGCCGCCAGCAGAGCGCGGTGATGCCGCTGCTCGACTTGGCCCAGCGCCAGTGCGGCGGCTGGCTGCCCAAGGTCGCCATCGATTATGTGGCCCACTATCTGGACATGGCCCCGATCCGGGCGCTGGAAGTGGCCAGCTTCTACACGATGTACAATCTGAAGCCGGTCGGTAAGCACTTCGTCCAAGTCTGCACGACGACCCCGTGCTGGCTGCGCGGGTCGGACGAGGTGCTGCATGCCTGCGAGAAGAAGCTGGGCATCAAGGCCGGCCAGACCACCGATGACGGACAGTTCACGGTGATCGAGGTCGAATGCCTGGGTGCGTGCGTGAACGCGCCCATGATGCAGATCGGCGACGACTTCTATGAGGACCTGACGGCGGAAACGACCGAGAAGGTCCTGGACGCGCTGGCGCGCGGGGAAAAGCCGGCGACCGGCCCGCAGAACGGCCGTATCCGGGCCTGTGCCTCGGGCGGCCCGACGTCGCTGACGGAATCGGCCATCAAGGCGGGCGTGAAGCCCGCCGGCCAGGCCTGAGGAGGGTGAACCATGCTTCGCGATGAAGACCGCATCTTCACCAACCTCTACGGTTTCGAGAGCCCTTTCCTGGAAGGCGCCAAGGCAAGAGGCGACTGGGCTGGCACCAAGGACATCCTGGAGCTGGGCCGTGAGAAGATCATCGAGCTGGTGAAGGATTCGGGCCTGCGCGGCCGTGGCGGCGCCGGCTTCTCCACCGGCATGAAGTGGTCCTTCATGCCCAAGACCAGCAACGGCCCCGTCTATCTGGTGGTGAATGCCGACGAGGGTGAGCCCGGTACCTGCAAGGACCGGGAAATCATGCGCCATGATCCGCACAAACTGATCGAAGGCTGCCTGATCGCCGGTTTCGCCATCGGCGCCACCGCCACCTACATCTATATCCGTGGCGAGTTCTATTACGAGGCCGCCAATGTCCAGCGCGCCATCGACGAGGCCTATGCCTCGGGCCTGATCGGCAAGAACGCCTGCGGCACCGGCTATGATCACGATGTCTACCTGCATCTGGGGGCGGGCGCCTATATCTGCGGTGAAGAGACGGCGCTGATCGAAAGCATCGAGGGCAAGAAGGGCCAGCCGCGTAACAAGCCCCCGTTCCCCGCCATGGCCGGCCTTTACAGCCGCCCGACGACGGTGAACAACGTCGAATCCATCGCGGTGGTTCCCACCATTCTGCGTCGCGGTTCCTCCTGGTTCGCGAACCTGGGGCGTCCGAAGAACAGCGGTACCAAGCTGTTCTGCGTGTCCGGCCATGTGAACCAGCCGGCGACCGTGGAAGAGGAGATGGGCATCCCCCTGAAGGAGCTCATCGAGAAGCATTGCGGCGGCGTGCGTGGCGGCTGGGACAATCTGCTGGCCATCATCCCCGGCGGCTCCTCGGTTCCGCTGCTGCCCAAGGAAATCTGCGACACGGTGCTGATGGATTTCGACAGCCTGCGCGAGGTCCGGTCGGGCCTGGGTACGGCGGCCGTTATCGTCATGGACAAGTCCACGGACATCGTGAAGGCCATCGCGCGCCTGTCGAAATTCTACATGCATGAGAGCTGCGGCCAGTGCACGCCGTGCCGCGAGGGCACGGGCTGGATGTGGCGCGTCATGGAGCGCTTGGTGAAGGGCCACGCCCATGTCGAGGAGATCGACATGCTGCTGGACGTCACCAAGCAGGTCGAAGGCCACACCATCTGCGCCCTTGGCGACGCGGCTGCCTGGCCGATCCAGGGTCTGATGCGCCATTTCCGCCCGGAAGTGGAGCGTCGCATCCTGGAATACCGCACGCACGCCGAACGCGGCGCGCGCGTGGCGGCAGAGTAAGGCGGGGGTTAAGAGGATATCATGCCCAAGCTAACCATCGACGGCGTCGAAATCGAAGTCGCCCCCGGTACCTCGGTGCTTCAGGCCTGCGAGCAGCTCGGCATCGAAGTGCCGCGCTTCTGCTATCACGAGCGCCTGTCCGTGCCCGCCAATTGCCGCATGTGCCTGGTGGAAGTAGAGCGTATGCCCAAGCCGGCCGCCAGCTGCGCGCTGCCGGTGGGCGAGGGCATGGTCGTCAAGACCAACACGCCCAACGTCCACAAGGCCCGCAAGGGCGTGATGGAATTCCTGCTGATCAACCATCCGCTGGACTGCCCCATCTGCGACCAGGGCGGCGAATGCGACCTGCAGGATCAGGCCGTCTCCTACGGCTATGACCGCAGCCGCTTCGAAGAGAACAAGCGCACGGTCAGCGACAAGTATATGGGTCCGCTGATCAAGACCTATATGACCCGCTGCATCCAGTGCACCCGCTGCATCCGCTTCGTGGATGAGATCGCGGGCGTGCCGGCCCTGGGCGGTCTGGCGCGTGGCGAGCATCTGGAGATCACCCCGGCCCTGGAAGCCGGCGTGAATTCGGAAATGTCGGGCAATCTGGTCGATGTCTGCCCCGTGGGTGCGCTGACGTCGAAGCCCTACTCGTTCAACGCCCGTCCGTGGGAACTGCGCAAGACCGAGAGCATCGACGTCATGGACGCGGTGGGCTCCAACATCCGCATCGACGCCCGTGGTGGTGAAGTGCTGCGTGTCCTGCCGCGCCTGCACGAGGATGTGAACGAGGAATGGATCAGCGACAAGACGCGCTACGCCATTGACGGTCTGAAGCGCCAGCGTCTGGACCGCCCTTATGTGCGTGGTGCCGATGGCAAGCTGAAGCCCGCCACCTGGGCGGAGGCGTTTGCCGCCATCAAGGCGCGCGTGGCCGGTGTCGACGGGCACAAGATCGCCGGTATCGCCGGTGATCTGGTCGATGTCGAAAGCACCGTGGCGCTGAAGGACCTGCTGATCGGTCTGGGTTCGGGCAACATGGATTGCCGTCAGGACGGGGCGACGTTCGATACCGCAACCCGTGCCGGCTACATCTTCAATTCCGGTATTGCCGGGATCGAGAATGCCGACGTGGTGCTGCTGATCGGCACCAACCCGCGCTGGGAAGCGCCGCTGGTGAATTCCCGCATCCGCAAGACCTATCTGACCGGCAAGCTGAAGAAGGTTGCGGTCATCGGTCAGAATATCGACCTGACCTACCCGACCGAATGGTTGGGCAATTCCGGTTCGATCCTGAAGGATCTGGCTGCCGGCACGCACCCGTTCGCGGAAGTGCTGCGCAACGCCAAGAACCCGATGATCATCCTGGGGGCTGCGGCGCTGCGCCGCGGCGACGGCCCGGCCGTGCAGACGACCGCCCGCCAACTGGCCGAGAATGTCAACGCCGTGCGCGACGACTGGAACGGCTTCAACGTCCTGCATCTGGCCGCCGGCCGTGTCGGTGCCCTGGATGCCGGCTTCCTGCCCGGCCCCGGTGGCCGTGACCTGGGCGGTATCCTGGCCGGTGCGCAGAAGGGCGAGATTGAGGTCGTTTACCTGCTGGGTGCCGACGAGATCGAGGCCGACCGTTTCGGCAAGGCCTTCGTGATCTATCAGGGCCATCATGGCGACCGTGGCGCCCATCGCGCCGACGTCATCCTGCCGGGTGCCGCCTACACGGAAAAGCACGCCACCTACGTCAGCACCGAAGGCCGCGTGCAGCATGCCCGCCTGGCCGCCTTCCCGCTGGGTGAGGCGCGCGAAGACTGGAAGATCCTGCGCGCCCTGTCGGCGGAACTGGGGCAGGCGCTGCCCTATGACACGCTGGCCCAGCTGCGTCAGCGTCTGGCGGCATTGAACCCGGTGTTCAGCACGCTGGACCGTCTGGTCCCGGCCGCCTGGGGTGCCTTCGGTGGGGACGGGGCCGTCGCCGACGCGCACTTCACCTCGCCGGTGGAGAATTTCTACATGACCGATCCGATCAGCCGTGCGTCCCAAACCATGGCCGAATGCACGGAAGCGTTTCTGAAGCCGGCCCTGGCGGCCGCGGCGGCGGAGTAAGTGACGATGTCGGAAATTCTGGCTCAACTCGGGGCATTCTGGGCCGACCTGCCGCTGATCGTGCGCATCGTGGTGGGTATCCTCACCATCGTCCTGCCGCTGATGATCGGCATGGCCATGCTCACCTATTTCGAGCGCAAGGTGATGGCCGCGATGCAGCTGCGCCAGGGCCCGAATCTGGTCGGCCCCTTCGGCCTGCTGCAGCCGTTTGCCGACGGCCTGAAGCTGGTGGCCAAGGAAACCGTGATCCCGACCGGCGCCAACCGCGCCGTGTTCGTGGGTGCGCCGATGCTGACTTTCCTGCTGGCGCTGGTCTCCTGGGCGGTGATCCCGTTCGGTGACGGGCTGGTGCTGGCCGACATCAATGTCGGCGTGTTGTACCTGTTCGCGATCTCCTCGCTGGGTGTGTACGGCATCATCATGGCCGGCTGGGCGTCGAACTCCAAATACGCCTTCCTGGGTGGCCTGCGCGCCGCCGCACAGATGGTGTCGTACGAGGTTTCCATCGGCCTCGTCATCATCACCGTCCTGCTGTGCGTGGGCTCTCTGAACCTGTCGAAGGTGATCGAGGCACAGAAGACTGTCTGGTTCTTCATCCCGCTGTTCCCGATGTTCATCATCTTCTTCATCTCGGCGCTCGCCGAGACGAACCGCGCCCCGTTCGACTTGCCGGAAGGCGAGTCCGAGCTGTCGGGCGGTTTCAACGTCGAATATTCGTCGATGACCTTCGCCCTGTTCTTCCTGGGCGAATACATCAACATGATCCTGATGAGCGCGATGACATCCATCCTGTTCCTGGGTGGCTGGCTGCCGCCCATGGACATCGCGCCGCTCAACTGGATCCCCGGTCCGCTCTGGTTCATCGCCAAGATCTGCTTCGTGCTGTTCTGCTTCATCTGGGTGCGCGCCACGCTGCCGCGCTACCGGTATGACCAGCTGATGCGTCTGGGTTGGAAGGTGTTCCTGCCTTTCTCCCTGATCTGGGTGGTGCTGACGGCCGGCGTGCTCGTCTATTTCGATCTGTTGCCGAACTGAGATTTGGTAGGGGCGGGGTGACCCGCCCGATATTGGAGGTGTGTGATGGCCTTGCTCGACCGTACGGCGCGCGGCCTGTTCCTGGTGGAACTCGTGAAGGGACTGGCGCTGACCTTCAGCTACATGTTTCGTCCGCGGGTGACCCTGAACTATCCGTTCGAACGTGGCCCCACCAGCCCGCGCTTCCGCGGCGAACATGCGCTGCGCCGCTACGCCAATGGCGAAGAGCGCTGCATCGCCTGCAAGCTGTGCGAGGCCATCTGTCCCGCACTCGCCATCACCATCGAGGCCGAACCGCGTGAGGATGGCAGCCGCCGCACCACGCGCTACGACATCGACATGACGAAGTGCATCTATTGCGGCCTGTGCCAGGAAGCCTGCCCGGTGGATGCCATCGTGGAAGGTCCGAACCTGGAATTCGCCACGGAGACCCGCGAGGAGCTGTACTACAACAAGGACAAGCTGCTCGCGAATGGTGACCGCTGGGAGGCCCAGATCGCGGCCAACCTCACGGCCGACGCGCCCTACCGTTGATTTCGACGATGGCCGGTCATCCTGCCATCTCCCGTCCTTCGCTCGGAGTATCCTCCGTGACCCAGTACCCGATGACCACAGCGCCGGAGGCGGCGTAACATGACCCTGACCGCTGTCGCATTCTATGCGTTCGCCATCGTCCTGCTGGCATCCGCCGTGCGGGTGATCACGGCCAAGAATCCCGTGCACTCGGTTCTGTTCCTGATCCTCGCCTTCTTCAACGCCGCCGGCCTGTTCGTGCTGATCGGCGCTGAATTCGTGGCCATGATCCTGGTCATCGTCTATGTCGGCGCGGTGGCGGTGCTGTTCCTGTTCGTGGTGATGATGCTCGACATCAATTTCCAGGAACTGCGGCAGGGCTTCATGCGCTACATGCCGGTGGGGCTGGTTGTCGGCGCCATCCTGGCGGTGGAGCTGGTGTTCCTGGCGGCGACGCAGCTGGCCGGCGGCCCCGTGGGCGGCCAGGCCAACAATTCGCCCATCCCGCCGCTGGATCAGGTCACCAATACCGAGGCCATCGGCCACATCCTCTATACCGACTATGTGTACGCCTTCCAGGTCTCCGGCCTGATCCTGCTGGTCGCGATGATCGGCGCCATCGTGCTGACCCTGCGGTCGCGCCCCGGCGTCCGTCGCCAGCAGATCGGCCAGCAGCTTGATCGCAAGCGGAGCGAGGTTGTGCAGGTACGCAAGGTTCCGACGCGGGGGGGCGTCTGATCATGGAATTCGGCGAAATCGGCCTGGCGCATTACCTGACGCTGTCGGCCATCCTCTTCACCATCGGCGTGTTCGGGATTTTCCTGAACCGGAAGAACGTCATCATCATCCTGATGTCGGTCGAGATGATCCTTCTCGCCGTCAACATCAACCTGGTGTCCTTCTCCGTCTATCTGAACGACCTGGTGGGTCAGATCTTCACCATGTTCATCCTGACCGTTGCCGCGGCGGAAGCCGCCATCGGCCTGGCGATCCTGGTGGTCTATTTCCGCAACCGCGGCACGATCGCGGTCGAAGACATCAACATGATGAAGGGTTGAGGCGGGCATCATGGAAATCGCTGCCATCTTCCTGCCCCTGTTGGGCGCCTTCATCGCCGGGTTCTTCGGGCGCATCATCGGCGACCGCGGGGCCCAGATCGTCACCTGCGCCGGTGTGCTGACCGCGGCTGTCCTGTCGATCATCCTGTTCACGCAGGTTGGTTTCGGCGGGCATGAGGCCGCGCGCACCATCGAGCTGTTCACCTGGATCAACAGCGGCACCTTCGAGGTGTCCTGGTCGCTGCGCGTCGACACGCTGACCGCCGTCATGCTGGTCGTCGTCAACGGTGTTTCGTCCATGGTGCATGTCTATTCGGTCGGCTACATGAGCCACGACCCGCACCGGGCGCGCTTCATGGCCTACCTGTCGCTGTTCACCTTCATGATGCTGATGCTGGTGACCGCCGACAATCTGTTGCAGATGTTCTTCGGCTGGGAAGGCGTGGGCGTTGCCTCCTACCTGCTGATCAATTTCTGGTACGAGAAGAAGAGCGCCAACGACGCCTCGATGAAGGCGTTCCTGGTGAACCGCGTGGGCGATTTCGGCTTCGCGCTGGGCATCATGGCCATCTACATCATCTTCGGCACGGTCGAATTCGACGGCATCTTCGCCCAGGCCGCCGGCAAGGCGGACGCGACCTTCCACTTCCTCTCCTGGGAAGTGCATGCGCTGACCTGCGCCTGCCTGCTGCTGTTCGTGGGTGCGATGGGCAAGTCGGCCCAGCTGGGCCTGCACACCTGGCTGCCGGACGCCATGGAAGGCCCGACCCCGGTGTCGGCGCTGATCCACGCGGCCACCATGGTGACCGCCGGCGTGTTCATGCTGTCGCGCATGAGCCCGGTGTTCGAGTATGCCCCGGTAGCCCTGGAGGTCGTGACTTACCTGGGTGCCGCCACGGCCTTCGTCGCCGCGACCATCGGCCTTACCCAGTTCGACATCAAGCGCGTCATCGCCTATTCGACGATGAGCCAGCTCGGCTATATGTTCTTCGCCATCGGCGTGGGCGCGTATCCGGCCGCCATCTTCCACCTGATGACGCACGCCTTCTTCAAGGCGCTGCTGTTCCTGGGCGCCGGCTCGGTGATCCATGCCATGTCCGACGAACAGGACATGCGCCGTATGGGCGGCATCTGGAAGCTGATCCCGGCCACGTATGTCATGATGTGGATCGGCAATCTGGCCCTGGCCGGCATCCCGTTCTTCGCGGGCTTCTATTCCAAGGACATGGTCCTGGAAGTGGCCTATGCCAAGCATACGGCCGCCGGAACCTTTGCCTTCTGGATGGGCATCGCCGCCGCCTTCATGACCGCCTTCTATTCCTGGCGCCTGCTGATCATGACCTTCCATGGCAAGCCGCGCTCGTCGGAGAAGGTGATGGCCCATGTGCATGAAAGCCCGGCCGTCATGCTGGTGCCGCTGATCGTGCTGTCGATCGGTGCGCTATTCGCCGGTTTCGTCGCCTATCCCTGGTTCGTCGGCCATGACATGGCCCATTTCTGGGGCAGCAGCATCCTGATGCTGGAAGGCGAGCATGGGACGATCATTGAGGCAGCACACCATGTGCCGGGCTGGGTGCCCTATGCCCCGCTGGCTGCCGGCGTGACCGGCATCGTGCTGGCCTATGTGTTCTACATGTTCAGCCCCGGCCTGCCCGGCGCCTTCGTCAACAGCTTCAAGGCCATCCACGGCTTCGTGTTCCGCAAATACATGTTCGACGAACTGTATGACGCGCTGTTCGTGCGTCCGGCCATGAAGCTGGGCCTCGGCCTGTGGAAGAAGATCGATATCGGCGTCATCGACGGGCTGGGCCCGGACGGGGCTGCCGCGGTGACCCGCCGCCTGTCGCTGGCTGCCAGCCGGGTCCAGTCGGGTTACGTGTACCATTATGCTTTCGTTATGGTGATCGGCGTGGTCGCGTTGGCCGGCTGGTTCCTCCTGGCGCGTTGAGGTAGGGAGTCTTTCGAAATGGCCGATGTGCCGATCCTTTCGCTGACGACGTTCCTGCCCCTTGTCGGTGCGCTGTTCATCCTGCTCATTCGTGGTGAGCAGGAGACGGTGAACCGCAACGCCAAGAGTGTGGCGCTGTGGACGTCGATCATCACCTTCATCGTCTCGCTGTTCATCCTGACCGGCTTCGACCCGTCCAACACCGGCTTCCAGCTGGTGGAGGAAGTGGCTTGGCTGCCGGCCTTCAACATCGCCTATATCAAGGGCGTGGACGGCATCTCCATCTGGTTCGTGCTGGCCTCCACCCTGCTGACGCCGATCTGCGTCATGGCCTCCTGGGACGCCGTTGAAAAGCGGGTCAAGGAGTTCATGGTGGCGCTGCTGGTGCTGGAGACCATGCTGATCGGCATGTTCACAGCACTGGACTTCGTGCTGTTCTACCTCTTCTTCGAAGGGGTGCTGCTGCCGATGTTCCTGCTGATCGGCGTGTGGGGCGGCCCCAACCGCGTCTATGCGGCCTACAAGTTCTTCATCTACACCTTCATCGGTTCGGTGCTGATGCTGCTGGCCATCCTGGCCATGTATCTGACGGCCGGGACCATGGATATGCGGGTGATGGTGGACTACCCGTTCGCCAGCAACATGCAGATCTGGCTGTGGCTGGCCTTCTTCATCGCCTTCGCCGTGAAGACGCCGATCTGGCCGGCCCATACCTGGCTGCCGTTTGCTCACGTGGAAGCGCCGACGGCGGGTTCCGTGATGCTGGCGGGCGTGATGCTGAAGATGGGCGGCTACGGCCTGATCCGTGCGAACGTCCAGATGCTGCCGGAAGCCAGCTTCTTCTTTCAGGACGTGGTGTTCTTCATGTCCATCGCCGCCATCATCTACACCTCGCTGGTGGCGCTGGCGCAGACCGACATGAAGAAAATGATCGCCTACAGTTCCGTTGCCCATATGGGTTACGTGTCGATGGGCATCTTCGCCATGAACCAGCGCGGCCTGGACGGCGCGATGTTCCAGATGCTGAGCCACACTTTCGTGTCGGCCGCCCTCTTCCTGTGCATCGGTGTGGCCTATAACCGCCTGCATACCCGCGAGATGGCCGCCTATGGCGGCATGGCCAAGAACATGCCGCGCTATGCGGTGGTCTTCGCCATCTTCATGTTCGCGTCGGTGGGCCTGCCGGGCACCTCGGGTTTCGTGGGTGAATTCCTGACGATGCTGGGCGTGTTCGAGGTCAGCACCTGGTACGGCATGCTGTCGGCCACCGGTCTGGTCCTGGGTGCCGCCTACATGCTGCTGCTCTATCGCAAGCTGTTCTACGGCAAGCTGGAGAAGCCGGAAGTTAAGGCCATGCAGGACCTGTCCCTGCGCGAGGTCGCCTTCTTCGCCCCGCTGGTGGCCATCGTCATCATCATGGGCGTCTATCCGGCCAGCTTCCAGAATGTCTACAACCCGACCGTGGAGAAGATCCTGGCGGACCATGAGGCGTCGCTGAAGGCTGCCGGCCTGATTCAGGCCGATGGCACCAAGACGGCCGAGATGCTGACTGAAACCCCGGCGACCCAGCCGGCGAGCGAGAACTGAGCCATGGCAACCATTCCCGATCTGGCCCCGGCCCTGCCCGAGATCTTCCTGGCCTGCGCAAGCATGGTCCTGCTGATGATCGGCGTGTTCCGGGGTGATGGCAGCCTGCGCCTCGTCTCCTGGCTGACTGTCGCCTCCTTCATCGCCACCGGGTTCCTGCTGTTGCAGGGGCCTGAGGGGCGTGCCGTCACCTTCAACGGCCTGTTCGTGGCCGACAGCTTCGGCACCTTCGCCAAGCTGCTGATCCTGATCGCCTCGTCGCTGGCCGTGATCCTCTCGGTCAATTACCTGGAGAAGGAGCGGGTGGCCCGGTTCGAATATCCGGTGCTGATCGCCCTGGCCACGCTTGGCATGCTGGCCATGGTGTCGGCCAACGACCTGATTTCGCTCTATGT
This sequence comes from Niveispirillum sp. KHB5.9, assembly GCF_048066115.1. Lineage (NCBI taxonomy): Bacteria > Pseudomonadati > Pseudomonadota > Alphaproteobacteria > Rhodospirillales > Azospirillaceae > Niveispirillum > Niveispirillum sp. KHB5.9. The sequence goes on along the minus strand of NZ_JBLTYX010000004.1, from coordinate 273,043 downwards.
CGGCCTGGAATTGCAGTCGCTTGCCCTCTACGTCATCGCGTCGTTCAAGCGCGACGTGGCCAAGTCGACCGAAGCCGGCCTGAAATATTTCGTGCTGGGCGCCCTGTCGTCCGGTCTGCTGCTCTATGGCTCGTCCCTGGTCTATGGCTTCGCCGGCACCACCAGCTTTGACAAGCTGGCCACGGTGCTGACCGGGGCCGAGGGGGCGCCGTCGGCTGGCGTGGTCATCGGCATGGTGTTCGTCGCCGCCGGCCTGGCCTTCAAGATCTCCGCCGTGCCGTTCCACATGTGGACGCCGGACGTCTATGAAGGGGCGCCGACCTCCGTCACGGCCTTCTTCGCCGTGGCACCCAAGGTGGCGGCCATCACCCTGTTCATCCGCGTCCTGGTCGGCCCGTTCGGCGATCTGGCCGTGCAGTGGCAGCAGGTGATCCAGTTCTGCGCTGGCGCCTCGATGATCGTCGGTGCCCTGGGCGCCATCCAGCAAAAGAACATCAAGCGCCTGATGGCTTACAGCTCCATCGGCCATATCGGCTATGCGCTGGTCGGTCTGTCCGCCGGCTCGGTCGAGGGTGTGCGCGGCGTGCTGATCTATATGGCGATCTACCTCGTCATGAATGTCGGCGTGTTCGCCATCATCCTGTCGATGCGCCAGTCCGGCCGCGCCGTGGAAGAGGTTGCCGATCTGGCGGGCCTGTCCAAGACCCATCCGCTGCTGGCCTTCGCCATGGCGGTGTTCATGTGGTCGCTGGCCGGTGTGCCGCCGGCGGCGGGCTTCTGGGGCAAGTGGGCGGTGTTCCTGCCGGCCATCCAGGCGGGCCTGTATCCGCTGGCCATCGTCGGCGTCATCGCCTCGGGCATCAGCTGCTTCTATTACCTGCGCGTCATCAAGGCGATGTACTTCGATGACGTGACGGAGCCGCTGGACCGCCCGACCCCCACCGCCGGCTTCGTGGTGGCGGGCACGGCTCTGTTCGTCTTCCCGATCTACATCTTCTTCCTGTCGCCCATCACCGCCGGTGCGGCATCCGCCGCCGCTGCCCTGTTCGGGGCCCGGTGACCGGTGTTCCGGACATGATGGCCGGGAATGACCCATCCGTTGAAACGCGGGCAGCCACGCTGCCCGCGTTTTTTCGTCTCGTGGCCCTGGATGAATGCGGCAGCACCAATGACGAGGCCAAGCGCTTGGCCACCGAAGGTGCTATCGAAGGCACAATCGTCTGGGCCAAACGTCAGACCGCCGGGCGTGGCCGTCGCGGCCGGGCCTGGAGCAGTGGCGAGGGCAATCTCGCCTGTTCCCTGATCCTGCGGCCGGGCATGGCACCGGGGCAGGCGGCCCTCACCTCCTTCATCGCCGCCGTCGCGGTGGGGGAGGCGGTGTCGGCGCTGATCGCGGCGCGTGTCACCCTGAAATGGCCCAACGACGTGCTGGTCGATGGGGCCAAGATTTCCGGCATCCTTTTGGAGTCCGAAGCGGGTCGCGGCGGATCGGTCGAATGGCTGGTGCTGGGCGTCGGCATCAATGTCCGGCATTACCCGGACGAAGCGCTGTATCCCGCCACCTCGCTGCTGGCCGCCGGCGCCGATGTCACGGTGGAAAGGGTGCTGGAGGCCTATGCGACATCGTTCCATGCCTGGTATCAGCGCTTCGTGACCCAGGGCTTCGCACCCATCCGTGCGGCCTGGCTGAATGCGGCGCAGGGGCTGGGTGGTGACGTCACGGTGCGGCTGCATGACGAGACCTTCACCGGCCGCTTCGTCGATATGGATGATGATGGTGTGCTGCTGGTCGATACCGGCAGCGGGCTGCGCCGGGTGACGGCCGGTGACGTGTTCTTCCCGACGCAAGGGGGATGAGATGCTTCTGGCCATCGATGCCGGTAATACAAATGTCGTCTTCGCTGTGTTCGACGGTGACGAGAAGAGGGCGCATTGGCGCATCTCCACCGACACCCAGCGCACGGCCGACGAATATGCCGTGTGGCTGGTCACGCTGATGGCCATGAAGGGGCTGACCCAGGACGATATCGACGCCGCCATCCTGTCCTCCGTGGTGCCGACCCAGACCTATGCCCTGGTCAAGCTGACCGAGGATCATTTCGGCTGCACGCCCATGCGTGTGGGCGACCCGTCGGTGACCCTGGGGCTGGAGGTCAAGCTGACCAACCCGCGTGAGGCGGGGGCGGACCGGCTGGTCAATGCCGTATCGGCCAAGGCGGCATATCCGGTGCCGCTGATCGTCATCGATATCGGCACGGGCACGACGTTCGACGTGGTCGATGCCGACGGCAACTTCGCCGGCGGTGTCATCGCGCCCGGCCCCGCCTTGTCACTGGACGCGCTGCACCGGGTGGCCGCACAGTTGCCCAAGGTCGATATCGCCAAACCTGAGGCGGCCATCGGTCGCGGCACGGTCGCGGCGATGCAGTCGGGCATGTTCTGGGGCTATACCGGGATGATCGAGGGGATCCTGAAGAAGATCATCGCCGAGCTGTCGCCCTATGGGCAGACGCCGGTGACGGTGATCGGAACCGGTGGCCTTGTCCGCCTGTTCGCTGAAGGGACCGACATGATCCACCATATTGATGGGGACCTGACGTTGCGCGGTCTCCGGCTGATCCATGAACGCAACGCCGCCGCCAACTGAAAACAGGACCGAATGACGCAAGCAAAGCATCTGGAGAGTAAGGATTTCGACCCGAAGGGCCTGCATTTCGTCCCCCTGGGCGGTGCGGGCGAAATCGGGATGAACCTGAACCTCTACCACCATCAGGGCAAGTGGCTGATGGTCGATCTTGGCGTCAGTTTCGGTGACGAAACGACCCCTGGGGTCGATATCATCCTACCCGATACCAGCTTCATCGAGGAGCGGCGGGGCGACCTGCTGGGCATCGTCGTCACCCACGCGCATGAGGACCATCTGGGTGCCATCCCCTATCTGTGGGAGGATTTGCGCGTCCCCGTCTGGTGCACGCCATTCACGGCCAGCTTCCTGAAGGCGAAGCTGACCGAGACGGGCCTGCAGAACAAGGTGCCGATCAACATCATCCCGCTGGGTGGCAAGGCCAGCATCGGTCCTTTCGATCTCGAACTGATTTCCCTGACCCATTCGATCCCCGAGCCCAACGCGCTGGTCATCCGCACCGGCGCCGGCACGGTGCTGCATACGGGCGACTGGAAGCTGGACCCCGACCCCGTCATCGGCCTGCTGGCGGATGAGGAGGCGTTGCAGAAGCTGGGGCGCCAGGGCGTGGATGCGATGATCTGCGACAGCACCAACGCCATGGTGCCCGGCACGTCCGGGTCCGAAGCGGCGGTACAGGAAAGCCTGAAGGAGCTGTTCAGCCGCCACACCGAAACCCGCATCGCCGTCACCTGCTTTGCGAGCAACGTGGCGCGGCTGCATTCCATTGCCATCGCCGCCCGGGCCAATGACCGGCAGGTGGCGCTGGCCGGCCGGTCGCTGTGGCGCATCAACGATGCCGCTCGCGCCAATGGCTATCTGACCGACCTGCCGCCGTTCCTGTCGGAGCGGGAGGCGGGATATGTGCCGCGTGAGAAGCTGGTGGTGATCTGCACCGGCAGCCAGGGGGAACCACGCGCCGCCCTGGCTCGCATCGCCAATGACGACCACCCCGACGTGGTGCTGGAACGGGGCGACGTGGTGATCTTCTCCGCCCGCGAAATCCCGGGCAATGAGAAGGGCATCGCCAAGATCCAGAACGGCCTGATGCGCCAGGGGATCGAGGTGATCACGGCGGATGAGGAATTCGTCCATGTCTCCGGTCATCCTGCACGGGATGAGTTGGTGCAGATGTACCAGTGGGTGCGGCCCCGCATCGCCATCCCCGTGCATGGCGAACATCGTCACCTGACGGTGCATGCCGCCCTGGCCCGTGACTGTCAGGTGCCGGAGGTATTGGTGCCCGATGATGGCATGGTCATCCGCTTGGGGCCGGGCCCGGCCGCCAATCTGGGCCATGTCCATGCCGGCAAGCTGTGTATCGATGGCAAGCGCATCGTGCCGCTGACCAATATGGCGCTGCGCGGCCGTACCCGCATGGCGCAATCCGGCGTGTCCATGGTCACCCTGGTAATGACCCCCCGGGGCGACCTGCTGGCCGACCCCAAGGTATCCGCCATCGGCCTGCTGGAAGAGGATGAGGTGGATGAGGAGACGACGGACCTGATTGCACGCGTGCGCGGTGCCGTTGAACAGCTCTCCAGGACCGCCCGCATGGATGACGCCCAGGTGAAGGAGGCGGCGCGTCTGGCCATCCGCCGGTCCTTCCATTCCAGCCAGGGGCGCAAGCCCCTGACGGAAGTGCATCTGGTCCGGGTGTAGAGCCAGTTCCCGCAGTCGGGAACTGGCTTCGGCGGCGACCGCCGCCGCGGCGCCCATGCGCCGTGAAGCCAAGCCACGGATGTGGCGCCGGCGCTTGAGGGATTGAAAGCTGCCCGCGCGATTTGTCACGGGTGACGACGGCGTCGCCCGTGGCTATCTTTCGGCCGGAAAACCAAAAGAGGGGAGCCCAGGGATGATCGGCCGTTTGAACCATGTCGCCATTGTCGTGCCGGATCTGGCCGTCGCGTCGGAAACCTATCGCACCACGCTGGGTGCCACGGTGTCGGCACCGCTGGATCTGCCCGAACATGGCGTGACCACCGTGTTCGTGGAATTGCCCAACACCAAGATCGAGCTACTGCATCCCCTGGGCGAGGGCAGTACCATTGGCAAGTTCCTGACCAACAACCCGTCCGGCGGTATCCATCATGTCTGTTACGAGGTGGAGGATATCATCGCGTCGCGCGACAAGCTGAAGGCCGACGGTCTGCGCGTGCTGGGCGATGGGGAGCCGAAGATCGGTGCCCATGGCAAGCCGGTGCTGTTCCTGCATCCGAAGGACCTGTTCGGCACCCTGGTCGAGATCGAGCAGGTTTAAGGGAGCGAGACCATGGGCTGGGCAACCTGGGCTGCCATCTATTTCACCGTCTGGTGGACGGTCCTGTTCCTGGTGCTGCCGTTCGGCCGCACGCAGGAAGGCAATGTGGATGAGGTGGGGCACCAGCCCGGCGCACCCGCCAAGCCCCTGCTGATGAAAAAGTTCCTGTGGACCTCGATCATCTCGGCCGTACTGGTGTTCCTGGGCTGGGCCAGTGTGCATTTCGGCTGGGTGGATTGGCCGGGTCTGTTCCGGGATTAGAGCGATTTTCCTTGGATCGGAATTCCTCTCTCCCGTCATCCCGGCGCAAGCCGGGACCCAGGGGCCAAGCGCCCGACTTTGCGGCGGCTTTGATCAAGGCAGCGTACAGATTTGATCCTGTGGCCTCTGGGTCCCGGCTTTCGCCGGGATGACGGAGTGGTATATCGGCACCCTGCCACCCCTCAATCCTTGGCCTTGGCCACGCACTTGTCCCCATCCGGCCCCTTGCCATCCTTGCAGGTACGGGTGGCCAGCATCGGCTCGGTCAGTTCGACCATGCGGTTGCTGCCATTCTTCTGCCGTTGCAGGTCGAACCCGTCATAAAGCTTGCCCGATGCCGTATAGGTGCGGAACTTCAGGCGGCCCGTCTCCACATCGACGATCTGGTACAGCTCCGTGGCCTCGGCCACCTTGTCCGGCTGGGTGCCGGCGCGGTCGTTCAGGCCGTACATCTTGGATCCGGCGACGGAGACCAGATAGACCGGCCCCTGGGTCTTGCCGCTCTTGCGGGCGGTGATGCCGGCGGCGCGTCCGGCTTCCGACGACAGGCGGCTGTAGCAATGGTCATGGCCCTGCAGGACCAGATCGACCTTGCGCTTGTCGAAGATCGGTTTCCAGGCGGCCTTCAACGCCTCGGTATCGTTGGGCCGGGCGCAGGTGAAGATCGGCTGATGGAACAGCACGAAGTTCCAGGTGGCCTTGCTGGCGGCCAGCGTATCGTCCAGCCACTTGGTCTGCACATCCAGTTGCCCCAGGTCCAGGGCCGCCGTGCCGTCCAGCACGATGAACCGCACGCCCTGGTAATCGACATAATAGGTGGTGGCCGTCAGGCCTGCAGCACCGTTGGCGGGCAAGGCGAACTGCGCCTGCCAATGCTGGCCCAGCTTCCGGGATTCGCTGCCGTCGGGCAGGATACGGTCGGCATACTCATGGTTCCCGGTGGCCGGCAGCTGCGGCACCATGGCGTAGCTGTAGCCGCCCGCCTGGGTCCATTCGCCCCATTCATCATCATGGTCCAGATCGTCGCGCTGCGCGATCAGGTCGCCGGCATGCACCACCAGCTCCACCTTGCCCTCATGGAACCCGCGGCGGATGACGCGCGAGGCGAAGTCCAGGATGCCGTTCTGGGTGTCGCCCAGATACATGAAGCGGAAGGGCCTGGCCTCGGTCGCCGCCGTCTTGAACTGGTGCCATTCGGTGAACCCGGCCTGTCCCTTGACGCGATAGGCATAGACCGTGTCCGGCTTCAGGCCGGTGAAGCGCACATGATGGTAATGGGCCAGGCCGTTGGAACTGGGCAGAACGGTGGAGGTGCCGGTAACCGTGCTGGCATGCTTCTCCAGCGTCGGGCCATCCACGGCGATGGCCAGTTGCGCCTCCGCCGTGCGCTGCATGCTGTCGGTGCGGAAGGACACGGCCATCTCCGTCGCCGGATCGGCACCGGGCGTCAGCACGACGCGATCGGGGATGTTGCGTACGGTATAGGGCAGGCCCGGCGTGCGCGGGATCTCGATGGGTGGCAGGTCATCGGCCAAGGCGGGCAGGGAAGGGGCCATCAGCGCAAGGCCGCAGACGAAAAGCCGCAGGGTCGAGATCATCCGGGTCTCCTGGAAATGGTGCGGGGCCCGGCCGGGCCTTTCATGAAGGCCGGTCGCGGACCCCGTTGGTCATGAAATCATGTCAGGCCAGCCCTGACGGCTAGCTGACGGATCAGAAATTGAACTTGGCGCCGAACTTGCCGGTCCAACTGTACTCTTCGTACTGGAGCAGGTTCTGGCGGCCACCGATCTTGTTATAGGCGGTGTAGGTGGCGTCGTTGGCGTTCACCAGTTCCGCGAACAGACGGACATTCTCGGTCACGCGGTACTTGGCGCTGAAATCCCACTGGCGGTGCGGCTTGATCCAGCGATCCTCCTCGGCATCGCCGCCCAGCTCGTCCAGATAGCCCGAACGATAGGTCAGCGAGGCGCGCAGGGTGATCGGACCCTTCTCATAACCCAGGGCGAAATTGGCTGTGTGCTTGGACGAGGCGGGCAGGGACACGGTGCGGCCCAGCACGTCGCCCTCGGCATCGGTGTAGGTATAATTGGCGTTGACCAGCAGCCCGTCGAAGGGCGCCGGCAGCTCGGTGAAGGCCTGGGCATAGGCCAGCTCGATGCCCTTCACCTTGGCCTTGTCGCCATTGACGGGGATCACCGCCTCGTCATAGCCGATGCCGGCGAAACTGCCGTTCTCGAACTCGGCATCGACGATGAAGTCGTTGATCTTCTTATAGAACACGCCCGCCTGGATGACGGAGTTGCTGGCGAAGTAATATTCCAGCGTGGCGTCGAAATTATGCGCCTTGTAGGGGTTCAGCTCGGGATTGCCGAACTCGCCCGACCGCTCATTATCGTCATTCTCCTCGATCACGAAGCGCGGGGCCATCTTGCCGAAGGACGGGCGCATGATCGACTTGAAGTACGCGGCACGGGCCACGACATCGTCGCCCAGCTCGTAACGCAGGTTCAGGCTGGGCATCCAGTCCGTGTAATCCTTCTTGAAGGATACGGGCGTGGTGAACAGCGTATCCTCGTCCAGCTCGACACCGCCGACGGTGGCACCTTCCTCGACCAACTCCAGACGCGTGCCGCTCAGCTCGACCTTGGTCTGCTCAACACGCACGCCGCCGATCAGGCGCAGCGGGCCATTGTCATAGCGGCCCTGGACATAGCCGGCATAGATATCCTCGCTGGCGTCGAAATTCTCGGCGGCCGACGCGAAGTCGGTATCCAGCTGGTCCAACTCGAACTTGCCCAGGTTGGTGCGCACGAAACCGCGCACGCCCTTCAGGTCGGGCACCGTGCCGATATCGGCCAGGCCATAGCTGGGCTTGCCGATCACGTCGGCCAGGGTGAAGTCGCCATCATAACCGTCGAACACGTCATAGATGAAGGACAGGCTCTTATCGCGCAGGCGGGCCTTGCCGCCGAACTTCACCTGCGCCGAACCTTCATCCAGGTCGATGTCGTAGGCGGCATCGGCCTTGAAGGAATATTCCTCGTCCTTGCTGTTCTCGTCCGTCGTCCGCTCCAGCTTGTCGAACTCATAGTTGGATGCGTCCAGGAAGGCGGCGCTGCCCCGGGTGATGGAATAGGCCGGCTTCTTCAGGTTGGCATAGTCGATGGCCACACCCAGCGACCCCTCATCCTCGAATTCCTGCTGGAAGACGATGGGGTCGAAGGAACCATCCTCCCACTGCCGGGCCTGGGAATAGGCCGCGTCATAGGTCAGGGTCCATTTGTCCAGGAAGGTCTCGCCACCCACGGAGAAGGTCTTGACCGACTGCACCTCGCGACGGTCCTTCAGGTCGCGTTCCACCGTGATCGCGGTATCGCCGCTATCATCGATGCCGAAGGTGGCACGGCTGCCATTGACGGCGATGTCGGCGTCGGCCAGATCGAACACCAGGCGTGTGCGCTTCTCGGTATCGTCGAACTTCGAATAGAGCGAGCGCAGATAGAGCGAGGTGGTCTCCCCGGCGCGGAAATCGAAATTCAGCGTGCCGCCATAACGCTTACGGCGCACATCGTAATCGCGATATTCCAAATCCTCGGCATAGAGGCCGCCCGACGTTTCCTCCCAGCCATCCGCCTCGACATTGTCGGTGGAGAATTTGCGGTCGTAATAGCTGAAGCCGCCGGCCACGCCGATATTGTCGGTCAGGCGGGTGGAGAAATCGATGCTGCCCTTGGGCGAGGTCTTCTCGTTCAGGTCGTTGTACGACCCTTCGATGGAGCCCGACACGAAGCCCGTCTTGCGGTCGAAGGCCGACGTGGTCTTGATCTCGATGGAGGCGCCGATCGTGTCGGCATCCATGTCCGGCGTCAGGCTCTTCTTGATGTCGATGCTCTCGATCAGTTCCGACGGGATCACGTCCATGGCCACGGCGCGGTCATCGCCGCCGGTGGCCAGGATGCGGTTGCCGTTGATCGAGGCGGAGTTCAGGTTGGGATCAAGGCCACGCACGGAGACGAAGCGGCCTTCACCCTGGTCGTTCAGCGTGTTGACGCCCGGCGCGCGGCGGATGCTCTCCGCCACGTTCTGGTCAGGGAAATTGCCGATACTGTCGCGCGACAGGGTGGTCTGCACGCTGTCGGACGAACGCTGGCGTGAGATGGAGGAGGCGAGGTTGGCGCGCTGGCCCACCACCAGGATTTCCGCCAGTTCGGTATTGGCACCGGCCAGGGCGAACTGGGCGCTGATGTCACCGGCCTGCGGCACGGTGATCTGCTGGACCTGATCCTCGGCGCCGGAATAGCGCACATGCAGCTTGTAGGTGCCGGCGGGCACGCTGGCGAAGCGGAAGGAGCCGTCGGCCTGCACCGTGGCGCTCTGCCCCAATTCCACCAGGGTGACCTCCGCACCGCGCAGCGCGCTGGTCCCGGTTACGTCGGTGACGGTACCGGTGACCGCACCGGCATAGACGGCGGAGACGGCGCCGGTGGAAACGATCGCCGTCGTCGCCAGCAGCCGGGCCGCACGCCGGAAGCCGAGAGAGAAGGTGTGGTGCATGAGGATCCCCAACTGTCGGAAGGCTTTTGCAGCGGGGGTAGCGGGAATGTGTGACAGTTTGAGTTGAGTTTCGTTAAAGAAACATGCTGCGGTGCAGCTATGGCTTTTTGGTCACGCTTTTGCGGTCCCGGGGATACAATTCGGTACAAATTTAGTACAAAAAGCGAACATCTGTCGCGACAAGCGATCTGGTAACGGCTATCCTGCCCCTCTTTCATCGGTCAAAGGATGGCGGGCGTGTCGGGCTATTGCGATGTGGCGCCGGGGCATGAATGGCATGGCCCCTATCATCAACATGAATATGGTGTGCCCCTGAGGGGCGATGACGAGCTGTTTGAGCGGCTGGTGCTGGAGATCAACCAAGCCGGCCTGTCCTGGCTGACCATCCTGAAGAAGCGCGAGAGCTTCCGTGCCGCCTATGCCGGCTTCGTGGTCGACAGGGTGGCAGCCTTCGGGCCGGATGATATCGACCGGCTGCTGGCCGATCCCGGCATCATCCGCAACAAGCTGAAGGTGCATGCCGCCATTCATAATGCCCAGGTGATCCAGCGCCTGCGCGACAGCCATGGTTCGTTCCATGCCTGGCTGCTGGCCCATCACCCGCGGGCCAAGGCCGACTGGGTGAAACTGTTCGCCAAGAATTTCCGTTTTACCGGTGGCGAGATCGTGGGCGAGTTCCTGATGAGCATCGGCTTCCTGCCCGGCGCCCACCGGGCCGACTGTCCCGCCGGAATGGCGATGATGAGTCTCGATTTGCCGTGGAAGCGGGCCGTGGACGGGGGCTTTGCCGGATATGCCGCCTTCTGATTGGGCAAACGCCTGTTCGGATGGTCGGCATTTGCACAAGGTGTAGGCAAAAACCTAAAAATCGACCAAATAAAAAGGCAAGCCGACGAAATCGGCTTGCCTTTAAATTCAGAAAACTGAAAACTTATCTTGTCGAACGGGGTTGGATCCCTGTTTTGACACCGCCTGGTGGCGATTCCTCCCTAAACTCAGGCCGCGCTGCCTTGCTGGCGCGGTCTTTTCTTTTGTGGGGCGGAGTATAAGCAGCGCTCGCAAAAGCCGTCACCATCTAAATTCAATGAATGCGCGTTAAGCTTAAAAATGCAGCGGCCACTGTTGCCGCCTTGCCACGATTGCATGCGTCCAGACGACCCCATAACCCCACCGCATGGCTCACTGTCATGTGAGTGATGTTCTAAGTATATGAAAAACAACAGATTTGACGACAAGTGAAGGTTTCGTGGCGGAACGATCGGTCGTCGCGCTTTACGTGAACGGAAGATGTGCCCATTTAGGGGGCGATTGCACATAAAATAGCCGTTGCTATCGGTACCATGATTTTTGCTGCCTACTGAACGAGCTTCATCCCTCGCCATAAGAAAAGGCCGCCCCCGATGGGAGCGGCCCTTGTCATCGAATCATCCAGAATCACTCACGCCAACAAAATAAATTTCAGCAGGAACAGCAGCGCCAGCACCGCCACCACCGGCCCGACATCGCGCCAGCGTCCGGCCAGGATCTTGATGCCGGCATAGGTGATGAAGCCGATGGCGATGCCATGCGCGATGGAATAGGTCAGCGGCATGGAAATGGCCGTCATCACCGCCGGTGCATAATCGGTGACATCGTCCCAATCCACCTCCGTCAACCCCCGCGCCATCAGGCAGGCTATATAGAGCAGGGCGGGTGCCGTCGCATAGGCGGGGATGTTGGCGGCCAGTGGTGCGAAGAACAGGCAGGCCAGGAACAGCAATGCCACGGTCACCGCCGTCAACCCGCTGCGCCCGCCGACATTGGTGCCAGCCGCACTCTCAATATAGGAGGTGACGGTGGAGGTGCCCAGCGTGGCGCCGATGGTGGTGGCCGCTGCATCGGCGAACAAAGCCCGCTTCAGCCGCGGCAGCTTGCCATCCTTGTCCAGCAGCCCGGCGCGGTGCGACACACCGATCAAGGTGCCGGCCGTGTCGAACAGGTCGACGAAGAAGAAGGCGAAGACCACGGTGATCAGCCCGACACTGAACGCGCCCGACAGGTCCATGGCCATGAAGGTCGGGCTGGGGTCCGGCGGCAGGGAGACGACGCGGCCGTTGAAGGGCGACACGCCCGCCACCATGCCGATGATCGCCACGGCCAGGATGGTGAGGATCACCGCCCCCGTCACCTTGCGCGCCGCCAGGGCGCACAGCAGGATGAAGCCGATGGCCGCCAGCACCGGCGGCGCCTTGGTCAGATCGCCCATGGTGACCAGCGTCACCGGATGCGCCTGGATCAAACCGGCATTCTCCAGCGCGATGATGGCCAGGAACAGACCGATGCCGGCGGAAATCGCCAGCTTCAGTGTGCGGGGGATGGCATTCACCACTGCCTCGCGGATGGGCAGGATCGACAGGATGATGAACAGCACGCCCGACAGGAACACCGCCCCCAGCGCCACCTGCCAGGAATGGCCCATCTGCCCCACCACGGTGAAGGCGAAATAGGCATTCAGCCCCATGCCCGGCGCCTGGGCGATCGGGTAATTGGCATAGAGCCCCATGATGGCCGACCCGATGGCCGCCGCCACGCAGGTGGCCACGAATACCGCCCCATGATCCATCCCCGCCGCCGACAGAATCTGCGGATTGACGAAGATGATGTAGGCCATTGTTAAAAAGGTGGTGAAACCGGCCAGCAACTCCGTCCGGACATCACTGCCCAGTTCGTTCAGCTTGAAGTAGGATGTCAGCATGTGCGGGACGCCCCAGCGAAGGAGGGGGAGGGAAGGGATGCCAGTATTCATTGAAAAAGCCTTGAGGGCCATAGGGTTGATGGCGCTTTTCGCAGGCGCGGCATCGCCCGCCCTGGCGCAATCCGACCTGCCCACCATCCGTGTCGATCCCGCCGCCTGCCGCTATGTCACACGGCATCAGCCCAGTGCCGATGTCGAGTACAAGCCGGGCGTGGATGTGCATGGCAAGCCGGTGGCCCCGGCCGACCTGCCCGATGGCGCGTCGATCCAGATGCCCGACCATATCGATATCCAGCTGACCACCGATATCGCCCGCCGCTTCGGCTTTCAGACAAATAACCTCTACCGGGGGGAGGCGCAGATCGGTACCGTGACGGTGCAGGGCAGTCAGGTCCTGTTCAACGGCCGCCCCATCCAGCCGGCGGCCGAGGCCGACCTGCTGGCGCTCTGTGCCAAGACACCGCGTTGATAGCGAAGGATAAACCCATGGACCGCGCCGCCGCCAAAGCCATCCTGAAACAGCGGATCGACCAGGCCATGGGGCGCAACCGCGCCGACCTCGTCATCAAGAATGTCCGGTTGCTGAACGTGGCCACGGGCACGATCGAGGAAACCGATATCGCCATCTGCGGCGACACCATCGTCGGCACCTATGATCGCTATGATGGATTGGTGGAGATCGACGGCAAGGGCCGCTTCGCCGTGCCCGGCTTCATCGATACCCATGTCCATTGCGAAAGCACCCTGGTCGCCCCGTCGGAATTCGACCGTTGCGTCCTGCAGCGCGGCACCACCACCGCCATCTGCGATCCGCACGAAATCTGCAATGTGCTGGGGGAGACGGGGCTGAAATATTTCCTGGACTCATCGCTGTCCACCGCCATGGATCTGCGCGTCCAGCTCTCGTCCTGCGTGCCGGCCACGCATCTGGAAACGGCGGGTGCCCGACTGAAGGCCGACGATCTGGCCCGCCACCGCCACCATCCCAAGGTCATCGGTCTGGCCGAGTTCATGAACTTCCCCGGCGTGCTGTGGAAGGATGAGGAGGTGCTGGACAAGCTGGCGGAATTCTACGGCGCCCATATCGATGGCCATTCTCCGCTGGTCACTGGCAAGGAGTTGAACGCCTATCTCTCCTGCGGCATCCGCAACTGCCATGAATGCACCAGCCAGGCCGAAGCGCGGGAGAAGATCGCCAAGGGCATGCAGGTGCTGATCCGCGACGGGTCGGTATCCAAGGACGTGGATCAGCTGTCGGGCCTGATCGACCCGCTGACCAGCCCCTTCCTGGCCTTCTGCACCGACGACCGCAACCCGCTGGACATTGCCGAGGAAGGGCATCTGGATCATCTGATCCGCCGTGCCATCGCCGGCGGGGCCGATATAGCGTCCACATACCGCACGGCCACCTGGTCGGCGGCGCGCGGCTTCGGGCTGAAGGATCGGGGGCTGGTGGCACCGGGATATCTGGCCGACATTGTCCTGCTGGACGATCTGGCGCAGTGCACGGTCGCCCAAGTGATTCGCGCCGGCAAGCCGGTAACGCCGGACAGCTTCGCCGGCCGCACCTCCCCGCCGCCTGTCGGCCTGAATTCCATCAAGCGCGACCGGGTGGTGGCCGACGACCTGGCCATTCCCGCAAGCGGCCCCGGCACGCCGGTCATCGGCGTCCTGCCCAACAAGATCATCACCGAGGCCTTGCAGGCCAGCGTTCCCTACCGCAATGGCCGCCGCCATGCCGACCCGGACAATGACATCCTGAAGATCGTCGTGGTCGAACGCCACGGCTTCACCCGCAATATCGGCAAGGGCTTCGTGAAGGGCTTCGGTATCAGGTCGGGTGCTTTGGCCAGTTCCGTGGGCCATGACAGCCACAATATCTGTGCCGTGGGTGCCGCCGATGCCGACATGGTCGTCGCCATCAACCGCCTGACCGAGATCGGCGGCGGCTTCGTGGCCGTCAAGGATGGCGCGGTGGTCGGCGAACTGGCCCTGCCCGTGGCCGGTCTGATGAGCCTGAAACCGTTCGAGGCGGTGGAACATGAGCTGGAGGCGCTGCGTGCCTCGGTCAAGGCGCTGGGCTGCCCGCTGGCGGAGCCGTTCCTGCAACTGGCCTTCCTGCCCCTGCCGGTGATCCCGCACCTGAAGATCACCGATATGGGGCTGGTGGATGTGGACAGGTTCGAGTTGGTGGCGGCATGAGAAAACGCCCCATCCGATGCTGCCATGAGCATCGGATGGGGCGCATTCCAGTTGATCAGCCTCAGATCAGGGCAATTTTGCAGAAGATCATGCAGCCGCTCGAATTATCCTCCACCAGTTTCTGCAACAGGGCGGTGAATGCCACCTTCTCCGTCTGCAGCATGGCGAAGGGCGCATAGCCGAACTCGAAGCTTTCACCCAGCAGGGAAGCGACCTTCTCCAGCTTGTCCGGATGGGCCCGGAAGCCTTCCGCGGCGAAGTCCAGGAACAGCAGTCGCGCCTGCTTCAAGGTCTGCTTTGCCCCGGTCAGTGCGGCCAGTTCACCGCGACCGCGAATTGTCGACACCACGACCTGGGCGGGCTCATCGAAATAGTCATCAACCCGAACGCAGTTCACATACAGAATTTCAGCGCCGGTGGTTACGATGTCGTCCGCCTCGACCAGATCGACCAGACCAGCGCCCTGGCCCTGACCCCGTGCAAATCGTGCAACGGCGTTGTGGTCGTAGGCGGCAAGCCGCTCGACCTTGGTATTGGCGCAGCTATTCACCTGACAGGTCAATGACAGCGCCTCAACCACGGCGGCATCGGGGTCCAATGCCCAGGCGAAGCGCGCGCGGCGGGCGATATCGACAATCTTGGTCGAATAGCCGGGGCCGAGCAGCAGAACGGAATCGTCCGGCAGCAGCAGGTTTGTCACATAGGCGGGCAACTCCTGCTGGGTGAAATTTCCCGGGTCGGTGGAAGAGACGCTGCCCGGCTGGACGATGAACTTGTCCGCCCTTCTGTACAGCGTGCCGACCAGACCGTCGCGCTGCTCGAACGTGTGTTCCCTGAGCTGGTGGTAGTTATTGTAATTTGTGAAATCGCTATTCAGATTCTCCGCCTCTTCGAGGGAGTTTATCTCAATTATCTTGCGCCGTTTGCGCAAGGACTGCTCGGCCAGCTTGGCGTTGGAGCGCGAATAGGTGTCGATCTCGTCACTGTCAAGATGCCCCTTCAGCCGGGCCGGCACACCGCAGCCGGGGCAGAATTTCTTGACCTGCGAGGCGAAGTCCTGCAGCGGCTTGCACCACCAGCCTTCAACGACCGGATAGCCGTTATCCTCACCCCGTGCCAGATCGAACGATCCCGCCACTTCGCAAAAATAGGCCCGCAGCTCACCCTTGTTCTGCAGCACCGTGGCGGACCATTGGCGATTGATGTCGCAGGTCGAGATTTGGTCCCACATCTCCGCCTTGTCGGGATACAGGTCCTGCACGGCCGTCAACAAGGGCGAATGGTGGGAATGTCCGTTGAAGAAATTGACCCTCGGGATCAGCTTCTTCAGTCTTTCCAGTGACTTGCGCCCACGTTGATCGTTGTGGGGATTGAGGTTGAAAAAGCCGAACGTGTCCGCGATAAGCTGCTCATAGTCGAACAGGTTGTTCGACCAGAGGCCACGCTGTGACTTATTCGGGATTTCCTCCGCGAAAATCCGGCACAGTTCCTCAAACTGCTTATGGACGCAGGGATTGCCGCCGATCATGGCGATCACGCCGTTGAAGCCGCGCAGGCTCCGCAATGCCAGCCGGAAATTATCGGGTGTCATATCCCAGAAGCTAGTCTGGTTCTTCAGCAGCCTGGTGCAGTTCGAGCAGTGAAGGTCGCACTTGTTCGTCACATCGACGCAGATGATATGCATCTCGTATGGCGAGCGCATCCGGGCGATTGCGGCGTCGGCGAACTGGTCGTCATTCACAGTCGATATATCCGCAAGCACGGTACTTCTCCTGGCTTCTGTCCCGGAAAGCGGGGATACCAACCGCTCGCTCGGTATCATCGCGGTCGGGAAAGAGCAGCATGATCATAGGATGACAGGCCTTGTGGCCCCGGCTCTTCAAATCGTTCCACCGAGCGCGCCAATGTCAGACCCAAGTTACCTAGATGAATGCATACTGTCGAGATAGCAAGCGAGCGAAGATGGATTGGAAGCGCTCGACATCCGGCGCTATCTCGTCCCGCGCCAACTCGGGACGCCGCAGGTCAAGATCGGAGTCAATCCAGATCAGGCGGCGGAATTCATGCATCAGGCTGCATTCATAAACCCAGTTGTCGGGATGCGAGACATCCGGGTTGTCCCCATGGACATTGACCGTGGCCGGAAATGGAAAGATGGCAAACGCCTTCACATCGCCGTTGTAGATGAAATGGCGTAAAGCAACATCATATGCTGCGGGTATACTGTTGGAATTGAAGGTCGTGAACATCTTGTGCAGGGAGGCATTGTTCACAACATAGGCACCGGCGCCGATAAAGCCATATCGATGGCGAAGTGCTTCCAGGTTTAACATCATGGTTTCATTTTTTAAGGCACAATGCTGCCTTAACGAAAAGATCGACGGCATATCGATGGCGCGGGGGATCAGCAGATCAAGGAAAAGAATATCCCAGCTGTCCGGCTCCATGTCATTAATCGCCAGATTGACCATCGCCTCGGCCTTTGGCGAGAATTCGGCATCATCTTCGGCGATCAGAAGATGTGATTTCCAGCCGCTTTCGATGGCCCGCCTCATGCAGCCGATATGGCTCAGCCAATTGCCCTTCAGGGTCGGGGATGCGGGGCCCGCCATATTGGTCACCGCGTCGGAGCTCCACAAGACCGCGGGAAACCGGTGCAGCTTCCAGGCGCTGGAGAAATTCGCCTCGCGGAAGTTCCGTTCCAGCGCTTCGCGCCGTTCAACAGCCCGGTCCAGATTAATGTAAATCAAGTCAATATTCGGCATCGGACGAGCCCTAAACGGTTGGTCTATAACGCGATTTGTACGATTGCGGCGTCAATGGCCCATAGCCGCCCGCGTCCTTGATCCTAATATTTGCCAGCGGCAATCCCGATGTGAAAAGGCCGGTGCGCGGCGGGGCCGGGCCTGCGACCTTCCGGGGGTGGCGATCAGTCAAGGTTGCAGCATCCCCTGTCCATAACCGCCATGCGGATTTCCCTAATGGCTTTGACTTGCTATGATGGAGCCATCCGCAAGATGGCTGATGATGATGCCGGTTACAACAATGTCTTTTGATCGGTCGCAGCATCCGCAGCCGTGGTGTCGATGGGTACGCTTTCTAGCCCCCCTGGTTGCGGTGGTACTTGGGTTGTCGCCGGCGCGGGCCGCCGACTGGTCGGCCTTTTCCGAGCCGCTGTTCGAGCGGTTGGGGCGGGAACAGGGTCTGCCCAACGACGTGGTGGGTGCCATCGTCCAGGATCAGGCAGGCTTCATCTGGTTCGGCACCGGTGGCGGGCTGGCCCGCTATGACGGACACCGGTTCCGCCATTACACGGGCAATGCCGGCGATCCGGGAAGCCTGCCCGACAGTTATGTCACCGCGCTGCATGTCGATTCCAAGGGTGTCTTGTGGGTGGGCACCAATGCCGGTGGCCTAGCGCGGTTCGACGCGGCCACCGACCGGTTCGTGCGGGTCAATGACGGGCTGCTGAACCTGTCGATCCTGTCGATCCTGACCGATGCGCAGGGAAGGCTGTGGGTGGGGACGGTGGGCGGCGTGCATATGCGCGACCCGGCCACGGGGGCCAGCCGCTTCTATGCCCGCCGCGGGCCGGAGCCGGATATCCCGCCGCTGGAACAGATCCGCGACATGGTGGAGCTGCCCGATGGTGGGCTGCTGCTGGCCAGTGGGCGGGGATTGGTGCGCATCGACCCGTCGGGCGATGTGACCGCGCCTGTGTCGCTGGGCGGTGCCGTGCCGGCCGATGCCCCCATCCAGGGGCTGCTGCGCGATAGCAAGGGCCGGCTCTGGGTGACGGGGGAGTTTCCCGGGGTCGCCATGTGGGACCCGGCCACGGGCGAACAGCGGCTGTTCAACCTGCCGGGTGACGGCGAAGCGGCTGCGGCCACCATCGCCAAGCATGCCCTGGCCGAACTGGCGCCCGATCGCATCGTGATCGGCACGCAAGGGGCGGGTCTGGCGGAGCTGGACGTGGCCAGCGGCCATGTCACCATGCATCGCAACGACCCGACCCTGATCAGCAGCCTGGTGGCGTCCGACGTGCGCTCCCTGCTGGTCGACCGGTCGGGTATTCTCTGGATCGGCACCTGGGGCGGCGGGGTGGCCCGGCGCAACCCGGTGACCCGGGCCGTGCTGTCGGTTCCGGCCTCCCATATCCGTGCCGACCGCCTGTCCGACCCGCAGGTGCGCAGCCTGATGCTGGCCGGCGATGGCAAGTTGTGGGCGGGGTTGCAGGCCAACGGCATCGATATCCTGGACCCGGTAACGGGCGGGCGCGATGGTATCCGGCCGGGCACCGGCGGTCTGCCCGACGGGGCCGTGCTGTCGATGGAGACCATGCCGGACGGCACCGTCTATATCGGGACGCAACGCGGGCTGTTCCGTCGCCGGCCGGCGGTGGCGAAGCTGGAGGCGGTGCCGCTGCCGGCCCCCGGTGCCAATGCCGCCGTCTGGTTCCTGATGCGCCGTGACAATGTGCTGTGGATTGCCACGGACGGGCTGGTGGCGCTGGACCTGGCCACCGGCGCCATGAATGTGGACCGGACCAGGCTGGGGGATGCGCGCTCGCTGATCGACAACCGGCTGCGCCTGCTGGCGCCCGGCCCCGATGGCGGGCTGTGGGTGGGCGGCAATGCCGGGCTGCATTATCGCGGTGCCGATGGCGGGTTTCAGCGCATCCGCAACGACCCGGCCGATGGTCAGTCGTTGAGCCATAACTTCGTCACCGCCGTTCTGACCGACCGGAAGGGCCGCATCTGGGTGGGCACGCTGGGCGGTGGGCTGAACATCCTGGAGGCCGGTTGGCAGCCGGGGCAGGTGCCGAAATTCCGCCGGTTGGGTCAGGCCGACGGCCTGCCCACCCTGCTGATCAATGCCTTGCGGGAGGATGCGGCGGGCCGCATCTGGGCCTCCACCGATGCCGGGCTGGCCGTGGTCAATGGCGACGATCTGTCGATCCAGGCGCTGGGCCGGCCGGACGGGGTGGGCGTGGGCAGCTTCTGGTCCAATTCCGCCACCATCGATGCCGATGGACAGATGATGTTCGGCGGGCGCGACGGGCTGGTGGTGGTGAAGCCTTCGCTGTTGGATGCCTGGCGCACCCTGGCCCCCACCGTGGTGACCGACCTGCGCGTGGATGGCAAGCCGGTGCCGGCCGACATCTACAATCTGCCCAACCCGCCCTCGCTCAGCCTGCTGCCTGATCAGCGGTCGCTGTCGGTGGAGTTCGCGTCGCTGGATTACACCGCCCCCGACCGCACCCGCTTTCTCTACCGTCTGGACGGGTTCGAGGAGCAGTGGATGGCCGGCGACGGCACTCACCGCCATGTCGCCTATGCCAACCTGTCGCCCGGTTCCTACCGGCTGCTGGTGCGGGGCAGCAACCGAGCCGGCATGTTCGCGCCGGAACCGCTGATCCTGCCCGTCACGGTGATGCCGGCCTGGTGGCAGACCTGGTGGTTCCGGGGCTTGGCTTTGCTGGCCCTGGGGCTGGCCGCCTGGGCGATCGTGCAGCTGCGCACGCTCAGCCTGCGTCGCCGCCAGCGGGAGCTGGAACGCGAGGTGGATGAGCGGACGGAGGTGATCGCCCGCCAGAAGGACAAGCTGGCCGCCACGCTGGAGGATCTGCGCGCCACCCAGGACCGGCTGGTGCGGGAGGAGAAGCTGGCCAGCCTGGGCCGCCTTGTCTCCGGTGTCGCGCATGAGATCAACACGCCGCTGGGCGTGGCCATCACCACCTCCAGCTTCCTGTCGGAGGAAATGGGGTCGGTCAGCCGGCAGGTCGATGGCAAGGCCCTGACCCGCACGGCCCTGTCCGACTTCCTGGCCACGGGGCGGGAGGCGATGGGCGTGCTGCAGGCCAATCTCCAGCGTGCCGCCCGGCTGGTGCAGAGCTTCAAGCAGGTCTCGGCGGAGGAATATGCCGGCCCCCGCCAGCGCCAGCGCCTGTCCACCCTGGTCGCCGAAGCCGTCGCCCCGCTTCAGCCGCGCCTGCGGGAAAAGCAGGTGACTTTCCATCTGGAGGGGATGCGGGAACTGACGGCCCTGGTGCAGCCCGGTGCCATGGTCAATGTCCTGACCAACCTGATGCTGAACGCGCTCCAGCATTCCTGGCCCCAAGGCGGCGGTGGCACCCTGACCGTGACCCTGTCGGCCATCGAGGATACGGCGGTGATCACTATCGCCGATGACGGGGTGGGCATGGATGACAATGTGCGGGCCAAGGCCTTCGACCCGTTCTTCACCACCACCCGCGACCATGGCGGCACCGGCCTGGGCCTGCACATCGTCCACAATCTGGTGGCCGGCCCCTTGTCGGGCAGCATCAGCCTGGAAAGCGCGCCGGGGTTGGGGAGCCGGTTCATCATTACGCTGCCGGGGCGGTTGGGGGTGAATAGGCGGAGGTCGTGCCGGCTCGGTTGACGTCGGGGCGAGGGGGCTTGTGCAACATTGTGAAACACAAAATCGGGTTGCGTTGCACGGATGGAATTTTGGAAACCAAGTAAAATCAAATGGTTGGTGAGTTTCGAATTCGGAGGTCCTGGTCGCTGGCTCCGAATGAATTCGGAGTGTTGTTGTGGTCTTCTCCTGTTTAAGTGGAAGGCGGTGGCAGAGAGAATCCCACCGATTTTAGGATTAATAGCCTAGACCAGATTTGATCGCCATACAAGACATGGCTGCGCCAGAGCGACAGTCAGCAGATTGGGATCAGTTGCCGTCTTCCCATGAGCCAAGTTCCTGCTGGCCCATCGGTTCCAGAAAGTCGGGAGCTTGGCCCAACGTGTCTTTCAGAATGCCAACCTTGAAGCTGCCTTGAGTCACGGGCACCAGTCGCACCATGGCCTTTGCTTCCTTGGTGATGATCACGTCCTCCCTGTTCATGGCTTGCTCAATCAGTTTGGGTAGATTGGCTTCAGCGCTGTGGATGGTGACCTGAGGCATGATGGCAGCTCCGACCAGAGATTGATCAACAAGGTTCAAATTGGCCCGAATTGGGGGAAATGAGAAGGGCGACGGATTTATGCTATGATTGTTTGATGTCTTTTGTTGAGGAAACCCTGATGCGTACCTCAGTGACGTGATCTGTGCCTGAAGATGTTGGCAGCTTCATTGATGAACTGGTGGCGCGTCGCGATAATGTTGATGTAAGCGCCGTTGTGCAGGCAGGCATTCAATTTTTGCGTTATGTTAATGAAAACTTTAAGCCATTATTGAAATGGCTGTTTTAAATCATGGGGAATATAAAACAATACTGATGATAATTGTCTAAATACATATTGGGGTGTCGGCATTATTAATTTGATTTACACTCAATAAAGTGATTAAGTAAATACCAATCGCCAATTTATATTAAAGATTTATTGATAAATTCCAAAATTTATTGTACTTATCCTATATGTTCCGGGGCGTGCTCTTTTTGTTGAATTCCCTTTGTGTCAAGTCAATGCAACGGTATAATCGGTTAGTTTGCCGAATGGCAGGCGATAAAGTTTCAATTCCTGGAGCCAGCATGGTCAGCTCAATGAATCATTCCCCTGACGATAGGGATGAGAATGAGGACAAGCATTATGTTTCTCGTTTAGAGATTGGCGGTTTGTGGGGTTATAAGGACGTATCTATTGATTTTAGGTCAGACGTAAATTTTTTAATTGGCAAAAATGGTGGAGGAAAGACCACCATAATAAATCTCATTTCCTCTATATTGTCATGCAATATGGATGCCATATTTAAAGTTCATTTTAGAAACGCTAGGGTGTATTTTTTAAGTGCGTCGGGCTCTAGTCGGCCCATGTTGTATTTTTCGCGAGTTTCTGATGGTGACTCCGGCCCTGCGCAGTCATTAACTATTCAGTTCTTTAAGAACTCGAAAGATAAGAAGCCTCTTCATTCTGCGTCTCTTCCTGCAATGTACCATCGTGGTCGGCAACGAGACGTAAGTGGATTGGGCTCCTTCTCGCAGCGACTGGCACCACTACATCCGGAGATGGCAAGCGCTATAGGATTTCTGTGCGAAGTGACTTGGCTGTCCGTGCATCGTAAGTCAGAGGCTGTAAATCTAGAAAATGATACTGGTTATGACAGCAGTGTTGATCAGCGGATAGGTGATTTGGGGAATAGATTTAATCAATATGTGACAGAAATCGACAATCTTATTAAGCGAGAGGCCAGGGAATTTGAAAAGAAAATATTTTCTTCTATTATATATGACTCATCTAAATATAATTACTCTAACAATATTCTTGAATCCATTGATCTTCCAAGTCAAAAGACATACATGTCAACGATATTTGGAGATCTTGGCGTTAATAAATCTGATTATATTGATAAGATGGACTATCATTATGAACTTGCGGAGAACGTTCGGAGAAAGTTTCTTGAAAAAGACGAGCTGCGGTTAAATGATTTGATCGTATTGGCTTCAATATTTCAAGCAGATCAGACCGCACGGTTCTGGCTAGATTATCAGCGTAAAGTTGACTCTCATTCGCGTGGAAAGAAATTTATCAAGGAGATGTTTGAAAAGTTCTTTTCTAATAAAAAACTAATAATACTGGAAGATGGAAGAATATTATTCGCCCTTTATAGGGGTAATAACTTTACAAATAGGACTTTCATTTCTCCGTTTCAGCTGTCTTCAGGTGAAAAGCAACTTTATATTTTTCTTATGGAAGCATTGTTAGAGAGAGGGCGTCCAGTGGTCTATATTGCAGATGAACCAGAGTTATCTATGCATGTCATGTGGCAGGAGCGGCTTGTAGAGTCATTGCGCCAACTAAACAAGAACGCACAGTTTATATTTGCCACACATAGTCCGGATATAGTATCGAGTTTTACAAATAATATAATAACTCTTGGGGATGATCAATAATGAATGTATTTATACGCACTGCGTCTGGATTCGGTAATTATTCCCTCTTTACTGGTGCGGAATTTATTATCTATTGTGAGGGTGGTAGCGCTTCTCTTTTGGAGGGGGAAGTGGATGGCGGTGCATATAACGCGTGCGCCGAGGATGTAACATTCTGGAGGACTGTTATTGATAAGTCTGCCCCTGGGAAGACCATTAAAATTAAGCCCCTGGGTAGCAAATCTGCAGTTGTTTCGTATGCCAAGACAATCTTAAATCGTGGAGACAAGAAAGTAATTTTTGTATTGGATCGAGATTGGGATGATATATCTGGAAAATGGATTAATGATAGCAGGGTTATTTATACAATTGGCTATTCATGGGAAAATGATGTGTTTTTCCCTGGAATGATACCTATGATAATTGGCAGTATAGGCCACCTATCTGCATTCGATGAGAACCGAATAAATGCAGATTTTCTTATAAAATTTAATAGACTGCAATGTATATTGAGAAGGTCACTATATCTGCAATTAGTCTCTTATGGCTCTGGCGTGAGCTTTGTTCCCACAAATGAGACGTGTGATGGTGTAATTCATTTCGACGACAAAAATGGGGAACTTAAGTTAAGTTATTCCCCTTTAATTTCCAGGATCAAGAAAGAAAAAGGTAAATTTAAATTGTTAAATCGAGAGATTACGGATGTACATTTGAAAGAGAGCAGATTCCCCGGGCATGTGCTGATGGGATTTTGCATACGATATATAAAGTGGTACGTAATGCAACACGAAAGATCAATTAGGTTGAATTCATCTCAGATAAAGGATTCAGCTTTAACTATATTCCGACATACCTCGAGTCATCGAAATAATGAGATTATTGATTACTATCAAGAAAAATTTAAAACTGCTTTTTACTATTCTATTTTGTGATGTTATTAAAATACAGTAGCGGCGATTACGCCGCCGCTACCCCCGCCCGATCCGCCGCATCCGGATCATAGTTCAGGTTCGGCGCCAGCCAGCGCTCCATCTCGGCCAGGTTCATGCCCTTGCGGGCAGCGTAGTCGGCCACCTGATCGCGCTCCACCTTGGCCACGCCGAAATATTTCGCGTCCGGATGGCCGAAATACCAGCCCGACACGGCCGCCGTGGGCGTCATGGCGAAGCTTTCGGTCAGGGTGATGCCGGCGGCATTGGTGGCGTCCAGCAGGCGAAACAGGGTGGATTTTTCCGTGTGGTCGGGGCAGGCGGGGTAGCCGGGGGCGGGGCGGATGCCGCGATAGGCCTCGGCGATCAGCTGCTCGTTGGTCAGGGTCTCGCCGGCGGCGTAGCCCCACAGCTCGGTGCGCACGCGCTCATGCAGGCGCTCGGCGAAGGCTTCGGCCAGACGGTCGCCCAGGGCCTTCAGCAGGATGGCGCTGTAATCATCGTGTGCGGCCTCGAATTGCTTGGCGCGCTCCTCCAGCCCGATGCCGGACGTGCAGGCGAAGCCGCCCATCCAGTCGGGCACACCGCTGTCCTTGGGCGCCACATAGTCGGCCAGCGACAGGTGGGCGCGGTCGCGGCCGGGGTCGCGGGCCATCTGCTGGCGCAGCATGTGCAGGCGGTCCAGGACGGTGCTGCGGGTCTCGTCGGTGTACAGCTCGATATCGTCGCCGGTGCTGTTGGCGGGCCACAGGGCGACCACGGCGTTGGCGCGCAGCCATTTCTCGCCCACGATGCGCTGGAGCATCGACTGGGCATCGGCCCACAGCGCGCGGGCGCTCTCGCCGACCTTGTCATCTTCCAGGATGGCGGGGAAATTGCCGTGCAGTTCCCATGCTTGGAAGAAGGGCTTCCAGTCGATATGGCTGACCAGTTCGGCCAGATCGTAATCCTGGAAAATCGTGACGCCGGGCTTCAGGGGCTGCGGGGCGCTGTAGGTGGCCCAGTCCAGCTTCAGGGCGTTGGCCTGGGCCTGGACGAACGGCAGGCGGGCGCGGTTGATCTGGCTGCGGGCATGGGCCTCGCGCATCGCGGCATAGTCGGACTTGGTCTTGGCGGTGAAGGTCGGGCCGTTGACTTCGTTCAACAGGTTCTGCGCCACGCCCACGGCGCGGCTGGCATCCAGCACATGGACGACGGGGCCGTCATAGTTGGGGTCGATCTTGACGGCGGTATGAACCTTCGACGTTGTGGCGCCGCCGATCAGCAGCGGCATCTTCAGGCCGGTGCGCTGCATCTCCTTGGCCACGAACACCATCTCGTCCAGGGACGGGGTGATCAGGCCGGACAGGCCGATGATGTTGCAATTATGGGCCTTGGCCTCGTCCAGGATGCGGGCGCAGGGCACCATGACGCCGAGATCCACGATCTCGAAATTATTGCACTGGAGCACCACGCCGACGATGTTCTTGCCGATATCGTGGACGTCGCCCTTCACGGTCGCCATCAGCACGCGGCCGGCCGGTTCGGACTTGCCGCCGCCCTTTTCCTCCTCGATGAAGGGCAGCAGCCAGGCCACGGCCTTCTTCATGACGCGGGCGGATTTCACCACCTGCGGCAGGAACATCTTGCCGGCACCGAACAGGTCGCCGACCACGTTCATGCCGTCCATCAGCGGGCCTTCGATGACATGCAGGGGCCGTTCGGCGGCCAGCCGGGCTTCTTCGGTGTCGTCGTTGATATACTCGTCGATGCCATGGACCAGGGCGTGGGCCAGGCGTTCCTTGACGGGCAGGGTGCGCCAGGTCAGGTCGGCGGCCTTCTTCTTCTCGCCGCCCTTGTACTTGTCGGCCACTTCCAGCAGCCGGTCGGTGGCATCCTCGCGCCGGTTGAGGATGACATCCTCTACCCGCTCGCGCAGTTCCTCCGGAATGTCATCATAGACCGGCAGTTCGCCGGCATTGACGATGCCCATGTCCATGCCGGCCGGGATGGCGTGGTAGAGGAACACGCTATGCATCGCGGCGCGCACGGAGTTGTTGCCGCGGAAGCTGAAGGAGACGTTGGACAGGCCGCCGGAGATATGGGCGCCGGGGCATTCGCGGCGGATGTCGCGCGTGGCCTCGATGAAATCGACGGCGTAGTTGTTATGCTCCTCGATACCGGTGGCGACGGCGAAGACGTTGGGGTCGAAGATGATGTCTTCGGGCGGGAAGCCCACCCGGTTCACCAGGATGTCGTAGGAACGCTTGCAGATTTCCAGCTTGCGGGCGCGGGTGTCGGCCTGACCGACCTCATCGAAGGCCATGACGACGACGGCCGCACCATAGCGGCGCAACTTCTTGGCATAGGCGATGAAGGGTTCCTCGCCCTCCTTCAGGCTGATCGAATTGACGATCGGCTTGCCCTGGACATTTTTCAGCCCGGCTTCGATCACGCTCCATTTGGAGCTGTCGATCATGACGGGGACCCGCGCGATGTCGGGTTCGGACGCGATCAGGCGCAGGAAGCGGACCATCGCCGCCTCGCTGTCCAGCATCGCCTCATCCATGTTGATGTCGATGACCTGGGCGCCGTTGGCCACCTGATCGCGGGCGATGTCGAGTGCCGCCTCGTACTGTCCCTCCAGCACCAGCTTCTTGAACTTGGCCGAGCCGGTGACGTTCGTGCGCTCGCCGATATTGATGAAGCTGGCGGTGCGGGGGGCGGTGGTCATGGCGGGTTCTCGGGGGTTCTGGGCGGGGACTTGGGGAGGGGGTGGGCGTGCTATATTTCAGGGACTAGAATATCGATGTTGGGGGCGGTGATGGATAACCACCTCGTGCTGGACTTGGACCCCACACTACGCGAGCGGCTGGAGCAGCGCGCCCGCGAACATGGACGCTCGCTGGATGATGAGGTGCAGGCCATCCTCGTTGACGTAACTGGTGGCGTGCCGACGAAGCCGGCTGGCCAGCCGGGGTTGGGCACGCGGATCGCGGCGCTGTTCTCCGGTTCCGGATATGGATTCCGGAGCGGGGAGATTCAGGAGCTGCGGGGCGGCAACTGGCAAGTTCCCGACTATTCCAAATGATCGTGCTGGACACCAACGTCATTTCGGCCGTGACGGCGGAAAGCCCGGATGCGGCCATCGTTCGCTGGCTGGATGAGCAGCAGGCTGATGAGCTGCTGACCACAACCGTTACCACCTTCGAGCTATGGATGGGTGTAGAGCGGCTGGACATGGAGCGACGCAGGGATGAACTGGCCCGGCGCACGGAAACCTTGCTGTCGGGCATGCTTGTCCAGCCGCCATTGATCCTGTCCGAACAGGCGGCAAGGTTGGCGGCGGCACTGCAAGGGCGGCGGAAACGGGCAGGGATCGTCATCGACCACCGTGACGCGATGATCGCCGGCACCTGCCTGGCCCATGGCGCGGCGTTGGCCACCCGCAACATCCGGCATTTCGCCGATGCGGGCGTCACCCTTGTCGATCCCTGGGCTGCGGTGGTGGACACCTGATCCTTCCCCCTCAGAATGCCGACATGGTGAAGGGCTCCAGCCCCGACAGGCGCATCACCGGGTCCGGTGAGGCCGGGGCGCGGGGCGGCACGCCCTTCACCGCCTCGGCGATGGCGCGGATATGGTCGGGGGTGGAGCCGCAGCAGCCGCCGACGATGTTCACCAAGCCATCCTTGGCCCAGCCGGCCAGGTCGCCGGCCATGTGTTCCGGCTTCTCGTCATACTGGCCGAACTCATTGGGCAGGCCGGCATTGGGGTAGGCCGACACGAACACTTCGGCCACCCGCGACAGTTCCTGCACATAGGGCCGCATCAGGTCGGCACCCAGGGCGCAGTTCAGCCCGATGCTGAACGGCTTCACATGGCGCAGGCTGTTCCAGAAGGCCTCCGTCGTCTGGCCCGACAGGGTGCGGCCGGAACGGTCGGTGATGGTGCCGGAGATCAGGACGGGCAGTTCCAGGCCCTTCTCCTCCAGCACCTCCTCGATCGCGAACAGGGCGGCCTTGGCGTTCAGCGTATCGAAGATGGTTTCCACCATCAGCAGGTCGGCCCCGCCATCGATCAGGCCGGCGGTCTGTTCCTTGTAGGCGATGCGCAACTCGTCGAAATCGACATTGCGGAAGCCGGGGTCGGTGACCACCGGGCTGATGCTGGCGGTGCGGTTGGTGGGACCCAGCGCACCGGCGACATAGCGGGGGCGGGTGGGATCGGCGGCTTCGGCCAGATCGGCGGCCTGACGGGCCAGTTTCGCCCCTTCGAAATTCAGCTCATAGGCCAGCTTTTCCATGCCGTAATCGGCGAGCGAAATGCTGGTGGAATTGAAGGTGTTGGTCTCGATGATATCCGCACCGGCATCCAGGTACTGGGCATGGATGTCGTAGATGATCTTTGGCTGGGTGACCGACAGAAGGTCGTTATTACCCTTCACATCATGGTTCCAGGTCCGGAAACGCTCGCCGCGATAATCATCCTCTTGCAGATTGTGGCGCTGGATCATGGTGCCCATGGCACCGTCGATCACCAGGATGCGCTGAAGGGCAATGTCACGCAGCCGTGACAGCCGTTCCGTCCTTGTCATCAACCCCTCCATCCAAACGCAGAAATGCCGGCAAATGGGCGCGAAGCACCCCTGGCCTCGGTTTTACCTTGGCACCGCTACGCATGCAAACATAAAGATATCTTTATGTGATGATGGCTGACATGCCGAGGGCGCCCACGACGGGAACGGGCGGCGGCGGCGTATCACCCCCGGTGCGCGGCGTGCCGGGCAGGCGCACCCGCACGCTTGTGCCGCCATCGGGACGGTCGCCCATCTCCACGGCCCCGCCCAGGGGCCCGGCCACCAGCGTATAGACCATGTGCAGGCCCAGGCCCGTGCGGCCCTCCGCGCGGCCGGTGGTGGTGAAGGGTTCGAACAGGCGGGGGCGCACGGCCGGGTCCAGGCCGATGCCGTCATCCTCCACCACCAAGTCCACAGCGCCATCCGGCGCCATGCCGGCGGCGACGCGGATATGGCCGGACCGACCGTCCGGAAAGGCGTGGTCCATGCAGTTGGCCAGCAATTGTCCCAGCACCTGGGTCAAGGCGCCGCCATTGGTTTCCAGTACCAGGCCGGGCTTGCTGTCCACGACCAGGCTGATATTGGGGGCGTCGGTGCGCACCTCCATGGCCGGACGCAGCTCGTTCAGCAGGTCATGCACGTCCAGGCGGCGCAAGGTTTCGTCCGAGCGTTCGGTGGCGATCTGCTTGAAGCTCTGCACCACGGCGGCCGTGCGCTCCACGGTGCTGGTCAGCAGACCCGCCGCCTCCTTCACCTCCGCCAGGAAATCGGCCAGCTGGCGGCGGGTCATGGTGCCGGCATTGATGGCTTCCTCCGCTGCTTCCACCTGCTGCGCCAGATGGGTGGCGGTGGTCAGCGCCGTGCCGACGGGGGTGTTGACCTCATGCGCCACACCGGCGACCAGCCGGCCCAGGCTGGCCAGCTTCTCCGATTGCACGATGCGGTCCTGGGCCAGCTGCAAGCGATCCACGGTTTCCGACAGATGCCTGGTCCGGTCGGCGACCTGATCCTCCAGCGCGCCGTTCAGCGCGGCCAGCCTTGCGTTGGACTGCTTGGCCTGATCCAGCATGTGGCGCAGCCGATCGATCAGCAAGGCGGCCTGCAGGAACAGCATGAAACAGTATCCGGCCTCCATGATGCCGGTGAAGCCGATGCGATGCACCAGCGCCAGATTGGCGAAGCCCAGCACGGTCCAGGCGATGGCCATGGGCAGGGCCAGCGGCTGTCGCTGGCGGGCGGCCAGGGCCGTGGCGCAGATCAGCGTCATCATGGCCAGGATCAGGCCGATGGTCGCCGTCCAGGTCAGCAGCCAGGGAAATTGCAGGGTCCACAGGCTGGCCACGGGCACGGCCAGGATGAACAGGAAGGACGGCCAGGCCAGCTCCCTGCGCAAGGAACCGGGGAACAGCAGCGCCGCACTGGCCAGACAGGACAGCCAGACGAAGGGGAACATCACATTATTGAGAAAGCCCAGCAGCTGCCCCGGCAGGCTGTACAGCACCTCGCTGCCCAACGGCGTGTTGGAGGTCAGCTGGACGAGGGCGATGGCCACCGACATGACGGAGAAGACCAGGCATTCCCGGTCGCGTGGCCGCAGGACATAAAGGATCAGGTAGAGCAGTCCGATGGACAGGCAGAGCGACAGGAAGGCGGCGCGGAAGGCCAGTTCCTGCTGCCAGTCGCCATACATGCTGTCGGCATCACCCAGCAACAGGGCGCGCGGGATGCCGCCATAGCCGCCGAAGGCCGACACCTGCACTGTGATGTCCAGCACCCCGTCGACGGGCCGGACGGCAGCGATGGCCTTCTGCCCGGCACTGTTGGTGCTTTCCTCGTCCATGCCGACCTTGCCGGCATGGATGGAGCGTTCGCCGTTGACCAGCACATCCCAGGCCACGAAGCGCTGGTTGTGGCGCATGGCCAGGGGCGGGGCGTCCTTGGGCAGCAGCACGCGCAGATGGTAGGTGCCAATGCCTTCCGCTGCCAGAGGAACGCCGTCCACCTTCTGGCTGGTCCAGCGGCCGGGTACGGCCAGCAATGCCGGATGGGGGGCACTGCCGCCGGCAATGTCCGCCGGTGCGACCAGCCGGTCGCGCCAGAACTGCCAGTCGCCTTCCAGGAAGATCTGGCCGTTATTGCGGAAATCCCAGCCGCGCAGGTCCAGCACGCCGTCAACGGCAAGCGGGCGTTGGGTCAGGGCCGCAGACAGGCCGGCCCAGAGGGTGGAGAGGATCAGTGCCGCGACAAGAGGCGCCCAGAACCAGCGCATCATACCAGAATGGCCCAAATAACGCCGCACGGCCATATTTACGCACTATCCCACGTGAAAGGTTGTTCCGATTAACCTTGCGCCACTCGGCGCGCCGTTGCAATCCGCGCGTTTGCCGCGTCTGATATCCGCTTGCGCATTTACCAGCTTTTTTCGCCCACCCGTTGCACCGGCCCGGGGGGCTGCTTATTTTCATGGCATGAGAAACCAGCCCCGTCCACGCGCCCCGTCCGCCTCCCTTCCGCTTCGCCTGTCCGGCTTGTTGGCCACCCTGCTGATCCTGGCGGGCGGGGCCTACGCGGGCTGCACGGACCCGGCGGCGGACGGGGTCAATTGGCGCCGCTGCTATCTGGACGGGCGCGACCTGACGGGGGCGTCGCTGGACAAGGCCATGCTGCGCGAGGCGACGTTCCAGCGCAGCGACCTGACCGGTGCCAGGCTGACCAATGCCGATGCCTATCGGGCCAAGTTCCTGTCGGCCCGGCTGGACAAGGCGGTGCTGGATGGTGCCCGCCTGATCGAGGCCGATTTGACCCGCGCCGAACTGGCCGGGGCCAGCCTGAAGGGCACGGACCTGCGCAATGCCAAGCTGGTGGGGGCGGTGATGAAGGGGGCCGATCTGACCGGTGCCCGGCTGGATGGGGCCGACCTGCGCAATGCCGACCTGACGGGTGCCCGCTGGACCGATGGCCGGACCTGCGGCGTGGGATCGCTGGGCCAATGCCATTAAGGTATGGGGTCAGCTTTCTTCCACTTCTCCCGGATGGGGGAAGTAGAGCTGGTTGCCGCCGGGGTCTGTGACGACCAGCAGCGGACGGCCCCAGAAACCGTCCTCCATCTGCACACGCTTTTCCGCAAGCCGCCGCTTCAGGGATGTGAATTCATCCTTGTCCAGTGCGGTATAGAGCACGCCGGTTCCGTTCTTGTCGGGCCATTGGTCGGTCAGCAGGATGGCGCAGCCATCGCCATTGCTGACGCCCGCCACCCGTGCCCGTCCTTCCTCTTCGTACCGCATGTTGAGAGTGAAGCCGAAGCGGTCGATATAAAAATCTATGGCAGCTTCAACGTCACTCACGAAAAACAGCGTGCTGGAGGTCCATTGGGTCATGTCCGGCTCCACCGATGCTTGGTTCTGTACCACGATATTCTTCCCATACGGCCTTGTCAGCGATTTTTGATTTTAATGTTGATCATGATTTTCTAAAATTGTATGCAATAAATCGTATAATATGTTCACGGAATCATTGACCTGCGGAGTAGCAGAAGACATATTGCCGCTCGCTTTTTAAGGATAGCGGGTCGATCGGCATGTTCTCCGTGGGTCACGGCGCAGACCATATCACCATCGCGCTCAGCGAGGGTTTCCTGTGCTTCCATCTGTCGGGCGACGTATCGTCCGCCGATATCGAGACTGCCCTGGGACTGGCGGCCGCGGACGGTATGCTGCGGTCGGATAATCTGGTGCTGGTGGATATCCGCAAATTCACCGGCTCCATCGACTGGGGCATGATCCGCGACATGCGCCGCTTCGCCCCCTGGGTGCTGGGACAGCCGACGGGCCTGCGCTGTGCCTATCTGCTGCCGGAAGGGTTCGCCAGTTTCGTCACCATCCTGGCCAGCTTCTATCCCGGCGCCAAGCACCGCGCCTTCCGGGACGAAGGGCCGGCCCTGCGCTGGCTGGTCGATGCGCGCCGCCGCCAAGCAGCTTGATCGACATGGCCCCCCGCCGCCATTGCTGCTGGCGGGCCGGGCCGGACCTGGGTAAAAGCGTTCCAGCCTGTTGAAATACCGTCCGGAACCCATCCCATGGCCCTGATCACCCCCCGCACCCCCGCCGGCACCATGGAACTGCTGCCGCGCCGGCAGATCACGTTCCAGCGCATGCTGGACACTATCCGCCGCAATTACGAACGGTTCGGCTTCATCCCCCTGGAGACGCCGGTGTTCGAGGTGGCGGATGTGCTGCTGTCCAAATCGGGCGGGGAGACGGAGAAGCAGGTCTATTTCGTGCAGTCCACGGGGGCGATCGAACAGGGCCACAAGCCCGACCTGGCCATGCGTTTCGACCTGACCGTGCCCACCGCCCGCTACGTGGCGCAGTATGAGCGCGAGCTGGCCTTCCCCTTCCGCCGTTACCAGATGCAGCGTGTCTATCGCGGCGAACGGGCACAGAAGGGGCGGTACCGCGAGTTCTATCAGTGCGATATCGACGTGATCGGCAAGGACAGCCTGCCCGTCGCCTATGACGCGGAAATGCCGGCGGTGATCTATGCAGTGTTCACGGAACTGGCCGTCGGCCCCTTCCAGATCAATTTCAACAACCGCAAGATCCTGCTGGGCATGTTCGAGGCGCTGGGGGTGATGGATCCTGTCCGTCGCACCTTGGTGCTGCGTCAGGTGGACAAGCTGGACAAGCTGTCTCGTGAAGAAGTGCTTGGGATATTGCAGACGACCGAGGATATCTCGCTGTCTGCCGAACAGGCGGTCTCGGTGCTCGACATGATCGGGTTCAGCGGACCGTCAGCCGATACGCTGGCGCATCTGAACCGCCTGGGCCTGGACAATGCCCTGTTCAAGGAAGGCGTGGACGAACTGACACAGGTCGTCGGTGCCCTGAAGGCGTTCGGCGTGCCGGAGACGCATTGGCGCATCAATCTGGCCATCGCCCGTGGCCTGGATTACTACACCGGCACGGTCTACGAGACCTTCCTGACCGACCATCCGTCGCTGGGCTCGGTCTGTTCCGGCGGGCGGTATGAGAATCTGGCCGGGCTTTACACCAAGTCAAAGCTGCCGGGCGTGGGCATTTCCATCGGCCTGACGCGCCTGTTCTATGCCCTGGAGCAGGCCGGCATCGTCAAGGATGGCGACAGCAGCGTGCAGGCGCTGGTGACGCAGTTCGATCCCGCCCTGCTGACCGATTACCTGTCCATCGGTGCCGAATTGCGGGCGGCGGGGGTGAATACGGAGATCTATCTGTCGCCCGACAAGCCGGCCAAGCAGTTCAAGTACGCCGACAAGGCCGGTATCCGCTACGCCGTGATCATGGGCGGCGACGAGAAGGCAAAGGGCGAAGTCCTGGTCAAGGACATGGTCGCGGGCAGCCAGAATGCCGTGAAGCGGGAAGAGCTGGCGGCGTGGCTGAAGAGCGTGATCGGCTGATTGCACCACGATTGAAGGTGGCGCATATCGCCACCTTCAATCGTCATTTTCACCACTTCATGGCCGTGTTCCCACCATCTAGCGATCCCGCCCCAGCGAATCCGCCATTTTTGCGCTTGGCACGGCAGTTGCTCTTCCCCTGGTCAGAACCAACCGACCCAATCGGAGCCTGACCATCATGTCGCTGAAGCCCCTCCTCCTCGCCACCGCCCTGACGCTTACGTCCCTGCCGGCGCTGGCCTTCGGGCCGCAGGATTTCTCCGCCAAGGAAGTGACCATCCAGGGCGTCGTTGGCCGGCTGGAGGTGAAGGTGGATGACGGTGCCTCCAAGGTCACCGCCAGCGTCACCGGCCCCGCCCGCTGGGTGGATTTGGTCGAGGTGCGGCAGGAGGGCGGCGACCTGGTGATCCGCCAGAAGGAATCGCCGCGGGAGCGCCGTTGGCGCGAGCAGGAGGATTGGGTGACCGTCCAGGTCACCGTGCCGGCCGGCACCAAGCTGGAAATCGATGATTTCGCCGGTGAGGGCACGGTCGGCGATCTGCGCGGCGCCTTTTCCATCGACGGCATGAATTCCGGCAAGCTGGCGGTCGGCCGTGTCACCACGGCCAGCGTCGGTATCGACGGGTCGGGCGATGTGAAGCTGGGCGATGTCGATCGCGATGTCAGCCTGGAGATCAATGGCAGCGGCTCCGTCATCACCGGCCGTACCGCCGGCAAGGCGGAACTTGAGATCAACGGGTCGGGTGAGATCACGCTGGCCCATGCGAACGGCCCGATCAGTGCGGAGATCAACGGTTCCGGCGACATCCGCATCCAGTCCGGCTTGGCCGATCCGCTGGCCGTGGAGATCAACGGCTCCGGTTCCCTGCTGCTGGACGGCGTGGCCCGCAACCAGAGCATCGAACAGTCCGGCTCCGGCAACGTGAAGGTTACGGGAAAGACGAGTTGATTATTCCCTCAGGCGCCGGGCGCCGCCTCCGGCGGCTTGGCTTACGGCGCATGGGCGCCGGGCCGGCGGTCGCCGGCCTCCAACGGTCATGGGGAATGACCGTTGGCATTATCTGAATTCGTCCGGTATCGACCCGCCCGCTGTAGGCCGGGAACGGGACCGCCTTGCCTGAATGAACCGGGGCCACGGGGGGCCTTCACCATGCGCAAGCCAGCCTTCATCCTTCTCGCCACCGTCGCGCTGTCGGCCTTCGCCGGTGCTGCCTGGGCGGAAACGTCCGGTCCCGTACGCTTCGATGCGACCAAGCTGACCATCCGTGATGTGATCGGCGAGGTGCGTGTCAATGTCGACCCATCGGCCCGCGACGTGACGGTGACCATCGATGCCGAGGCGGAGGAATTCCCGCTGCTGTCGGCCAAGGCCGGTGACGGTGGCGTTATCGTCGCCCGGTCCCGTCCGCCGGAGAAGAAGCGGCGGGAATGGAAGGTGGAGGATAACGACGTCGTCATCACTGTCACCCTGCCCAAGGGCACGGCCATCCATATCGATGACATGATCGGCAAGCTGGATGTGGGTGACCTGGATGGGCCGCTGACCGCGGATATCCGTGCCGCGGCCGACATCAAGACCGGCCGCCTGTCCAGTGCCCGCATCGATGTGGCCGGTGCTGCCGGCATCGATACCGGTGATATTGCCGGCAAGCTGGACCTGAACATCGCCGGGGCCTGCGATGTGGATATCGGTACCGTGCGACAGGGCGCCGATATCCGTATCGCCGGCTTCGGCAATGTCGATGTCGCCGGCGTCAAGGGACCCGTCTCCGTGAGGGTCAGTGGCGTCGGCGACGTCGATCTCAACAAGGGCGACGTGGATTTGCTGGACGTCTCCGTCTCCGGCCTGGGTTCCGTCGCCTTCGAAGGCCAGGCCAAGGAACGCCGGATCAACTCCTCCGGTCTGGCCAGCGTCAAGGTCAACGGCAAGAAGGTCCCGGGGTGAGGACGGGCTTGGGGGCGGGGTCGCCCATTGCCCCCGGCAATCCTCTCTCGTACAAGAGGCGGAAACGCCCGCTGACCTGAGAGCGCCGCCGATGTCCTCCCCCCATCGCCTGACCGCCGTCGATGATCTGAGCCTGGAGGCGGCTGCTGCCGAGCATGCCGCCCTGGTGGCGGAGATCAATCATCACCGCGTGCTTTACTATGCCAAGGACGCACCGGCCCTGCCGGACGCGGACTATGACAGGCTGGAGCAACGGCTGGGCGCCATCGAGGCGCGGTTTCCCGAGCTGATGACCGCCGACAGCCCCACCCAGACGGTGGGAGTGGCACCTTCGTCCGGATTCGGCAAGGTCAGGCATGCCGTGTCCATGCTGTCGCTGGCCAATGCGTTCGAGGATGTGGATGTCAGCGATTTCGTCGGCCGTGTCCGCCGCTTCCTGAACCTGTCGGACGAAACGCCGGTTGCCTTCGTGGCGGAGCCCAAGATCGACGGGCTTTCTCTCTCCCTGCGTTATGAGAAGGGCCGGCTGGTCCAGGCTGCGACGCGCGGTGACGGGGCGGAGGGCGAGGATGTGACGGCCAATGTCCGCACCATCCGCGACATCCCGCATGAGTTGACGGGCGATGCCCCCGATCTGGTCGAGGTGCGGGGCGAGGTGTACATGAACCGCGCCGACTTCATGGAGCTGAACCGGGCCCAGGCGGAGAAGGGCGACAAGGTCTTCGCCAATCCCCGCAACGCCGCCGCCGGCAGCTTGCGCCAGCTGGACAGTTCCATCACCGCCGGCCGACCCCTGCGCTTCTTCGCCTATGCCTGGGGGGCGCTGTCGGAACCGCTGGGTCCGACGCAGTGGGAAAGCCGGCAGCGGCTGGGCGGGTTCGGTTTCACGCTCTCGCAACCCTCGGAATTGTGCGCGAGCGCTGAGGAATTGTTGGAGTATTACCGCAAGATCGGGCGCAGCCGTGCAGAGCTGCCGTTCGACATCGATGGTGTCGTCTACAAGGTCGACAGCTTGGCTTTGCAGGAACGGCTGGGCTTCATCTCCCGTTCGCCGCGCTGGGCCACGGCGCATAAATACCCGGCGGAGCAGGCGACGACGCGACTGAACAATATCACCATCCAGGTGGGCCGCACCGGTGCGCTGACGCCGGTGGCGGAACTGGAGCCGGTGAATGTCGGCGGCGTGGTGGTCAGCCGCGCCACCCTGCACAACAAGGACGAGATCGAGCGCAAGGATGTCCGCGTCGGCGACCTGGTCATCGTGCAGCGCGCCGGCGACGTGATCCCACAGATCGTGGGATACGTGGCAGAGCCGGACCGGGAGCGGGCCGAACCCTATGCCTTCCCCGAATGCTGCCCGCAATGCGGCTCCATCGCCGTGCGGGAGGAGGGAGAGGTGGTTACCCGTTGCACTGGCGGGCTGGTCTGCCCGGCCCAGGCTGTGGAGCGCCTGCGCCATTTCGTATCGCGCAATGCGTTCGATATCGAGGGGCTGGGGATCGAGCGTATCCAGCTGTTCTTCGAACAGGGGCGCGTGAAGCAGCCGGCCGACATCTTCACGCTTGAGAAGCGGGAAGAGGAGCGTATCGACCGGCTGGTCAGCATGACCGGCTTCGGCAAGAAATCGGTGGAGAAGCTGTTCGCTGCTATCGAGGCGCGGCGGACCATCGCCCTGGACCGGTTCATCTTCGCACTCGGCATCCGCCAGATCGGGGAGGCGACGGCCAAACTGCTGACGCGTGCCTACCGGACCGCGGAAAACTGGCGCGACCGCATGATCGCCGCTGCGGCCGAACGGGCGGAAAAGCGCGAGGAGAAGAAGCCGGAACTGGTGGGCGAGGCCTATGCCGAACTGTGCGGGATCGAGCAGATCGGTGTTAGTGTTGCCGACGACCTGACCGATTTCTTCCGCGAACAGCATAACCTAGATGCGGTGGCCGCATTGCTGGCGCAGGTGAAGCCGAAGAAGTATGAGCCGCCGGCCGCGGCCGCCACGTCCCCCATGGCGGGCAAGACCGTGGTGTTCACCGGCACGCTGGTGACGATGGGCCGGTCGGAGGCCAAGGCCAAGGCGGAGGCGCTGGGCGCCAAGGTCGCCGGTTCGGTCAGCGGCAAGACCGACTATGTCATCGTCGGTGCCGATGCCGGATCGAAGGCCGCCAAGGCCCAGGAACTGGGCGTGAAAATCCTGTCGGAGGAGGAATGGGCGGCGCTGATCGCGGGGTGAGGCGGTGGTATTTTCGTGTTCCCTCAGGCGCCGGGCGCCGCCATCCGGCGGCTTGGCTTACGCGCCACGTGGCGGCAGTCGCCGCCGTACCGTACATGGTGAGTTCAACTCACCATGTACGGTCTAGCAGGGCAGCAGGTTCGCCGGCTCAATGTCGCGCAACCCGTCGGCCGGCAGGCTGGCCGTCTGATAGTAGGAAATGACGAACAGGTCCAATTCCAGCGACAGGCTGCGGCGGCCGCAACGGCGGGCGACACCGCATACCAGGGTTTCCAGCGAAACCCCCTCCAGCACGGCAATATCCTCCAGCGCGTCCCAGCATTCCTGGCTGATGCAGGCGCTGACACGCCGCCCATCGACGGTGAAATCGCGCCGCCGCTGTTCGTAGGAGGTCTGCCCCAGAATGCGCAGAAGGTTCTGCACCGGTCGCGAACCCTGCTTGGTTAATCGACTTCATATTTATACAGGCACAGGCGCTGGAACGCAAAAGCCGATCCGTACATTTCGTATACGTTCCGAACGGCCGAGCCAGTCCGGAAACGCAGACGTCGAACCATGCGCCCTCAAGCGCCGGGCGCCGAACCAAACACTGGGGGTGTTGTTTGGTATCAGATTCCGTCCCGCGCCTCGCGCAGGCCCTCGCGTGCCAGCTGGTCGGCACGCTCATTCTCCACATGGCCGGCATGGCCCTTGACCCAATGGAACTCCACAGTGTGGCGGGCGACCAGATCGTCCAGGCGGCGCCACAGGTCCTCGTTCTTCACCGGGTCCTTGGACGCGGTTTTCCAGCCATTCTTCTTCCAGCCATGGATCCAGGTAGTGATGCCGTTCTTCACATACTGGCTGTCGGTATGCAGCTTGATCGGCACCGAGCGCTTCAGGGCCTCCAGCGCGCTGATGGCGGCCAGCAGTTCCATGCGGTTGTTGGTCGTGTCCGGCTCTCCGCCCTTCAGTTCCTTCTCCGTGCCGTTCCAGCGCAGCAGCACGCCCCAGCCGCCCGGACCGGGATTGCCGGAACAGGCGCCGTCGGTGAAGGCTTCGACGACATTGCCGGTGGCGGCCGTCTCGCTCACGGCCGGTCCAGCCCGTAATCGGCGACGTGGCGGATCTGCTGGTGGAAGCGCAGCTTGTGCAGATATTCCAGCGGGTCCTTGCGCTTGACCATGGCCCCGGCCGGTGTGTTCAGCCAGTCATACAGGCGGGTCAGCAGGAAGCGGATGGCGCTGCCGCGCGCCAGGACGGGCAGGGCGGCCCGCTCCGCCTCGCTCAACGGTCGTACACGGTCATAGCTGGCCAGCAGCATCCGCGCCTTGGTGACGTTGAACGACCCGTCCGCCTCGAAGCACCAGGCATTCAGGCAGATGGCCACGTCATAGGCGAACAGGTCGTTGCAGGCGAAATAGAAATCGATCAGGCCCGACAGCTTGCCATCGCTGAAGAACACATTGTCGGGGAACAGGTCGGCATGGATGATGCCGGCCGGCAGATCCCCGGGCCAGGCGCCTTCCAGAAAGTCCAGTTCCGCTGCCAGCGCGTCGGCCAGGCCCGGCTTTACCTCATCCGCGCGCCAGCGGGCCGCCTCGAACAAGGGACGCCAGCCGGCGACGGAAAGGGAATTGCGGCGGGCGGTGGTGAAGCCTTCACCGGCGAGATGCAGGCGGGCCAGGCCTTCGCCCAGGCCGGCGCAATGCTCGGCCAGGATACGGCGCGGCCACATGCCCTTGAGGAAGGTGACGATGACGGCGGGCCGGCCGCACAGGCTGCGCAGCGCCACGCCATCGGTGCCGGCCACCGGCTGCGGGCAGGTCAGGCCGTTGGCGGCCAGATGATCCATCAGGCCCAGGAAGAAGGGCAGGTCCGCCGGGTCCACACGCTTTTCATAAAGCGTCAGGATATAGGGACCCTTGTCGGTCACCAGCAGGAAGTTGGAATTCTCCACGCCTTCCGCGATGCCCTTGCAGGACACCACATCGCCCAGATCATACTGGGCAACGAACGCGCGGACATCCTCATCGGAGACTTCGGTATAGACGGCCATGGCCGGATGGGTAGCGGGTTCCGCCGGCCGGGTCAATATCGACCGGGTGCGGTGGAACCGCATTATGGAAGGTCCAATACCGAACCTGCGATGAGTTCAGCTCATCGCAGGTTCGGTTGGCGCGTTGAGCGCCCGCGCCCCCCATGGGCGCGTAAGCCAAGGGCGCGGATGCGCCCGCCCGGCGTTTGAGGGAACAAGTATCAAGCCGCGTCCAGCGCCGGATAATCCAGATATCCCTTCTCATCCCCGCCATAGAAGGTGGCGCGGTCGGCACTGGCCAGCGGGGCGTCCTTGCGGAAGCGTTCCACCAGATCGGGATTGGCGATATAGGGCACGCCGAACGCGATGGCGTCGGCCGCCCCGTCCCGGATCAGCCGGTCGCCGACGTCCCGCGTGATGCCGCCATTCAGGATGAACGGCCCTTTGAAGGTCCGGCGCAGCAGGCCGGCGACGCGGGTCGCACCCGGCGGCGGGCTCATATTGTGATCGTCCACCAGCGGTTCGATCACATGCAGGAAAGCCAGGTTGAACCGGTTCAGCTGTTCGGCCGCATAGCCGAATGTGGCCGCCGGATCGCTGTCCGACATGGTGTGATAGGCGCCGTTGGGGCTGAAACGGATGCCGACGCGCCCGCCGCCCAGCACGTCGGTGACGGCTGCCACCACCTCCAGCATGAAGCGGTTGCGCCCCTCCACCGATCCGCCATAGCGGTCGGTACGCTGGTTCGATCCGCTGCGCAGGAACTGATCGATCAGGTAGCCGTTGGCGCCGTGCAGTTCGATCGCATCGAATCCGGCCGCCTTGGCATTCTCCGCCGCCTTGGCGAAATCGGCGACGATACCCGCGATCTCATCCGTTTCCAGGGCGCGCGGCGTTTCGTAATCCAGCATGCCCTGGGGCGTGAAGGCCTTGCCGTCGGGTTGCAGGGCGCTGGGCGCAACCGGCAGCGCACCACCGGGCTGCAACACCCGGTGCGACAGGCGGCCGACATGCCAGAGCTGGGCCGCGATGCGGCCGCCGGCGGTATGCACGGCATCGGTCACCCCGCGCCATCCCGCCACCTGTTCGGGGCTGAAGATGCCGGGCGTGAAGGCATAACCCTGGCCCTGCTGCGTGATCTGGGTGCCTTCGGTGATCAGCAGGCCGGCGCTGGCGCGCTGCACGTAATATTTGGCCGTCGCCTGGGTGGCAACGTCGCCCTTGCCGGCGCGCGACCGGGTCATCGGCGCCATGATGACGCGGTTGGGCAGGTCCAGTGCGCCCAGGCGCAGCGGGGAAAGCAGGTTGGTCTGGCTCATGTGGGAAAGTCCCTGAAGCAGAATGTTGCGGTGCGTCACGGCCGTTTGCGGCGGCGCACCATGGTTCATGCACCCAGGTGTAGCGATACCCTTGGCCGCGACAAGTGATGACGGTCACCGGCCGGCTTTTCGTTATGAAACGGTGACAGGCCTGCATGACCGCTCGCATTTCGCGTGCGATGCGATAGGATGGCGTGCGGGCCGCCTTGGTGCCCGCGTCACATACCTCGAGAAGATGGTTTCGCTTGAACTCGCCGCGGTCCTGTTCCTGATCCTGTTGAACGGGTTCTTCGCCATGTCGGAACTGGCCGTGGTCTCGGCCCGGAAAATCCGGCTCCAGCAGATGGCCGAGGAAGGAAGCCGTGGCGCGAAAACCGCGCTGTCCCTTCAGGAGGACCCCTCCCGTTTCCTTTCCACGGTGCAGATCGGCATCACGCTGATCGGTGTCATCAATGGTGCCGTCGGCGGCGCCACCCTGGCCGAACGGCTGGCCCCGGTGCTTGACGCCATACCTGCGCTGACCGGCTATGGCGAGACGCTGTCCATCGCCTTGGTGGTCATGGCCATCACCTATCTGTCGCTGATCGCCGGCGAACTGGTGCCCAAGCGCATCGCGCTGAACAATGCCGAAGCCATCGCCAGCTTCGCCGCCCCCATCATGCGTTCGCTGTCGCGCGCCACCGCCCCCTTCGTCTGGTTGCTGGGCGCCAGCACCGAAGCCATGCTGAAGCTGCTGCGCGTACCGGAAAAGCCGGAACAG
Organism: Niveispirillum sp. KHB5.9; assembly: GCF_048066115.1. Lineage (NCBI taxonomy): Bacteria > Pseudomonadati > Pseudomonadota > Alphaproteobacteria > Rhodospirillales > Azospirillaceae > Niveispirillum > Niveispirillum sp. KHB5.9. The sequence continues at coordinate 230,315 of NZ_JBLTYX010000004.1, read as the reverse complement.
ACGGTGACGGAAGAAGAGGTGAAGAGCCTGATCGCCGAGGGCACGGCCACCGGTGTGTTCGATCCCGGCGAGAAGCGGATGATCGAGGGCGTGATGCGCCTGGCCGACCGCACGGTCCGTTCCATCATGACGCCGCGTCCGGAAGTGATGTGGCTGGATATCGATGACGAGCCGGAGAACATCAAGCGCGAGATCCGCGAGACCCACCACAGCCGCTTCCCCGTCTGCCGGGGCGATTTCGATGATGTCATCGGCGTCATCCATACCAAGGACCTGCTGCACCGCCTGTTGCAGGGCGGGTCGTTCGACCTGCGCGCCGATGTGCGCGATGCCCTGGTCGTGCATGATGGCACGGAGGTCATGCGCCTCTTGGACTTGTTCAAGAAGTCGGGCGAGCAGATGGCCATTGTCGTGGATGAATATGGCACGGTGGAGGGTATCACCACCCTGACCGACGTGCTGGAAGGCATCGCCGGCGAACTGCCCGACGAGGGTGGCGAGGACAGCGACATCGTCCGGCGCGAGGATGGCTCCCTGCTGATCGACGGCATGATGGCCGTGGAAGAGGTGGAGGCGCATCTGGGCCTGAAGAGCCTGCGCGACGAGGATAGCGGCTATCACACGCTGGCCGGCTTCCTGCTGTTCAAGCTGGGCCGCATCCCCACCGCCGGCGAGTATGCCGACCATGACGGCTACCGGTTCGAGGTGGTGGACATGGATGGGCGGCGCATCGACAAGGTCCTGGTGGTCCCCACGCCCGACGCGTGAGACGTTGGGGACATCGCGTTCCAGCAGGGAACAGTCCGGTCCCGACCGCCGTTGCTTCACTGACATGTGACAGCGGAGGTCCCGGAAATGCTGAAGATTGCTGCCATCGCCTTCATGCCGATCGCCGCGGTGCTGTTCGGCTTCATGGCTATCGGCCTGGCCATGGTGCCAGGTCTCAGAAGCGAGTTCGCCCTGGCCGTGCTGGCCTTTTACGGGGCGGCCGTGCTGAGTTTCCTGCTGGCCATTCCGCTTTCCTTCATGGTGGCGCGGCGGATGGCGGGCCGGCGGGAGAAGCGGGTGGCATCCACCGGCCGTGGCCTGCATCCGGCCCATTGATACCGTTGGCGTGACACCTATCCCATGAAGTAGGCGCACAGCTTGTTGCCGTCCAGGTCGCGGGTGTAACAGAAATACCATTCCGGTCCCCGCACCCCGGGTGCCCCCTCGCAGGTTCCGCCCAGTTCCAGCACCTTGGCATGGAAGGCTTCCACCTCCGCCCGGCTGTCCAGACAGAAGGCGAACATGGATCCATTGCCCACCGTCGCGGGCTGGCCGTTGAACGGTCCCAGGACGCCGAATTGCGGCTGTCCGCGCCGCCCGTAAAGGCGCCCGCCCGACGGATGTTCGAGGATCGGCTTCAATCCGACCTGGGCCATCAATGTGTCATAGAAAATCTTCGCCGCCGTCAGCTGGTTCGATCCCACCGTGGCATAAGTCAGGGTACCCATGCGTTTCCTCCATCTTAATGGTTGCGGCCGATGATGCCGTACGCGAGCCGCCACATCATCCCTGAAATCGCCTTAATGGCGGTGCATCAGCTTGTCCGGTTGGTGGCCCGGTTCTATCCTGGCCGCCGATCCCCTGAAAACGCCGTGTCCGGACCCGCCCCCTTGAGCACCCTGAACGCCCCACCCCGTTTCCGCCCCGCCGCCCCGCCGGCCAAGCGCGGCCCGTCCGGTTCGCCTCCGGGGGGGAATGGCGGGGGAGGTACCGGCGGCGGCCCGCCCAGGGAACCGGAGAACGGCAAGGCCCCGCGCAAGGCCAAGGGACCGCGCAAGACCTGGGGCAAGCGCATCCTGTCGGGCCTGATCGCCACCGGCATCTGGTGCGTGATCGTGGCGGCCGGTGTCGTGGCCTATGTCGCCCATGACATGCCCAGCATTTCCGAAGTGGCGACGGCGTCGCGCCGCCCGGCCATCACCCTGGTGGCCCTGGACGGGACGGAGTTCCAGCGGCTGGGCGATCTGCGCGGGGAAACGCTGGATGCCAGCGAGTTGCCCAAGCATTTCATCCAGGCCCTGGTCGCCACCGAGGACCGGCGCTTCTTCCGCCATTTCGGCGTCGACCCGATGGGCATCCTGCGCGCGGCCTATGCCAACCATCAGGCGGGCCGCACAGTGCAGGGCGGGTCGACCCTGACCCAGCAGCTGGCCAAGAACCTGTTCCTGACGCCGGACCAGAATTTCAAGCGCAAGGCGCAGGAAGCCCTGCTGGCCGTGCAGCTGGAAGCCACATACAGCAAGGAACAGATCCTCACCGCCTATCTGAACCGCGTCTATCTGGGGGCCGGCACCTTCGGCGTGGATGCCGCCGCCCGCACCTATTTCAACAAGTCGGCGCGGAACCTGACGCTTCGTGAATCGGCGATCATCGTCGGGTTGCTGAAGGCGCCGTCGCGCTATGCCCCCACGGCCAGCCTGAACCGCGCCACCCAGCGCATGGGCGTGGTCCTGCGCGCCATGCTGGATGAGGGGTACATTACGCCGGCCCAGTATGACGCCGCCATGGCGGCACCACCGGCGCCGGCCCGCAAGCAGGATGATGACGGCGACGGCCGCTATTTCGCGGGCTGGGTCGCCGACCAGCTGCCGGCGTTTGTCGGGGCCGACCATGGCGACCTGATCGTCTACACCACCTTCGATCCCGGCCTGCAGCGCCTGGCCGAACAGAAGGTGGTGGAGATGCTGAAGGGTCCGGGCGCCGATGCCAAGGTCAGCCAGGCGGCAGCATTGGTGATGACCCCGGACGGCGCCATCCGGTCGATGATCGGCGGCAAGGATTACAGCAGCAGCGAATTCAACCGCGCCACCCAGGCCATGCGCCAGCCCGGCTCCGCCTTCAAGCCTGTCGTCTATCTGGCCGCGCTGGAGGAGGGGTGGAGCGAGTACAGCACCGTCCTGGACGCCCCCTACCGCAAGGCCAAATGGAACCCCGGCAATTATGACGGACGCTTCCGCGGCGATGTCAGCCTGCGCGACGCGCTGGCCCATTCGCTGAACACCGCAACCATCCGGCTGGCCGAAACGGTGGGCATCGACAATGTCCGTCATGCCGCCAAGCGCCTGGGCCTGACCACGCCGATGCGCCGTGACCTGTCGCTGGCGTTGGGTACGTCGGAAGTGACCCTGCTGGACCTGACCGGTGCCTATGCCACGCTGGCCAATGGCGGGGAGGCGGTGATCCCCTATGGTATCCTGGAAATCCGCGACACGGGCGGCGGCATCCTTTATCAGCGCCAGGGATCGTCGGCCGGCTTCGCCGTGGCGGCCCCGCATGTGGAGGCGATGAACCGCCTGCTGTCCGGCCCCGTCACCTATGGTACCGGCAAGGCCGCCATGCTGGACCGGCCCACGGTGGGCAAGACCGGCACGACCCAGGATTACAAGGATGCCTGGTTCATGGGCTATACCGCCGATCTGGTGGGTGGCGTCTGGCTGGGCAATGATGACGGCACGCCGATGAAGAAGGTCACGGGCGGTGGCCTGCCGGCCAAGCTGTGGCATGCGATCATGATGGATGCCCACCAGGGACTGCCGGCCCGCGGTCTGCCCGGTCTGGGCGGGGCGCCGTCGGTGGCGGCGGTGGAAGAGGCGGCGACCATGACGCCCGAGCCCGTCTCCGAACTGCCGGCTGATGGCACCATCCTGCAGACGGCCGAGGGTGCACCCCCGTCGGAACCGCCGCCGGCCCAGGAAGGTGGTGATCCGATCGGCGATCTGCTGCGCCGCCTGACGGGACGGTGAGGGTTTCGCCCAAAGAGTTTCGTCTTCGGCCACATTCTGAAGGCCCCCAGCCCCTCCGGGTTGGGGGCTTCTTCGTTTTCGCGATGGCCTAAGTGGTGGATTTCGCCACTCCTTTGCCGATGTCGCCAGTTTTGCCACTGCTTCCCATCGGCATCTTTCGGAAGAATGGCGGAAATCCGCCATTTTCCGGGCGGCGTCCGCACTTGGCACGCCCTTTGCTTTTATGTCTGCATGGCTGAAACGGCCACCGAAATTCGAACCCGATGGAGATGACGATGACCACGATGACCTTCTTCGCCAAGCGCGCCGCCCGCACCGCCAAGGTTACCGGCGACCTGAACCTGTCGAGCCTGACCGAGATGGTTCCGGTGCTGGTCGCCGCCCTGGCCTCGGTCATGATGCTGAACATGATGATCTGATCACCGCATCTTTCCAGCACGATCCCAAATCTACCCTGTTCAGAAGGAGCCCCAAAATGGGCCTGATCGACCGCCTCGGTGATGTCATCAACGCCAACCTGTCCAGCCTGCTGGACCGTTCGGCGGACCCGGAGCAGACGCTGAACCAGGCGATCCGGGAGATGGAGGATACGCTCTCCGAAGTGCGCTGCGGCACCGTGCGCATGATCGCGGAGAAGAAGGAACTGGCCGCCAACTGGCGCGCCGCCGAGTTCGAGATGCTGGAATGGGAACGCAAGGCGGAGATCGCCCTGTCTCATAACCGCGAGGACCTGGCCCGCGCCGCCCTGGGTGCCAAGGAAGAAATCCGCCGCGCCGCGGCACCCGCCGAGGCGGAGATCAAGGCCCTGGAAGCGGCCATTGCCCGGATGACGGAAGATGCCCGCGCCCTGGAGGACAAGCTGGCCGAGGCGCATGCCCGCCGCCGCAGCCTGGCCACCCGCTACCGCGGCGCCGTCGACCGGCTGCGGGCCCGGACCAGCCTCTATGATGGCCGCCTGGACGAGGCGCTGGCCCGCAGCCGTGAACTGGAACGCGAGATCGACCATGTGGAAGCCGCCGGCGACGCCCTGTCCATGGGCCGCCCCCGCAGCCTGAAAGACGAGTTTGCGACGCTGGAGAGCAAAGGCCGGGTCGAGGATGAACTGACCGCGCTGAAGAAGCGGGTCGCCGAGCGCAACGGCAATAACGCCGCCTGAAGAGATTGAGCTTACCCCTGGCGCCGGTGAGAGCGACGGGGTTCCCGATAGACATATGGAACGATGGAGAGAAACGTGAGCCGCTATAACCGCCATTTCGACCGCTTCGCCAGCCGCTTCCAGGGTGGCAAGCTTTTCAAGGACAGCACCAACGGCATGATTTTCGGCGTCTGCGCCGGTGTCGCCGAATGGCTGGGGATCAGCCGCCTGTGGGTGCGCATCGCCGCCGTGCTGAGCATGATCTTCCTGGGCGGCACGACGATCATCGCCTACTTCGTGGCGGCTCTGGTTCTGTCCAACCGCCCGGCGGCGGCCAAGTATGACCGCTATGCCCGCGCCTTCGGCGAGGATTACCGGGAGTGGCGCCGTTAAGAAGCGGCGCTCGGTTCAGGGAGAATGGAACAGGCGGGGCCGAGGGGACCCGCCTGTTCCTTTTTGAAGGTCAGTTGAGGCGGGCCGTCAGCGTGACGCCCAGGGCGCGGGCGATGATGTCCAGCGCGTCGGCGATATAGGCGGCATTGCCGCTGGCCAGGGCATCATCCAGCAATTCCTGCTGTGCCTCCGGCGTCGTCATGTATTTGGCCGGGTCGAATGGCTTGGTCGCTTCCATCATAGATTCTCCAGGGCCGGTGCCAGTATATCACTCCGCCGCCGCCTTGAACGGCCGCAGCGGTTTGGCGTTGCGGCCGGCGGGGGAGATGTCGGTGACGCTCCAGGGGCGCTTGGCGCCGAGCGCCTCCGCCACGGAAAGCCCGGCCGACAGCCCATCCTCATGGAAGCCATAGCCCAGATAGGCGCCGCAGAACCAGGTGCGGCGCACGCCCTGGATGCGGGCGAAGCTGCCCTGGGCCCGGACGGCGGCGGCGTCGAACATGGGGTGGTCGTAGATGAATTCCCGGATGCGATATTCCGGGCGCGGCGGCTGGATCGGGTTCAGGGTCACGAACAGGGGGTTCGTCTCGTCGATGCCCTGCAACTCGTTCATCCAGTAGGTCACGGCGACCTTGGCGTTGCGGTCACGGGTATCCCTGGCCAGATAGTTCCAGGCCGACCAGGCCTTGGGCCGCTTGGGCATCAGGGCCGGATCGCGATGCAGATGGGCGCGGTTCAGCTGATAGCGGAAGGCGCCCAGCAGCAGTTTCTCCTGCTCGTCCGCGTCGGTCAGCATGGACAGGGCCTGATCGGCATGGGTGGCGATGATGGCCTGGTCGAACTGGCTTTCCTGCCCGTCCGTGTCACGCAGCAATACGCCGGCCGGCGTGCGGCGCAGCGCGATGATGGCGCGGTCGGTATGGAAACGCCCGGCCAGCGTGTCGGCCAGGATGCGCACGTAAGTGTGGCTGCCACCCTTGACCGTGAACCATTGCGGCCGGTTCTTGATCTTCAGCAGGCCGTGGTTCTGGAAAAAGCGGATGAAGCTCTGTGCCGGGAAGGACAGCATTTCCGAGATGGTGGAGGACCAGATGGCTGCGCCCATGGGCAGCAGATGGTCATAGATGAAGCGGTGGCCATAGCGGCCGGCATCCAGATATTCGCCGAGCGTCATCCCGATGGCCTTGGCATCGCGCAGCAGCTTGGGAGCCTGGCGGTAGAAGCGCAGGATGTCGCGCAGCATCAGGTGATAGGTGGGCGACAGCAGGTTGCGCTTCTGCGCGAACATGCCGGCGAGATTGCTGCCGGAATATTCCAGGCGGCCACGGTCCAGGCTGACGGCGAAACTCATGGTGCAGGGCAGGGACGGCACGCCCAGATGGGCGAACAGGGCGATCAGGTTGGGGTATGTCGCGGCATTGAACACGCTGAAGCCGGTATCAACGGCCACGCTTTTCCCATCCCTGTCCGCCACCGCCACACTGTTGGAATGGCCGCCCAGATAGTCGTTCTGTTCGAACAGGGTCACGTCGTGCCCATGCCGGTTCAACAGCCAAGCGGCGCTGAGGCCGGTGATGCCGGCACCGATGACCGCGATCCTCATGGCACCCTTCCTTCAGTCCGGCTCCGCCGGGGTCCTTCAATCCGGCTCCACCGGGTCGCCCCGCATGGCGGCGAAGGCGTCCAGCGCGCGCTGCCGGCCCAGCGCATGATCGATGACCGGGGCGGGATAGTCTCGGCCGAGCATAATCCCGGCCCCGCGTAGCACCATTGGCGGTGCCGTCCATGGGGCATGGATATATTTGTCCGGCAAATGTTTCAGTTCGGGTAGCCATTGTCGCACATATCGCCCGTCCGGGTCGAATTTCTGCCCCTGCAAAATGGGATTGAACACCCGGAAATAGGGGGCGGCATCGGCGCCGCAGCCGCCGATCCATTGCCAGCCGGCGGCATTGTTGGCCAGATCGGCATCGACCAGCGTGTCCCAGAACCAATCCTGCCCCGCCTGCCACGGCAGAAGCAGGTGTTTGACCAGCAACGACCCCACGATCATCCGCACGCGGTTATGCATCCAGCCGGTTTCCCAGAGTTGGCGCATGCCGGCATCGATGATGGGATAGCCGGTGCGGCCCCGCTGCCAGGCCGACAGGGCGGCATCGTCGCTGGCCCAGGGGAACGCCTCGAACTGCGGGGCCAGCGGGCGCTCCGGCATGTGCGGGAAATGGTAGAGCAGCCCATGGCAGAATTCCCGCCAGCCGATCTCGCGCAGGAAGCTGTCCATCTGCGCCTGGAAGCTTTCGGACGCCTTGGCACCGGCTTGTTTGGCGGCGTGCCAGACCTGACGGGGAGAGATTTCGCCGAAATGCAGGTGCGGCGACAGGCGCGAGGTGCCGTCGATCCCCGGCACGTCACGGCCGGCGGCGTAGTTGCTGGCGCCATGGGAAAGGAATTGCGCCAGCCGTGCCGATGCCGCCGCTTCCCCCACGCCCACCCCATCGGCCCAGGTGCGGCGGAGGCCACCGGCCCAGTCGGGGCTTGTGGGCAGCAGGGCCCAGTCGGACAGGCTGTCGCCCGCCGGCCGGTCGGGGCAGGGGATCAGACGTTCAGGGGCGGGCAGGGGCGGTTGCGGATCGGTCACCGACAGGCAGGCCCGCCAATAGGGGGTGAAGACCTTGTAGGCGGTGCCGGCCCCGCTCAACACCTCCCACGGTTCGTTCAGCAGTCCGGCCTTGAAGCTGCTGGCCTTGATCCGGCCCTTCAATGCCGCCTTCAGGCGCGAATCGCGTTCGATGGCATAGGGTTCGTAACAGCGGTTCCACACCACTTCCGCCGCCCCGATACGCTCGGCCAGATCCTCGATCACCACATCGCCCGGCCCGCGCAGCAGCAACAAGGCGGAACCCAGCCGCTCCAGCGCCGCCGACAGATGCATCAGGCTGTGATGCAGCCACCAGCGCGTGGCACTCCCCATCCTCCAGGCACCTTGGGTGATGTCGTCCAGCACATAGACGGGCAGGACCGGCTGGCCGCTGGCGGCGGCATGGGCCAGGGCCGGGTTGTCGGCCAAGCGCAGATCCTGGCGGAACCAGACGATGATCGGGTTCTGGTCGGTCATTACCGTCTGGCCGCCGCGATTTCCCGCTTTGTGGCGGCGTCGGCCGACAGGCGGGTGCTGGGCAGGGGGAACAGCCGGCCGGTACCCAGCATCCAGGCCTGGAACGGCCGGTGCAGCAGGCCGGATATGGCGGGGTCCAGCACGTTCAGCCCGCCGGCATAGGCGCCGAAGGCCGGCAGGATCATGCGGCGCCCGTCACCGGCAAAGCAGCGGGCACTGATCCATTTGCCCCGGACCACGGTGGCGGCTTTGGGGTGGTAATGGCCGGAGATTTCGCCGGCGGCCTGTGTCGGGCTGGTCGCCGCCTCATGCCGCAGGACCAGCGGCCCCTCGCGCAGCTCATCCGGCACCACGGTGCCACCCCAGCCGGGCGGCGGGGCCGGATCATGGTTGCCGGCGATCCAGACCCAATCATGGGCGGCCGTCAGTGCCGCGATGTGCCGCCCGTCGGCATCCGACACGCGGCCGGCGGCATCCCGGTCATGGAAACTGTCGCCCAGGCAGATGACGCGGGTCGGCTTCCACGCGGCACACAGCGCCTCCAGCCGTGCCAGGGTGGCGGCGGTGTCGTAGGGGGGCAGGAACTGGCCATGCCGGGCGAAGGCCGATCCCTTCTCCAGATGCAGGTCGGCGACCAGCAGCCAGCCGCGCGTGGGCCAGAACAGGGCCCCGGCTGGATCGGCCTTCAGCGTGGCGCCGTTCAGCAGGATGTCCATCAGGCGACCGTCACCGTGCCGTCGGCGGCCAGCGGCCAGTGGGGATTGAAGGCGATTTCCCAGTAATGGCCATCGGGGTCGGCGAAGATGCCGCTATAGCCGCCCCAGACCTGTTCGGTGGGCGGACGCACCAGCCGGCCGCCGCGGGTCAGTGCGAAGGAGACCAGCCGATCCACCTCCGCCCGGTCATGGACATTATGGGCCAGCATGGTGGGGCCATGGGCGACCTTGCCGGCATCGCCCGCGATCTCATTTTCGAAATCCGCCGCGGCCAGCAGGGCCAGCCCGATGCCACCCATCTGGAAGAAGGCCACGGATGCCTGGCTTCCCGGCGTCGGCTGCCATCCCAGATCCTCGTAGAAGCCGCGCGCCCGTGCGATGTCGGCGACGCGCAGGGTGACCAGGGTGATGCGCTGTTCCATGGGACGGCTCCTCGCTTCGGCTGGGCCCCATTCACCCACAGCGGCGGGTAAACCGCAAGGGTGGCGGTGGATGATGGGCGGCGATGGACCCTACCCCTATGGTGTCGATCCCCTTGTCGGCACCAGCGATTGAGTTCCAGGCATTCGATTGCAAGTCGGCAGGCAATGGTACCTATACGAATTCGTTCCTGTTTATTGCCTCTTTCAAGGAATTGAAACTTTCTCTACAATAAATCGATTGGAGAGAGTCCGAGGCTTCTTGTGCTGAACGGGGTCATAGAGCTGGTCCGATTTGCGGTCGTCACGTTCCTGGCAGCGGTTGCCGCCAACGTGATCGTGTCGCTGGTCGCCTATGCCTGTGCCAAGATGATCCGGGTGCAGGGGCAGGAGACGGCGATGCGCGACCGGCTGGCGCGCTATGCCCGCATCGCCACCGGCCTCACCAATCGGGTGGAGGCGCGCAAAAACACCGCCGCCGGGGCCGCCACCCATCTGTTTGGCGCCCAGCGCCACGAGAAGCAGCTGAAGGGCCGCATCCGAGAACTGGAGAACAGTCCTCATCGCTTCGTGCGCATGATCGGGGCGGAGCAGTTCCCCAACAAGCCTTACGAATTCCTGGTCATCAACACCTCGGTCGCACACCAGGTGAAGCGCGGGGAGAAGCACCCATTCTATGACAGCAGCTGGGCGCAACCCTGCCCCGTCCATGTCTGGGCGCGCGGGCCGGAAGAGGCGAAGGCGGAATTCGAACGGGTCTATCCCAAGGCGTCGGGTTTCAAAGCCGTCTATGCCCAGCCGCTGACAGGGGCGGCGGCACCCAAGGACAGTTCGGAAGGGGACGGCGTGGAAACCGCCGACGACCCGGAAATGGAGCCGGCATGAGCGGCTTCACCATCGCACTGGCCCTGATGATCGTGTTCCTGTCGGTGAAGCCCACCGTGCTGAAGGCCAACCGCACCATCAAGGAGGCCAAGCGGGCGATGATCGAGTTGCGGCGGCGGCAGCAGGCGCTCAGCAACAAGATCCGCGCCTTGGCGCGCGAAAGCCTGGGGCAGCGCCTGACCGCCGGCCAGGACGACCACGAGGCCGATGAACTGGCCAATCGCACCGACCATCTGAAGCGGACGATCGAGTTGCTGGAGGCGGAGGATCGCCGGGTCCTGGTCATGGATGAGCGGCGCGGCCTTTCGGAGACGGGCTGGATCATCTGTGTCCGCCGCCGGCCGGATGCGGCATCGCCGCTGGAACCCAGCAACATCACCCGGCTTTGGGACGAAGGGCGCTACGTCTTCTTCTTCGCCACCGATATGCCGCGGGCCCGCCGCAAGGTGCTGCTGCGCTTTTCGGAGGAGAATGGCTTCAGCATCGTCGATGTGAAGCCGCATGAGGGCGATCTGTCCGATCCGCCGGCGCTGGGCGCCCATAATCCGGACAAGCAGAAGCAGAGCGCGTAGGTCAGGTCGAAGGCGAAGCCCCAGCCCTGACAGCAAAGCTATTTGCCATTCCGTCAGGGCTCGCCTTCGGCTCGACCTGACCGACAGGATCAGGCCGTGATGTCGATGATATAGCCGCGATGCTGGGTGGGGCGCACCGGTTCCAGAATGACCGGCCGCACAGGTTCCAGCCGCACAGGCTGCACCGGCGGCAGGTTGCGGTCCGGCAATTGCGACGCCGGAGCCGGCCGGGGCGGTGGCGGGGCCGGTGCCGGGTCGGCCGAACGGCGGCCCGGCGCCCCTTCGGGGGGCGGTGGGGCGGGAGCCGTGTAGCTGCCGGTGTTTCTGGATATGCCGTCGACGGCCATGATCGGATGCCCTGGATGGACCTGGGGAGCATCATAACGTGCGCTTCATCCACGTTGAATTGCGCAATTGGATAGTCTGTCGCAGGTGATTCGCGGATCGTGGGCGCATGCCTCATTTGGAGGCAGCCGCTGCCCAGGCACAGTGCAGATAAAAAAACGGCCGGAAAACCGTAAGGTTTCCGGCCGAGTTGAACAGGGAGGCTTCACGTCTGGGAGACGCTGGGTCAAGGACCCAACCCCGACCGGGTAAATCGGGGCGAAACATCGCTGCTGCGTCGCAGCAGCGATGGCCCAAGATTTAAGCATCTTGGCCGATTATACCAGGGGTGAAGCCAAAGCGGAGTTATGCGTTTTGAGCATGGCTCGATGGGAAGGTCTCGGCGACCTTCTTGACGAGGAAATCGCGGAATACGGCGATGCGCTTGGAATGGCGCAGTTCCTCCGCGTACACGAAATAGGCATCGATGCGCGGCCCGCTGACTTCCGGCAGGACGCGGACGATGTCGGGCTGGTTGTCGACGACATAATCGGGCAGCGACGCGATGCCCAGGCCGGACTGAACGGCGCGGAACATGGCGTACAGGCTGTTGACGCGCAGCGCGGTGTGGCGTTCGCCACCCGGCGGGTCGCCGACATGCAGGGCCCAGTTGATGTTGGTGACCGGTGCCCGCGCCTCGTTCGGGTAGGCGATCAGGTCGTGCTGGTCCAGTTCGGCCACCGATTGCGGGGTGCCGCGCTTTTCCAGATAAGACTTGTGGGCGTACAGGTGCACGCGCACCGTCATCAGGTGGCGCTGGATCAGGTCGGGCTGGCGCGGGGCCGACAGGCGGATGGCGATATCCGCCTCGCGCATCGACAGGTCCAGCTCGTTATCGTCCAGCAGCAGGGTGAGCTGCACATCCGGATAGAGCGACAGGAAGTCCTTCACCCGCGGCGTCAGCCAGGTGGAGCCGAGCGCGATGGTGGTGGTGACCTTCAGCGGGCCCTTCGGATGCTCCTTCGATTCGGAGAGCATGGCCTCCGTCATCGAGAGCTTGGCGAACACTTCCCGCGCGGTGCGATACAGCAGCTCGCCCTGTTCCGTCAGGATCAGCCCGCGCGCGTGGCGATGGAACAGCGGCACATGGAGGCTTTCCTCCAGCGCGCTGATCTGCCGGCTGACCGCCGACTGGCTGAGGTTCAGGGTTTCCCCCGCATGCGTGAAGCTGCCCGCCTCCGCCACAGCGTGAAAGACGCGAAGCTTGTCCCAGTCCATGGACCCGTCCCTAGATAGTGGCGCAACTGCCGAACGCCGGATGACGCCCTGGCGCCCCGTCTGTTGGTCGGACACGGGAATGCGCCCGACGCATGGATGATATACAGAGGCCGCCGCCAAAGCTAGGGCTTGTCACGGATTTGTCGATTTACCGCTAGCTATCGTATTGTTCTTGCAACAGTTCGCTGAAGGAGCGAAGCGCAAGCCCCTGCGAAAGAGGTAAAGCACCTGTCGGCTTGGAGTAGGGATGGGGGCGAATCCGCCGCCATCCCCAGAACCCGTCCCTGCAATCCTTGGTCGCGACTGTCGAATCACGCAGGGCACGGCCCCAGGCCGGCGACCGCCGGCCTGCTACCCCATGGTCGCGTAAGCCCAGCCGCCGGATGGCGGCGCCCGACGCCTGAGGGAAAAAATCAGTGCCCGGCCAGGAACTTCTCCACTTCCAGTGCGGCCATGCAGCCCATGCCGGCGGCGGTGACGGCCTGGCGGAACACCTTGTCCTTGACGTCGCCGGCGGCGAACACGCCCGGGATGTCGGTGCGGGTGCTGTCCGGATCGGTGACGATGTAATTCTCGTCATCCATGCGCACCTTGCCCTTGAAGACGGAGGTGGCGGGGTCGTGGCCGATGGCGACGAACACGCCGTCCAGGGGACGGTCGGTGATGGTGTCGGTCTTCACATTGCGCAGGCGCACACCGGTCACCAGCTTGGGGTCGGTGAAGCTGGAGCCGCCCTGGCCCAGGATCTCCTCCACCACGCTGTCCCAGACCACCTCGATCTTGGGATGGGCGGCGACGCGTTCCTGCAGGATGCGCTCACCACGGAAGCTGTCGCGGCGATGGATCAGGGTGACCTTGCTGGCATGGTGGGTCAGATACAGTGCCTCTTCCAGCGCGGTATTGCCGCCGCCGATGACGGCAACTTCCTTGCCGCGGAAGAAGAAGCCGTCACAGGTGGCGCAGGCCGAGACGCCGGCCCCCTGGTAATGCTGCTCGCCCGGAATGCCAAGCCAGCGGGCCTGCGCACCGGTGGCGATGATCACCGCGTCGGCCACGAATTCATCGCCGCTGTCGGCCTTGCACACAAAGGGGCGCTGGGTGAAATCGACATCGGTGATGATGTCGTAGAACATCTTGGTGCCGTACCGTTCGGCCTGGGCGCGCATCTCTTCCATCAGGTGCGGGCCTTCCACCGGATCGGCGAATCCGGGATAATTCTCCACGTCCTTGGTGATGGTCAGCTGCCCGCCGGGCTGCATGCCCTGAACCAGCACCGGCTCCAGGCTGGCGCGGGCGGCATAGATGGCGGCGGTATAGCCGGCCGGGCCGGCGCCGATGATCAGGACCTTGGAGCGGTGGGTGGCCATGATTTTTCCTTGGAAGCGGATGATGCGAACGCCCCGAGAGATGGGGACCTGTGACCTTGGCCGGCAAGATGATGCCGGCGCGGGGCGGGGTTGCGACCCTACAGGGTGACAGGTGACCCGGCAATGGGGTGGGGCCATCCGTCCCATGCTTTACCCGCTCCCTGTTCTGATGTACGGGATTTCGCAACGCACAATAATGACCAGACCGGAGGAAGGCCCATGAGCGCCAGCGCACAGGTGAAGCGCACCAGCGTGCCCGACATCGCCGCCCGCAAGGGCCAGGACCCTGTCGTGGTGCTGACCGCCTACAGCGTCTCCATGGCCCGCCTGCTGGACGAACATTGCGACTGCCTGCTGGTGGGCGACAGCCTGGGCATGGTGCTCTACGGGCTGGACAGCACGCTGCCGGTGACCTTGGACATGATGATCAACCATGGCGCCGCCGTGGTGCGCGGGTCGTCCAAGGCCTGCGTCGTGGTCGACATGCCCTGGGCCACCTATCAGGAAAGCCCCGCACAGGCCTTCCGCAATGCCGCCCGCGTCCTGACGGAGACCGGTGCTCAGGCGGTGAAGCTGGAAGGTGGGGAGGAGATGGCCGAGACGGTTGAATTCCTGGTCCGCCGCGGCATTCCCGTCATGGGCCATGTCGGCCTGACGCCGCAGGCGGTGAACGCGCTGGGTGGTTACCGTGCCCGCGGCCGGTCGGACGCCGAACAGGCCAAGATCCTGGGCGACGCCAAGGCCATCGCCGAGGCCGGGGCCTTCTCCATCGTGGTGGAAGGCGTGGTGGAACCGCTGGCCCGCCAGATCACCGAACAGGTGCCCGTGGTCACCATCGGCATCGGCGCCAGCGCCGCCTGCGACGGGCAGGTGCTGGTGTCGGACGATATGCTGGGTCTGTTCGGCGGCTTCACACCCAAATTCGTGAAGCGCTATGCCGAACTGGGCGAGACGGTGTCGAAGGCGGCGGCGGATTACGCGGCCGAGGTTCGGTCACGTGCCTTCCCCGGCGCCGCCCATGTATTTCCGGTGCGCAAGGGTTAATTTCATATTCCTCAAGCGCCGGCGCCGCATCCGCGGCTTGGCTTCACGCCGCACGTGCGGTGCGGTGGCAGTCGCCGCCGGAGCGGCTTCCGGTTCCCGCCGCTCTAATCATCGCCGCGCACGCCCCTGGCATCCGCTGTTGCGGGGCTGGCGATGCGGCCGAAGGCGCGGGCCGTGTCGCGCGCATGCAGTGACAGGCCGGCCCGGTGGGCCACCAGATCGCGGATATGCATCAGGGGGATCATGGGCAGATCGCGGTCCAGGATGGCGGTCGCCCTCTCCGTCAGGGACGGGATGTCGCGCGGATTGGCGCCACGTGCCTGATGCAGCAGTTCGTCCAGTGCCGGGCTGCGGTATCCGCTGGGATTGGTGATGCTATCCTTTTCGGCGGCACCGGCCACTGCGGTATAGCCCTCCATGGCTGATCCCGCCGTCAGGCCCAGGCCCGCGAACATCACCTGGAAATCGCCGGCCGCCACACGGGCGCGGGATTCCACGGCCGGTATGGGGTTGATCGACAGGGTGATGCCGATGGCGCCCAGCATGCCCGACAGCGCATCGGCCACGCGCGGCCGGTCGGTGATCCGGGTCATCGGCAGCAGCAGCGGCAGGTCCAACCCCTCGCCATAGCCCGCATCGGCCAGAAGGGTGCGGGCCCGGTCCGGATCGGGCCGCAGGATGCGCGGCCGTTCGGGCAGATAGCCTTCCATGCCGGGCTGGGCCAGTTGCCAGGCGGGACCGGCGAACCCCTCCAGCCCGCGTTCCACCAGCACATGCCGGTCCAGGGCCAGGGAGATGGCCTGGCGCACGCGGATATCGGCGACGGGATTGGGTTTCCCGTCCGGCAGCGTGGGGCGCAGGTTGAAGGTCAGCAGCAAGGTGCGGTCGGTGGGCAGCTCTGCCAGCGTCACGCCCTTCATCTTGGTGATATAGGGCAGGTGGACGGGGATCACATCCTCCATGATGTCGGCCTGTCCCGTCACCAGCAGGCGCAGCCGGTCGCGCGCGTCGGGCGCCGACCACAGCACGATGCGCGACCAGACCGGACAATCGCGCCAGCAATTGGGGGAGGCGACCAGTGTGCGCTGCTCCGGCGGGACCGGTTCGGTGGCTGGAATATAAGGGCCGCTGCCCATCTGCGCGCCGGCATGCGCAGCCAGGACCTGGGCCGGATCGCAACCCAGCGGCCCGTCGCCGGCATCGGTGGGGGCCGCCACGATGAAGACCAGCGACAAGGCGGCGGGCAGCAGCCGGTAGGGACTTTCCAGCGTCAGGATCACCCGCCCGCCCGGCTCGGCCACGACACGGGTCAGGCCCAGCGTTTCCCGCCCCATGCGGCGGACCATGGTCTGGTGCCGGCACAGGCTGTAGGCGACATCATGTCCGGTGACGGGTCTGCCGTCGGCGAAACGGGCGGTGGGGTCGATCTGGAAGCTCCAGACCCGGTGGCCCTGGTTGGACCAGCTTTTCGCCAGGCGCGGCGCCACATCGAACCCGTCACGCGTCACCAGCGTGTCGAACAGATGCTCGTAATATTGGAAATCGGCGCCGGTGCGCGCCTCCTGCGGATCACTGGCGGTGACCTGGCCGGAAATGGCGGCAACCAGAAGGTCGGCCGCCCCAGCGGGCAATGCCGCCGGGAACAGTGCCAGCGCCAGGATCAACAGCCGCAACCGGGTGATCGTGCGTCCCACCAATCCCCCGCATCCATATCCTGTCGGGCAACCGACTGGAAACATGCCCGGTTTTGGGGCCGGCAGGCAAGATGGCTTCTAGCTGCCCATGGCTGCTTCCCGGTGACCAATGTCGGTCACCGGGAAGTGGCATGCATCAGTTCACTGTGGGGGCCGGGGTGGCGCCGCTGCGCCGCGAAGGCACGGGCAGCTCCACATTCACCTCCAGCATGGAACAGCCGCTCTCGCGTTCCAGCTTCACCGCGACCTTGTCGTCATCGATATTGACGTACTTCTTGATGACGGCCAGCAGTTCCTGCTGCAAGGCGGGCAGGAAGTCCGGGCTGTCGCGACCCGACCGTTCATGCGCCAGGACGATCTGAAGGCGTTCCTTGGCCTGGGCCGCGACCGTGGGCGGCTTCGACTTGCGGAAAAGATCCAGCAGGCTCATGCGGTCCTCCGCAGCAGGCGGTCCAGGAAGCCCTTCTTCTCGGGCTTGATGAAGCGATGCTCGATGGTTTCGCCCAGGAAGCGGCCGACCGCGTCGCTGTAGGCCAGACCGGCATTGGACTTGTCGTCCAGCACCACGGGCATGCCAACATTGGACGCCTTCAGCACGGCGGGGCTTTCCGGGATGATACCCAGCAGCGGGATGGCCAGGATCTCCAGCACATCATCCACCTTCAGCATCTCACCCTTCTCCACCCGGTCGGGATCGTAGCGGGTGACCAGCAGATGTTCCTTCACCGGCTCCAGACCCTGTTCGGCGCGGCGCGACTTGGCCTGGATCACGCCCAGGATACGGTCGCTGTCGCGGACGGAGGAAACCTCGGGGTTTGTGACGATGATGGCATGGTCGGCCCAGTAGAGTGCCATCAGGGCACCCTTCTCGATACCGGCCGGGCTGTCGCAGAGGATGTAGTCGAATTCCTTCTTCAACTCCTCCAGGATCTTGCCGACACCTTCCTGGGTCAGCGAATCCTTGTCGCGCGTCTGGCTGGTGGGCAGGATGTACAGGTTCTCGACCCGCTTGTCCTTGATCAGCGCCTGGCTCAGCCGGGCCTCGCCATTGATCACGTTGATGAAGTCGAACACCACCCGGCGCTCGCATCCCATGATCAGGTCAAGGTTGCGCAGGCCCACATCGAAATCGATGATGCAGGTCTTGAAACCGCGCAGGGCAAGGCCGGTCCCGAAGGCGGCGCTTGATGTGGTCTTCCCCACGCCGCCCTTGCCGGAGGTCATCGTAATGATCTTGGCCAAGTGGCGTCTCCCAAGGTCAAAGGTTGATCAAATCCGCCCGCCGGCCCCATCGGTGGCCAGCAGGTCCCTCAGGCCACGGTGGTGGCGAGGGGGTCGATGTGCAGATAGCCGTTATTCAGGTAGATTTGGACCTGACGACGGCGGATATCCTTGCCGATATCTTCCGATACCCGGTAAAGGCCGGCGATGGACACCAGTTCGGCATCCAGGCTCTGGCAGAAGATGCGCGCCGACTGATCGCCGCCGACACCGGCCAGCGCGCGGCCACGCAGCGAGCCATAGATATGGATGGATCCGTCGGCCAGCAACTCCGCACCGGGGCTGACCGATCCGATCACCACAAGATCACCGCCGGGGGCATAGATCTGCCGGCCGGACCGCACATTCTCCGCGATCACCATGGTGGTGCGCTGCGGCGCGGGTTCGGGCGGCGGGGCCACGGCGACGGGTGCCGGGGTCGGTGCGGCCGGTGCCTGCGGCTGTGCCTGGACATTGGCCAGACCCTGCGCCGGGCTGCGGCCGGTGCCGGCCAGCGGGTCGAAGGTTTCCACCTTGCCGCGTGGGGTAGCGATCAGGGCCATGCCGCGCGCCAGGGCCGCGTCCTGCTGTTCCTTCGTGCCGCCCAGAAGACCCACGGCCATCAGGCCCAGATTCTTCAGAAGCTTGCAGAAGCTGTCCATGTCGAACGGCGTGCCGGCGGGCAGATCGTCCAGGTCCAGCACGACGCCGGCATGGCGGAAGAAGTTGGGCGCCTGCGCGATCTTGCCGGACAGGACGGGGAAGAAATTGGGATTATGGGGGTCGCTGACCTTCAGCACCATCATCGTGAAGGTGCTGCCGCGCAACTGGAATGGCGCGTCCCTGAAGGCGACCTGGCTGCTCATGTCCTTCTTCGACCCCACCTGTCCCCGACATGCGGCGCCGACATCGGCCCGCCACCCGAATCATGTCGCCGTTCAAGCGCGTTTCGCGCGCCGACGCAAGCGTTTCGTGCCGCATATCTTGCGACAATGCGCCGTTGCTCCACAATATCTATTCCGGATGGGCGCGAAGACGGGTCCGGAAATCGTGGCGACGGAACAGCTTAGGGTGCCGCGCGCAGCACTGGTGGCGCGGGCGATCGGAGCGGTGATCATTCCTACTGCACGCGCGAAGGCCGACTCGGGAATCCCAGATACGAAAGGGGTATGTCGCGAGATATTGTGTGAATATTCCGTTTCAACCGCAACAGCTGGTGACGGCCAGAATCTTTTGAGATAGGATTCCCAATGTTGGTCCTACAGGGGTGGATCGGATCGTTCGATGGCAGATGGCCTGACAGCATCGTCCCGCAGTGCAACGGCAGCATGCCTTGCAGCACCCTGTCGCGCAGCGGGCGCACCGCCCGCAGCAGCACCGACCGTCCGACGGGCCCATTCCAAACCGCACCACTCAGCCGAGGGTGCGGTTTTTTGTTGCCCGCCCGGACCTCTGCCGCGTTCCCGCTTCAACCGGACTTCCGTCCATTGCCGCAAGTGAGGAGATGCCTGATGGCCAAGCGCCAGTCCAAGCCCGCGTCCAGCAGCAGCGACAACAAGGTTCAGCCGCTTTTCCCCCGCCAGTCCCAGGGCTGGGACCCGTTGGGCGGTAACGGGGGCGAGGAGCGGCGGGAGCAATCCTATGTCCGCACCGTCAAGCCGATGAGCGCCGGCCAGGCGCTGTTGATGCAGGCGGTCAAGGAGCACAACCTGACCCTGGCTTTGGGCCCCGCGGGCACCGGCAAGACCTATCTGGCGATTTCATCCGCCGTCACCGCGCTGGAGAAGGGGGAGGTGGACCGCATCATCCTGTCCCGCCCGGCGATCGAGGCAGGCGAAAGCATCGGGTACCTGCCCGGCGACGTGAATGAGAAGATGGCGCCGTTCCTGCGCCCGCTCTATGACGCGCTGTCCGACCGGCTGGGCTCCAAGCGGCTGAAGGCGATGATGGCCGACGGTTCGATCGAGATCGCGCCCGTCGGGTATATGCGCGGCCGCACGCTGAACAACGCTTTCGTGGTGATTGACGAGGCGCAGAACTGCACCTATGCCCAGATCAAGATGCTGCTGACCCGCCTGGGCTGGCATTCCACCATGGTGCTGACCGGTGATCCGGACCAGTCGGACCTGCTGCAGGGCATGTCCGGCCTGGCCGACATTGCGCGGCGGCTGGAGGTGGTGGAAGGCATCGCCGTCGTCCGTCTGGCCGATGCCGACATCGTGCGCCATCCGCTGGTGGCCAGCATGCTGACGGTTCTGTAAGGGCTGTTGAAGGGGCGGGGCCATCGCGGCCCGGCCCCTTCCGCCTCAGTTCGACACGGCACTTTCCAGCCCCAGATGCTCCATATAGCGCTCGGCCAGACCGTTGCTGTCGATGCGTCCCAGCCCCTTTTCCAGGCTGGCACGGGCCAGCATGGCCCGGTCGCTCCGGTTGAAGCAGGCGTGCAGTGCCTGGGGTGGGCCCAGGGGACGTTCATTCAGGGTCAGGGCTGACAGGCCCTGGGCGATGCGGGCGCGGCCCAGGCCGGGTTGCAGGTAGGCGAACTGACTCAGTTCCACGACGGCGGCATCGACGCGGCCCGCCTGTAATTTGCGCAGGTTCACGGCGTCGCTGGGTGCGCTGTCCACCTGCAATCGGCCCTGACGACGCAGGTCCTCGATGATCGGGCCATTATCATAGCCGTCGACGACGCCGATCAGCAGGCCGGCCAGATCATCGGGTTTGGACCAGGTGATGGGCAGTTCCTGACGCTGTGCCAGGGCATAGCGGAAATGGCCGATCGGCTGTTCCGACAGGACCCCGCCGGCCGCGTCGCATTCACTGCGCGTGGCCGTGAAGAAGCCGACATGCGGTCCATCGGTCTGCATGGCTGCCGTCACGGCGCGTTTCCAGGGCAGGATGGTGATGCGGATATCCTGATGCTGGGTGCCATAGGCGGCGCGCAGCACCGCCGTCATCGACCCGCCCTGCGGCAGGCTGCCGGAAAAGGGCGGCCATTCCAGGGTGGTGAAGGACCATTCCTCGGCATGGGCAGCCATCGGCGCCAGCAGCATCCCGCCAATGATCGCCAATGATCGCAGCCGCCCCATGAACCTCGCCCCCACCGCAAGATGTTACCGCTCCCGGAAACTATGGCCCATCAACCGACGTGACAACATCCATCGGTATGACCGGAAGCATTGTTTCCAGGTTGCCGGATCGGCACCGCCCAGCCCCTGGCATGCCCTTGACCTGACAACGAAATCCCCGGTCAAACCCTATCGCCCAAGCGTTAAGATTTCGCTGAAAAATTGTGGATGCCGATTTTCAAATCCAGGAAGCTGTCGATGGCGGCTAGTACCTTGTCGCGGATGGCGTCCGTTTCGATCAGCAATTCGTGCCGGCCTTCGGCGAAAGGGACCAGGGTGCAATCTGCTAAGCGACGGGCGGCCTCGTCATGACGGTCGGCGCGCACGATGCTGTCGGCCCGTGCGGAGATCAGCAGGACCGGCACATCCACATCCTCCAGCCGGTCCTGTTCGAAGAAATGCCGGATGGAGGTGAAGGCCCCGTCCAGCCAGCCCCAGCTGGCCCCACCCAGCGCCACCCCCGGATCGCGCGTCATCACCGCATAGCATTCGGCGAAACGGCCGGGGTCGGAGGTCAGGCGGTTGCCCTTGAAGGGCGGGGGGTGCCTGGCCCAACGGGGGCCCTGCAGCAGGGCGTAATCATTGGCGTGGCCCAGGCGTACGGCCAGCCGCGCCAGACCGCGCGCCAGCCATTCCGGCAGGGGTGCGGTGTTGATGCCCAGCATGGGGGCGCAGGTGATGGCACCGGCGAACGGATGCGGCCTTTCGGCCAGGAAACGCAGCAGGATATGCCCGCCCATTGAATGGCCCAGCGCCAGGAACGGGCCCTTCACCCCGTCCCGCCAATGGTCCAGCGCGGCGGCCAGATCGTCCAGGAAGGCATCGAAATGCACGGCGTGGCCCACCATGGCGTCGGGCAGCAGGCGCGACGATCCGCCCTGGCCACGCCAATCCATGGATAGAACGTGCAGGCCCCGTTCCGTCAGGTCCGACGCCAGTTCGGTATAACGTTCCACCTGTGCCGCACGGCCGGGCAGAACCAGCATGGTGGGTGCGTCATCGGGAAGCGGGGCCGGGCCCACGGGCTGCCAACGCGACAGGCGCAGCCGGGTGCCGTCGGGCAGGGCCAGCATATGATGCGCCCAATGTCCCCGTACCGTCACCCCGCCACCCATGGGCCCATCCATGCCCTTCATCCTTTCCGCCTGTTTGACCAGATCACCGGCCCATGCCTATCTATGGCAACCATAAGCGGCGGCAAGCCCGCACGCCAAGCCTGGGAGCATTGTTACGATGGATAATGTCGCGCGCCGTTCCGGCCTGGACCCGGCCGATCTGACCGGTTTCTATTTCGAGGATCTGTTTGTCGGCATGAAGGGCATTTATGCCCGCACCATCACCGAGACGGACATCGTGATGTTCGCCGGCATTTCCGGCGACACCAACCCCATGCATCTGAACGAGGACTATGCCAAGGCCACGCCGTTCGGCGGACGTATCGCCCATGGCATGCTGTCGGCCTGTTTCATCACCACGGTGCTGGGCACGCGCCTGCCGGGGCCGGGCTGCATCTATATGTCCCAGAACCTGCGCTTCCGCTCGCCCGTGCGGATCGGGGAGACGGTGACGACGACGGTGACCGTGACGGGTCTGGTGCCGGAGAAGCACCGTGCCATGCTGTCCACCATCTGCACCGTGGGCGATCGGGTGGTGATCGACGGGGAGGCCATGGTGATGGTGCCGAGCCGGCCGGTGCGGAGCGAGGCGGCGGGCTGATCCACCCTCAGGCCAGCTTGATCTCCCGGGCCAGGAAGTCGATGACGGCGCGGATGCGGGGCGGCATGACCGGGCCGCCTTGGAACACGACATGGACGATCTCCGTCTCCCCGGAATTGTAATCCTCCAGCAGTGCCACC
The DNA here is from genome assembly GCF_048066115.1 of Niveispirillum sp. KHB5.9. Lineage (NCBI taxonomy): Bacteria > Pseudomonadati > Pseudomonadota > Alphaproteobacteria > Rhodospirillales > Azospirillaceae > Niveispirillum > Niveispirillum sp. KHB5.9. Next base: position 207,338 of record NZ_JBLTYX010000004.1, on the reverse strand, counting down.
AGCCGCCCGGCCAGGATGTCGGGACCGACATGGAACCAGGCATGGCGGCCCAGCCCATGGCCGGCCAGGGCCAGCTGGCGCATGCTCTCCCCGTCGCTGAGGATGGTGTTGCCGCGCACCGGCACCTCCACCAACGTGCCGTCAGGCAGGCGGAAGGGCCAGGGCCCGACGCTGCGCACGAAGCCGAAGGCCATCATGTTGTGCTGCGCCAGATCATACGGCGTGCGCGGCGTGCCGTGGCGGGCCAGATAGTCGGGGGAGGCGACGACCACCACCCGGCTCTGCGCCAACTTGCGCGCCATCAGGTTCGCCCCCTTCAGCGGGCCGACGCGGATGGCGATGTCGGCGCGTTCCTGCAACAGGTCCACCACCGTGTCGGTCAGGGTGATATCCAGCTGGATTTCCGGATAGAGCGCCGACAGGCGGGGCAGCAGCGGCAGCAGGTAGTGCACACCGAACGGCACGAAGGTGTTGATGCGCACCGGTCCGCGCGGCACGGCGCGGGCCGCCACCGCCTGCTCCGCCTCGTCCATGTCAGCCAGGATGCGGCGGCAGCGTTCATGGAACAGGTCGCCTTCCGGCGTCAGGCGCAGTTGCCGCGTGGTGCGGTTCAGCAGGCGCGCACCCAGCCGCGCCTCCATCCTGGCCACCAGCTTGCTGACGGCGGACGGGGTCATGTCCAGGGCCCGGGCGGCGCCGGAGAAATTGCCGCTCTCCACCACGCGGGCGAAGACCTCCATCTCCCCCGCGCGGTTGATATCCAGTCGCGACATGTGACGTGAACTCACAAATCATGTGCCGACCGGCAGTCTAGTTCACGGATGAAGCCTCGTCCATCTTGGCGGGCATGTAATATCTCACATCCGGGAATTCGGATCATGCCCATCGGATTGTTCGCTCTGACGGCTGGTGCCTTCGGCATCGGCACCACGGAATTCGTCATCATGGGCCTGCTTTTGCAGGTCTCCGCCGACCTTGGGGTTTCGGTCTCCATGGCCGGGCTGCTGATCAGCGGCTATGCGCTGGGCGTGTTCGCCGGCGCGCCGCTCTTGACGCTGACCACGGGAAAGCTGCCGCGCAAGACCCTGCTGGTGGCGCTGATGGTGATCTTCACCATCGGCAACATGGCCTGTGCCATAGCACCCGACTATACCACCCTGATGGCGGCGCGGGTCGTCACCTCGCTGGCCCATGGCACCTTCTTCGGTGTCGGGTCGATCGTGGCCACCGGCCTGGTGGCGCCGGACCGCAAGGCCTCGGCCATCGCCATCATGTTCACCGGCCTGACCATGGCCACGCTGCTGGGCGTGCCGTTCGGGGCCTGGCTGGGCCTGGAATATGGTTGGCGCATCACCTTCTGGGCGGTGGCCTTGATCGGTGTGGCCGCCACCATCGTGCTGGCCCTGTTCGTGCCGGCCGACAAGGCGGCGCCGCAACCGCTGTCGATGCGTGACGAGCTGTCGGTGCTGGTCAAGCCGCAGGTCTGGCTGGGGCTGCTGATGACCGTGCTGGGCTTCGGCGGGGTGTTTGCGGTCTTCACCTATATCCAGCCGCTGCTGACGCAGGTCACCGGTTTCTCCGACGCCGCCGTGTCGGCCATCCTGCTGGTGTTCGGCGGTGGGCTGGCCGTAGGCAATCTGCTGGGCGGGCGGTTGGCCGACAAGTGGTTGATGCCGACCTTGCTGGCCACGCTTGTGGCCCTGGCGCTGGTGGAGGCGCTGATGGGCTGGGCGTTCCAGGACAAGGTCATGGCCGTGCTGTTCGTCGGGCTGATGGGTGTGGCGGCTTTCGCCACCGTGGCGCCGTTGCAGATGCGGGTGCTGGAAAAGGCGGAAGGGGCGGGCCAGGGACTGGCCAGCAGCCTGAACATCGCCGCCTTCAACCTGGGCAACGCGCTGGGTGCGTGGATCGGCGGGCTGACCATCGATCATGGTCCGGGCCTGGGTGCTGTGACCTGGGTGGCGGCCTTGGTCACCCTGGCCGGTCTGGGCGTGGCGCTGGCCAGCCGGGCGCTGGACCGGGGGGCTGTCACGACCCGGCCTGCCGTGGTGGCGCCGCTGCATTGATTATCGGTGGGGATGGCGGGACTGGACCGCCATCCTCGCTTGCGACTATAGACATGGCGAGAGTTCGTAACCATCTGCCGGCGCCATGCTGATCTTCCGCCACACCACCGACCTTCCGGCCGCCATCCGTGGCTGCGCCGTGGCGCTGGGCAATTTCGACGGCGTCCACCAGGGCCACCGTGCCGTGATCGAGGCGGCCAAGGATGCCGCCCGTGCGCTTGGCGTGCCGGCGGCGGTTCTGACGTTCGAGCCGCATCCCCGCAGTTTCTTCCGTCCCGATGATGCTCCCTTCCGCCTGACCCCCTGGCGCATCAAGGCCAGGCTGGTGGAGGCGCTGGGCGTGGAGGCGCTGTTCGAACTGCGCTTCGATGAAGCCTTCTCCCACCTGACGGCCGATGAATTCGTGCGCCAGGTGCTGGTCGAGGGGCTGGAGGTGGCGCATGTCGTGGCCGGCTATGATTTCGTCTTCGGGCATAAGCGCGGGGGCGACATGGCGTTCCTGCGCGCGGCGGGCGAACAGCATGGGTTTCAGGTGACGGAGGTGCGGCCCGTGGCCGGCCCCGACGCCATCGCCTATTCCTCCACCGCCGTGCGCCGGCATCTTCAGGCCGGTGAGGTGCGGGAAGCCGCATCGATCCTGGGCCATGACTGGGAGATCGAGGGAAGGGTCGACCATGGCGACAAGCGCGGCCGTACCATCGGCTTTCCCACCGCCAATGTCGAATTGGGCGCCTATCTGCGTCCGCGCCTGGGTGTTTATGCCGTGCTGGCCGGGGTGGATGAGGGGACGAAGACCGTCTGGCACAAGGGTGTGGCCAATATCGGCCGCCGTCCCACCGTGGGCGGGGTAAGCGAGCGGATGGAGGCGCATCTGTTCGACTTCGATGGCGACCTCTATGGCAAGCATCTGCGCATCCGGCTCTGCCACTTCATCCGGCCGGAAATGAAGTTCGAGAGCTTCCAGGCGCTGAAGGACCAGATCGTGGCCGACAGCGCCAAGGCGCGGGAGTTGCTCGCGTAATCCTTAAGCCGGCGGTGCCCCGACGATCCGGTCGAACGCCGCCTTCACCGCCGCCGCCTTCTCCCGCAAGGCCGCCTCCACCGCCTCGAACGGTGTGGTTTCCGACAATTCGGGCAGGGCGGTGCGGGCCAGCCCGGCCTTCAGCCCGGCCGGTGCCTTGGCGGCGTCGAACGATCCTTCCACCGTCAGGCGCAGGAAGCCCTGTACGCGGCGCCAGGTCTTGTGCGCGTCGATCAGCAGCTTGGCCGTATCCACATCCAGGAACCCGCAATCGCCCAGCCAGGCCAGGGCGCCGGTGGTGTTGGGATCAATGATCTCCGGCCGTTCGGGGGCGTGCATCAGGGTCAGGTACTGGGCGATGAACTGGATGTCGACCATGCCGCCGCGCACATATTTCACCGTCCAGATATCGTCGGTCCGGTGCTGCTGATCGATGCGGGCGCGCATGGAGGCGACGTCGTCGCGCAGTTTGGCGGGGTCGCGTGGGCGGGTCAGCAGGGCGCGGATCTCATCCGCCAGCCGGTCGCGCAGATGCGCCGGCCCCGTTACCGTGCGGGCGCGGGTCAGGGCCATGTGCTCCCAGGTCCAGGCGCTGTCGCGCTGATATTTGGCGAACCCTTCGAAACTGACGGCCAGCGGCCCGGCATTGCCCGACGGGCGCAACCGCATGTCCACCTCGTACAATTGCCCCTCCGCCGTGTGGGCGGTGATGGCATTGACCAGACGCTGGGTCAGCTTGATGAAATAATCGTTGGGGGACAGCGGCTTGGCCCCGTCGGACTGCGTAACGTCCTCGGGGATTTCATAGACGGTGATCAGGTCCAGATCGGAACGCAGGGTCAGCGACCGTGCGCCCAGCCGGCCCAGGCCCAGGATGGCGAATCCGGCGCCGGGCAGGATGCCATGCCGACGTGCGAACTCGTCTTCCACCGCCTTCTGGATACCCTCCAGCCCCACCTCCGCCACGTCGGTCAGGAAGGCGCCCAGCCGGTCGGCATCGCTGACATGGCGCAGGATATGGACGCCGGCACGGAACCGATGCTCGTTGGTCCAGCGGCGGGTGAGATCCAGCATCTCCTCGAAATATTGCGCCCCGCCGACCAGGGCGTGGAACCCGGCCTCCAGCTCGTCCCGTCCCGGAAGTACGCCGAAGAAGCCCGGCAGCAGCACGGCGTCCAGCGCCTGTGGCTGGCGGGCCAGCTGTTCGGCCAGACGCGGGGCGGTGCCCATCACTTCCGCCACCAGATCCAACAGGTTGGGGTTGGAATAGAACAGGCTGAACAGCTGCACGCCGGCCGGCAGACGCGACAGGAACTCGTCGAATTTCAGGAAGGCCTGATCGGGATGGGCCGTGCGGCCGAAGGCGGCCAGCAGGGTAGGGGCCAGTTCGGTCAGCAATTCGCGCGCCCGCTGGCTGCGCGTGGCGCGATAGCGGCCATGGTGCCAGGCGCGGATCTGGCCAGCCACGGCGGACGGGTTGGCGTACCCCATCTCCCGCAGCGTCACCATCGTGTCCGGATCATCCTCCGTCCCGGTGAACACCAGGCTGCCGGTGCCGGACAAGGCCGGGCTTTCGGCGAACAGATGGTCGTAATGATCCTCGACCACCGTCAGGGTGGCCATCAGCTTTTCGCGGAAAGCATCGGCATCGGGGAAGCCCAGGAAAGCGGCGATCTGCGCCACGCCCTCATCGGTCTTGGGCAGTTGGTGGGTCTGCTGGTCATCCACCATCTGTACCCGGTGTTCCACCGTGCGCAGGAACCGGTAGGCCGTGGACAGGTCGTCGGCGACAGGACGTTCCACCCGGTCGGCGTCCACCAGGGCATAGAGCGTTTCTACCGTGCCGCAGGTGCGCAGGGTGCGGTCGCGGCCGCCGAAGATCAGCTGCTGGGTCTGGGCGAAGAATTCGATCTCGCGGATGCCGCCACGGCCGATCTTGATATTGTGGCCGTTGACGGTCTTTTCCCGGTGGCCCTTGTGGGTACCGATCTGGCGCTTGATGGAATGGATGTCCTGGATGGCGGCGAAATCCAGGTTCCGGCGCCAGATGAAGTGCCGGATGATGTCCATGAAGCCCTTGCCCGCCTCCAGATCGCCTGCCACGGGCCGGGCCTTGATCATGGCGGCGCGTTCCCAGTTCTGGCCCAGGCTGCTGTAATAGGCCTCCGCCGCCGACAGGCTGACGGCCACAGGCGTGGCGCCGGGATCGGGGCGCAGGCGCAGGTCGGTGCGGAACACGTATCCGTCGGCCGTGCGGTCATCCATGATCCGCACCATCTCGCGCGTCACACGCACGAAATGCTTGGTCATCTCCCCGTCCGGCACCTGCACGATGCCGTCGTCATAGAGCACGATCAGGTCGATGTCGGAGCTGTAATTCAGTTCCCGCGCCCCGAACTTGCCCATGGCCAGGACGATATAGCCACTGTCCTTTTCCGGCTGTTCCGGATCGGGCACCACCAGCTTGCCCGAATTCACCGCTTGGCGCAGTGCGACGCGCACGGCCAGCTGCAACGATGCTTGGGCGAAATCCGACAGCGCACCCGTCACCTTTTCCAGCGGCCAGTCATTGGCCATGTCGGCCAGCCCGATCAGCAGGGCGGCGCGGCGCTTGGCGATGCGCAGTCCTTTCATCAGCTTATCGGCGTTGGCCTCCGCGCCATGATCGCGCCACAGTGCCTGGAGAAGTTCCGCAAAGGCTTGGTCGAAGCCGATTTCCAGCAGCCGCCGGAAGAAACCCATTTCCCTGACCAGGGCCGCCCCCAGATAGGGGCTGTTGGCGAACACCGCCTCCAGCACCCGTTTTCCCTGGGGATCGGCGGCGTAGGAACGGGCGAATTCGGCCAGATCGGGATCACAGGCGGGGCCCGCCGCATCATGCCAATGTTCCAATCCGATGGCGGCGCGGTGCGGATCACCAAGGCGGGGAAGGGATTCTTGATTGAACATGAGGTGTCTACCGGGCTATCCCAAACTGACCGCGATGGCGGGGGGCCAGACTGCCCACCGCTTGAGCAACAGGTCAAGCCGCCCGTAACGCCCGGCATTACCCGCCGGAGAACCGAGATCGATGCTGCGCCGCACCGCCCTTATCCTGCTTGAACTGGTCGCCGGCCTGTTGCTGGTGGTCCTGCTGGGCGGCGGCTTCCTGGCCTGGCGGCTGACGCAGCAGGGGCCGATCGCGGTCGATTTCATCACCCCTTACCTGATGCAGGAACTCTCCAAGGAGGGACCGGTCACGCTGGAGGTGGCGACGACGGAGCTGGCCTGGGTCGGATTCGGCACGCCCATCGATATCCGCGTCAAAGGGGTAGAGGCGCATGGCGTCAGCGGCGCCCTGCTGGCCGCCGTGCCGGAAATGCGGCTGGGCCTGTCGGTGCCGGCGCTGCTGCGCGGCCGGGTGGCGCCCACCCGCATCGATCTGGTCGAACCCAGCCTTTATGCCGAACGCACCGTGGATGGCGGTTTCCGCCTGGATATCGGCGATGACAGTTCCGATCCGGAAGCCGGTGCCCGCATCCTGTCCGACCTGATCGCCCAGATGCGCCAGCCGCCCAATCCGGAAGCCACAATGGGTGCACTGCGCGACCTGCGCATCACGCGCGGCAAGCTGGTGGTGGCCAACCTGGCCACGGAGACGAAATGGCAGGTACCGCGCCTGGACCTGCGCCTGCGCCGCGATGTGCGCGGGGTGCGCGGCACGGCATCGGCCGATATCGACATGGGTGCCAAGATCAACCAGATCGCGGCGGAGGTCACATGGCGGGCCGAGGATGGCGCCATCACGCTGCGCAGCGGGATGGCGGATATCGTGCCCGCCGATTTCGCAGAGATCGCGCCCGTCCTGCATCCGCTGCGCGCGCTGGACGTGACCTTGGCCGGCACGGTGATGCTGGAGCTGAAATCGGACCTGACGCCGGTCAATCTGGTCCTGGGTCTGCGCGGCGGCAAGGGCACCCTGGCGCTGCCCGATCAGCTGCCCGAACCGCTGGAATTCGAGCGGGTGGAACTGCATGGCACGCTGGACGATGCCGGCCGCCACCTGGAACTGACCCGCTTCAACCTGGATATGGCCGGCCCCGCCGAACTGACGATCAGCGGCAGTGCGCGCCAGCATGACAAGACCATCGACCTGGCTCTGACCACGGAGCTGACGGGTCTGCCCATGGCGGACTTGCACCGTTACTGGCCCAAGGGGGTGAAGACCAACACGCGGGACTGGATGGTGCATAATCTGGCCGATGGCACCTTCGATCGCACGGTCTTCCGGCTGGAAGGGTCCGGCCCCGTCGATGATCTGGACAATTTCCAGGTGGCGAAGATGCAGGGGGATTTCGCCCTGTCGGGTTTCACCATCCATTACCGCCCGCCGCTGCCGCCGGTGAAGAATGTCTCCGCCACCGCCGCCTTCGACGGCAAGAGCTTCGATATCCAGATCAAGGATGGCCTGCTGCTGGACATGAAGGCGGGGCCGGGCACGATCGGCATTCTGGGGCTGGATACGGATAACGAGCACCGCATCGATATCCGTGTCGCCCTGGAAGGCCCGCTGTCATCGGCCCTGACCGTGCTGGATCATCCGCCGCTGGGCTATGCCGCCAAGGTCAATCTGGTGCCGGAGAAGGCGGCAGGCCATGCGAAAGCGGAACTGCATTTCGCTTTCCCGCTGGTCGCCGCCCTGACCATGGACATGGTGGAACTGGACGGCAAGGCCAGCCTGACAGATGTGTCCGTGCCCGACATCGTCTCCGACATCGACGCGACCGAGGGCGTGCTGGAACTGGCGGTCACCGGTCACGACCTGCATATGGCGGGCACCGCACAGCTGAACGGTGTGCCGGCACAGGTGGAATGGGTGGAGAATTTCCCAGCCGAGGCGCCGATCGGCACCCAGGTGCGGGTGCGCGGCCGGGTGAATGATGAGGAACGCGGCCGGTTCCGCCTGGATTTCCCGGACTGGCTGAACGGCCCGGCCGGTATCGACATGGTCTATACCAGCGAACACAAACCGGAAGGCCGCACCCAGACCATCCAGGCCGATATCGATCTGACGCCATCGAGCTTGCGCATCGACGCGATGAAATGGCGCAAGGAGGAGGGCAAGCCCGGCCAGGGCCGTATCACCGTCGGCTTCAAGGATGGCAAGCCCATCCTGATCCCCGCCTTCGTGGTGACGACGGAGGAATTGACGGCCGTTGGTTCCATGGAACTGCGTGAGGCCGATTACGGCCTGTCGCATCTGCTGCTGGAGCAGTTCAAGCTGGGGGAGAGCGATGCCCGCATCGATATGCGCGACACGGACGGCAAGGGCGGGCTGGCCATCGACGTGAAGGGTACCAGTTTCGACGTGCGCCCCTTCCGCGGCAAGAACAAGGGCCCGGACGGCAAGGTCATCCCCCCCGATCCGGCGGAAGAAGCCCTTCCCAAGACGCCGCTATCCATCAGTTTCGACCTGGGCCGCGCCATCATGGGCGACGACGGCAAGGAAATCCGCAACGCCAAGGGCCGGATGGATCGCGACACGCGTATCTGGTACCGCACCGAACTGGACGCTGTGGTGGGGGAGAAGGGGCGGCTGACCGTGCATTACGCGCCGGACCCGTCCGATGCCCGCATCCTGACCCTGGCCTTGGAGACCGACGATGCCGGCGCCACCCTGCGCGGGCTGGATGTGCTGAGCCAGTTCCGGGGCGGCCGGTTGACCCTGACCGGCCGGTCCCTGGCCGATGATCCCGGCCAGGCGCTGGTGGGCAAGGCCGATCTGACTGATTATCAGGTGCAGGACGCGCCGGTGCTGGCCCGTCTGCTGTCCGCCGCGTCACCGCGCGGATTCGCCAATTTCATGTCGGGCCAACCCATCGCCTTTTCCCGCCTCTCGGGTGACTGGCTCTGGCACAAGGACGGCATCACGCTCCGCGACATGCGCACCTCGGGCTCCCAGGTCGGGCTGACCCTGGAAGGCAATATCGACATCAAGCGAGATGACGTGGCCCTGCAGGGCACGATCGTACCCTTCACTACGGTGAACAAGCTGCTGGGCATCATCCCGCTGCTGGGCGACCTGCTGGTCGGCGGGGAAGGGCAGGGGCTGTTCGCGGCCACATATTCCATCAAGGGCCCGACGGACAATCTTCAGGTCGGCGTCAACCCGCTGGCCGTGCTGGCGCCGGGCTTCCTGCGCAACCTTTTCTTCCTGCCACAGCCGGCGGGGGAGGATTTGCCCAAGGAACCGAAAGAGCCAAAGGAAGCTAAGTAACCTTACACTTGCCCCACGGTCAGTGCCGCCAGCGCCTGTGCCGCCGGTACCACAACCGGCGGCCAGTCATCCTGCATGATGTTCTCCAGCACCAGTCCCTCATCCGTCACGCTGGCGGCATAGAGGTTGCCCACGCGCCGGTCCGGCCGCCCGCCGCCCGTCAGGCCGGTGATGAAGGCGGATATCCCCTCGCGGTCGCCCCCCATGTCGGTTTGCAGCCAGTCGGCCAGCCATTCGGCGGGATCGTGGATCATTGCGGACAGCTTTCGCCGATTTGCGGGAAGGCGGTGTTGATACGGCCATCATCGAATGGCGCGAAGCGGATGACGAAGCGCTGGCCCTGCGGGCCCGTGCAATATTTCGCATCCGGTTTGGCCGGTGCCGAACAGCCCAGCTTACCCCAGGGCTTGCCCGGCGCATGGCTGTTCTTCACGGCATAAAGGATGGAACTGGTGATCTGCTCCACCGTGCAATTGTCGGGATAGAAGGTGGAATTCTTGGTCTTGCCGTTCTCGAAGAACACCTTGGTGTTGTAGAGACCGTCTTCCTGCGCCGGCTGGGCCTCCACCTCTTTCACCGGCGCGGTGTCGATGATGGCGCGCGAATGCATGCCCACGACGTCGCCGTTCTTCTTCACCTCCCCGCACAGCACATGGCGCAGGTTTAGGGACGGCTCCGTCCGGCTCCAGCCGAAGCTTTCATCCTCGCAGGACGGTTTGTCCGTCGCAAAGGTGCCGCCTGTGGCCAGTAAAGAGAAACCCAGAGCCGCCAACCGGACCATCCGCACTGCCATCATCCGCCCCTATGAACTTGTTGCCGCATCGTCTATGGGAGAAACATAGCATCTTGTCATGGCATTCGCAGGGGTGGCCGATGAATCGGGAACGTTTGATCCGCATGGCGCTGGCTTCCCTGGTCGGTTTGATCATGGCGGCCGTCATCGCCTGGATGACCATCCGCCACGATCAGCGCCAGACGGGCGGCGTGGCGGCCAGCGTGGCGCCGGCCAGCATCGGCGGGCCCTTCACCCTGACCGCCCATGACGGCCGCGTGGTGTCCGATCAGGATTTCCAGGGCAAATACCGGCTGGTGTTCTTCGGCTATACCTTCTGCCCGGACATCTGCCCGACGGAATTGCAGACCATTGCCCAGGCCATGGACCTGATGGGCGAATCAAGTGGGGACGTGCAGCCGCTGTTCATCACCATCGATCCGGCGCGCGACACGGCACCCGTGCTGGCCGACTATGTGAAGCTGTTCCACCCGTCGGTCATCGGCCTGACCGGAACGGCGGAACAGATCGCCGCCGTGGCCAAGGAATACCGCGTCTATTACGCCCGTTCCCAAGGCGAACCGGACCCCACGCAGTATCTGATGGACCATTCCACCTTCTCCTATCTGATGGCGCCGGACGGGTCCTTCGTCACCGTCTTCGCCAAGGACACCACGCCCGAACAGATGGTCGAAGCGATCTCCGCCCACCGCGCCAGGGGGCGTTGACATCGCCTTCCATGTAACGAAATCGGGGGCGTTACCGGCAATTCGGAGGGCAAAACGCCCATTTCCCGTGCAAAAGGCATGATGCGATGCGGCATCGGACCTATGCGCGGCGTGGAAATCGTGATTTATCAGCTACTTAGGTGGGGGTGTCATACCCTTGACAGGGTAAGGGCCTACCCGTATGGTGCCGCCGCTTTCGCACGGTATCCAAGCAATCTGGCGGAAGGGAGCCCGCTTCATGTCCGATGAACGCACGCCCCCGTCGCTGGAAGAACTGGATGCCCGCCTGCGTGAGGCGCGCCGGAGCGCCGGCATGGACCCGCCTGAACCCATTCCAGGGCAGACAGACGGAGGCGTGTCGAACCGCGATATGGCGCTTGGCCTGCGTGTGGGTGTGGAACTGGTTGCCGGTGTGCTGTTCGGGCTCGCGCTCGGCTATGGCATCGACTGGTGGCTGGATACCAAGCCCTGGGGAATGATCATCCTGGTCTTCCTGGGCGCGATAGCCGGATTTATGAATGTGTATCGCCTGGCCAACGGCCAGGGATATGCGGCGGGGTTCGACAAGTCCCAAAGTCGGGACGGTGGGGAGTGAAGGCATCGTGGCTGGTCCTTTGGAGCAATTCGAGATCAAGACCCTGGTCAGCCTGCCGGTTGGCAATCTTGATCTGTCCTTCACCAATTCCGCTCTGTGGATGGTGATCTCCGTCGTCGGCGCCACCTTCCTGCTGGTCTATGGCATGCGCGGCCGCGCCCTGGTGCCGGGCCGCATGCAGTCGATCGCCGAGCTGCTGTACGAGTTCGTGGCGGAGATGGTTCGGGACAATGCCGGCCCGCAGGCCCGCAAGTTCTTCCCCTTCATCTTCTCCCTGTTCATCTTCGTGCTGTTCGGCAACGTCCTGGGTCTGGTTCCCTGGTCCTTCACCTTCACCAGCCACATCATCGTGACCTTCGCGATGGCGCTGTTCGTGTTCGTGACCGTGACCATCGTGGCCTTCGCCAAGCACGGCCTGCACTTCTTCCACTTCTTCCTGCCGCACGGAACGCCGCTCTGGCTGGCGCCGCTGATCGTCCCGATCGAGATGATCTCCTACTTCGTGCGTCCGCTGAGCCTGTCCATCCGTCTGTTCGCCAACATGCTGGCCGGCCACACCATGATGAAGGTCTTCGCGGGCTTCACGGTGTCGATGGTCGCCGCTGGTGGTGGTCTGGCCGCGGCGGGCCTGCTGCCGGTTCTCCTGAATGTCGCCCTGTTCGGCCTGGAATTCCTGGTCGCCGGCATCCAGGCCTACATCTTCGCGCTGCTGAGCTGCGTGTACCTGCGTGACGCGCTGGAGATGCACTAAGCATCCCCGCTGTCCAACCCGTCTTCTCCACAAGACACTTCCAACCTAGAGGAACTTCAAAATGGAAGCTGAAGCCGCAAAGTTCATCGGTGCCGGTCTCGCCATGTTCGCCCTGCTGGGCGTCGGCATCGGCCTGGGTAACCTGTTCTCCGGTCTGTACCAGGCTGCTTCGCGCAACCCGGCCGCTCTGAACTCCTACAAGACCTTCGTCTTCATCGGCTTCGCGCTGACCGAAGCGACGGGCCTGTTCGCCCTGGTTATCGCCTTCCTGATCCTGTTCGGCTAATAGCCGGACGGTTTCTTGATCCGGTGCCCGTTGCGGGCGCCGGGGCTTCAGCGCCGGGATCGCCGCCGCTGCCGGGTGAATCATCCGACAGCGGCGGTCGCTCTATGGGCCTCATGGTCCGTTCCCAGCTTTTCCCAAGGCGCTGACGGGAATTTGGCGTGACCGTCCGATATTCGGCCGGTCAGCAGTGAATGGGTGCTTCTATGCCTGTCCAACGCTTTTCGCGCCTGTGCGCCGGCGCCGCGACGGCGCTGACCACGGCCATCGTCCTCGCGGGCCCCGTGCTGGCCGCCGAGGGCGAGCATGCCAAGGCCGGCCTGCCGCAGCTCAACCCGGCGAGCTTCGCTTCCCAGGTCTTCTGGTGGGCGGTGACGTTCGGTCTGCTGTTCTGGCTGATGTCCAAGGTGGCGCTGCCGCGCGTCGCCGAGGTGCTGGAAGCCCGCCAGGAAAAGATCTCCAACGACCTGGAGAAGGCGTCGGCCCTGAAGGCCGAAGCCGAGGGCGTCATGCAGGCCTATGAGAAGGCCCTGGCGGAAGCCCGCGCCAACGCGCAGAAGGAAGTGGCCGCCTCGGTTGCCGCGTCCGATGCCGATGCCGCGCGCGCCAACACGGAGCAGGGCGCTCAGCTGGCCGTCAAGGCCCGCGACGCCGAGGCCCGCATCCAGGCCGCCAAGCAGGAAGCGCTGTCCAACCTGAGCAGCGTCGCCGCCGAAGCCGCCCAGGCCGCCGCCGCCCGCCTGTCGGGTGCCGTGCTGTCGCCGGAAGCCGCCGCCGCCGCGGTGGATAGCGTTCTGAAGGAGCGTGCGTGATGCATATCGACAGCACTTTCTGGTATGCCGTCGCGTTCATCATCTTCATCGTCGTGGTGGCGAAGCTGGCCGGCAAGTCCATCCTGGGTGGGCTGGATGAGCGTAGCCGTCGCATCGCTGGCGAGCTGGAGCAGGCCCAGAAGCTGCGCGAAGACGCGCAGGCTGCCCTGGCGCAGTTTCAGCGCAAGCAGCGCGACGCCCTGAAGGAAGCCGAAGCCATCGTGGCCCAGGCTCGCGAGGAAGCTGCCCGCATCCGTGCGAACGCTGCCAGCGACCTGGAAGCGACGCTGAAGCGCCGCGTCCAGCAGGCCGAGGACAAGATCGCCCAGGCCGAGGCCCAGGCGCTCCAGCAGGTGCGCGATCTGGCCGTGGACATCGCCGTTCAGGCCACGGAAAAGCTGCTGGTGGAAAATGTCGATGAGGCGCGCAACAGTGCCCTGGTCGATGCCGCCATCCAGGAACTGCCGGCCAAGCTGCACTAAGCGGCTGAACGGTTTGAGTGAATGAAAAAGCCCGCCGGTAACGGCGGGCTTTTTTTGTCTATCGATAAACCTCTCGACGATGACCGATCTTCACGACGAGGATAGTGATTGTACTGTCCTCGATATGCGCGATGATCCGATAATCACCGACGCGGTACTTCCAGAAATCACCCAGCTTCGACCCCTTCAAGGCTTCACCGAGCGTTCGAGGATCACTGCCGACAGATAACCGTTCCCGAAGGAAGGCTATGACGCGTTTGGCAGCAACCTTGTCGAGTTTGGATAGATCCTTCTTGGCTGCGTCATCGAACTCAATCCGCCAAGCCAAGATCGCGCTCCACATCATCCAGTGTATGGCGCTTGGATGTCCCGACGCGATTGGCGGCCAGACGCTGTTCGGCCAGATAAAGATCCTCCAGATCATCGAGATGCTGAAGGATCGCCTCATGGACATAGAAGGTTTCGGAACGGCCAGTGGCGCGGGCGAGGGCAGTCAACCTCTCTTCCACATCCGCTGGCAACTGGATTGCCAACATCACCGGCCTCCACGTTAATCCATCCAAACCATAACACCGGCAAGGCGGATGGCCTATCGCCCTCACGCCGCTTTGGTTCCCCCCACCGTCAGCCCGTCGATGCGCAGGGTCGGTTGGCCCACGCCCACCGGCACGCCCTGGCCGGCCTTGCCGCAGACGCCGATGCCGGGGTCCATGGAGCTGTCATTGCCGATCATGGTGACCTTGGTCAGGCTGTCCGGGCCGTTGCCGATCAGGGTGGCGCCCTTCACGGCCGGGCCCAGCTTGCCATCCTCGATCAGATAGGCCTCGCTGGCGGAGAAGACGAACTTGCCGGACACGATATCGACCTGCCCGCCGGAGAAATTGGCGGCGAAGATGCCGCGTTTCACCGAGGCGATGATCTCCGCCGGGTCCTTGTCGCCGGCGCGCATCACGGTGTTGGTCATGCGGGGCATGGGCATGTGGGCATAACCCTGGCGCCGGCCGTTGCCGGTCGGCTTCACCCCCATCAGGCGGGCGTTCATCCGATCCTGCATATAGCCCTTCAGGATGCCATCCTCGATCAGCACCGTGCATTGGCTGGGCGTGCCTTCGTCATCCACGGTGATCGACCCGCGGCGCCCCTCGATGGAGCCGTCATCGACCACGGTGACACCGGGTGCGGCCACCCGCTGGCCTAGCAGGCCGGAGAATGCCGAGGTCTGCTTGCGGTTGAAGTCGCCCTCCAGACCATGCCCGATCGCTTCGTGCAGCAGGATGCCGCACCAGCCCGGCCCCAGCACCACGGGCATTTCGCCCGCCGGTGCGTCGATGGAGCCCAGATTGACCAGGGCACCGCGCAGCGCCTCATCCACGAAGCCCTGCCACAGTTCCGGTTCCAGGAACTGCTGATAGGTGCGGCGGCCACCGGCGCCATAGGTGCCCGATTCCATGCGGTCGCCCTCGGCCACGACGACGGAGACGTTGAGGCGGACCAGCGGGCGGATATCGGCGACGCGGCTGCCATCGGCGCGGATGATCTGCACGGCCTGCCATTCGCCCGACAGCGACGCGGAGACCTGACGCACGCGGCTGTCCTTGGCACGGGCATAGGCGTCGATCTGCTCCAGCAGTTTCACCTTGGCCTCGAACGGCACCAGCACCAGGGGATTGTCGCTGGCATAGAGCAGGCGGTTGGTGCCGATGGGTGCCTCGGCCATCAGGCCGCTATGCCCGGCATGGACGGCGCGCACCGTGTCGCCGGCGCGGCGGATGGCGTCTTCGGTCAGGACCGAGGCATGGGCATAGCCCGATGCCTCGCCCGCCACGGCGCGCAGGCCGAATCCCTGGCTGGTGTCGAAGGACGCGCTGCGCAGCTTGCCATCGTCCCAGGCGAAGCTCTCGCTCTGCGCATATTCGAGGAACAGCTCGCCATCATCGGCCCCGCGCAGCGCGCCGCCCACCAGGGCATGGGTACGGCCCAGGTCCAATCCCGCCTGGTTGAAGAAGATATCGTCGGTCTGGGTCAGGAGCGACATGGCGCTATGCTTTCATGGCAAACGGAAGACATGCCCATCACAATGGCGATGCGCGCCGCCGGGGGCAAGGCCCAGGGGCGGTCGTGAGGCTCGCCATGCGCCAGATCAATCCGCGCATGGCCTGCGACGCAATGCCCACCGGCCTTGCGGGGTGCGGATGGCGGACGTTCTTGCCGTTCCGGGGTGCTTGCCTGTATGGTCTGCGACGATATGTGCGCCCCGTCCTGGTGGCGCATATGTTGTTCGTGAGCCCCACGCGCGTGTAGTGTCCCGCCGAAACGGTTTGATCCGTTCCGGGTCTGCGTCACGCCGCGACTTTCCTGCCCACCGCCATTGGCGGGTGGTGAGGGGGATGGGCGGGCGGTCCGGCTGGCTCAAGCGGGGGGAAAACCCCCGGCAACGACGAGAGTGGTAAGGGATGTCTGTAAGCAAGATCGGCGCCGCTGTGACGGCCCTGTTTGTCAGCGCGATGGTCGATGGCTCGGCCATGGCGCAGGAGGCGGCGAAGGCCGTCGGTGCGCCGCACCCCAAGCAGTTGGGTTTTCAGGAGGCGGCATCGCCCGTGATGGAGCGGCTGGTTGAGTTCCACAACATCCTGCTGTGGACGATCATCGCCATCGCCGTGTTCGTCACCCTGCTGCTGCTCTATGTGATGATCCGCTTCAACAAGCGGACCAATCCGGTGCCGTCGACCACGACGCACCATACCTGGCTGGAAGTGGCCTGGACGGGCATTCCCGTGATCATCCTGCTGCTGATCGCCATCCCGTCCTTCCGCGTCCTGTACTATATGGACAAGGCCCCGAATCCGGAGCTGACGGTCAAGATCACCGGCCACCAGTGGTACTGGAGCTTCGAGTATCCCGACCATGAGGGGCTGACCTTCGAGTCGCGGATGATCCCGGAAGAAGAGATCCAGCCGGGCCAGCTGCGCCTGCTGGAAGTCGATCAGCGCATCATCGTGCCGGTCGGCGTTGATGTCCGCGTCCTGGTCACCGGCGCCGACGTCATCCACGCCTTCGCCATTCCCGCCTTGGGCGTGAAGAAGGATGCGATGCCCGGCCGCCTGAACGAGACCTGGTTCAACGTGACCCGCGAGGGTGTGTATTACGGACAGTGTTCCGAGATCTGCGGCACCGGCCATGGCTATATGCCCATCGCCGTCGAGGCCGTGTCGAAGGAGCGCTTCCAGGAATGGCTGGGCCAGCAAAAGCAGGCCCTGAACAGCAATGGCTCCGCGCCGCGTCAGGTCGCTGAAGCGACCGCCCAGTAACGGTTCGGAAGAGAGGGTACTACCATGGGTGCTGTCACCGGGGCGCACGCCCACGATCATCATGATCACAAGCCGGGCTTTATTGCCCGCTGGTTCTTCTCGACGAACCATAAGGACATTGGCACGCTTTATCTTTACTTCTCGGTGCTGGCCGGCCTGATCGGTGGCCTGTTCTCCGTGATCATGCGCCTCGAGCTGCAGGATCCGGGCATCCAGTACATGCACGCCTTCTCGGCCGATGCCGGTCAGCAGTGGAACGTGTTCATCACGGCCCATGGCCTGATCATGGTGTTCTTCGTGGTGATGCCCGCCCTCATCGGCGGCTTCGGCAACTGGTTCGTGCCGTTGATGGTCGGTGCGCCCGACATGGCCTTCCCGCGCCTGAACAATATCAGCTTCTGGCTGATCGTTCCGGCCTTCCTGCTGCTGCTGGGCTCCGCCTTCGTCGGCCCCGGTGCCGGTACGGGCTGGACGGTCTATCCGCCGCTCTCCTCCTCCGAGTACGGGCATAACGGACCGTCGGTGGACATGGCGATCTTCGCCCTGCACCTGGCCGGCGCCTCGTCGATCCTGGGTGCGGTGAACTTCATCACCACCATCTTCAACATGCGCGCCCCGGGCATGACGCTGCACAAGATGCCGCTGTTCGTCTGGGCCATGCTGGTGACCGCGTTCCTGCTGCTGCTGGCCGTGCCCGTCCTGGGCGGCGCCATCACCATGCTGCTGACCGACCGTAATTTCGGCACGGATTTCTTCAATCCGGCCGGCGGCGGTGACCCGATCCTGTTCCAGCACCTGTTCTGGTTCTTCGGTCACCCCGAAGTGTACATCATGATCTTGCCGGCCTTCGGCATCATCTCCCACATCATCTCGACCTTCTGCAAGAAGCCGGTGTTCGGTTACCTGGGCATGGCCTATGCCATGGTCGCCATCGGCGTCGTCGGTTTCATCGTGTGGGCCCACCACATGTTCACGGTCGGCCTGTCGGTCGATACCCGCGCCTATTTCACCGCCGCCACCATGATCATCGCCGTCCCGACGGGCGTGAAGATCTTCTCCTGGATCGCCACCATGTGGGGCGGCTCCATGGAGTTCAAGGTGCCGATGGTCTGGGCGCTGGGCTTCATCTTCCTGTTCACCATCGGCGGCGTGACCGGTGTCGTGCTGGCCAATGCCGGCATGGATATCGCCATGCACGACACCTACTATGTCGTGGCGCATTTCCATTATGTGCTGTCGCTGGGTGCCGTGTTCGCGATCTTCGCCGGTTATTACTACTGGGTCGGCAAGATGTCGGGCCGTCAGCATCCGGGCTGGGCGGGTCACCTGCACTTCTGGACGACCTTCATCGGCGTGAACATGCTGTTCTTCCCGCAGCACTTCCTGGGTCTGGCCGGCATGGCCCGCCGCATGCCCGACTATCCGGACGCGCTGCACTTCTGGAACATGGTTTCGTCCTACGGCGCCTATATGGCCTTCGGTTCCACGATCTTCTTCTGCGTGATGGCCATCTACACGCAGCTGTTCGGTCGCAAGGTCGAGGGTGACTATTGGCAGACCGGTGGCACGACGCTGGAATGGACCCTGTCCTCCCCGCCGCCGTTCCACCAGTTCGAAACCCTGCCGAAGATCAAGTAAGGCAGCGGTCCGATCGGACCTTGCCCTTGGCAAAACCGCGCGGCGGGACACCGCCGCGCGGTTTTCTCCTAAGTACCGGTTCCGTTTTTGTTGAGAGTTGAAGAGACCATCATCATGACCGACAGCGTGATCGCCCCCGAGATCATGGACAGTCAGGTGTCGAGCGGCACGGTAAGCGACTATGTGGCGCTGCTGAAGCCGCGCGTCATGTCGCTGGTTGTCTTTTCCGGTTTCGCCGGCATGGTCGTGGCCCCGGGCCACCTGCATCCGGTGCTGACGCTGGTCGCCGTCCTGTGCATCGCGCTGGCCTCGGGTGCCGCCGGTGCCATCAACATGTGGTATGATCGCGACATCGACGCGCTGATGGACCGCACCGCCAACCGCCCTATCCCGCAGGGCCGTGTGCCCGCGGAAGAGGCTCTGGCTTTCGGCATCATCTTGACCGTGGCGTCGGTTTCGCTGATGGGTCTGGCGCTGAACTGGGTTGCCGCCGGCCTGCTGGCCCTGGCGTCGGGCTTCTATATTTTCATCTACACGATGTGGCTGAAGCGGCGGACGCCGCAGAACATCGTCATCGGAGGTGCGGCCGGGGCTTTTCCCCCGATGATCGGCTGGGCCGCGGTGACCGGTGAGGTCTCCGTCGCCTCCATCGTGCTGTTCGCCCTGATCTTCTTCTGGACGCCGCCGCATTTCTGGGCGCTGGCCATCTTCCGCAAGCTGGATTACCAGCATGCCGGGGTGCCCATGCTGCCCGTCGTCGCGGGTGAGCATGAAACCAAGAAGCAGATGCTGATCTATACGGCGATCCTGTTTCCGCTGGCGATCAGCCCCTATTTCCTGGGCATCGGCGGGCTGGCCTACCTGGTCGGGTCCGTCGCCCTGGGTCTGGCCTTCCTGGGCTTCGCCATCCAGGTCCTGCGGACCGAGGACCATAAGCCGGCCAAGCGCATGTTCGCCTTCTCCATCCTCTACCTGTTCGCCCTGTTCGCCATCCTGATCGGCGAACATCTGGCGGTCTGAGAAACGGGAGGAAGATCATGAACCAGCAGCAGAGCAACGGCCCGGTCCGCCGCCATGGCGCCGACACGGAGATCCATCGCCGGCAGCGGGGCAAGAATCTGGCCGTCCTGGCGGCCCTGGTGACCTTCATCATCATCATCTATGTCGTGGCGATGGTCCGGATGAGCGGGGGAACCTTCCCATGAGCCCCATGAACGGTGCCCCCAAGGTACCCGATGCGCATCGCCGCAATCGCCGCATGGCCCTGGGTCTGGGTGCGGTGGTGGCCGGTATGATCGGCCTGTCCTTTGCGTCGGTGCCGCTCTATGACCTGTTCTGCCGCGCCACCGGTTTCGGCGGCGCCACGATGGTGGCCGAAAAGGCGCCGGACAAGGCGCTGGAGCGCATCATCACCGTCCGCTTCAATGCCGACGTGAACAATTCCATCAATTGGGAATTCAAGCCCGATACGCATGCGGTCGATGTGCATGTGGGGGAGGCGATGACCATCGCCTACCGCGCGCGCAACCTGGAGAACCGCACGGTGATTGGTACCGCCACCTACAATGTCACGCCGGAAAAGGCTGGGCAGTATTTCAACAAGCTTCAATGCTTCTGCTTCACCGAGCAGAAGCTGGAACCCGGACAGTCGATCGAGATGCCGGTCAATTTCTATGTCGATCCGGCCATGGCCGACGATCCGGAAATGGCCGACGTGAAGACGATCACGCTGTCCTACACCTTCTTCCGCGCCGCTGATCAGAGCGCCGCTTTGTCCACCCCGGGGAAGGGTGCGGCAGACGGACAACTGGACGGGCCGGCCGGGAAGGATTACCAAGGGAACGCTCACGGTTCGGCCGATAAACCGACCGCTGCCGCCGCCCCGGGGGACAGGTCCTGAGGACCGGTTCCTGTTCAAATCGCGTATGATCCAAAGTTCCTTGGTTTGAGGGAAAAGAGAGATGGCTGACGTCAACGCCCATATTGCTGGCGGCAATCCCGGGGAAGGCATTCCGCAGCCCTACCACCTGGTCAACCCGAGCCCCTGGCCGCTGCTGAGCGCGTTCGCCGCCGGTCTGCTGGCGACCGGTCTGGTGATGCAGTTCCATGGCCATGGCTGGTACCTGCTGGCCGCCGGCCTGACCGCCGTGCTGGGCTGCATGTTCGGCTGGTGGCGCGATATCGTGAAGGAATCGGTGGTCGAGAAGGCCCATAGCCCCGTCGTGAAGATCGGCCTGCGCTATGGCATGTCGCTGTTCATCGCCTCGGAAGTGATGTTCTTCTCCGCCTTCTTCTGGGCCTTCTTCGACGCCTCGATCTTCTATAACGAGGCTATCCAGGTGGCCCGTGTCGAGGCGAATGGCGGCGTCTGGCCGCCGAAGGGCACTGTTCCCTTCAACCCGTTCGACCTGCCCTTCCTGATGACCATCATCCTGCTGCTGTCCGGCACGACCGTGACCTGGGCGCACCATGCGATGGTCGAAGGCAAGATGAAGGAAGCCGCCCGCGCGCTGGGCATCACCGTGCTGCTGGGCATCCTGTTCTCCGGCTTCCAGGCCTATGAGTACAGCCATGCCGCCTTCGGCTTTGGCGCCAACGTCTATTCCTCGGCCTTCTTCATGGCGACCGGCTTCCACGGTTTCCATGTGCTGGTGGGGACCATCTTCCTGGCGGTCTGCTATTTCCGCACCAAGAAGGGCCACTTCACCGCCGAAAGCCATTTCGGCTTCGAGGCGGCGGCTTGGTACTGGCACTTCGTGGACGTGGTCTGGCTGTTCCTGTTCATCTCCATCTACTGGTGGGGTGCCGGCGGCAAGTGGGTTGCCGCCCACTGATCCGCAACGGGTTCGCCCCGGTGACGGAAACGCCATCCTCCCTGCTCAGCGTGGGCTTGCGGTGCCGCTGCCCACGCTGTGGCCAGGGTGCCCTGTTCAAGGGCTTCATGCGGGTCGTCGATCGCTGTTCGGTATGTGGCCTGGATCTGGCCGCCGCCGACAGCGGGGACGGCCCGGCTGTTTTTCTAATCTTCATTCTGGGCTTCACGCTGGTTCCGGCCGCGCTGATCTTCGCGCTGAAGGTCGATTGGCCGCTCTGGGTCCTGCTGCTGCTCTGGGCGCCGATCATCATTGGTGCCACGCTGGGCCTGATGCGACCGGCCAAGGCCCTGACCATCGCCGCCCAGTACCGTTATCGCCGCGACCAGTTCGATGGCGAGGAAGGCTGATCCGGCCATGTCCGCCGCCGCACGACGTATCTTCCGGCCGCATCTTCTGCCCTCCATCGCCGCCCTGGTGGCGTTGCTGATCCTGGTGGGTCTGGGGACCTGGCAGATGGATCGGCTGGCCTGGAAGAATGACCTGATCGCACGGATCGATGCCGGGCTGGCGGCCGATCCGGTGGACCTGCCCGCCGCCATCGACCATCCCGCCGATTGGGAATATCGCCGCGTCCGTGTCACGGGGCGCTTCCTGCATGAGCGCGAAACCTATATCGGTCCGCGCCTCTATGCCGGTCCGGATGGGCGGCAGCAGCAGGGCGTGCATGTGCTGACCCCGCTGGTCCGTGATGATGGGGCGGGAATGGTTCTGATCGATCGCGGCTGGGTGCCGCTGGACCGGCGCGACCCCGCCGGCCGCGCCGAGGGGCAGTTGGACGGATCCGTCACCATCACGGCCATCGCCCGCGTGCCGCAGGACCGGGCCTTCATGCAGCCGGACAATGATCCGGCCACCCGCACCTTCTTCTGGCTGGACATGCCGGCCCTGGCCGCCATTGCAGGCGTGGATCGCCTGGGCCCGCTGGTGCTGCAGGTCGATGCCACGCCCAATCCCGGCGGGCTGCCCATCGGTGGGCGGACCATCGTCGCCCTGAAGAACGACCATCTCTCCTATGCGCTGACCTGGTACGGGCTTGCCTTGACCCTGGTTGGCGTCTTCATCGCCGCCAGCTTCCGCCGCCAGGAAACACCATGACCCGGACCGCCTATGCCACCCTTGAGAAGCAGTTCGCCCGCCGCGCGGGCCTGCAGGGCGCGCTCGGCATCCTGAACTGGGACAGCCGCACGATGATGCCGGCCGCGGCATCGCCCGCCCGTGCCGATCAGGTGGCAGCCCTGGAGGGTGCCATCCATGCCGCCCTGCTGGACCCCGCCATCGCCGACTGGCTGGATGCGGCGGAACAGGATGCGCACAACCTGGATGACTGGCAGCGCGCCAATCTGGCGGAGATGCGGCGGGAGCATCTGCTGGCCACCGCTGTACCCCCCGATCTGGTGGAGGCCAATGCCAGAGATGCGGCGCGGTGCGAGGTGATCTGGCGCACGGCCAAGGCGGAAAACGATTTCGCCCTGCTGCTGCCGCACCTGCGCCAGGTGCTGGACCATCAGCGGGAGATCGCGGCCGCCAACGCCGCCGTGCTGGATTGCGGCCTCTACGATGCGCTGCATGAACTGTACGAGCCCGGCAGCCGCGTGGCCGAATACGGCCCAGTCTTCGACGATTACGCCGCCTTCCTGCCGGATTTCCTGGCGGAGGTGGAGGTGGCGCAGGCGCGTGAACCCCGGGCGGAACCGTTCGAGGGACCGTTTCCGGTGGATGCACAGCGCGCATTGGTGCAGAGGCTCGCCGGCATTCTGGGCTTTCAGGGTCGGGTGGACCAGTCGCTGCACGCCTTCTGCGGCGGGGCGACGGGCGATGTGCGCATCACCACCCGCCTGGACCCCGATAATTTCTTCAAGGCACTGAAATCCGGCCTGCACGAGGCCGGTCACGCGCTTTACGAGATGGGCCGCCCGGCGGAATGGATGTCACAGCCCATCGGGCAGGCGCGCGGCCTGGGCGTGCATGAAAGCCAGAGCCTGACCTTCGATATGCAGGTGGGCCGTCACCCGCGCTTCCTGGAATGGCTGGCCCCGCAACTGGCCGAGGCGTTCGGGCGGGAAGGGGATGCCTGGTCGGCGGAGAACCTGCGCCGCCGTTTCCGCCGTGTGGACCGCACCCTCATCCGCGTCGATGCGGATGAGGTCACATATCCCGCCCATGTCATCCTGCGCTGGCGCCTGGAACAGGCGATGATCGAAGGGCGGATGGATCTGGTCGACCTGCCCGAGGCCTGGAACCAGGGGATGCGCGACCTGCTGGGCATCACCCCGCCGGACCTAGCCCAGGGCTGTTTGCAGGATATCCATTGGCCTTGCGGCGCCTGGGGCTATTTCCCCACCTACACGCTGGGTGCCATGATGGCGGCCCAGCTGTTCCAGGCGGCGCAGGCGGCCATCCCCGATCTGGACGACCGGATCGGGAATGGTGATTTCCGCGATCTCGTGGCGTGGCTGGGTGAGAATGTGCATCGCTGGGGCCGGTATCTTTCGGCCCGCGACATGCTGATCCGCGCCACGGGCAAGCCGCTGGATGCCGGTATATTCAAGGCGCATCTGCGGGCACGGTATCTGTGACGTGCATCATGTAGGTCAGGTCGAGCCGCAGGCGAGCCCTGACACTCTATGGCGCTGCCGCTTGTCAGGGCTCGGGCGATGCCCTCGACCTGACCTATACCCTCCTCCTATCGTCCCCGCTTGACCTCATTCACCATCTTGTCCAGCTCTTGCAGGAACCGGCTCTTGTCCGACTTGGACATGGGCGCGTTACCGCCCTGGACGACGCCCATGTCGCGCAGATCCTGCATCAGGGCGCGCGAAGCCAGCGCCGAGCCGATATTGGCCGGGGTGAAGGGGCGGCCATTATTGCCCAGCACCTTCGACCCCTTGTCCAGGCAGCGCTTGGCCAACTGGATATCGGCGGTCACCACGATGTCCTGTGGCCCGCAATTCTCCGCGATCCAATTGTCGGCGGCATCGAATCCGTCGGACACGACCACCAGCCGCACCAGCCCACCGGACGGCACGCGCAACGGGCCGTTGGCCACCAGATGCACCGGCATGCCATAGCGTTCGGAAACGCGGAACGTCTCCTCCTTCACGGGGCAGGCGTCGGCATCGACATAGATTTCCAGCATGGCTCCTCCTGGCCGCTTTATAGCAGAGGCGCCACCCTTGCCAAGCGGCGCGCGGTCGGCGACAAACCAGCATTGTCGACTTTCACCACAGGCCGTTGCTTGGACCAGCCCGACGATCCCCCTCCCTTCGCCTGCCAGGAATGCGGGGCCTGTTGCGCCTATGCCGCCGACTGGCCGCGATTCTCCCTGGAAGAGGATGCCGACATCGCCCGCATCCCGGAAGCGATGGTGGCCGAGGATGGGTCGGGCATGCGCTGGACCGGCGAGCGATGCGCGGCCCTGTCGGGCACGGTGGGGGAGCATGTGGCCTGTACCATCTATGCCGACCGTCCCATCGTCTGCCATGACTGCGTGGCGGGGGACGAGGCCTGCCTGATGGCGCGCGAACGCCACGGCATGTCGTTGGTGCCCGACATGAAACCGTAACCGCGGCACCCTATGGTCGGTAGCAGACCGAAGCAACGGATACCGACATGCGCCTTTCTGCCCTGATGATGACCGCCCTGATGCTCGCCACCAGCCCCGTCCTCGCCTTCGACCTGCAGGCCCATCGCGGTGGCCGTGCCTTGTGGCCGGAAAACACCCTGCCGGCGTTCGAGCGGGCCCTGGATCTGGGCGTCGATACGCTGGAACTGGATGTCGGCGTGACCAGGGACGGGCAGCTGATCATCGCCCATGACCGCCATGTCGATACCAACCTGGCCCGGCGCGACGGCAAATGGGTGGAGGGTGTGCAACCGACCTGGCACAGCCTGACCCTTGCGGAGACGCAGGCCTTCGATGTTGGCCGAATCCGGCCCGGCAGTGCCTATGCCAAACGTTTCGCCAACCAGATGCCCATCGACGGTACGACGGTGCCGACCCTGGCCTCCCTGTTCGATCTGGTGAAAAAGCGCAAGGGCAGCAATATCCATTTCAATATCGAAACGAAGATCGATCCGACCGCGCCCGGCGATAGTGTCGGTCCCGAAACGTTTGCGACCCTGCTGGTGAAGCAGGTGCGGGCGGCTGGCCTGGAAAAGCGGGTGACGATCCAGAGCTTCGATTTCCGTACGCTGCAGGTGGTGCAGAAGATCGCGCCGGAGATCAGCACCGCCTATCTGACCATCATCGATCCGGAGGAAAGCACCGTGTCGATAACCGGCTCCAGCCCCTGGTCGGCCGGATTCGACCCGGTGAAGCATGACGGCAGCCTGCCGGCGGCGATCAAGGCGGCGGGCGGGGCGATCTGGTCGCCCTACCACCCCAACCTGACGCGGGAACTGCTGAAGGAGGCCCATGGATTGGGCCTGAAGGTCCTGCCCTGGACCGTCAACGACGCGGCCGACATGAAGCGGCTGATCGACTGGGGCGTGGACGGCTTGATCACCGATGATCCGGCGACGGGGCGTAAAGTGCTGGGGCGCTGAGCGCCCCTTACACCTCGTCCCCCAGCCAGCGGGAGGTGACCGGTTCCAGGTCCCCACGCCACCGGGCGATTTCCGCGGCCACCTGTTCAAGCGCCCGCTGGTCACGGTAACGCTTGCGCGCCCGGTTATTATCGCCCTTGGCCTGCATGGCGTTGAGCCTGGCTGCCACACGTGGGTCGCCGATGATCACCTGGCGCCAGCGGTCCAGGCGCAGCTCGGCGGTGCAATCGACGATGGCCTGGGTGCCGGGGCGGCGACCCAGCTTGATGGCGGCGGGTGCCAGACGGGCGGCGATGGACAGTGACACATCCTCGGGCATGCCGGGGAACACCGCCTTCACCGCCTGCGCGATGCTGTCCTTCAGGTCGGCGCCGCGCTGCTTGTCGTCGCGGGCCACGCGCTTGGCCGACACTTCCATGCGGCGGCGGCTATGGGCCATGACCTGTTCGGCCACTTCCCGCGCATCCTCGTCCATCCACAGGACGGGGCCGGCGGGCAGGGCGGAGGCAACGGCGGCGGACAGGGCAGGGTGGGAGGCTTCGGTCAGCGTCGCCAGCCGCAGCTTGGACAAAGATTTCAGCGCACGCTCACGGCCGACATCGGCGGAAAGCCAGGCATCCTGCGTCACCGGCTCCGACTTCAGCAGGCTGTCCAACGCCTCCAGATCACCACCGGTCCAGCGCCGGCCATTCAGCAGCCGTTCGGCCCGGTCGCGCAGCAGCGCTCGGCCGGCATCACGCGGATGCGCCGGTGCAATCTCGATGATCTTCCAGACATCGTCGATCAATCGGGCCACGGCCCAGCCGCCGTGGATATCGACGGGCCGGTCGGTGGTGAAGGCGCCGCCGGGCAGGTTCCAGATATCGCTGACCCGGATCAGGCCGCTTTCATCCAGGAACGCTTCACCGGCCGGCGAACGGTTGATGACGGGCCAGCCCGCCACTAGTCCCGCCAGCCCTTCCGGCATCCCGGAAGGGCGGTCCCAATCGCCCAGGCGGATCAGGCCGAGATCGGCCGTCACCTCAGTAACGCCCTTCGATGGCGTCGATGAAACGTTCGAACAGGTAATGGCTGTCCTCCGGCCCGGGGCTGGCTTCCGGATGGTACTGCACGGAGAAGACGGGGCGGCCGGACAGGCGGATGCCCTCGTTGGACCCGTCGAACAGGGAGACGTGGGTGACCTCCACCTCTTCCGGCAGGCTTTCGCGCAGGACGACGAAGCCATGATTCTGGCTGGTGATCTCCACCACGCCCGACGCCAGATCCTTCACCGGATGGTTGGCGCCGCGATGGCCCTTGTCCATCTTCACGGTGCGTCCACCCAGCGCGAGCGCCAGCATCTGGTGGCCCAGGCAGATGCCGAACACGGCCTTGCCGCTGTCCACCAGCCGCGCGATGGTCGGCACGGCATAGGCACCGGTGGCCGCCGGGTCGCCGGGGCCGTTGGACAGGAAGATGCCGTCGGGGTTCAGTGCCAGGATCTCTTCCGCACTGGTGGTGGCGGGAACGACGGTGACCTTGCAGCCCGAGGCCGCCAGGCAGCGCAGGATGTTGCGCTTGGCGCCGAAATCCATGGCGACGACATGGTGCTTGGGTGCCGTCTGCCGGCCATAGCCTTCCTTCAGGCTCCAGATCGTCTCATCCCAGCTGTAGGTCTGGCTGGTGGAGACGTCCTTGGCCAGGTCCATGCCTTCCAGGCCGGGCCATTCCTGGGCCTGTTTGATCAGGGCGTCGATGTCGAACACCCCGTCCGGCGCATGGGCGACGACGCCGTTGGGCGCGCCATTGTCGCGGATCAGGCGGGTCAGGCGGCGGGTGTCGATGCCCGACAGGCCGACCAGACCATGGCTCTTCAGCCAGGCGTCCAGATGCTGGGTGGCGCGCCAGTTGGCGGGCTCGGTGATGTCGGCCTTGATGATCAGGCCGCGGGCGACCGGCGTGGTCGTCTCGATATCTTCCGGGTTCGTCCCCACGTTCCCGATATGCGGGAAGGTGAAGGTGATGATCTGCCCCGCATAGGACGGGTCGGTCAGGATTTCCTGATATCCCGACATGGAGGTGTTGAAGCAGACCTCGCCCACGCTATGGCCCACGGCGCCAACGCCTCGTCCCCAGAAGACCGAACCATCGGCAAGGACGAGAACGCCCGTGGCCCCCTTGGGGGCGGGCGCGCGGCTGGGGGAACCCATCGGCGGGGTGTCGGACATTGCGGGGGCACCTTTATGATCTGCGGAGCGACGCCGGGGCGCCGTTGAAAAGGCCCGGTCCTTCCCGCCCAAGGGGCGGGGCGGCCTGCCCGCAGTCGCGTCGCGAAGCCTGTTCGCGCCGATGCCGCGCGCCGGCCATGGCCGGTACGGTTCTGAAGCTGAATTAGCCATTCACGGGACCCGGGTCAACCAACGTGGGCGCGGCCCTGCCACGCGCCATCGTTGGGTGTCCGTTCCGGCGTGGACGTTTCCAGATGGCGACGGGCGTGATTGCTATTCGCTGGCATACGGCCGGTATGTTGGCTAATGTTGCCGGCTGTTTCACCCCACCCTTAGAGGTATTCCAATGTTGCGCCAGACGCTGAATGAGGCCCTGAAGGACGCGATGCGCGCCAAGAACAGCCGCGCCGTCGCCACTGTCCGGCTGATCCTGGCGGCATTGAAGGACCGTGACATCGCGGCGCGCGGCACGGGCAACCAGGACGGTATCGACGATGCCGCCCTGCTGGCCATGCTGCAGACCATGGTGAAGCAGCGCCGCGAAAGCATCACCATGTACGAGCAGGGTGGCCGCGTCGAACTGGCCCAGCAGGAAAGGGAGGAGATCGAGATCATCGAGGCCTTCCTGCCCAAGCAGCTGGACGAGGCGGAGACGCGCGAGGCCATCGCGGCCCTGATCGCGGAGTTGGGTGCCACCGGGGTGAAGGACATGGGCAAGGTGATGGCCGAGCTGCGCGGCCGTTTCGCCGGCCAGATGGATTTCACCAAGGCCAGCGCCCTGGTGCGCCAGAAACTGGCCAACTGAGCATTCCGGTGACCGCCATCCAGCGCTTGGCGCCAGGGGATGAGGGGCGTCTTGATGCCTACCTCGCCCGGCACCCGGCCACATCGCTGTTTCTGCGTTCCAACCTGCGCCGGGTCGGGCTGACCGATAAGGGCCAGCGGTTCCAGGCCCGCTACGTCGCTCTGGTCGATGGGGCGGGAGCCGTTCAGGGTGTGGTGGCCCATGCCTGGAACGGCAACCTGCTGATCCAGGCGGAACCGGTGGCGGCGGTTGAACTGGCCCGATATCACATTGCAGTCGGTGATCGCCCGGTGAAGGGCATTCTCGGTCCGCTGGCGGCCATGCGTGCCGTCCAGGCGTTATTCTCCGGTCGCCCCACCTTGAAGGATGGGGCGGAGGATTTGTTCGATCTGCCGCTTGCCGACCTGCACGTGCCACCGGCCCTGGCTGATGGCGCGCTGTTGTGGCGCCGGGCGGGGGAGGCGCATCTGGACCTGCTGTCCGGCTGGCGCCGCGACTATTGCTTGGAAACGCTGGGAGAGGCGGATAGCGACGACCTGCGCGCCCGCGCCCGGGCCGATGTCACGGCCTGGGTGTTGGCGGGGGACGTGTTCCTGCTGACCGATGCGGCGGGGACGCCGCTTTCCATGGCCACCCACAATGCCCGCATCCCGGACATTGTGCAGATCGGCGGGGTCTGGACGCCCGTCGCCGCGCGGGGTCGTGGCTACGCCCGTGCCGCGGTGGCCGGTGCCTTGCTGGCGGCGCGGGAAGACGGGGCGGCGACGGGCGTGCTGTTCACCGGCAAGCAGAACGCGCCGGCGCGGCGCGCCTACCTGTCACTGGGCTTTCGCATCATCGGTGACTACGGGATCGTGCTGCTGGGCTGACATCACACCTTGATGTCGATGCCCTTCGTCGCCTCCTCCCGCGTGGCCATGCGGCCATCCATGGAGATGAAGTATTTTGCCGACTTCACCAGCTGGTCGGGATTGAGCCCCATGGAGGTCAATTCTTCCCACATGGGGGCAAGATTTTCCCGGTAGATGTATTTGTCGGTGATGGCGTCGATCTGCTTCTGCTGGTCGGCGTTGACGAAGGGCTGATAGCCGCGTTCATTCACCGGCAAGGCGATCTGATAGGCCAGGGGCGGGTCGCCATCCTGGCCGTATTTGCGGCCATAGGTCTGCTCGAACTCCTTCTCGCGCTTACGGATTTCGGTGTTTCGCTGCGCGTCATAGGCCTCGCGCTCCTTCTTCAACGCCGCCATTTCATCCTTCTGCTGGGCGGCGGGATCGGCCGGGGCGGTGCCGGCTTTGGCCGCCGGTGCTTGGGTGCCGGCGGTGGCGGTCGACTTCACCTGTAATCGCGAGATGATGGCGGAGGGGGAAAACATGGAGCTGATATTCATGGCGCATGCCCTTCGTGCGGGATGTTTTGTTACCCGGGGCAAGCAATCTCCATACCGATGAAATTCGAACCAATCGGCCTTGTTTTCCACAGCCTGTGGAAAACGCAGCACCTGGGGATAAGTGGCGCCATGCATGGCAATGCCGGTCCCGCCTGCGCTATGCTGCCCGGCCGATCCCGCCTCCCGTAGCTTTAAGATTGCGTCCCTGATGGCCCTGCCGCCGCAGTTCCTGGAAGAGTTGCGTTCCCGCCTTTCCGTGTCGGAAGTGGTGATGAAGCGCATGCGCCTGCAACGCGCCGGCCGGGAATTCAAGGCCCCGTGCCCCTTCCACAATGAGAAGACGCCCAGCTTCTACGTCAACGACCAGAAGAACTTCTTTCATTGTTTCGGCTGCGGGGCCCATGGCGACCAGATCGGCTTCGTCATGCGCCATGACAGCCTGTCCTTCATGGAGGCGGTGGAGCATCTGGCGGCCGAGGCCGGGATGCAGGTGCCCCAGGCCACGCCGCAGGAGCGCCAGCAGTATGAGCGGCAGAAGTCGCTCTATGATCTGGTCGAGCGCGCTACGAAATATTATGAGAAGGAACTCTACAATCCCGGCGGGCGCACGGCGCTGGATTATCTGCGCCGGCGCGGGCTGGATGATGCCGCCATCGCCCGCTTCCGCCTGGGCTATGCCCCGCAGGAAGGCGGGCCGTTACGCATGCTGCTGCTGGAGGCCGGGTATAACGAGGCCGACATGGTGGAGGTCGGCCTGTTCAAGCGGGCGGAGGGCGACCGGCCCATCCGCAATTTCTTCTGGAACCGCGTCATGTTCCCCGTCACCGACCGGCGCGGTCAGGTGGTGGCCTTCGGCGGTCGCGTGCTGGAAGGCGATGGCCCGAAATATATCAATTCGGCCGAGAACCCGCTGTTCCACAAGGGCAACCTGCTCTACGGCATGTCACGCGCCCGCCAGGCGGCGGCGGATGGCCAGCGGCTGATCGTCACCGAAGGCTATATGGACGTCATCTCCTGCGTCCAGGCGGGGTTCGAGGGCGCGGTGGCGCCGCTGGGCACCGCGATGACGGAGACGCAGATCCAGGTGCTGTGGAAACTGGCGCCGGAAGGGCAGCGCAACCCCATCCTCTGTTTCGATGGCGACAATGCCGGGCGGCGGGCGGCACAGCGGGCCGTGGACCGGGTGCTGCCCATCCTGGTGCCCGACGCCACGGTGCGCATCGCCTTCATGCCGGACAAGGAGGACCCCGACAGCCTGATCCGATCGGGCGGGCCCGATGCCTTCGCCGCCATCCTGGAGCGTGCCCTGTCGCTGGAGGATTTCATCTGGGAGATGGTGCGGCAGGGGGAAGACCCGAAGACCGCCGATGGCCGCCTGCGTATCGAAGGTGGCATCAACCAGATGATGGAAAAAGTCACCGACAAGTCGGTGCAGTACAGTTATCGCTCCGTCCTGCGCGAGAAGCTGCGGGCCGCCATTCGGGCAGGCGGCGGGGCTGGTGGCTTCGCGGGTGGTGGCAATGCCGGTGGGCG
Source organism: Niveispirillum sp. KHB5.9 (assembly GCF_048066115.1). NCBI lineage: Bacteria > Pseudomonadati > Pseudomonadota > Alphaproteobacteria > Rhodospirillales > Azospirillaceae > Niveispirillum > Niveispirillum sp. KHB5.9. The sequence continues at coordinate 175,270 of NZ_JBLTYX010000004.1, read as the reverse complement.
CCCACGCCGCCTCCAGCCGGGCGAGGTGCCGGTCAGCCGCCTGTGGGACAGCCGTTTCCGCAGTGGCACCCTGCGCACCGAACCGCGCCGGCGTGAGCGTTACCTGTTGCTGGCTGTCATCCATCATCCCGAGCTTTTCCAGGATATCGGGGAGACCTTGGCGGGGGCGGATTTCGCCGATGGCGAGATGGAGGCGCTACGCCAAGCGCTTGTCGCATGCCTCACGGCCGAATCAACACTTGACGCGGAGGGTTTGAAGCGCCACCTGTCTGGTCGCGGTTTTTACGAGACGCTGGATAGTCTGCTGAATGCGGACGCGCCTAGATTTGCGCAACCTGGAGCGTCGTTCGAAATCGCGAAGAGTGGCTGGCAGGAGGTTTGGCTTAGTTCCGAGGATGGTTTGCTTCAACGCGAGCTGCGCGATGCCGAGAGACGGTTTGCCGAGACATTCAGTGAGGATGATCTGGCGAGACTTCGCGCGCTGCAGAGGGAGCTGCTGATTCTCCGGGGCCATGTCGACAATCTGACGGAGTTGGATGGATGACGGACGGACGGTCGATCTTTCGGGCGTCGTGTGACGCATTTGTCCACAGAAACTGTGTCGTGGCGGACACAGTTGGCGGTCACTCCCCAAAGTTATAGCCAATACGAGTTTCGTCGGATGACCGGGCCCTTGCCCGAGTCGTCCATTTGCGTTTACCGGTGGCAGCCTGAGGGTACGGGGGCAGCGAACGAATGGCGACGAAAGCGGCGCAGACGGCAGAAGTGTCGGAGCAGCGGGAAGAGGAAGCCAATGGCCCTCTGATGGATGGCATGGCCATTGCCGTCAAGAAGATGATCGCGCGCGGTAAGGAGCGCGGATACGTCACCTATGACGAATTGAATGCGGCCTTGCCTCCCGACAGCTCGTCCTCCGAGCAGATCGAGGACACGATGGCCTTGCTGTCCGAGATGGGCATCAATGTCGTCGAGGCCGAGGAGGCCGAAGAAGGCGGCAGCGGCGAGGGTGAAGGCGAAGGCCGTCAGTCCGGTAACCTGGACGATGACGATATCGGCCGCACCGACGATCCCGTGCGCATGTATCTGCGCGAAATGGGGTCGGTGGAGCTGCTGAGCCGCGAGGGCGAAATCGCCATCGCCAAGCGCATCGAGGCCGGCCGCGAGATGATGATCGGCGCGATTTGCGAATCGCCGCTGACCATCCAGGCCATCATCGAATGGCACCAGTCGCTGCAGGACGGCAAGATGCTGCTGCGCGACATCATCGATCTGGACGCCTCCTATGGTGTCGATCCGGAAGCCGGCGAGCTGCCGCCCGAAGCACTGGACGGTCCCGCCGCCGAGCGCGAGGAGGAGGAGGTCGAGCGTCCCGAGGGCGAAGGCGGTCCCGCCGCCGAAGGCGAGGGCGAGGAGGAGGGCAATGTCTCGCTTTCCGCCATGGAAGCCGAGTTGAAGCCCAAGGTGCTGGAGACCTTCGGCAAGATCGAGGAAACCTATGAGCGCCTGCACAAGATGCAGGAAGAGCGCCTGGGCCTGCTGCAGAGCGGCCAGGAGCTGCCCAAGGGTTCCGACAAGAAGTACGAGAAGGTGAAGGGCGAACTGACCGAGCTGGTCAATTCCGTGCGCCTGAACAATGGCCGTATCGAGCAGCTGGTCGAGCAGCTCTATGCCCTGAACCGCAAGCTGCTGGGTTTCGAAGGCCGCCTGCTGCGTCTGGCCACCGATTGCCGTGTGAAGCGCGAGGATTTCCTCCAGCATTATTACGGCTCGGAGCTGGATCCCAAGTGGCTGGACCGCTGCAAGAACTTGTCGAAGGCCTGGGCCAAGTTCGCCGAACGCTCGTCGTTCGAGGTGGGCCGCGTTCGCGAGAGCATTTCGGACGTGTCCACGCAGGCCCGCCTGCCCATCGGTGAGTTCCGCCGCATCGTCTCCACCGTCCAGAAGGGTGAGAAGGAGGCGAGCCGCGCCAAGAAGGAGATGGTGGAGGCCAACTTGCGCCTCGTGATCTCCATCGCCAAGAAGTACACGAACCGCGGCCTGCAGTTCCTGGACCTGATCCAGGAGGGCAATATCGGCCTGATGAAGGCCGTGGATAAGTTCGAGTATCGGCGCGGTTACAAGTTCTCCACCTATGCCACCTGGTGGATCCGGCAGGCGATCACCCGTTCGATCGCCGACCAGGCCCGCACCATCCGTATCCCCGTGCATATGATCGAGACGATCAACAAGCTGGTGCGTACCTCGCGCCAGATGCTGCACGAGATCGGGCGCGAGCCGACGCCGGAGGAACTGGCCGAGCGGCTGATGATGCCGCTGGAGAAGGTCCGCAAGGTCCTGAAGATCGCCAAGGAGCCGATCTCGCTGGAAACGCCGATCGGCGACGAGGAGGATTCGCATCTGGGTGATTTCATCGAGGATAAGAACGCCGTTCTGCCCCTTGATGCCGCTATCCAGGCGAACCTGCGCGAGACTACGACGCGTATACTCGCTACGCTGACCGCCCGCGAGGAGCGCGTGCTGCGCATGCGCTTCGGCATCGGCATGAACACCGACCACACCCTGGAAGAGGTGGGTCAGCAGTTCAGCGTGACGCGCGAGCGTATCCGTCAGATCGAGGCCAAGGCGCTGCGCAAGCTGAAGCACCCGTCGCGGTCGCGCAAGCTGCGGAGCTTCCTGGATACGTGATCCGGGCGGCATTTTTTACGGTAGAGGTCGGCGGGGAAACCCGCCGGCCTTTCTGTTTCAGGGCCGTCGCGCGACCACCAGCCGCCCTTCCAGGGGTTGCTTGTTCTCGTACCGCGGTGTGATTTCCTGCCAGTGGCTTACGGATAGTCCGCTTTGGCCGATCAGGCGGCTGATATAGGCGTCCGAATGGTGATGATGGCCATCGGCGCGCCGTTCCACCTCCACGTCGCCGGCAGGGGTGAGCACACTGAAGATGAAGTGCCCGCCGGGCCGCAAGGCGGTCGCCATCCGGGCGAAAAGCGGCTCGATGTCGGGAATATAGAGCAACACGTCGGTCGCCACGGCCAGATCCCAGGCTGCGGTCCAGGATGACAGGACATCCAGCAGGTCGCCCCACCAGAGATGGCTGTATCCCCCGCGTTGCGCCGCCTTCTCCAGCATGTTCAGGGACAGGTCGCAGCCATCGAGCCGAGCGGCGCGGGGGGCCAGGGAAGGCGCGCACAGGCCCGTGCCGCAGCCCATGTCCAGGATCGACAAACCATCGCCGACCCCCAATTCGGCCAGAAGCCCGCCCAGCATGCCGGGGATGGCGTAGCCGAGTGTTCCCAACAGTTTTTCATCGAAACTGTCGGCGAATACGTCGAAAAGGCTCTGCACGCTTGTCGCTTCGACTTCCGCCAGGGCCGCCAGTGCCGGCCCCAGATCCAGGGAGGGCGCCAGCCGGGAGGCTGTTTCATAGGCTCGCCGGGCCGTCTGGATGCTGCCAATGCCTTGCCAGCTCCGGGCCAGCAGCAGTTCGGCCTGCACCCGTTCAACCCCCGTCCATTGACGGGCCGGCCTGCTGAGCAATCCCAGCACCGCGATGTGGCGCTTCGCCATGAGCAGGATATCGGCCAGCGCCAGGGTGCCGGCAATATCGTCGGAAGGGGTCAGTCGCGTGGCCTCCGCCAGGACGGGCAGGAATTGGAGGGCATCGATGGGAGGGGCATCGAGCAACGCGCGCACCATCGCGCGCGCGGGTGCACCGGCGTCGGTCGGGGACAATGCGGGGTCGATGGTCGGGATCAATAGACCAGTTCGTCCTCGCCCTTGCCGCTGGCAATGACGATTTCGCCGCGCGCCGCCATATCCTTGGTCAGCTGCACCATGTACATCTGGCTTTCATCGACGTCGCGCAGGCGGACAGGGCCCATGGCGCCCATATCCTCGCGCATGATCTTGGCGGCACGTTCGGACATGTTGGTGAAGAACAGGTCCTTCAGCGTGTCCGACGCACCCTTCAAGGCCGTGGCCAGCTTCTGCTTGTCCACAGAGCGCAGCAGGGTCTGGATGCCGCTGGGGTCCAGCTTGGACAGGTCCTCGAAGGTGAACATCAGGGCGCGGATGCGTTCGGCGCTGTCGCGGTTGCGCTCTTCCAGGGCCGCCAGGAAGCGGCTTTCGGTGTTGCGGTCGAAGCTGTTGAAAATCTCCGCCATCATCTCGTGCGCGTCGCGGCGGTTGGTACGGGCTAGGTTCGACATGAATTCGGTGCGCAGTGTGCGCTCGATATCGTCGATGACCTCCTTCTGCACCGCCTCCATGCGCAGCATGCGCATGATGACTTCCATGGCGAAGCTTTCGGGCAGCAGTTGGAGCACGCGGCCGGCATGGTCGCCCTTGATCTTGGACATGATCACGGCGACGGTCTGCGGATATTCGTTCTTCAGATAGTTGGCCAGCACCTGTTCGTTCACGTTGGTCAGCTTGTCCCACATGGTACGGCCGGCGGGACCACGGATTTCCTCCATGATCTGGTCGACCTTGTCCTTGGGCAGGACCTTGGTGAGCAGGCGTTCGGTGCTGTCGAACGAACCGACCAGCGAGCCGGTGGAACTGATCTGTTCGGCGAATTCCACGAACAGGCGTTCGACCAGGTTGGAGCTGACCGACCCCAGATTGGCCATGGTCTGGGACAGTTCCTTGATCTCGTCGTCGCCCATCAGGGCGAAAAGCTTCGACGCGATCTCTTCGCCCAACGCCAGCATCAGGATGGAGGCCTTCTCCGGTCCGGTCAGGCCACGATAATCCTCACGAACGCGCATCGCCATGGCGGCCACTCCAACAACACAGGGGCCGGCACGAAGGGGCCGGTCCGGTCACTTTGACCGAATCTAGCACAGCGACTCGCCAAGGTGAATCCGTCACGAAGGATAATATTCTGTTTGTTTCCACGTCTTATACAGGGCCTCAGTCGCCGGCGCCCACATCCGTGGGCTGGGCTACGCCGCACGTACAGCGCGGTGGCAGTCGCCACCGGACCAGATCACGATCTCGTCTTACGGCCCGCCCGCCAGTTCCCGCCGGCGTTCCTCCCATGTCACCTCATCCGCGACGGGGAAGAAGGAGCTGCGCGGCAGTTCGTTCTTCATGCCGGGGCAGTCGCGGGGCCCGTCATAGGCACGGCCGGCAAGGTAGCCGATGGTGGAACCGATGCCGGCGCCGGCCAGACCCTTGGCGGCCGTGGTGACGCTGCTGTCATCATCATTGCTGACGGCCATGCCGGCCATCACGCCCAGGGCCGCACCGATCCAGGTGCCGGCCTTCGCCCCTTTCTGGCTGCGTCCCGTGCAGGGCGGGGGCAGGGCCGCCCGCAGCTTCAGGTCAGCATCGTCCAGCGACACGACCTGACCCGGCAGCGGGTCATAGGCGGGCATGGGTTTGAATGTATTGGTCGCCGGCTCGGCGGTCAGCGCGGACGGTACCGTGAGCAGGAACAGCGCGAGGACCGCTAAACCGCCTGCCTTCATGGCATCACCGGCGCCCGTCCCAGAATTCCAGCGGTGCCGACACCGACGGGGCGCCCAGGATGTTGCCGCCATACTTATGGCGCAGGAAGCTCTCGTTATAGTTCAGGCGCGGCGTGCCGTAGGAATAGCCGTAGGGCGTGTAATAGCCGCGATTGTTGGAATAGAACGGCTCGGCATCATAGCCGATCTGGCCGTCCCCCAGCAGCTGGTTCGACCGGCGGGCGCCATAGCCGCTGCTGAAGGAGGGCATGTTGCCGCTGACCGACAGGCTGAACCCGTCCGGCATGCGGGCATTGCCTTCACCCGACAGGGCCAGGGCAGCGGCCGCGGCCGCTTCGGTGCCGGGGCGGGCATAGGACTGGGCGGCGGCGCGTTCGCCCGGCGTCACGGCGCGGGTGATGGGCTTGAAGGTATTCACTGCCTTGCCCGCTTCGTCCGCCAGCACCGGCGTCGCGATCGGCACAGCCACCAACAGGGCGGCGATACCGGTGGCGCGGGCCTGACGGGTGAAAGCGTTACGCATCGGAACCATCTCCATCCACTGCCGGGGCGCCAGGGCCATTGGGGGCCGTTGGGCCGGGCGCCGCTATCGGGGGAACCGGGCCACCTCTTGGGTGCCCGCAATTGCCTATAAGGTCATGCGTGTGGACGCCCGCGTCAAGGGGGCAGTCGATTTATCACCCCACAATCTCCCAACTGCCATCCGGCTGGCGGCAGGCGGTGCCGTAGGTGGACTGCGTCCGGCCGCCGATTTGCGCCTGGCTGGTATATTCCCGGCAATAGCGGCCGCTCGATGCCTCATAGGTGCGGGTCGGCGTCAGGGTATAGCGGGCATCGCGGTCCGGATCGTCCCACATCACCGCCTGACCGGTCGGCGCGCGCTCGAACGTCTGTACGGCACAGCCATAATCGGCATGGCTGTAGCTGCTGGACAGGCTGCTGCCGATCGCGGCCCCGACCAGAACGCCGCCCAGCGTGGCGGCCACCTGGCCGCGGCCGTCGCCGATGGTGGACCCGGCCAGACCGCCGGCCACGGCCCCCAGCAGGGTGCCGACATTGTTGTTCACGGCGCGGCGGTCGCAGCGGCCACGATCGATGCCGACATTCATCGAATAGAATTCCGGCAGGCGGCGCCAGCGGTTGCCGTAATGCCCATGCCAGTGCTGCGGCTGCACGACATGGTAATGCACGACGGGCGGCGGGGCCGGACGGTAATGGTGGTGGACCACGCGCGGCGGCGGGGGCGGCGGCGGACGGTGATGATGGTGATGCACCTCATGCGGCGGCGGTGCCGGGCGGTAATGGTCATGCCGGGGCCTGTCGCGGTCAGGACCCCGGCCCTGGTCGTGGCGCTCGCCGCGGTCGCGGTCATGATCGCGGCCCCGGTCCCGGTCCCGTCCCCGGTCATCATTCTGATGGTGACGGCCATGACGGTCGTCATCGCGATCGGCCAGCGCTTCGCCAACGGGCGCCAGGGCCAGCAGGGCGGCCGTGGCGGCCGCAAACGGCAGGGATTTGCGCATGATCGTCACCAATATCCAGTTCCGGGGGCTATACCCCGCCATGGTCAGATTGAACATCGATCAGGGCCGGATTGGGGCAGGGACTGGGCATTGTTGGGGTGGGGCCGGGGTGGGCTGGCGGCCAGCGGTTGGCGCGTGCTAGGGTGCCCGCCAATGCCCGGAACCCTGAACATCCCATGCTGGAAAGCCTTTACCGCGGCCTGACGCGCCTTGCCGGCCCCGCCGTTTCCCATCTGCTGGACAAGCGGGCGGCACGCGGCAAGGAGGACCTGGCCCGTCGTCATGAACGGCTGGGCCGCCCGCGGCATCCGCGTCCCACCGGGCGTCTGGTCTGGCTGCATGCCGCATCGGTGGGGGAATCGTTGGCCGTCCTGCCACTGGTCGATCGGCTGCTGGCGGCGTCCCCCGACCTGTCGGTGATGGTGACAACGGGTACGGTCACGTCGGCCGCCCTGATGGAAAGGCGGCTGCCGGCGCCGCGTGCTTTCCATCAATATGTGCCGGTGGACCTGCCCGGTGCGGTTGACGGGTTTCTGGCCCATTGGCGGCCGGATCTGGTGCTGTGGGTGGAATCCGAATTCTGGCCCAACCTGCTGTCGGCCATCCGCCGCCGGGCCGTTCCCTGTGCCCTGGTCAATGCGCGGCTGTCGCAGAAAAGCTTCGCCAACTGGCGCCGTGTGCCCGGCACGGCGCGGCGCCTGCTGTCGGTGTTCGACCTGGCCTTGGCCCAGACGGCGGTGGAGGCGAAGCGGCTGCGGGTGCTGGGCATCACGGACAGCCGGGCCATCGGCAACCTGAAATATTCCGGCGGTCCGCTGCCGGCGGATGAGGCGGCCCTGGCGGCACTGACCGCCGTCATCGGCACCCGTCCCGTCTGGACCTTCGCCAGCACCCATGCGGGCGAAGAGGCCATGGCCATTGCCGCCCAGCAGGCGCTGCTGGAAATCCGCCCCGATACGCTGCTGCTGCTGGTTCCCCGCCATCCCGACCGGGGTGGGGAAGTAGCGGGGATGCTGTCGACATCGGGCCTGTCATTCGCGCGGCGGAGCGGGGGCGCGCTGCCAGGGGCGGATGACAGCGCCTATCTGATGGATACGCTGGGGGAGATGGGGCTGGTCTTCCGCCTGGCGCCCGTCACCGTGATGGGCGGGTCCTTCATGCCCGTGGGTGGGCACAACCCGATCGAGCCGGCCTTGCTGAACAGCACCGTCATCCATGGACCGCACATGTTCAACTTTACCGAAATGGTGGCGGAAATGCGGGCGGCGGGCGGGCTGCTGTCCCTGGACGGCCCGGATGCCATCGCCCCGGCCGTGGCGGGGCTGCTGTCCGATCCGGTGGTGCGGAATGCGCAGGCCGATGCCGCGCGCGGCGTGGCCCTGCGCAACGCCACGGCCATCGACCGGGTGATGGAAGCATTGGCGCCGCTGCTGGCGCGGGCGGGGGTCGGCTGATGCGGGCGCCGGGCTTCTGGCATGCCCCGCCAGGCTTGTTGGCACTGCTGCTGTTGCCGCTATCCTGGCTGTGGCGGCTGGGTGGGGCGCTGCGGGCGGGAAAGCCGCAGGCGGTGCCGGTACCCGTGCTGTGCGTGGGCAATCTGGTGGCGGGCGGTACCGGCAAGACGCCGGTGGTGCGCGACCTTGTTGCCCGCCTGCGGGTGCGGGGCGTGGCGGCCGCGTCGCTGTCGCGTGGCCATGGCGGGCGGCTGGCGGGACCGCTGCCGGTTGATCCGATCCGCCATGATGCCGGTGATGTAGGGGACGAACCCCTGCTGCTTGCCGGCTTCCACCCCGCCTGGGTCGGGCGCGACCGTGTGGCGGCGGCCCAGGCCATGGCGGCGGCGGGTGTGGGGGCCGTCATCATGGATGACGGGTTCCAGAACCCGGCTTTGCGCAAGGATCTGTCTCTTATCATCGTCGATGGCGGGGCCGGTTTCGGCAATGGCTTCGTCATGCCGGCCGGGCCGCTGCGCGAGCCGGTGGCCGCCGGTCTGGCGCGGGCCGATGCGCTGGTGGTCATCGGCGACGGGCCGGGGCTGCCGGCCGCACGGGCGGTGGCGGGGAATTGCCCCGTGCTGACGGCGCGACTGGTGCCGGACGAGGCGGCGGTGACCGGCCTGAAGGATCGACAGGTGCTGGCCTTCGCCGGCATCGGCCGCCCGGCCAAATTCTTCGCCACCCTGCGCGGCGCCGGCGCGCGGGTGGTGGCAGAGCATTGCTTTGCCGACCATCATCGGTTCAGCGAGGCCGAGCTGTCCGCCCTGGCGGAACAGGCGGCGCGGGATAGGGCGATCCTGGTGACGACACAGAAGGATGCGATGCGCCTGACGCCCATATGGCGGGACCGGGTGATGACCCTGCCTGTGCGCCTTTCCTGGGATGATCCGGCTGCCGTGGAGCGGTTGCTGGACCGGCTGATGGGGGTGCGCCATGGCTGACCATGGGCGCCTGCGCCGGCGGTTCGACCGGCTGCTGGGCTATCGTCTACAGGCGGCGTTCGTCTGGCTGTTCATCCGCGCCATGCGGTTGATGTCGCCGGAGCGGGCATCGGACCTGGGGGGTGGGCTGCTGCGCCGGCTGGGGCGGCACCTGTCGCGCTCCCGCCGCATGCGCCGGGATATCGAACGCGCAATGCCGGGGGTAGAGCCGGCAAGGGTTGATGCGATCGTCGCTCAGGCCTGGGACAATCTGGGCCGTACTTTCGCCGAATATGTGCATCTGGACCGGATGGCGGCGGATTTCGACCGGCATGTGGAGCTGTCGGGGGCGGAGCATCTGCGCGCCCTGGCCACGGATGGCCGCCCCGGCATCGTCTTCACCGGCCATTTCGCCAATTGGGAACTGTGCGCCATGGTGTCGGCCCGCATGGGCCTGGACCTGACCTATGTGTTCCGCAAGCCCAACAACCCGCATGTCGCCCGGATGCTGGCGGTGGCGCGGGCGCCCCTGGGCGGCACGATGGTGCCCAAGGGGCGGGAGGCGGCGCGCGGCCTGATGGCGGCGATCCGCGCCGGCGGCCATGTCGGGCTGCTGGTCGACCAGAAGCTGAACGAGGGGCCGCTGGTGCCCTTCCTGGGGCGCGAGGCGCGGACGGGCACGGTGCTGGCCGATCTGGCCCTGCGCTATGACGCGCCCGCCGTGCCCATCCGGGTGGTCCGGACGGGTGCGGCGCGGTTTCGGGTGATGGTGCTATCGCCGTTGGAATTTGTCCGCACAGGCGACATGAAGGCCGATACGCTGGCGGCCATGGCGCAGGTGAATGCGCTGTTGGGAGACTGGGTGAATGAGGTTCCCGGCCAGTGGATGTGGCAGCATCGCCGCTGGCCGGACTGAAACGCCGGGATCGCATCTTCCGCGGATGACTCGTCCGGGACTACATCTTCCACCCACAGGTTCTCGCCACGGATGTCGCGACGTTGGCCAGGCCATCCAGCGAAAAGGACACGGTGACCGGCGATTCGGAATAGGGGGTCAATCGAACGATCAGTCGGTTTTTCCCCGCCAGTCGCTTGAGGAACGGGATCGATGAGGTGCCCTCCCACATGCCCACCGCTTTGTGGTCGGTTGATATGGACCAGATTTCCGTCACGGCTTTATCGGAGTCGACGCGGGTCGTCGTTTCCGTCTCGTCCGACCCAAGAAATACGTCATATACAAAATATACGGATGTCACATTCTCACTGCAACGGACAACAAATGTGGGTTTTGTCCTTTGATAGGATCCGACCGATACGGTCTCATCGGCCTCCAGCATTCCAACAACAGTCTTGCTATCGTCGATTGGGGATGATTTTTCCCTGAGATTCCATTTTCCATTGGAGGATGCGCTTGTCTTGGGCGTGTCAACGCCAATAGACCTGGCCAACTCATCATAACATTGCGCGCGCAATACGGAATCAGCGACGCCGGCACATTTCGCGACGCTGCGCTTCAGGTCCTCCTGTGGAGTAGCCTGGGCAGAAGAAAACGCAGTCGACATGACGGCCAGGAAACAGAGAGTGCGCCGCATCGGCCAATTCCAAACCAAGATTGCATTTTTGATAATGTGTTCGCTTTTTATACTGAAGTCAACGCTTGCAACAAAAGTTGCAAATGGCACCGCTTTACTCATAGACCGCGTAATATTTCCGCGCCGGCTCCAGAATCTCCCACACACCGGTGAAGCCGGCCGGCATCACGAACGCCTCGCCGGCGGTGAATCGCCGCTCCGACCCGTCATCGCCCTTCACCACGACCACGCCCTCCAGCAACTGGCAGAACTCGTTCTCCGTGAACACGACACGCCAGGACCCGACCGCCCCCGTCCAGACGCCGCAATTGAAACGGCCATCGGCGCTGCTGAACCGGTTGCTGACACTCTGCACCGGATCGCCGGACAGGATGCGGTCGGCGGGCGGGCGATAGGTTTCCGGTTCCGCGCCCGCATCGGCAAGCGCCACGATGGCGGGGAAGGGAGGCTGGGTCATGGTCTTTCTCCTATCGCCTGTCCTTGAAGAAATCGCGCAGCAATGCCGCCGCCCGCGCCTCCCCGAAGCCGCCATAGGCGTCGGGGGCGTGGTGGCAGGTGGGCTGCGCGAAGAAGCGGGGGCCGTGATCCACGGCTCCGCCCTTGGGATCATAGGCCGCGAAATAGACGCGGCGCAGGCGGGCGAAGCTGATCGCGCCCGCGCACATGGCGCATGGTTCCAGCGTAACATAAAGGTCCAGGCCCGGCAGGCGCGGGCTGTCCAGGGCGGATGCCGCCTGCCTTATCGCCAGCATCTCCGCATGCGCCGTGGGGTCGGACAGTTCCTCCGTCCGGTTGCCGGCGGCCCCCAGCACGGCACCCGTGGCGGGATCGACCACGACGGCCCCCACTGGCACCTCCCCGCGCGCGGCGGCTTTCTCCGCTTCGGCGAAGGCGATGTCCATGGGATTGGGGGCGCTGGGCAGGTCGGTCATGATGCGCGCAAGGCTGCATGGGACGGTCGCGCCCGTCAAGGCGGGGGTCCGCTTGCGGCTTGCCTGTTTCGCGCGTAATCTCCGCGCCCATGTCCCAGAATTCATACGACCCTTTGCGTCAGGTGGCGGTCAATGCCGTTGCCGACGAAACCGATAGTGATGACGCCCCCGCGCCCGCCGGGGGTGAACGCATCGCCAAGCGACTCGCCCGCGCCGGCATCTGCTCCCGCCGCGATGCCGAGCGATGGATCGCCGATGGCCGCGTGCGCGTCAACGGCGTGACCCTGGAAAGCGCAGCCTTCCTGGTGCGCGACGGTGACCGCATCCAGGTGGATGGCCAGAATGTCGGCGAACCGGAACCGACCCGTCTCTGGCGCTACCACAAGCCGGAAGGGCTGGTGACGACGGCGCGTGACGAGAAGGGCCGGGCCACGGTGTTCGACCATCTGCCGCCCACCATGCCGCGCGTCATCTCCGTCGGCCGGCTGGACCTGTCGTCGGAAGGGCTGCTGCTGCTGACCAATGACGGGGCGCTGGCCCGTCACCTGGAACTGCCATCGACGGGCTGGCTGCGCCGGTACCGCATCCGTGTGCACGGGGTTCCGACGCCGGAGACGATGCGCAAGCTGGCCGACGGTATCGTCGTCGACGGTCTGGCCTATGGCCCCATCGAAACCGTGATCGACCGCACCGTCGGTTATAATTCCTGGCTGACCGTGGGTCTGCGCGAGGGCAAGAACCGCGAGATCCGTCGTGTCTTCGAATGGCTGGGCCTGCCCGTCAGCCGCCTGATCCGCGTCGCTTACGGCCCGTTCCAACTGGGCAAGCTGGAGCGCGGGGCGGTGGAGGAAGTGCCGCGCCGCGTCCTGCGCGACCAGATGCCCGACTTCTTCCCCGCCGACGCGGTGGAGCCGGCGACGGAAGCTTCCGCCAAGCCGGGTGCCGTTCCGCGCATGCGCTATGACCGCCTGCCCAAGGCCATGGCGGCATCGGCGCCGTCCAGCGCCACCAAGGGCAAAGCCAAGCCGTCCGCCGCCAAGGCCCGCGACAGCGTGGAACGCCTGATGGGTGGTGCGCGCAAGGCCGCTGCCAGCACCGCGCCGAAGAAGCCGGCTCCGGCGACCCGCGTGGAATCGGAAATGCCCAAGGCCGCCCGCCGTGGCGCCGGTGACCAGTTGAGCGAGAGTGCGCGGCGCGCCGTGGCCAAGCTGGACCGCGCCCTGTCCGGTGCGGACATCCCCGACGATGACGCGCCCGCGCGCCGTTCGGCCAAGACGGCTCCCAAGCGTCCGCCGGCTGCTGCCGCCGCTCCGGCCAAGCCGGCAGGCAACAAGCCGCTGCCCAAGGGAGCCCCGCGTGCGGATCGTCGCCGGTAGGCATCGCGGCCGGCAGCTGGAGGCCCCGACGGGTCGCGACGTGCGCCCCACCAGTGACCGCACCCGCCAGTCCCTGTTCAACATCCTGTCCCATGGCGACTGGATGGGCGATGGGTCGGATGTGCTGGAAGGTGCGGACGTGCTGGACGCGTTCTGCGGTACGGGTGCCTTGGCGCTGGAGGCGCTGTCGCATGGTGCCGCCCGCGCCGCCTTCCTGGACAGGGCGCGGTCATCGCTGGATATCGCGCGGCGCAATGCGGAGATGCTGGGGGAGGGGGCGAATTGCCGCTTCATCCTGGGGGACGCCGCCAAACCACCGGCAGCCCCCTTCGCCGCCCGGTTGGCCTTTCTGGACCCGCCCTATGGCCAGAATCTGTCGCCGCCGGCCCTGACCGGCCTGTCGCGGGCTGGCTGGCTGGCACCCGGCGCGCTGGTCATCGTGGAGGTGGGGGCGGATGATGCCTTCACGACGCCCGAGGGGTTCACGGCTCTGGATGCGCGCGACTATTCACAGGCCCGCATCCATTTCCTGCGCTATCATACCAGTGGCATGAAATCTTGACCTTCGGTCAATCTTTCCTGCCCCTCAATCGCCGGCGCCAGCATCTGCTGGCTTGGCTACGCCGCACGTGCGGCGCGGCGGCGGTCGCCGCCGTACCACCGGCCATATTATGGCCGGCGGCATCTGGGTTGATTCACGCCGCAACCATGGTGGGTGACGCGACCTCCACCCGGTCGCGCCCGGCCTTCTTGGCGATGTAGAGCGCCTGGTCGGCACGGTCCAGCGTCTCGTCCAGGTTCAGCACCTCGCTGTTTCCGGCCGATGCGGCCAGGCCGATGGAGACGGTGACATGGCCGTGCGGGCTGCCGGTATGGCGGATGCCCAGAGCGGCCACGCCGGCGCGGATGTGGTCGGCCACGGCGCGCGCGCCCGACAGGTCGGTTTCCGTCAGCAGTACGGCGAATTCCTCGCCCCCGATGCGGGCCACCAGATCACCGCCCCGCGTCACGGCCCGTCTGGCCGCATGGGCGACCGAACGCAGCGTGGCGTCGCCGGCACCATGGCCATAGGTGTCGTTGAACGATTTGAACAGGTCGATATCGATCATCAGAACGGCGGCCTCATGCGGGGTGCGCGCCGCCCTGTCCTCCTCCCGCCGCAGGGTCTCCTCGAACATGCGGCGGTTGGGGATGCCGGTCAGCGGGTCGGTGGTGGCCATGCGTTCCAGCGTGGTGTTGGCCTGGGCCAGCGCTGCCTGCGCCCGGGCGCGGCGCCCGGATTCGCGGTAGAACAGCACGATCAGGCTGATGATGCCGGCGATCAGCACGGCGGTGGTGATGCCGATGGTCCAGGCCTTGGCCCGCCAATGCGCAAGGATCGTGTCCAGCGACTGCGCCATCTGGACCCGCACGCTGGAGCCCTCCACGGCGGTGGAGACCACCAGTCGGTCACCAGACAGGGTATCCGGCGCCTCATAGATGGCGAGCGGCGATCCGGCGGTGGCGGCAACAAGCGGATCGCGCCGCAGGTCACGGCCCACTGCCTCGGGGTCCGTGGGCTTGCGGGAGACCACCACGCCCTGGTCCAGCAGCAGGGTCAGGCTCGCCCCTTCCTCCAGCGTCAGGTCGGCCATCAGCCCGTCGAAATAGGTGAGCAGCATGGAGGCCACGACCACGCCCTTGAACGACCCGTCGGGATTGTTCAGCCGCATGGACAGAACGATGATGGGGTCCCCCGACGTGGCCGATGCCACCGGCCCGCTGATCAGCAGGGCCGGGTCGTCGTTCTGGCGGTGGTAAGCGAAGTACGGACGCCAGGCCCGGCTTTTCCCCCTGATGCCATTCTGGCCGGATTCGGCGGTTATGATACCGTTCTCGTCCGTGACGAACAGCACCCCCAGCGCCTTGGGTGCCGCGGTGTGGGAGAACAGGACGGTGTCGCGCAGGTCGGCGGGGATACGGTCGAACGCATCGGATGTCACCGTATCGCGCAGCGACGACAGCACGAAGCGGAACAGGTCGACATGCCGGGAAATGTCGCGGGCGATGGCGCTGGACAGGTTGACGGCGGCTTCCTGCGCCTGCGCCCTGGTATTGTCCCGGTCATTGACCAATTGCAGGGCGATGATCAGCGCCAGGGCCAGCGCCATCACCACGCCCAGCGGCAATCCCAGCCATTCCACGGCATTCCGTCGAAGGCGTGAAACCGACAAGGCGTCCTGGGCCGGCAAGGTGGAGAACGGGTCACTCATGCTTGCAAGCATACAGTGCGATGCTTGCTGTCGCAGTGCGGCACACTAATCCCAGTGGATAGGGTGCCGGGGTATGTCGTTAGAACAGGCTACCTTGCGGGGGCTGGGTCGTCTTGCGGGCGGGGCGTGCCGGCCTGGCGGTGGGTGGTGCCGCCCCGGCGTCGCCGATCACGGCGGAACGGTGGCCATCCTGGAAGGCGATGGCCACCTGCTGTCCGTCCGTCAGATCGCCCGCACGCGTCACCGGGTGGCCCTGCGCATCGGTGACCAGGGCGAATCCGCGTGACAGCACGCCGCGATAGGACACGCTCTCCAGCAGCCGGCCCAGTTGCGCCAGCCGGTCGCCGTGGGCCGAAAGTGCGGCCAGATGGGCGCGTTCCAGGCGGGCAGGCAGATCGGACAGGCGGTTGCCACCCTCCGCCATGGCGCGCCGCAAGGCCCGGTCGGACAGCCGGTCGGCGATGCGGTGGTAACGGCCCTCCGACAGGCGGATGGAGCTTTCCAGGCCGGTGCGAAGGGCCCGCGACGCCCCGTCCAGCCGCGTGGCGGCCAGATGCAGCACCTCACGCGGGTGGCGCAGCTTCAGGCCCAGCTGGCGCACGGCAGTGCCCCGCCGCTCAATGCCTGTGCGCATGCACAGGACCAGCCGTTCGCCCCGGTCGTCCAGACGCTGTACCAAGCCATCCAGCAGGCTTCGCGGATCGCCCAGGCCGCGGGCCAGGCCCTGCACATAGGTGCGGCGCTGGTCCAGGGCGCGGGTCATGGCCCGGTGCAGCCGATGTTCGTCATCCAGCACCTGGCTCAGCAATTCCGCCCGCACGGGTACCGCCATCTCGGCCGCGGCCGTGGGGGTGGGGGCGCGCCGGTCCGACGCGAAGTCGATCAGGGTCGTGTCGGTCTCATGCCCCACGGCGGAGATCAGGGGGATGCGGCTGTCGGCCGCTGCCCGCACCACGATCTCCTCGTTGAAGGCCATCAGGTCCTCCAGGCTGCCGCCACCGCGTGCCACGATGATCAGATCGGGGCGCGGCACCCTGCCACCGGGTTCCAGGCTGTTGAATCCCTGGATGGCGCGGGCTACTTGGCTTGCCGCCCCTTCGCCCTGCACGGCCACGGGCCAGAGCAGGACATGGCGGGGAAACCGGTCGGCCAGCCGGTGCAGGATGTCACGGATGACCGCCCCCGTGGGGCTGGTGACGACGCCGATGGTGCGGGGCAGGAAGGGCAGGGGCTTCTTGCGCTCCGGATTGAACAGCCCTTCCGCCGCCAGCCGCCGCTTGCGCTCCTCCAGCATCTTCAGCAAGGCACCTTCGCCCGCCAGTTCCATGCTGTCGATGATAAGCTGGTACTGTGAACGGCCGGGATATGTCGTCAGCTTGCCGGTGCAGACCACCTCCATCCCTTCCTCCGGCCGGATGGACAGGCGGGCGGCGGTGCCCTTCCAGCACACGGCCTCGATCACCGCCGCATCATCCTTCAGCCGCAGATAGATATGGCCCGAGGTATGGCGCTTGGGCTGGCTGATCTCGCCGCGCACGCGGACATAGCCGAAGGCATCCTCCACCGTGCGCTTCACGGAGCGGGCCAGATCGCTGACCGTCTGTTCGGGCAGGTTGGTGCCGGGGCGGGCGGGGGCGGGATCGGAGAAGAAATCGCTCATGATGGGGGGATCATAGGTGTGGTGGCGAGTATCGGCAATGGCTCAGCCCTTGCCGATGGCGCCCCGCACCAGATCGTGGATGAAGCCCAGCTTGCGCTGTACCGGGTCGGTCAGGGCGAAGGGGTACAGGTCGGCCATGCCCATGGACCGGTTCAGCGTGTTCAGCGCCACGGTCAAGGGTACCCAGGCCGATAGCAGCCTTTCGGCCCGGCGCACACGATAGGGATCGAAATCGACGGCGGCGGAAAGTTCCCCTTCCTCATCCACCGCCGGCTCGACCCGCATGCCCAGAGCACCGGCACTTTCCAGCGTGTCGACCATGTGCAGGTAATGCGCCCAGGTTTCGGCCCAATCCTCCCATGGATGCATGGTGGCATAGGCGGAGACGTAGGAATCCTGCCAGCCCGGTGGTGGCCCTTCCCGGTAATGCCGGTCCAGGGCTTGGCCGTAATCCTGCCGCTCGTCGCCGAACAGGGTGCGGAAGGGCGCCAGGGCATCGGTGTCGCGGGCCAGCAGGTCCCAGTAATAATGCCCGACCTCATGGCGGAAATGCCCCAGCAGGGTGCGATAGGCCTCGCCCATTTCCAGGCGGGTCTTCTCGCGCGCCGCGTCGTCGGCTTCCTTCAGGGCGATGGTCACCACGCCGCTGTCATGGCCGGTGGTCACCCGTTCCCCGGCATCCGGGTCGTCGGCCAGGAAGTCGAAGACCAGCGGTTCGGGATGGCCGTCGCCGGGGGCCGGATGGGGCAGGCCCAGGCGGTGGATCGTGTAGACCAGCCGGCGCTTGGCGGCTTCGATCTTCTGCCATTGCGCATGGCGGACCGGATCCGTCAGGTCCGGGACCGTGCGGTTATGCCGGCAGGCGGGGCAGAAGGCGGCGGCGGCATCCGGATCATCCCCGTCGGCGACGGGCACCATCCAATTGCAGGCACTCAGCTCCCAGTTGCGGCAGAAGCGCCAGCGTGCGCCATCGGGTGCCGCCCCCTCCGGGCCCGGCACCAGCCAGCAGGCGCCGTCCGCCTCCACCGCCGCCATGCGGTCGGCTTGCGCCAGATAGCCGACGGAACGGCCGCAGCGCAGGCAACTGGTGTTTTCGAAATGCAGCGCCTGGGCGCAGCATTGGCACTGGAACAGCTTCATGGGGATGGGTCCTTGGCAAGGGCTGTACCGGCAACGCCACCGGCGCCGGACCGGTTCCGGCATATCCCACATTCCGGCCCGGCACTCTCCCGCCTTGCCCCCGGCCGCGCCAGCCCATAAAGTCGCGGCACAAATCGTCACCCCAGACCCTGTGAGTTCGCTCCCCATGCGTATGTCCAGCTACTTCCTGCCCACGCTGAAGGAAACGCCGTCGGAGGCGCAGATCGTCAGCCATCGCCTGATGTTGCGGGCCGGCATGATCCGCCAGACCTCGGCCGGCATCTATGCCTGGCTGCCGCTGGGCTGGAAGGTCCTGCAGAAGGTGTCGCAGATCGTGCGCGAGGAGCAGGACCGCGCCGGCGCGCAGGAACTGCTGATGCCGACCATCCAGTCGGCGGAGCTGTGGAAGCAGTCGGGCCGGTACGAGGCCTATGGCAAGGAGATGCTGCGCATCACCGACCGCCATGACCGCGAGATGCTGTTCGGCCCCACGAACGAGGAGATGATCACCGACATCTTCAAGACCTTCGTGAAGTCCTACAAAGACCTGCCGCGCAACCTGTACCATATCCAGTGGAAGTTCCGGGATGAGGTGCGCCCTCGTTTCGGCGTGATGCGCGGTCGCGAATTCCTGATGAAGGACAATTACTCCTTCGATCTGGATGCGGAGGGTGCCCGCCTGTCCTATCGCCGGATGTTCCTGGCGTACCTGCGCACCTTCGCCCGCATGGGCATCAAGGCCATCCCGATGCGCGCCGATACCGGCCCCATCGGCGGCGACCTGTCCCATGAATTCATCATCCTGGCGGAAACGGGCGAGAGCCAGGTGTTCTGCGACAAGGCCTGGCTGGACATGGACGTGCTGGCCGACAATCCCGACGCCAATAGCGACCTGAAGGATTTCTTCGCCAAGTACACCAGCATCTATGCCGCGACGGAGGAGATGCACGATCCGGCCAAGGCGCCGGCCGATCTGGAGACCGCGCGCGGGATCGAGGTCGGGCACATCTTCTATTTCGGCACCAAGTACTCCGCGCCCATGGGTGCGGTGGTGACGGGTCCCGACGGGCAGCCGGTGACGGTGGAGATGGGGTCCTACGGTATCGGCGTGTCCCGCGTCGTGGCAGCCTTGATCGAGGCCAGCCATGACGATGCCGGTATCATCTGGCCGGACCAGGTCGCACCCTTCAAGGTGGCCCTGATCAACCTGAAGGCCGACGACGAGGGCTGCCGCACCACCTGCGACGATCTCTATGCCCGCCTGAACGCGGCCGGCGTGGAGACGATCTATGACGACCGCAACGAGCGGCCGGGTGCCAAGTTCGCCGACATGGACCTGATCGGCATTCCCTGGCAGCTGACTATCGGCCCCCGCGGCCTGAAGGCCGGCACGGTGGAACTGAAGCGCCGCGCCACGGGCGAGAAGCTGGAACTGGGGCTGGAGGAAGCGCTGGCCAAGGTCATGGCCTGAGGCTTTCGGCGGCTTTGAGTGCAAAGGGGTGGCCATGGTGCCGCCCCTTTTTGTTTGTACCCTCGACAGGGTCCCATGCCGGTGCCAGGATCATCGGGTTTCAAAGGAGCGCGCGCCATGACGGCCATCGCCATCGACAAGCTGACAACGGAAGAGAAGATCGACCTGATCGAACGTCTGGTCGACAGCCTGGACCCCGC
This sequence comes from Niveispirillum sp. KHB5.9, assembly GCF_048066115.1. Lineage (NCBI taxonomy): Bacteria > Pseudomonadati > Pseudomonadota > Alphaproteobacteria > Rhodospirillales > Azospirillaceae > Niveispirillum > Niveispirillum sp. KHB5.9. The sequence goes on along the minus strand of NZ_JBLTYX010000004.1, from coordinate 155,237 downwards.
CGACCTGCCGCTGCCGGATGGGCATCGGGAGGAGTTGGAGCGGCGGTTGATAACCCTGGATGTTGATATCGCCAACAGCATCTCTTGGGAGGAATTCGACCGTACACTGCGGCAGCGCTTCGGATAATGTCGACGTTGATTGTCACACCTCTGGCGCAGGAAGATATCCTGGCCGCTGCCGATTGGTATCAAAGCCAAGCATCGGGGATGGTGCAGCCATTTCTGAGCCAGTTGCGGCAGCTTCAAGACCGAATTGTCAGCATGCCGCAGATATACCAGGAACGGATGGCATATATCCGGGTCGCACGGATGCAGCGATTTCCGTACTGTCTCTATTTTCGCGTTGATGCCGACCTGATTGTTGTTATCGCCTTGTTGCATGAACGACGTGACCCTGCGGTTTGGCAAGCCCGTCTGTGACGGATCAGCCATTGCCTGATCGTTCAAGCCGCTTCACAGGCTGGGCACCCTGAACGCTTCCCGCGCCTTCGCGGCCTCCTCCCGGATCACGCAGCCCTCGGCATGGTCGTTGACCAGCCCCATGGCCTGCATGAAGGCGAAGATCGTGGTCGGGCCGACGAATTTCCAACCGCGTTTCAGCAGGTCCTTGGACAGTTTCAGCGAAGTGGGGGAGGTGGAGGCCGTCTGCGGCGGGCCGGCCTCTCCCGCCGCCGGTTCATGGCCCCAGACATAGGCGGCCAAGGAACCTTCCGTGGCGATCAGTTCCCGGGCGCGTCTTGCATTGTTGATCGCGGCTTCGATCTTGCCGCGATGGCGGACGATGCCGGCATCTAGCAACAGCCGTTCGACGTCGCCTTCACCGAAGGCGGCGACGGCGTCGATATCGAACCCGTGGAAAGCCGCCCGGAAATTCTCGCGCTTGGCCAGGATGGTGCGCCAGGACAGGCCCGACTGGAACCCTTCCAGGCATAGTTTCTCGAACAGGCGGCGGTCGTCGGCGACGGGGAAACCCCATTCCGTGTCATGGTAATGCGGGAATTCCGGGGCCGAGGCGCACCAGCGGCAGCGGGGGCGACCATCGGGGCCGGGCAGGGTCTTGTCCATGCGGTGCTTCCTTCCACAGAATATGGGCATGGTGCCAGGATGATGTCGGGTGATGGAAGGGGAACAGGAGTGGCTTTGACTGGAATCCCCGCCGAGGGTGCCCTGCATGTTCCCCGATTGATTGATGTGCCCGCCCTGGATGCGCTGCGCACGGCGCTGGCTCCCGTGTCGCTGGACAGGCCCGGCCTGCGGTTGCGGGGTGTTGAGCCGTTGCACGACCTTCTCGGGCCGCAGGGTAGGGTCGGTCGGTTGGCAGCGGACCTGATCCGGCCGGGTGCCATGCCGGTGCGGGCATTGCTGTTCGACAAGTCGGCCGCACGCAACTGGACCGTGGGCTGGCATCAGGACCGGGTGATCGCCGTCAGGGAACGGCGCGACGTGCCGGGCTTTGGGCCCTGGTCGGTCAAGGATGGCATCCACCATGTCGCGCCGCCGGTGTCGGTGCTGGCAGGAATGGTGACCATCCGCCTGCATCTGGACCCGGTGGATGAGGGCAATGCCCCGCTGCTCTACGCGCCCGGCTCCCATCGCCTGGGTATGGTTCCGGAGAGGGAGGTAGCGCAGGCCGTGGCACGTTGCGGCACGGCCACATCGCTCGCGGCGGCGGGGGATGCCTGGGCCTACGCCACCTTGATCCTGCATGCGTCTGCACCTGCGGTGCAGACCGGTCGGCGGCGGGTACTGCATGTGGATTACGCGGCAGCGGCGCTACCGGGTGGGCTGGAATGGTTGGGAATTTGACGACATCACCCTACCGCCGCCGCCCCAATTCCGCCTATAAGCAAAGCTAGATCACAAGCCCTCCCGTCCTTCGCCCGAAAGCCCCGATGATCTTCACAGCCCTTGAACGCATGGTCGCCTTCCGTTACCTGCGGGCACGGCGGCAGGAGGGGACGGTGTCGGTGATCGCCGGCTTCTCCTTCATCGGGGTGGCGCTGGGCGTGGCGACCTTGATCATCGTCATGTCGGTGATGAACGGCTTCCGGGCTGAACTGGTATCCCGCATCCAGGGCGTTTCCGCCCATGCCAGCGTCACCGCCACGAACGGCCCCCTGGCCGATTATGCCCCGCTGCTGGAGCGGCTGCGCACCGCTCCCGGTGTGGTACAGGCCATGCCGGTGGTGGAGGGCCAGGCGCTGGCCACGGTCAATGGCAGGGCGGTCGGCGTGAAGGTGCGGGGGCTGACGGTTGCCGATTTCCAGGCACGTCCCATCGTGGGGCGCAGCGTCATCCGCGGCCTGTCCGACCTGGGCGAGGATGGCGTGGCGCTGGGCTTCAACCTGTCCCGCTCGCTGGGCATCTCCGCCGGCGGCAATGTCACGCTGATCAGCCCCAAGGGCACCGTCACCGCCTTCGGCACCATGCTCCGGCGCAAGGAATTCCCGGTCTATGCCGTGGTCGATCTGCGCATGCCCGAACAGGATGCCAGCCTGCTCTATATGCCGCTGCCGGCCGCCCAGGCCTTCTTCCGCTTGGGGGCGGGCGTCAGTGGCATCGACGTGTTCGTGAAGAACCCGCATGACCTGCCGGCGCTGCACGCCTCCTTGGCCGCTGCCGCCGGCCCCGGTTTCAAGGTCACCGACTGGCGCCAGTCCAACCAGGGGCTGGTGACGGCGCTGGGGGTGGAGCGGGTGGCGATGTTCATCGTGCTGACCCTGATCATCCTGGTGGCCAGCTTCAACATCGTCTCCTCCATGGTCATGCTGGTGCGCGGCAAGGCGGCCAGCATCGCCATATTGCGCACCATGGGGGCGGAGCGGGGGTCTGTGTCGCGCATCTTCCTGCTGGCCGGCGCCTCCATCGGGGCCATGGGCACGCTGATCGGGTTCCTGCTGGGCTGGGTGCTGACGGAGAATGTGCAGGCCATCGGCTATGCGCTGGGCCGGATACCCGGCGTGGGCGGGTCGCAGATGCTGCTGTTCCTGACCACATTGCCCGCCATCATTGATTGGGCGGAGGTGGCTTTGGTGGTGGCGCTGGGCCTGTTCCTGTCGGTAGGGGTCACGATTTACCCCGCACGCCGGGCGGCGGCGATGGACCCGGTGGAGGCGCTGCGCCATGGCTGATGCCAAATCCCGCATGTTCGGCGTGCTGGAACGCTGGATCGCCTTCCGCTACCTGGGCGCACGCCGGCAGGAGGGGTTCATCTCCGTCATTGCCGGTTTCTCCTTCCTGGGCATCGCGCTGGGCGTGGCGACGCTGATCATCTCGCTCTCCGTCTTCAACGGATTCCAGCGCGACCTGTTGGCCCGTGTGCTGGGCTTCCAGGGGCATGTCGTGGCCATCGGCGGGTCGGGGCCGTTCCCGGCGTCCAATACGCTGATGGATGGGGTGCGCACCGTGCCCGGTGTGGTCAGCGTAATGCCCAGCCTGGATGCGCAGGGGCTGCTCTCCCATCGCGAGTTCGCGGGCGGCGTGCTGGTCAAGGCGCTGCGCCCCGCCGACATGGCGTCCCGCCCGGCCTTCGCCGGGTCGCTGGTGGACGGTACGCTGGCTGAGGGCGACGGCATTGCCATCGGCAAGCGCATGGCGGAACAGGGCCATATCAAGGTCGGCGACCGCGTGACCATCCTGTCGCCCAAGGTGGACGGCCAGGGCGGATCGCCTCGGTCGCGCGCCTTCACCGTGTCCGGCATCGTGGCGCTGGGCGTGTCGGAATTCGACAATACCCTGGTGCTGATGGACCTGGCTACCGCGCAGGAATTCTTCGAGGTGGAGGATAATGTCACCGCCATCGAGGTGAATTTCGCTGATCCGGCCCTGGCGCCGCTGCACGTGTCCGACGTGGCCCAGCGCCTGCCGGGCAGCCTGTTCGTGCGCGACTGGCAGCAGGTGAATGGCGCCTTCTTCGGCTTCATCGAAACCCAGCGCAATGTCGTGTCGCTGATCCTGGGCATGATCGTCGTGGTCGCCGCCTTCAACATCATTTCCGGCATGATCATGATGGTGCAGGACAAGGGGCGGGAGATCGCCATCCTGCGCACCATGGGGGCCGGGCGGGGTACCATCCTGCGCATCTTCCTGATGTCGGGTGCCTCCATCGGTATGGCGGGCACGGCGGCCGGGCTGATCCTGGGTGTCGTTCTGTCGGGCCATATGGAACAGCTGCGCCAGCTGGTGAAGGCGGCGACGGGTGTCGATCCGTTCAATTCGGACATCTATTTCCTGTCCTCCTTGCCCTCCTTCACCGATCCGTGGCAGGTGGCACAGGTGGGTCTGGCCTCGGTGGCTTTGTCGCTGCTGGCCACGCTCTATCCCTCCTGGCGGGCGGCGAAGCTGGACCCCGTCGAAGCCCTTCGATACGAGTGATCCCATGGCCGATACCGTCCTGCGCCTGACCGGCATCCACCGGTCCTTCACCCAGGTGGAAAGCCCCCTGCATGTGCTGCGCGGCGTCGATGCTGCCATCCGCGCAGGCGAGATGGTGGCCCTGGTGGGGCCCAGCGGCGCCGGCAAATCCACCCTGCTGCATATCGCCGGATTGCTGGAGCCGGCCGACAAGGGCGGGATAGAGATCGCGGGTGTGAAGGCTGACGGCCTGTCCGACAAGGAACGCACCGCCATCCGGCGCGACAAGATCGGCTTCGTCTATCAGTTCCATCACCTGCTGCCGGAATTCACGGCGGAGGAGAATATCACCATCCCGCAGATGCTGGCCGGCGTGCCGCGGGCCAAGGCGCGCGACCGGGCGCGGGAACTGCTGGGTCTGGTCGGCCTGTCGGCCCGCGCCGGCCACCGCCCGGCCAAGCTGTCGGGGGGGGAGCAGCAGCGCGTGGCCATTGCCCGCGCGCTGGCCAACCGCCCGCGCCTGCTGATCGCGGACGAGCCGACGGGCAACCTGGACATGCACACGGCGGAGAATGTGTTCGCCCTGTTCGCCGATCTGGTGCGGGGGCAGGGGCCAGGGGGCGCAAAGCTTGGTGCCCTGGTCGCCACCCACAATCTGGATCTGGCGCGGCGCATGGACCGGATCGTGGAGATGCGCGACGGCGTGCTGGTGGGGGGCTGATCCCATGGCCAGCCTGCCCGACATCAAGCTGCCCGCCGGATACCGCGCGGACTGGGTGCTCTCCTATCATGGCCGCGACCCGGACGGGCTGTCGGAACGGGTTGTGGACCGCACCATCACCAAGCTGCTGGCACCCGCCGGCCGGGCCATCCGTCTGGACATCACCCTGCACGACACCCACGCCGCCCTGACCGCTGATCCGGGTGATGTCACGGATTTCGAGGCGGCGCGGCTGCAGGCGGCGGCTTCCCGCATGCTGGGCGTGTCGGGCGACGTGTCGGGGTTGGAGGCATTGGCGGAGGATGATCCTGGGGTGGCGCGGCTGCTGTCGCGCTGTGGCCCCGGCCTGCGTCTGGCCCAGACGGCCAGCGTGTTCGAGGCCATGTGCTGGGCCATTGTCGGGCAGCAGGTGAACCTGCGCTTCGCGGGCCAGTTGCGTCGGACATTGATCGAGCTGGCGGGCATCGACCATCCGTCGGGCATGAAGGCGCACCCCACGCCGGCCGGCATCGCCGCCCTGGATCCGGGTCTGCTGGGCACACTGAAATTCTCCTGTTCCAAGGCCGCCTACCTGATCAACGCCGCATCGGCCGGCGTGGATTTCGAGGCGCTGCCGGAGGGTGATGCGGCGACTGCCGAGGCGGCGATGACCGGGATCAAGGGTATCGGGCCCTGGACGCGGGCCTATGTGCTGCTGCGCGCCTGCGCCTTTCCCGATGTGGCGCCCATCGGCGATGCCGGGCTGGCGGCGGCGTTGCAGCATTTCCACGGGCTGGACCGCCGGCCGACCATTGCAGAGCAGGAGGCGCTGATGCGTCCCTTCGCCCCCTGGCGCAGCCTGGCGACGGCGCATCTCTGGGCGGGCTGGACCTAACCCGCCTCCGTCCAGGTCAGCACCCTTTCTTCGTGATAGCCATAGCCCAGATAATGCAGCAGCGGGTTCATGCCAGCATCCGCCACGTCCGGATATGCGGCCAGATAGGCGTCCCCGTCGAACCAGCGTGACGGGTTGCGCCCTTCCTTCCAGCCGAATTGCGCGTAATGGGCCAGGGCGTCGATGCGGGCGGCAGCAACATCCGGGTTCTGTGCCAGATACCAGTCGGTATCGAACAGCACATTCGGGTCGCGCCCTTCGCCGGCACCGAAGCGGACATAATGGCTCCAGGCATCGGCGATGATGCCCTGGTCGATGGCGGTGGCGACGTCGGGATTCTGGGACAGATAGAAGCTGGCATCGAACAGGATGAAGGCGCCATCATGGGGGTGGTTCCAGGAGAGAGATGAGGGAGCCAGCAGCGGCACGACCCGGCCATCGAAGATGCCGATCTCCACCCCATGCAGTTGATCCCTTCCATCACCTGTGGCGTAAGTGTCGGTGATGCTGACCTGTGACCCGGATGAGTGGGCGAACACCCAGACATCCAGCGCGAAACGGTACAGGGCGGCATCGATGCCAGTGCCGCCATACAGCACATCATCGCCATCCCCACCGATCAGCAGGTCCGACCCGTCACCCCCGGTCAGCAGATCGTTGCCCCGTCCGCCGACCAGCCGGTCATTGCCGCTGCCGCCGGTGATGGTTTGTGGCCGGTACTGCGACAGCACCGACGGGTCGTAACCCTGTTCGAAATCATCGACGGTCAGGCTGTCTGCCCGGACATTGCTCAGCCGTGCCAGGACGGAGAAGGGGACGTCGCCGGACAGCATCGTACCATCCGGGTCGACGAGCAGCAGGGTATCGGCCCCGTCTTGAACCAGCCGGAACCAGCGACCGAAGGGGTTTCCCCCCTCGAACCCCCGCAATTGCCGCAGCGCCGGCATCAGGCCGATGACATCCCCACCGGCGATATCGAAATCGGCGATGGTGACGGCGTTGACCTGCAGGCCGCCACTGCCCGGCACCACCCCGCGCAGGGTGAAATCGTCCCGGCCGGCCCCGCCGATCATCAGGCCGGCCCCGGCCTGCAACCAGTCATCACCGACCCCGCCTTCCAGCGTGGCGGGGGCCATGGCGACCAGCGTGTCGTTGCCATCCTCCCCCAGCAGCAGGGAGCCGGCACCGTCGGAGCCAAGCGTGTCGTTGCCAGGCCCACCAGACAGGCGGTCGACACCAGCCCGGCCGGCGATCGTGTCATCGCCGGCGGTGCCCGTCAGACTGTCGTTACCGTCAGTGCCAGTGATCACCAGTCCCGCGGCCATGGTGGCTCATCCCATCTCCGTCCAGGTCAGGGGAAGATTTAACGGATAACCATCGTTCAGATAATGCAGCAGCGGGTTCATGCCCTGGGGGATCGTGGCCCCATGGTTCTGCTGATAGGCGCTGATATCGAACCAGCGTGACGGGTCGCGCCCTTCCTTCCAGCCATATTGCGCGAAATGGGTCAGGGCGTCCGTATGGCCCGCGGCCACGGCCGCGGCCACGTCGGGATTGCTGGCCAGATACCAGTCGGTGTCGAACAGGATGTTCGGGTCGCGCCCTTCCCGGGCGCCCCATTGCTTGTAATGGGTCCAGGCATCGGTGATCACCCCGTCGCGAACGGCGCGGGCCACATCCGGATTGGCCAGCAGATAATATTTGCTGTCAAACAGCACCAGCGTACCATTGGCCAGGGCGGGGGAGGCGCGCTGTTCCCTTTGCCCGAAGGCCAGGAAATGCGCCTCCCCATTCTTGAAGATGCCATTGGCGACGGCGTTGGCCACATCGGGATTCATCGCCAGATAGGCGGCATCATCGAACTGCGCGTGATCATAGGGACGGACGGCCGACCGGCCCGTCGGCGCGATCAGGGGCAGGATGATATCGTCGAAGATGCCGATCTCCACCCCGTGGAGCATATCGATACCTTCGCCCGCAATCCGATGATCCCAGACCCGGAAAGTGACATTGCCGCTGGCATCCGTCCCCTGGCTGTAGCTGATGACGAAGGCATTGCCCGGCGGTGCGGTGAAATAGGCGGCATCGATACCATCCCCGCCCTGCAAGATGTCGTTGCCATCCCCGCCGATCAGCAGGTCGGCACCCTTTCCGCCGATCAGGCTGTCCTCACCCAACCCGCCGCGCACGATGTCGTTGCCATCGCCGCCGTTCACGGTCTGGGGCTGGTACTGCGCCAGGATCGACAGGTCGTAGCCCTGCACGAAATCATTGCTGGTCAGGCTGCTGGCCTGGACATTCTTCAGCCGGGCCAGCAGGCCCCGGTCCGCATTGTTCCAGGACAGGCCACCCGCATCGGGGTCGAGCGTGATCAGCGTATCCGCCCCGTCCTGTTCCAGCCGGAGGTAACGGCCGAACGGATTGCCGCCTTCAAATCCGTAAATCGTGTGGATGATGCGGTCCAGGTCGATCTTGTCGCCCTGCGCGGCGCTGAAATCCGTGATGGTGGTGGTGGCGACGCCGTAATATTGCAAGGAGCCGGAATAGGGCCGGGTCACGCCGTCCAGCACGAAACGGTCGGCACCGCCGCCGCCGGTCATCTGGCCCGAACTGACCTGCAGGACGTCATTGCCGTCGCCGCCATCCACACTGGCGCCACCTGCGGTGATGATGTCGTCCCCGGCCTCGCCGAAGAACTGGCCACCGCCGCCACCCGTTATCGTGTCGTTGCCGGCCCCGCCGCGCACCGTGCTCTGGCCGACACTGTTCAGCGTGTCATTGCCATTGCCCCCCAGCAGCAGGCCGCCACCATTCAGCGTATCGTCCCCCTCACCACCATCCAGGGTGCCGTTGCCTTCCAACCGATCATTGCCATCGCCGCCGGACAACTGGTCCAGGCCGTTATTGATGCTGCTGCCACCAAAAAGCCAATCGTCCCCGGCCCCGCCCAGCAGCGTATCGCTGCCGGTGCCCGCACTGATGGTGTCATTGCCGTCGCCACCCGACAGGGAGTTATTGCCGACCCCGTCGGTGATGTAGTCGTTGCCACCGGCCCCGTTGATCGTGTCATTGCCCCAGCCGCCGGCCAGCGTTTCCGATGCCGCCGTGCCTGTCTGGGTGCCGTCGGCGCGGTTCACCTCGCGTGTCGGCACCATGCCGCCGGCGAAGTTCGCGGCCACGAGATCATTGGCGAAGACGCCATTGAGAACGACCAGCGTCTCCCTGCCATAAAATTCATCATAAAAATCACGATATTGAAGCCCGGCTGCATCGCGGTCCATGGTGATCAGGGTGCCGCCGCCCGGGACCGGCTCGACCCAGAGATGGGTCCCGAACGGATCACTGCCGCGCAGCCCGATCAGGGTTGGCAAAATGGCGGTGAGGTCCATGATGTCGCCATTGGCACCGGCGGTGAAGTCCGAGATGGTCACCTGCCAGGGGCTGGAACCGGAACCGGTGGCGTTCGGGATGATCACGAACCGATCCTGGCCGCTACCGCCGCTGACGGGGTTGCTGCCAGTGCCGCCGGCGACGGTCAGAACGTCGTTGCCATCCTCACCATAGATCCAATTCGTACCAGTGGCACTATTGACGGTGTCGTTGCCGGCTCCACCGCGGACCGTGTTGTTGCCACCCGCCAGGGTGATCAGGTCGTCGCCCGTCCCTGCCGTGATCAGGGTGAAGTTGTTGGCGGATATCTGGTCGTTGCCATCACCGCCATCGACCGTGTCGAAGCCGAGCCCTAACGTCTGTGAAGAACCGATGCCTGCCGACAGAATATCGTTGCCGGCACCGCCGACCAGACTGTCACTCCCGGCCCCACCGGACAGGACGTCATTGCCGTCCAGTCCGGTGATCGTGTCATCATCAGCGCCGCCCGTCAGCGTATCATCGCCATTGGTACCCGTCAGGACCTGTCCCGTCGCCATCTCTCCACCCTTGCATTCCAATCCGGCGCCCCCATGGAAACCATAAGGGCGATAATAAGAATTGGCGAATACAATTCGGGAGTGTGGGGGTGGTCGGAAGGGGTAGGGAGTGACTCAGTAACCTTGTGCCAAGTCCCGGTCGCACTGGACCATCCGGCTGTTGTTGGGGCTTGCGGGAAAGGACAGGGATATCGGATGCGCTGCCATAAATTCGCCGCGGGCCGGGCGCAGCTTCCCAATATGAACGATGTTCCAATTCGGAACATGCTTGTTGGTGATGAGGCGATCATGGCTTTGCGTGATGTTGGCAAACTGGCGGTGGCGGCTGTTCTGGCCCTTTCCCTGGGCGTGCCACCGGCCATGGCGGGCGATCGGGACCGGGACGGCCATGGCCGGCATGATGACCGTGATCGGGGCCGTGACAATGATCGCGACAGGGGCCGGGATCGCGACCGCTGGGATGACCGTGGGCACGGTCCCGACTACCGCTACGGCTCCCCGCCGCCGGGCTGGTACGACCGGGGTGGCTACCCGGTCCGGCACTGGGATGTGCCGCCGGCCCGCCGCCGGGTCTATCGCGACGTGGTGGTCGTCCGGCCCTATGGCCACTGGTATGGCGGCTACGGCCATTACCGCCGTGACAATGACGCGCTGGCCTTTCTGGGCCTGACGGCCATCACCCTGCTGGCGCTGAATTCGCTGAACGAGACGCAGCAGCGCGCGCATGAGGATGCGCAGATCCGTGCCACCACGGCGCCGATCGGCCAGCCCATCATCTGGTCCGACGGGCAGGCCACCGGCACCGTCACCAGCCTGCGCGAGGGGCGCACGCCCCAGGGCGCCTATTGCCGCGAATTCCAGCAGCGGGTGACCATCGGTGGCCGGACGGAGGATGCCTATGGCACGGCCTGCCAGCAGCCGGACGGTTCCTGGCAGGTGGTCGGCTGAGGCCGGCGGCATGAGTCAGGCCGCCGGATGGCGGCGCCCGGCGCCTGAGGGAACAAAACCACAGGCCGGCGACCGCCGGCCCGCGACCCCATGGTCGCGTAAGCCAAGCCGCCGGATGGCGGCGCCCGGCGCCTGAGGGCACACGTTCAAGGGCTGAGCGACGCCAGCTCGGCCCTCACCTCCGTCACCTGAAGCGGGCCGCGCCCGGCGGGCACAGCCTGTCCGGGCTTGCAGCCCTCATCCATCAGGAAGCGCAGTTTCAGGTCGGGATGGGTGCTGTTGAAGGCATGGGACGGCACGGCCCCGTCGAACCACAGGATGCCGTTTTCCGCCGGCGGCGGCGCCTTGGGATCGATCATGATCTGCGCCACGAAGGCCGGGCCGGTGGGCACATCGACGATGATATGGCGGGTGCCGTAGAAACTTTCCTCGCGGATGCCGATGCGCAGGGCCACCAGTTCATCCGCCGTGGGAATGCGCTTCAGCGGCACCTTACGCCAGGCCGGCTTGTCGGCCGTCACGTCGGTCACTTCCCCGGCCAAGGTTGCCGGTGCCAGTGCCAAGCCGGCCAGAAGCAGCAAAACGGCACGCATGGGACCCCCGAGCATCAACCTTGGTGCCGTCATGATGCTTGGCGCGATACACGTATGCAATGTAAAAGTGATGGGCCATAAGCGCGTGAAAGTAGTGCCACCATTGCCCGGCCTGAAAAGCAAAACCCGCCGCGGCCGGGGCCGGGCGGGTTCGATGCCTTGGCATAAGGTGCCGGAAGCGCCTTACTTGAAGGCGATGCCCACAACCTCATAGCTCTTTGAGCCGCCGGGGGTCGTCACCTCGACGCTGTCGCCGACGGACTTGCCGATCAGCGCGCGGGCCAGCGGGCTGGTGATGCTGATCAAGCTCTGCTTGATGTCGCTCTCATCCTGGCCGACGATCTGATAGGTCACCTCTTCATCGGTGTCCTCATCCGCCAGGGTGATGGTGGCGCCGAACTTCACGGCGCTGCCGGACAGCTTCGTCGGCTCGATCACCTCGGCGCGGCTGATCTTGTCCTCCAGCTCCATCACGCGGCCTTCGATGAAGCTCTGCTTCTCACGCGCCGCATGGTACTCGGCATTTTCCGACAGATCGCCATGCTCGCGGGCTTCCGCGATGGCCTTGATCACCGCTGGACGCTCAATGCTCTTCAGGTGCTTCAACTCATCCTGCAGCCGGTTATACCCCCGAGCCGTCATGGGAACTTTTTCCATCGTGCCCTATCCCAGTAAAGGTAACCCAGAAACAAAATAAGCCTGTCGGGACGGTCTCCCGTCCCGGCCGACCAGACCGTCCTTAGTAAGAGCCGCTCAAGTAAGACTGGAGCGGGGCCACGTCCAGACCGCCGACCTTCAACGCCGAAATGGCTTCAACCGCCGCTTCGGCTCCGGCCACCGTGGTGTAGTAGGGGATGTTATTGGTCAGCGCGGTGCGGCGCAAGCTGAAGCTATCGGAAACCGCCTGCGACCCTTCGGTCGTGTTGAAGATCAGCTGGACGTCGCCGTTGATCATGGCATCGACGATGTGCGGCTGGCCTTCCACCACCTTGTTGATCGGGGAAACCTTCACGCCATTGTCGTTCAGCAGCTTGGCGGTGCCACGCGTGGCGACGACCTTGAAGCCCAGCGACACCAGCTTGGCGGCCACCGGGATCATCGACGCCTTGTCGCTGTCGCGCACAGAGATGAAGACGGTGCCTTCCTTGGGCAGGGTGACGCCCGCACCCAGCTGGCTCTTCGCGAACGCCAGCGCGAAATTCTTGTCCAGGCCCATGACCTCGCCCGTCGAGCGCATCTCCGGCCCCAGCAGCAGGTCGACGCCGGGGAAACGGTTGAACGGGAACACGGCTTCCTTGACCGCGGTATGCGGCGGGAAGGGGCCGGACAGCTTGAACTGCGACAGGGTTTCCCCGGCCATGACACGGGCCGCGATCTTGGCGATGGGTGTGCCCGTCGCCTTGGCCACGAAGGGCACCGTGCGGCTGGCGCGCGGGTTCACTTCCAGGATGTAGATGTCGTAACCACCGACGCCCGACCCGTCCGCCGACTGCTTGACCGCGAACTGGATGTTCATCAGGCCGACGACGTTCAGACCCTTGGCCAGCTTCACCGCCTGCACCGTCAGCTCGTCAATGACCGGCTTGGACAGGGTGTAGGGGGGCAGGGCGCAGGCGCTGTCACCGGAATGGATACCGGCTTCCTCGATATGCTCCATGATGCCGGCGACATAGACCTCGCCCGTGGCGTCGGCCACGGCGTCCACATCCACCTCGATGGCGTTCTGGAGATAGCTGTCGATCAGCACCGGATTGTTGCCCGACACCTTCACCGCGGTCGCGATGTAGCGGTGCAGATTGGCCATGTCATGGACGATCTCCATGGCGCGGCCGCCCAGCACATATGAGGGGCGGATGACCACGGGGAAGCCGATCTTCTCGGCCACCGCGACGGCCTCTTCCAGCGACCGGGCCAGACCGTTGGCCGGCTGGCGCAGTTCCAGCTTGTGCAGCAGCCGCTGGAACCGCTCGCGATCCTCGGCCAGATCGATGGCGTCCGGCGTGGTGCCCAGGATGGGCAGGCCCGCCTCTTCCAGGGCCTTGGCCAGCTTCAGCGGCGTCTGGCCACCGAACTGCACGATCAGGCCCTTGACCTCGCCATTCTGGCTTTCCTTCTCCACCAGCTCGATCACGTCCTCGGCCGTCAGCGATTCGAAGTAAAGTCGATCGGCGGTGTCATAGTCGGTGGAAACCGTCTCCGGATTGCAGTTGACCATGATCGTCTCATAGCCCGCTTCCTGCAGGGCATAGACGGCATGGACACAGCAATAGTCGAACTCGATCCCCTGGCCGATGCGGTTGGGACCGCCGCCCAGGATGACGACCTTCTTCCTGTCCGTCGGCGCGCTCTCGCACTCCGCCGGCTCCAGGCCGTTGCCTTCGTACGTGGAGTACATATAGGGCGTGCGGCTGGCGAATTCGGCGGCACAGGTGTCGATGCGCTTGAACACCGGGCGGACGTTCAGTCCGCGGCGATGGGCCGACACGGCCGCCTCCGGCTGCCCGGTCAGGGTGGCGATGCGGGCATCGCTGAAGCCCATGGACTTGATGCGGGCCATGGCCTGCGCGTCCAAGTTCGTAAGGCCGGCGGCGCGGATGGCCTCCTCCTCTTTCACGATGGCTTCGATCTGGCGCATGAACCAGGGGTCGTACTTGCACTCTTCATAGATCTGCTCGACGGTCCAGCCATGGCGCATGGCCTGGGCCACCATCAGCAGGCGATCCGGCGTCGGGCGGCTCAGCATGTGGCGCAGGCGGCCCTGGTCCAGATTGCCGTTGGCGTCGCGCAGGTCGATCTCGTCAAAGCCGGTCAGGCCGGTTTCCAGGCCGCGCAGCGCCTTCTGCATGCTCTCCGCGAAGGTGCGGCCGATGGCCATCACTTCACCGACCGACTTCATCGACGTGGTCAGCGTGTTATCGGCGCCGGGGAACTTCTCGAACGCGAAGCGCGGGATCTTGGTGACGACATAGTCGATCGTCGGCTCGAAGCTGGCGGGCGTGGAGCCGGTGATGTCGTTGTCCAGCTCGTCCAGCGTGTAGCCGACGGCCAGCTTGGCGGCGATCTTGGCGATGGGGAAGCCGGTGGCCTTGGACGCCAGGGCTGAGGAACGTGACACGCGCGGGTTCATCTCGATCACGACCATGCGGCCGGTTTCCGGATGCACGCCGAACTGCACGTTCGACCCGCCGGTATCCACGCCGATCTCGCGCAGCACCGTCAGGCTGGCATTGCGCATGATCTGGTATTCTTTGTCGGTCAGCGTCAGGGCAGGGGCGACGGTCATGCTGTCGCCCGTATGCACGCCCATGGCATCGATATTCTCGATGGAGCAGATGATGATGCAATTGTCCTTGCTGTCGCGGACAACCTCCATCTCATACTCTTTCCAGCCCAGCACCGATTCCTCGATCAGCACCTCATGCACGGGGCTGGCGCGCAGACCGCCGCGGACGATGTCCTCGAACTCCGCGCGGTTGAAGGCGATGCCGCCGCCGGTGCCGGCCAGCGTGAAGGACGGGCGGATGATGGCGGGCAGGCCGACCACGGCCAGCGCGTCCAGCGCCTCGTCATAATTGCGCACGACGCGCGAGCGCGGGCTTTCCAGCCCGATCTTGTCCATGGCGTCGCGGAACTTCAGCCGATCCTCGGCCTTCTCGATGACGTCGGCCTTCGCACCGATCATCTCGATGCCCAGGCGCTCCAGCGTGCCGTCATGGAACAAGGCCAGTGCCGTGTTCAGCGCCGTCTGGCCGCCCATGGTGGGCAGCAGCGCGTCGGGCCGCTCCTTCTCCAGGATCTTGGCGACGACGGCCGGCGTGATCGGCTCGATATAGGTGGCGTCGGCCAGACCGGGGTCGGTCATGATCGTGGCCGGATTGGAATTCACCAGGACGACCCGGTAGCCTTCCTCCTTCAGCGCCTTGCAGGCCTGAACGCCGGAATAGTCGAATTCGCAGGCCTGTCCGATGATGATCGGACCCGCGCCGATGATGCAGATGGATTTGATGTCGGAGCGTTTCGGCATGATCAGTCGGACCGTCTTTTTCGGGCGGGAAGGGCGAGTATGGTCGCGGCAAAACGCCCCCCGCTCCACAATGGGTGCGGGGGACGCCCGGCTGAGGCGCCTATATAGAGGGGTCGGACCGGGAATTGAAGTGCCGAGCTTGGGGCGCTGGGATGCGTCGGGCGGGATGCAAAAGATGGTGAGCGCTATCGCCTGTCACGGCCCGATATAGAAGCCACGCAGATCGTCCTGTCGCGCCGTGTAGACGGTGCAGTTGGTGGTTTCCTGGCCCTTGAAGAAATAGACCAGCCCCTCGTCACGCTTGTGATTGGGGTCGAACAGGTTCACCGCCATGCGCCCATAGGCCACGCCCCAGGGACGCTCCTCGGACCCGAAGGCGCGGTAATGCAGGTTGATCAACTGGCTGAACTGTCTGGCCCGGCAGAGTTTCGACAGTTCCAGATTGACCGTCAGCAGCCCGCGCGATGGGGCATCGAAGGCATAGACGATGCGGTCGCGCCGCTGGGGTGCGGGCCGGGGCTTGGCGATGGCGGGGTCTGTCCAGCTCTGCCAGGGCAGCTTGCCGAATCCACGGCCGTGGTTGGGCTGTGCCGGGGCGGGACGGTCGGCCAGGGCGGGGGCGGTGAGCAGCAGGCAGGCCAGGGCAAGGCCCGATATCGGCAAGCGGCGGGTCATGATCAGCGGGTGATGGCGAACCGGGCCAGGAACAGGGCGACGGCCTTCTTGCTCTCTTCCGGCAGGCTGGTGAAATTGATCTTGGTCCCGGCCTTCTTGTCCACCGAGGCAACGGTGCCCGCACCCTTCAGCCGCAGGTTCTGCTTGGGGTCCTTCAGGTTCAGGTCGAAGGTGACCGACTGCCCGACCTTCAGCTTGGCCCCGGACACGGTGACGCTGTTGACGCCCAGATTGGCGACGGTCAGTTCCTTGCCATCGATATTCAGGTGCGCGGTATATTTCGGCACCTTTACCTTCTCGATGACATCCACCTTCAGGAAGTCGAACATACCCATGCGTGGCTCCCTGGGATGTGGCACTAGGACAGGATGTTACAGGATTTTGGCAGGTTTGGCGCGAAGGAATTGGGATAGGCGGCAGGGAGGGCCGATGGGCTGTACAACGGCCCCATTCGGCGTTATCGGTTCACCAGCTCCGTTCCGGTCATTGCAGAGCCCCTTTGCGCTCACGCCAAACAGGTCCATATTTTGATGACCGGAATGCCGGAGGTGCTGCATGGAAGAACAGCTTTCGACCGCGGAGGCAGAGGCGCAGTTTGCGCGGCTGATCGACCGTGCCCGCAAGGGGGAAGAGACGGTGATCACCGATCATGGCCGCCCCGTGGCGCGGGTGTCGCCGGTTGAGCCGGAGCCGCCACCGGAGGCTGCCATCAGTTGGAAGGACCTCTATCTACAAATGCGGGAGCGTGCCCGCTTGGCGGGGATCGCACCTTTCACGGATGAAGAAAGGCGGCAGTTGCGGGATGAGGGGCGTCGGTGAGCTTTGTGATCGACAGTTCGGTGCTGATGTCGTTCCTTTTGCCCGATGAGCCGGATGACAGGACTTTGCATCTGCTGGACCGCCTATCCTATGATGGGGCGTTCGCGCCGGTGCTGTTGAAATATGAAATCATGAACGCCCTGTTGGCGGCAGAACGCCGGCGACGTGTAGAGCCATCATATCGGCTCCAGGCTTTGGCGCAGTTCCAACGGATGCCGATACAATTTGATCTGCCGACAGAACCCGATTTATGGCGGCAAGTGGCTGACTTGGCGGCCAAGCACAACCTCACCGGTTATGATGCCTCATATCTGGCATTGGCGATGCGCTTGGGTGTGCCGGTGGCAACATATGACAGGGAGATCATCGCCGCCGCGCGCTCCCTCTCTGTGCCCCTGTTCTAACCCCACCCGATTGCGCCCCGCCGCCCGCTGGGGTACAAGGCCCGCAACCATTTTCCAGACCGCCTTTTGCGAAGGATGCCGCCATGGCCGCTTATCAATATGTCTATGTGATGAAGGGTGTGACCAAGGTCTATCCCGGCGGCAAGAAGGTGTTCGAGAATATCTGGCTCAGCTTCTATCCCGGCGCCAAGATCGGCGTGCTTGGCGTGAACGGGTCGGGTAAGTCGACCCTGCTGAAGATCATGGCGGGGCTGGACAAGGATTATAATGGCGAGGCTTGGTCGGCCGAGGGCGTGAAGGTCGGCTATCTGCCGCAGGAGCCGCAGCTGAACCCGGACAAGAATGTCTGGGACAATGTCATGGAGGGTGTCGGTCCCACCAAGGCGCTGCTGGACCGGTTC
Organism: Niveispirillum sp. KHB5.9; assembly: GCF_048066115.1. Classification (NCBI taxonomy): domain Bacteria; kingdom Pseudomonadati; phylum Pseudomonadota; class Alphaproteobacteria; order Rhodospirillales; family Azospirillaceae; genus Niveispirillum; species Niveispirillum sp. KHB5.9. Next base: position 137,496 of record NZ_JBLTYX010000004.1, on the reverse strand, counting down.
AATGCGGTGTCGGAGGCCATGGCCGATCCCGACGCCGATTTCGACGCGCTGATGGCCGAACAGGCCGAGCTGCAGGAGAAGATCGACGCCGCCGACGCCTGGGACCTGGACCGCACGGTCGAGATCGCCATGGACGCGCTGCGCTGCCCGGCCGGCGACGCCGCCGTGGACAAGCTGTCGGGCGGTGAGAAGCGCCGCGTGGCGCTCTGTAAGCTGCTGCTGTCCAAGCCCGACATGCTGCTGCTGGACGAACCGACCAACCATCTGGATGCGGAGAGCGTGGCCTGGCTGCAGCGCTTCCTGGCCGATTATCCGGGCACCGTGGTGATGGTCACCCACGATCGCTACTTCCTGGATGCCGTCACGGGCTGGATCCTGGAACTGGATCGCGGTTCGGGCATCCCGTACGAGGGCAATTACTCCGCCTGGCTGGAACAGAAGCAGAAGCGTCTGGAGCAGGAAAGCCGGGAAGAGGGCGCCAAGCAGAAGAGCCTGGCCCAGGAACTGGAATGGGTTCGCGCCTCGCCCAAGGCCCGCCAGGCCAAGTCCAAGGCCCGTATCCAGGCTTACGAGGAATTGCTGGCATCCGCCAACCAGAAGGAAGCCATCGGCGAGACGCGCATCGTCATCCCGACGCCGCCACGCCTGGGCAATCTGGTCATCGAAGCGGAGAACCTGCGCAAGGGCTTCGGCGACCGGCTGCTGGTGGATGACCTGTCCTTCCGCCTGCCGCCCGGCGGCATTGTCGGCATCATCGGCCCCAACGGCGCCGGTAAGACCACCCTGTTCCGCATGATCACCGGGTCGGAGCAGCCCGATGGCGGCGCTTTCCGCGTGGGCGAGACGGTGCAGCTGGGCTATGTCGATCAGAGCCGCGACGCCCTGAACGACAAGAAGAACGTCTGGGAGGAAATCTCCGGCGGTCTGGACGTGATCGAGCTGGGCAAGAAGTCCATGCCGTCCCGCGCCTATGTCTCGGCCTTCAATTTCCGTGGCGCCGACCAGCAGAAGAAGGTCGGTCAGCTGTCGGGCGGTGAGCGCAACCGCGTGCATCTGGCCAAAATGCTGAAGTCCGGCGCCAATGTCCTGCTGCTCGACGAACCGACCAACGATCTGGACGTCGAAACGCTGCGCGCCCTGGAAGAGGCGCTGACCACCTTCCCCGGTTGCGCCGTGGTCATCTCGCACGATCGCTGGTTCCTGGACCGTCTGGCCACCCATATCCTGGCCTTCGAGGGTGACAGCCAAGTGGTGTGGTTCGAGGGCAACTACGCTGACTATGAGGCCGACAAGCGCCGCCGTTTGGGTGCCGAGGCCGATCAGCCGCACCGCATCAAGTACAAGCCGCTGGAACGCTGATCCGGGCGAAATTCGCTGTAATGGGGCCGGGGAGCAATCTCCGGCCCCAATCTCTTTTCAAGGGTTTGCCTGATGCGCCTTGTCCGCCTCATCGCCAATCTGGGCTATGGCAGCCAGCGCGACGTGAAGATGCTGTTGAAGGAAGGCCGGGTGACCCTGGCCGACGGCACCATCCTGTCCGATGGCGACAAGGCCGATCACGCCGATATCCACATCGACGGGGAGGGGTTGGACCCGGCCCAGGGTTCGGTGCTGATGCTGCACAAGCCGGCGGGCTATACCTGCTCCACTTCCGATCCCGGCCGCGTCGTCTATGAGCTGCTGCCCGAGCGGTTCGAATATCGCAACCCGATCATCGCCCCCGTCGGCCGGCTGGACCGGGATACAACCGGCCTGCTGCTGCTGACCGATGACGGCCAGCTGCTCCACCGCATCATCTCGCCCAAGGCCGATGTGCCCAAGGTGTACGAGGCGGAACTGGCAAGGCCGCTGACGGGGGAAGAGGCGGCTGTGTTCGCGTCGGGTACCATGATGCTGAAATCGGAGAAGACGCCGTTATTACCGGCCACGCTGGAGGTGCTGGGCGAGCGGCGTGCCCGGCTCACCATTCGCGAGGGGCGCTATCACCAGATCCGCCGCATGTTCGCCGCCGTGGGCAATCATGTCGAGACGTTGCACCGCGTCTCCATCGGCGGCCTGACCCTGGGCGATCTGGAAGAGGGCGAATGGCGGTTGCTGGACGCGACCGAAATCGCGTCCATATTCAAGGCCGCTTGAAGACCAATGCCTGTCCTCAGTCGCCGGCGTCGCCATCCGGCGACTTGGCTCACGCGCCATGTGGCGCGCGGCGGCAGTCGCCGCCGAATACCAGAACCCGCGAGCTGGGTTCTGGTATTACTTGGCGCCGTTGGCGCTGCCTTCGATGGCCTTGCCCGCACTCTTGATATCCTTGCCCACACCTTCGACGGTGTTGCAGGCGGAAAGCGACAGGGCGGCAATGGCAAGGGTGACGAGGGTCAGAGCGCGCTTCATGATCTTATCCGTTGTTCTGGAACTACCTGTTCCGGTTAACCCATTATCGCAAAGCGGGCCAAGATGTCCAAGCCGCCAAAAGTTAAAGAGCCGAAAGTCAGGGTCGATCAGGCTTTGGTCGATCGTGGGTTGGCCGAAAGCCGGTCCAAGGCCCAGGCATTGATCCTGGCCGGTCTGGTCTATGCCGACACGCGCCGCATCGACAAGGCCGGAGACACGGTGCCTGGGAGCCAGTTGCTGGTGGTCAAGGGCCAGGACCATCCCTGGGTCAGCCGCGGTGGGCTGAAACTGGTCAAGGGGCTGGACCAGTTCGGGATCGACCCGACGGGTTTCACCGGCATCGATGTCGGCGCCTCCACGGGCGGTTTCACCGACGTGCTGCTGACGCGCGGCGCCGCCAAGGTCTATGCCGTGGATGTCGGGCATGGGCAACTGGCCTGGAAGATCCGTGAGGATCAGCGGGTCGTGGTGCTGGAAAAGACCAATGCAAGGCACCTGACGGCCGAGATCATCCCTGATCCTGTCGATATCGTGGTCTGCGATGCCAGCTTCATCGGGCTGGAGACGGTGCTGCCGGCCGCCATGGCCCTGACCAAACCCGGTGCCTACCTGGTGGCACTGATCAAGCCGCAGTTCGAGGTGGGTAAGGGCCGCGTCGGCAAGGGCGGCGTGGTGCGCGAACCGGAGCTGCACCAGGAGGTCTGCGACCGTATCCAGGCGTGGCTGGCGGGCCAGCCGGGCTGGACGGTGCTGGGTGTGGTCGAAAGCCCTATCACGGGGCCGGAGGGGAACAAGGAATTCCTGATTGGGGGGCGGCGGGAGGGGTGATATCCCGCCCGCCTGATCCGATTTACTGGAATGCCGCCTCGGCGAAGCTGCGCAGCTTGCGGCTGTGCAGGCGCTCAAGGCCGGTGTCGCGCATCATTTCCATGGCGCGCATGCCGATGGCCAGATGCTGGTCCACGCGGGCGCGGTAGAAATGGTTGGCCATGCCGGGCAGCTTGATCTCGCCATGCAGCGGCTTGTCCGACACGCAGAGCAAGGTACCGTAGGGAACCCTGAAACGGAACCCGTTGGCGGCGACCGTCGCCGATTCCATGTCCAGTGCGATGGCGCGCGACTGGCTGAACCGCTGCACCGGCTCGCTATGGTCGCGCAGTTCCCAGTTGCGGTTGTCGATGGTGGCGACCGTGCCGGTGCGCATGATCGATTTCAGCTCCCAGCCCGACAGGCCGGTAACCTCCTCCACCGCATCCTCCAGCGCCACCTGCACCTCGGCCAGCGCCGGGACGGGAACCCAGGTGGGCAGGTCGGCATCCAGCACCTTGTCGTCGCGGACATAGCCATGGGCCAGGGCATAGTCGCCCAGCTTCTGGGTGTCGCGCAGGCCGGCACAATGGCCCAGCATCAGCCAGACATGCGGGCGCAGCACGGCGATATGGTCGCTGATCGTCTTGGCGTTGGACGGCCCGACGCCGATATTGACGATGGTGATGCCGTTGCCGTCCTTGCGCTTCAGGTGATAGGCCGGCATCTGCGGCAGGCGCGCCACCTTCTGGCCCGTGGCCTCCTTGCCGGGATGGGTGGCCTGGTTCCAGGTGATATGGTCGCCCGGTTCGATGAAGCATTTATACTGGCGGCGATAGGCCTGGGTGGCCGGATCGTCCGACGGCTCCATGATCTCCAGCCCACGGCGCACGAACTCGTCGATATAGAACTGGTAGTTCGTGAACAGCACGTAGTTCTGGAAATGGTCGGGCTTGGTCGCCGTGTAGTGCTTCAGCCGGTGCAGGCTGTAATCGACGCGCGGGGCGGTGAACAAAGCCAGCGGACGGGGCGCGCCGGGCGGCGTGACATGCGTGCCATTGACGATGCTGTCATCCATATAGACCAGATCGGGCAGGTCGAAATAGTCGCGGAGCTGGTACAGCCGCTCCGGCGTCAGGTCGCCTTCGACATGCATGCCTTCCGGGAAGGCGAACTGGATGGGAATGGGGCTGTCGCTGACACCCACCTCAAGCGGCACGCCATGGTTCTTCACCAGCAGGCTCAGCTGATGGTGAAGATAATGGTCGAACAGGTCGGGCCGGGTGATGGTGGTGCGGAACGTGCCCATGCCATGGACAAAGCCATAGGCCAGACGGCTGTCGACACGGGGTTCGCTGTCGATGCGGACCTGGATGAAGGGGTAGCAGGCGCGCACGCGCCCGCCCAGATCCTCGCCCCGGGCGAAGGCCGAAAAGCGGCCGCGCAGATATTCAACGGCTTCGTCATAAAGCGCCCGGACGCGGGCATAAGCACTATCGGCGTCGGGGAAGCTTTCCACCGACGGGTCAACGGTCGAATTGTTGGATGAAATCACTGTGCAAGCTCCTATGAGTTTGCACTTCTTTATGCGCCAGGGAGGGGGGGTTGGGAAGGGGGGATTTTTGACGGTTTCAGGATGGGGGCGGATGGTTGCCGGAAGGGCACAGTGGTGCCGTCAGGCTTTGCCGTTGGCGATCCAGGTTTGCGCATAGAACGCTATAAGCGGCAGGCTGAGGCCGATGGATTTCAAGACCAGCTTGCCGCTGCGCGTGATGCGCTTGGCAGGTGTGGTCCATTGGCCGGCATCATCGCGCCGGAACAGCTTGGCCCCTGCCTGGTCCGATTGCAGGACAAGGATTTCCTTCACCGACGGGATGCTGGTTTAGGCCCAGACATTGGCGTGCGTGCGGCCGGCATTGTGGGGTGAGAGAATTCCCACGATCAGCACCGGATCGCTAACCACCTTCTGACCACGCTTGTCCGGCGTGCAGGTGACCAGGATATCGGGGACACGCAGATTGGTGTCGCTTTCGATATGGGGCACCACAGGTGCCTCAGTCAGCACCCGGCAAGGGGAGCCGGTCTTGCGCAGATGGGCATGGATTTCGCCCGCCACGTTTCCCTGGGTCGCGCCATGGGTGGGGCTGGCAGGGGACATGCAGCGGGCTTGCCCGTCGAACAATTCCCAACGGCCAATGGGGGCGAAGGGCAGCCAATCCAGGAAGGCATCGACATGGGCTGGAGGCGGCTTCGCAATGTCAAAGCCGGGCCAATCGGCGTCGTCCGCCTCTTCAAGGGCTACGTTCATGTTAGTGCCACCCGTCAATGACCGGGTCGCATTATACGACAACGACGGAAATAGGCGTAACGCCTATTCCAGCCCCACCAGGGCCCGTGCGAACCCCTTGGCCTCGAACGGCCGCAGGTCGTAGACGCCTTCGCCCACACCGATGGCATGCACCGGCAGCTTGAACTTCTCCGCCAGCGCCACCAGCACACCGCCGCGGGCCGACCCGTCCAGCTTGGTCAGGACCAGGCCGTTGATGGACACCATGTCCTTGAACACCTCGATCTGGCTGTGGGCGTTCTGGCCGGTGGTGGCGTCCAGCGTCAGCAGGGTGGTGTGCGGGGCCTCGGGATTGATCTTCTTGATCACGCGCACGATCTTGCGCAGTTCCTCCATCAGCCCGGCCTTGTTCTGCAACCGGCCGGCAGTGTCGATCAGCAGCACGTCGGCACCGGCTTGGGTGGCCTGCTGGATGGCGTCGAAGGCCAGCCCTGCCGCATCGGCCCCGGTGTCGCGGGCGACCACGGGGCAGCCGGTACGCTCGCCCCAGACCTTGAGCTGCGCGACAGCGGCGGCGCGGAATGTGTCGCCGGCGGCCAGCCAGACATTCTTGCCCTCATCGCGGAATTGGCGGGCCAGCTTGCCGATGGTGGTGGTCTTGCCGGTGCCGTTCACACCGACCAGCAGGATGACATGCGGCTTCTTGGTGGGATCGATGACCAGTGGCTGGGCCACCGGCTCCACGATCTTCTGCACTTCGGTGGCGAGGTAATCCTTCACCTCTTCGGCCGAAACCTCCTTGCCGAAGCGGGTCTTGGCCAGGCCGGCGGTCAGGCGGGCGGCGGTGACCGGGCCCAGGTCGGCCCGGATCAGCAGTTCCTCCAACTCCTCCAGCGCCTCGTCATCGAGCTTCTTCTTGGTGAAGATGCCGGTGATGCCCTCGGTCAGGCGGCCGGTGGACTTGGACAGGCCGTCCTTCAGGCGGGAGAACCAGCTCTTGCGTTCCGGCCTGTCCTCCAACTCGGGCAGTGCCTCGACCACGGGGGCCGGCTCGATGATGGCGGGGGGCGGTTCCTCCGCTGTGTGTTCAACTGGAACCGGCTCCACCACAAGCTCGACCATTTCCGTCGGGAGAACGGCTTCGACGATCGGTTCGGGCGTGACGACCAGCTCGGCTTGCGGCTCCGGGGCTTCCGGGGTGGCGGCCGGCTTCTTCTTGAACCAGTTCAACATCAGTCGGGGACTCGTGCGGTCAGTTGCGTGCCGGCCACGCCGGTGATGGTGCAGCGGATGATCGTTCCGGTCTCATAATGATCCGGGACGATGATCTCGGCAAAGCCCTCATTGCGGCCCAGGCCCTTGCGCTCGATCAATACGTTGGCGGAATGACCAACCTGGGTCGCCAGATAGCGGGCCACCTGCGCCTCGCCGGTGGCGCGCAGACGGGCGGCGCGTTCCTTGCGGACCGGGCCGGGAACCTGGGGCATCTTGGCGGCCGGCGTGCCGGGACGGGGGCTGTAGGGAAAGACATGCAGCCAGGTCAGGCCGCATTGTTCGACGATGTCCAGGCTGTTCTGGAACATGGCATCGGTTTCGGTCGGGAAGCCGGCGATGATGTCGGCGCCGAACACCATGTCGGGGCGTAAAGCGCGCGCCTTGTCGGCAAAGGCAATGGCGTCACCGCGCAGATGGCGGCGCTTCATGCGCTTCAGGATCATGTCGTCGCCGGCCTGGAGCGACAGGTGCAGGTGCGGCATCAGGCGCGGCTCTTCCGCCACCAGCCGCCAGAGATCATCATCCATCTCCACCGCGTCCAACGACGACAGGCGCAGCCGCGGCAGGTCGGGCACCAGGGCCAGCAGGCGGCGGACCATCTGGCCCAGCGACGGCGTGCCCGGCAGGTCGGCGCCATAGGAGGTGACGTCCACCCCGGTCAGCACGACCTCGTTATAGCCGGCCTCGACCAGGGCGCGGACCTGCTGGACGATCTCTCCCATCGGCACGGAGCGGGAATTGCCGCGGCCATAGGGGATGATGCAGAAGGTGCAGCGATGGTCGCAGCCGTTTTGCACCTGCACGAAGGCGCGGGCCCGGCCCTCCATCCCCTGGATCAGGTGGCCGGCGGTTTCCTTCACGCTCATGATGTCGTTGACGACGACACGCTCGGCATTCGCCCCGCCGAATTCCACCCAGGGGGCGGCGGTCAGCTTGGCGTCATTGCCTAGCACATGGTCGACCTCGCCCATGGCGGCGAACTTCTCCGGGCTGACCTGGGCGGCGCAGCCGGTGACGATGATCTTCGATCCCGGCCGCTCGCGGCGCAGGCGACGGATGGTCTGGCGGGCCTGACGTTCGGCCTCCGCCGTCACGGCGCAGGTATTGACGATGACGACATCGTCCAGCCCGGCCTGTCGCGCATGGGTGCGCATCACTTCGGACTCATACGCATTCAGGCGGCAGCCGAACGTAACCAGCGTCGGTTCCCCGGCCCCGCCCGTCACCTCGGGCGGGCCGCCTTCGCCATGTTCATGCACATGTTCGGCATCGGCCAGGGCCGTCTCGACGCTCACAGGGCTTCTCCGCCCAAGAGGTCGGGGCCGAGATGACCAGCGAAGGAGGTGGCGACCGGTCCGGTCATCAGGACATGCCCGTCCTTGCGCCATTCGATCGTCAGGACGCCGCCATCCAGGGTGACGGCGACGCGGCGGCCCTCGACCAGTCCCCGACGGATGGCGGCCACGCCCACGGCGCAGGCCCCCGACCCGCAGGCCTGGGTGATGCCGGCCCCGCGTTCCCACACCCGCATGCGCACGGATGAGGGGCCGGTGACGCTGGCCACCTCGATATTGGCGCGGTCGGGAAAGAAGGCGTGGCGTTCCAGCTGCGGGCCCCAGGTTTCCAGGTCCACGGCCTCGGCATCCGGCACGAAATGCACGGCATGCGGGTTGCCCATATTGACGCCGACACCATCACCCAACGGCCCGGCGATGGGGGGCAGGTGCAGTGTGTCGCAAGCCTCCGCCACCGGGATCTGCTGCCAGTCCAGCCGGGCCGGGCCCATATCCACGGTGACGGTACCGTCTTCGTGCAGGCGGCAATCCAGCAGGCCGGAAATGGTCTGGATGACCAGCGCATCCCCGCCCAACCCCTTGCCAACCAGGGAAGCGACGCAGCGCGTGGCGTTGCCACAGGCCCCGGCCTCGCTGCCGTCGGGGTTCAGGATGCGCATGAAGATGTCGGCCGCCTTGTCCTGGGGCGGCTCGATCAGGATCAACTGGTCGAAACCCACCCCGCGCCGCCGGTCGCCAATGGCAACCACCTGCGTCGCCGTCAGGGGGACGGGGGTCTTGCGGGCATCAATGACCACGAAGTCATTGCCCAGCCCATGCATCTTCAAAAACGGTATCGTCATGCGGGCATATATAAGCCCGTGCGGGCAAGGCGTAAACGGCGGTGGGGACGGGGCGGGGATGCAGGGGCGTCACGGCGGGGCGACGAATGGGCGTTTGCCGCAGGAAATCCCAAGCCGGAAAAGGATGTTCGCCTTGACTGGTGCTGTATCGGCCGACAGTCGCGTGGTGATCCTGTTCCACATTCGCTCCGGGGCGGAATTGTTCACCCATTTGCCGTGCCCCTGATCATCCCATTCGATTTGCGGGTCGGAGGCAGTTATTTCGGCGCGCCGTACCATACGCGCACAGTCCAGTTCCTGACGGAACGGATGCCACTGGTTCAGGTCGGTTGCCGTAAGCTGACCATCGGCCAGCGACAGGGTGGCCTGCGCATCGGCGGGCTGATTCAGCCATGTCGGTCCACCGCGTACCCTCAATGTGAACCGCAATGAAAGCCCGTCGTCGCTGAAACGTGCGCTGCCGGACCAGTAATCGCGCTCATATTCGCTGTACAGCCAGAAAAGGCCGGCCCCGGACAGGGTGGTCGCCAGATCGTGATTGTGCAGCAGGTCGCCCGCCCCGCTGAAGACCATGAGCCTGTCAATCATGCCCGGACCCACCCGCCAGTTGACAACCAGGAAGCGTCCTTGATCATCAATCACCCAGCCAGCGGCGGGGGAGCCTTCGGGCAATGGCCTGGACCACAGGATGCGCCAGGATCCATCATCATTCAGTGCCGCGAATTCTGCGACATAGACGACCCCGGCCGTGGCGCATCGTGGCTTGTACTGTGCTTCGCTGACAGGACGTTGCGGCCTGTCCTGGAAGTGGTCATATTCCGACGGAGCGGGTGTGCAGATGTTGGTGACGGTCAGGTGGAACCGGCCGTTGGCAGATAGGATCAGCTCAGGCTCTTCGATGATGATCATGCGGGTCGTTGCATATGCGCCTTGGAGGCCGAGGGCCGATAAGGCAAGGGCTAGGAGCATCACCAATCCCAACCGCATCAGAGCCTCCTTCTCTCAGCGCTTCCCCTCGATCACCTTGAACCCATCCGCCTCCGCCACTGTGCGGCGGGACTTGAAATGCTTTTCCACCACCGCCTCATAGGGCAGGTGCTTGTTGGCGACCAGCAGCATGGTGCCGCCGCTACCCAGTGCCTCGGCCGCGCGGGTGATGAACTGCGTGCCCAGGGTCACGTCGGTGGCCTTGCCGGCATGGAAGGGCGGGTTGGTGATGACCCAGTCGAACCGGCCGCGCGGCAGGCCCGCCGTCACGTCGGCCCAATGGTACTTCAACACCGTTTCACCGGCCAGCGGCGCCACGTTCACCGCCGCCGCCGCCAGCGACGCCGCATCCGCTTCGTACAGGTCCAGGCCAGTGATCCGGCCTGGGGCGGCGCGCAGCAGTTCGGCCGACAGATAGCCCCAGCCGGCACCCAGATCGGCCACCCGGCCCCGGATCGCACCGGGGAACTGGGCGGCCAGCAGGCGGGAACCTGTATCGATCTTGTTCCAGCCATGCATGCCGGGACCGGCCGTGAAGCCCGTGGCCGCCACCGGTCGCACGGCACCGCCAGCCTGCCAGTCGGCCAGGATAGCCGGTGCCGGCCTGTCGCCCTTGCGCAGCCAAAAGGTCCGGGCGTGGTATTTCGACAGGCTTTCGACCTCCCCGAACGTATCCTTCACCGCCTTCATCAGGCTGGTCACGCCGGTGTCATTGTCGCCGCAGCAGACCAGCAGCCCGCCCACGGGCAGGGCTGCCCAGGCCCGAGCGATGCTGGCCAGGCTTTCGGCCTTGTGCTTGGTCATCATGCACAGGCCGGCCTGCCAGTCCCCCTCGGGCAGTTCCTGCACCACGCGGAACCCGGCCTTGGTCAGCGTATCGTGGGCGGGCTTGAAGCCGGTGACGCAGGTGAAAGCGCGCAGGGCCGGCGGCAATTCGCTGTCGGCCTGGACATTCAGGATGAAGCCGCTGGCGGGCAGGGGCAGCAGGGAGGATGCGAACGGGTGGTGGATGGCTTTGGCGATCGACATGGGCCAACGCCTATCCCATCACACGCCCCCTGTCGAGTGGCGTGACCGCCGATGCGAAAGGGTGTAGGCAGGGGGCAGACGTCACGGACCGCCGCCCATCATGACCAAGCCTGTTTCCCGCCAGTTCGCGACCTTCGCCCTGATCGGTGTCGGCGGCCTGTTTGTCGATATGGCGGCGCTGGCCGTGGCCCTGCATCTGTTGGGGCTGGACCCCTATGGCGGGCGCGTCTTCTCCTATCTGATGGCGGCGACCTTCACCTGGTACATGAACCGGCGATACACCTTCACGGGTGTCAGCCGCCGCGGTGCCATCCGGCAATGGGCGCGGTTCCTGGCGGCCAACGCCGTGGGGGCTTTGGTGAACTATGGTGTCTATGTGCTGGTGCTGAATGTCGGACCCTGGGTGATCGACGCCATCGGCCTGTGGCCGGAGACGCTTACGGTCCTGCTGCCCTATGCCGGGGTGGCGGCGGGCAGTGTTTCGGGCCTGGTTTTCAACTTTGTCTTGTCGAAGAAACTCGTCTTCCGCAATGCCTGATGTGACCGGGCACATCCATTAGGGTTAGAGACCACCACCCGCATGGAAAGCCTGCCTTGGCCCATGCTATGGATGCCTTAACAACAAAGGGGTGGGGAGTTTTTCGGGGCATGGCGTCGGCACGGTTCTATCGCTGGATGACCTGGGGCATGACCCTGGCGCTGGTGGCGGGTGCCGGTGCCGCCCTTTGGCAGGAGGCGCGGACATCGGCGTTCCAGTCCGAAGTGTTGGCCCGCTATGGCCGTGATCTGGGTTGGAAGGTCGAACCCGGCCCCAATCCCGATATCCGCTTCCCAGGCTCCGGCCCTTATGATGCGCGGCTGGGCTATGCCAGTCTGCCCAGTTTCGTGGAACGGCTGCTGGCCGCCGATTACCGCGTGGATCTGCAGGCACGGCCAACCCCTTCCTTGCGCGATTACATGGAATTTGGCGGTTTCGCGCCGTACCAGGAAAAGACCTCGGGCGGCCTGTCCATCCGCGACCAGATGGGGAACCCGCTGTTCGACGCCCGTTATCCCGAACGTATCTACGCCGGCTTCAACGAGGTGCCGAAGCTGGTGGCCGATACGCTGCTATTCATCGAGAATCGGGAATTGCTGGACACGACCTTCCCCAACCGCAATCCGGCGGTGGAATGGGACCGGTTCGCGCTTGCCCTGGTCAATATCCCGTTGAAGCTGATCGATCCGGACAGCCCGCGCGCCGGTGGCTCCACTCTGGCCACCCAGATCGAGAAATACCGCCATTCACCGGAGGGGCGCACCGGCAGCGGCGTGGAGAAGCTGCGCCAGATGATGTCGGCCTCGGTACGCGCCTATAAGGGCGGGGCGGAGACGACGCGGGCCCGCCATCAGATCGTGGTGGACTACCTGAACTCCACACCGCTTTCCGCGCGGCCGGGGGTGGGGGAGGTGAACGGGCTGGGGGACGGGCTCTGGGCCTGGTACGGCACAGATTTCATGGTGGCCAATCGTATCTTGCGCTCCCAGCCGAAGAATGAGGAGGACCTGCAGGTCCAGGCCGTCGTCTATAAGCAGGTGTTGAGCCTGCTGCTGGCGCAGCGACGGCCCACCGCCTATCTGGGGCCGAACGGGCGCAAGGCGCTGAACGATCTGGCCAACAGCCATCTCAGCCTGCTGGAGAAGGCGGGTGTGGTGCCCGCCCCGCTGGCTGATGCTGCCCGCTTCTTCCCGCTCCGCTTCCGCGCCGAACCGCCGCCCGTGCCGGAACCCAGCTTTGTCGAGCAGAAGGCCACCAACGCCATTCGCGCCCGCCTGCTGGGCATGCTGGGCGTGCCCAGCCTCTATGCGCTGGACCGGCTGGACCTGGCCGTGGACACGACGCTGGACCAGCCGACGCAGATGCGGGTGACCGACACGCTGAAGAAGCTGGCCGATCCGGCGCAGGCCGCGGCCCTGGGACTGGTTGGCGAACGGCTGCTGAACAATGCCGATCCGGGCCGCATCGTCTATTCCGTCACCCTGTTCGAACGCACCGCCGATGCCAATCTGGTGCGGGTGCAGGTCGACACACTGCCCCAGCCGCTGGATTTGAACGAAGGCGCCAAGCTGGACCTGGGCTCCACGGCCAAGCTGCGCACGCTGGTCACATATCTGGAGATCGTGGCCAAGCTGCATGACCGCTATATCACTCGCGAATCTTACGAGCTGGAAGCGGCGGCGATGGAGGCGCCGGACCGGCTGTCGCAATGGGTATTGCGGACCATGGCGGCACAGCCCGGCATCGGCATCGCCGGCATCCTGGATCAGGCGATGGAGCGGCAATATTCCGCCAGTCCGGGCGAACGCTTCTTCACCGGCGGCGGTCTGCACAGTTTCGGCAATTTCGATGACAAGGATGATGGCCGCATCGTGACCGTGGCGGAGGCGTTCCGCCATTCCATCAATCTGGTCTTCATCCGCATCATGCGGGACATCGTGAACCATTACGTGGCGGAGGGGCCGGACAGCCGCGACGATTTGATGGACGATCCGCGCCATCCGGCCCGCCGCACCTATCTGGCACAGTTCGCCGATCAGGAGGGCAGTGCGTATCTGAACAAGTTCTGGTCCGACTATAAGGGGCTGGAGCCGGAGGCGGCGCTGGACAAGCTGGCCAAGCGCATCCGGCCGGTGCCCGACCGGCTGTCGGTGGTGTTCCGCTCCGCCCTGCCAAACGCGCCGGTGGAGGACCTGACCCTGTTCCTGAACCGGCATTTACCGGCGGGTGGGCCGCCCGAGGCACAGGTGAAGGCGCTTTATGATCGCTATGCGCCCGACAACTGGTCCCTGAACGACCGTGGCTATATTGCCGGCGTACATCCGCTGGAACTGTGGCTGGTCTCCTATCTGCAGGACAGCCGCCGGCCGCAGCGCGGCGACATGCTGAAGGACAGCAGCGCGCCCCGCCAGGAGAGCTATAAGTGGCTGTTCTCCTCCCGCTCCAAGCGCGCCCAGGACACGCGCATCGGCATCGTGCTGGAGGAGGAGGCGTTCAACCGCATCCATGAGGAATGGACGCGGCTGGGCTATCCGTTCGGCAGCCTGCTGGCCAGCTATGCCACCGCCATCGGCAGTTCCGCCGACCGGCCCGGCGCGCTGGCGGAACTGATGGGCATCATCCTGAATGACGGCGTGCGCCTGCCCACCCTGCGCGTCGGTCGGCTGCATTTCGCGTCGGGCACGCCGTATGAGACCAGCTTCGTGCCGTCGCGCCTGCTGGACGGGGCGGAGCAGGTGATGGCACCGGAAGTGGCCCGTGTCGTTCGCCGCCATCTGCGCGACATCGTGGATAACGGTACCGCCCGGCGCGTGAAGGGCGCCTTCACCGGACAGGACGGGCAGGAGATCGCCGTGGGCGGCAAGACCGGCACGGGCGACCACCGGTTCGAACGCTATGGCCCCGGCGGGGTGGTGCTGGAAAGCCGTGTGGTCAACCGCACGGCCACCTTCGTGTTCTATATCGGCGACCGGTTCTTCGGCGTGATCACCGCCCATGTCCATGGGCCGGAGGCGGCGGAATACCGCTTCACCTCGGCCCTGCCGGCGCAGTTGCTGAAGATATTGGCCCCAGCGCTGAACCCGCTGATGAATGCCGATACGCAGACGGCGGAGCGGGGCCGGTAGGTTTTCGACACTGCTGGGCTATAATGTTTGGATTCGGAGTGACGGCCCGTTTGGGGAGTGGATCGTGTCTCAGCCTGATCGCAGCGAAGCATCTATTCGAGATGAACCAAATCCCGTTCAGCGAGAGCATGGACGATCAAGCGTTCGCAGCGGGGCGCTTTTGATCGCTGCCATGCAAGAGGCTGGCAAGCTCGGACTTGTGCTGTATCCGATAAAGGAACGCTGTCCCGTACGACCTGTTCCTTCGTTATAGCCACGAGGCACAGTTCTGTGCCCACCCCCGTCATCCACAATCCATCCACAGGCATTTCAGCTTCCCACCGCCGCCCATTGTGCTAGGGTGCGGCATCCACCCCCTACATCTAGTGTCGGTGCCATGTCCCTGTTGACGCCCAATCCCGTCTACAAGCCCTTCCGTTATCCCTGGGCCTACGAGGCCTGGCTGACGCAGCAGCGCATCCACTGGCTGCCGGAGGAAGTGCCGCTGGCCGATGACGTCAAGGATTGGCGCAACAACCTGTCGGACGGCGAGCGGAACCTGCTGACGCAGATTTTTCGGTTCTTCACCCAGGCCGATGTCGAGGTGAATAACTGCTACATGCGCCATTACAGCCGCGTGTTCCAGCCGACCGAGGTCTGCATGATGCTGGCCGCCTTCTCCGCCATGGAGACGGTGCATATCGCGGCCTACAGCCATCTGCTGGATACGATCGGCATCCCCGAAGTCGAATACTCCGCCTTCCTCCATTACAAGGAGATGAAGGACAAGTACGACTACATGCAGAATTTCAACGTCGACAGCAAACCCGACATCGCCAAGACCCTGGCCGTGTTCGGCGCCTTTACCGAGGGCCTGCAGCTGTTCGCCAGCTTCGCCATCCTGATGAACTTCCCCCGCTTCGGGAAGATGAAGGGCATGGGCCAGATCGTCACCTGGTCGGTGCGTGACGAGAGCCTGCATACCCAGTCGATCATCCAGCTGTTCAAGACCTTCATCAGCGAAAATCCCGAGGTCTGGACGCCCGCCTTCCAGGAGGAATTGTACGAGGCCTGCCGCACCATCGTGCATCACGAGGACGCCTTCATCGATCTGGCGTTCGAGATGGGTGCGGTGAGGGGCATGGAAGGCGAGGATGTGAAGAAATACATCCGCTACATCGCCGACCGCCGCCTGGTGCAGTTGGGCCTCGACCCGATCTACCAGACGGAGAAGAACCCGCTGCCCTGGATGGATGCCATCCTGAACGGGGTGGAACACACCAACTTCTTCGAGAACCGCGCCACCGAATATTCCAAGGCCGCCACCAAGGGCAGCTGGGAAGAGGCGTTCGGCGATTGATGGTCCGCGATTGAAATGGGAAAGGGCCTGCCGGTGACGGCGGGCCCTTTCTGTTTCAGCCGGTGGCCAATTTCCCGCGCCCGCGCAGCAGGCTTTCGGCCAGAGCCCCCAACCCCAATGAGGCCGCCAGTGCCAGAACGGCGACCCCGGCCATGGGCATCAGCGAAACCAGCGCCAGGGCCAGGACCGCGAGAGCATAGCGGCGCATCAGGGCCGCGGCTTCCGTTCCCGACCGGGCAGGGCCGCGGCGGATGGCAAGCGCCAGACCGAACCCGGTCACCGCGATGCCCAGCGGCACGCAGAGCAGCCACAGGCCCAGAAGCAGCAATCCCAGCGGGATACCGATGACGCTGACCATCAGCAGGGCCAGCAGCATCGGTGAGAACAGCAGGATGGAAGCACCCAGCAGCAGGTGACGGATCGGGTGCCGGCCCATGGCATCGGCCGCGCGGGTCACCGGACCCGGCAGCAGCCACAGCACGCCGGCACCCAGCAGGAACAGGGCCAGGGCCTTGCCCAGCGTGCCCAGCAGGGTGGGACCGTCGCTCACCTGGCTTTGATAGTGGTATCGAACGGTGCCGCCGACATGCACACCGTCGGGCACCGTCACCGATTGCGGTCCGGTATGGCGCAGGTCGCCCAGGATTTCCGCCCCCGGCCGTAACTCCAGAATGTTCGCCGCGACCTCCAGATCGCCCATGATCCGGCCTTCGACAACCACGCGGTTGCCGGTCAGGACGGCATCGCCATCCACCTGTCCGGACAGGGTCAGTTCCTTGGCGTCGGCCCGCAGATCGCCGGCCACATGGGCGCCCTTGTGCAGATTGATCTCCGCACCCGTCAGGGCGGCATCACCCGCAACATCGCCGTTGAGCGTGAGATCGAAGGCCGCCGCCATCAGATCGCCCCGAACCGGCCCCTTCATCGTCAGGTCGAAGGCGGCAAACACCGCATCGCCGCCGACCGGTGCCATGATCCGCACGTCGAAACCCGTACCCAGGATGTCGCCATCCACCGGTGCGTCGATGGACACCGAACAGCCGGCCGCGACCAGATCATCGGGCAAAGGGGTGTAAAGCCGCACCTCGTTGCCCGACCGGAATTCGGCCCCCGCCTGGGCCGGACCGGTCAGGATCAGCGCCGCGGCGGCAATGATCAGGAAGTGGGTGAACATTCAGGGACACTGCCTTACGGGTACCATCGGGTCTGCCATGATTGCGCCACGATTGCGGGCGGCCAAGGGCCACCGGCGCGGGCTTTTCGGGGTTCCACCTTGATACAGGTCAGTTACAGGCGGGTTCGTCCGGGTTATGGCCACACGCATATGGGGTTGATCGGGGGCGGCTTAAACCGCACCCTGGCGCCCTTGTGCAATGCGAAAAGAAGGTGGGACATGGGTCTGTTCGATCTCTCCGGCAAGCGTGGTCTTGTCATCGGCATCGCCAATGGCGCTTCCATCGCCTATGGCTGTGCCAAGGCCTTCCGTGCCCAGGGTGCCGATCTGGCTGTGACTTACCTGAACGAAAAGGCGGTGCCGCATGTCCGTCCCCTGGCGGACGAACTGGGAGCGCCGCTGTTCCTGCCCTGCGACGTGCGGGAGCCGGGGGAACTGGAGGCCGTGTTCGCGAAGATCGCGGCGCATTGGGGTCGGCTGGATTTTTTGCTGCATTCCATCGCCTTTGCCCCGCGCGAGGACCTGCATGCCCGCGTCGTGGACAGCAGCCGGGAGGGGTTCCTGACCGCCATGGACGTATCCGTCCATTCCTTCATCCGCATGGCCAAGCTGGCCGAACCGCTGATGCCCGATGGCGGCTGCCTGATGAATGTCAGCTTCTACGGCTCGGAAAAGGTGGTGGAGCATTACAACCTGATGGGCCCGGTGAAGGCGGCGCTGGAGGCCACCACCCGCTATCTGGCGGCCGAGCTGGGGCCGAAAGGTATCCGCGTCCACAGCCTGTCGCCGGGACCCTTGAAGACCCGTGCGGCCAGTGGCATCGACCGGTTCGATGAATTGCTGGTCCGCGCCGCCGAACGGGCGCCCATCCGCAACCAAGTGACGATCGATGATGTCGGCGCCTATGCCGCCTTCCTGGCCAGCGACGGTGCCAAGGCCGTGACCGGCGGCATCGAATATATCGACGGGGGGTATTCCATCGTCGGTTAGGGCAAGGGGTGCCCAAAGGGCCGGATATATGGTATCAAGCCGCAGTTTCAGCCCATATATCAAAACGATACGGTAAGGCGTCACCCCATGGCCGGTCATAGCCAATTCAAGAACATCATGCATCGCAAGGGCGCGCAGGACGCCAAGCGGTCGAAGATTTTCAACAAGCTGGCGCGCGAAATCACCGTCGCCGCGAAGTCGGGCCTGCCCGACCCGGCCATGAACCCGCGCCTGCGCGCCGCCATCCAGGCTGGCCGCGCCCAGAACCTGCCCAAGGACCGCATCGACCGGGCCATCAAAATGGGGATCCCCGGCAGCGCCGACGATACCAACTATGACGAGGTGCGGTACGAGGGCTATGGCCCAGGCGGCGTCGCCCTGATCGTCGAGGCGCTGACCGACAACCGCAACCGCACGGCATCAGAAGTGCGCTCCGCCTTCACCAAGCATGGCGGCTCGCTGGGTGAAACCAACTCCGTTTCCTTCATGTTCAACCGCATCGGCCAGGTGACCTACCCGGCCAGTGCGGCATCCGCCGACGACATGCTGGAAGCCGCCATCGAGGCCGGGGCCGAGGATGTGCAGTCCGATGAGAGCGGCCACGCCATCATCACCGGCACCGACACGTTGGGCGAGGTGCGCGACGCGCTGGAAGCCCGGTTCGGTGCGCCGGAAAGTGCGAAGCTGACCTGGACGCCGCTGAACCTGCTGCCGGTCACGGCGGAGGATACGGCCCAGACGCTGCTGAAGCTGCTGGACGTGCTGGAAGACAATGACGATGTCCAGACGGTGCTGGGCAATTTCGACATTCCGGCCGATCTGTTGGAAAAGCTGGGTTAAGTATCAGGCCGAACTGGGGGGAGGGCTGAGGGATGGCGGGGCAAACACCCGTGCGTATCCTGGGGCTCGACCCCGGCTTGCGGCATTTGGGCTGGGGTGTGATCGACGTCGCCGGCAATCGGCTGAGCCATGTGGCCGACGGCACGATCAATACCGACAGTGCCGATGATCTGGCCATGCGTTTGCTGGAACTGCATGAGGGCATCGCCGCCGTCATCGCGCAATGGCAGCCCGACGAGGCGGCGGTGGAAGAGACGCTGTCCAACGTCAATCCTTCCTCCACCCTGAAGCTGGGCATGGCCCGCGGCATCGCCCTGTTCAGTGCCGCCAAGGCCGGGCTGCCGGTGGAACAGTACCTGCCCATGGCCGTGAAGAAATCCGTCGTCGGTACCGGCCATGCCGACAAGAAGCAGGTGCAGCACATGGTCAAGATGCTGCTGCCCGGTTTCCAGCGCTCCACCGCCGACGCCGCCGACGCCCTGGCCGTCGCCATTTGCCACGCCCACCACGCCCAGACGCGGCGCAAGGTGGGCGATGCGGTCCTGGGGATCCGGCGGTAGGTGCCAAGCCGAAATCGGCACCTGTGCTTCCGCCATATGTTGCTGATTTGTTCATATGGTGTAGAATTCTTCCCGCTGAGGAAGAAAGGGCCGTCCCATGGCGCTCAACATCAAATCCCCGGAGGCGGAGAAGGACGTCCGCCGCCTGGCCGAACTGACAGGCGAGAGCCTGACGGAGGCGATGCATACGGCCGTGCGGGAGCGGCTGGAAAGGCTGTCACAGGCCGAGGCGCGCGCCGAGGAGGCGCGCTGGGCGGAAATCAACGCCATCATCAAGGAAATCCAGTCTGCCCCCGTGCTGGACCCCCGCTCTCCTGATGAGATCATTGGCTATAACGAGCGGGGAACGTTCGATTGAACGCGCCGATCATTGTCGACAGTTCGGCGTTGATGGCCATTTTGCTGGCGGAGCCGGATGCTGATACCTATACCCACGCCATGAGCGTGGCACCGGCGCTCGCCATGTCGGCCGTCAACGTGTTCGAGGCGCAGACGGTGCTGATGCGACGGGTGGGGGAGCAATTGGTGGCGCGCTTCAACCGCATGCTCTCCCTCTATCCGGTTGCGGTGCATGGCTTTGACGGCACGCAATCGGATACTGCGTTCGAGGCCTATCGCCAGTTCGGCAAGGGGGGTGGCCATCCGGCCCAGTTGAACCTGTGCGACTGTGCCGCCTATGCGCTGGCCCGCACCTTGAACGCCCCGCTGCTGTTCAAGGGCAAGGATTTCATCCATACCGACATCGTCGCGGCCCTGCCTTTGCTGGTGCCGGAGGCGGGAGTGAGCCAATGATCGCGAAATTGTCCGGGCTGCTGGATAGCACGGGCCTGGATTGGGCCATCATCGATGTGGCCGGGGTCGGGTATCTGATCTCTGCCTCCACCCGCACCCTGCGCCGGCTGGGCAGCACCGGGAACGCCGTCTCCGTCCATACCGAGATGTGGGTGTCGGAGGACAAGATGGCGCTCTACGGCTTTGCCGACATTACTGAGCGTGACTGGTTCCGCCTGCTGACCACGGTGCAGGGGGTGGGGGCGCGCGTGGCGCTCAACATCCTGTCGGTGCTGGCGCCCGACCGGCTGACCAGCGCCATTGCCGCCCAGGACAAGACCACCCTGTGCGAGGCGGATGGCGTCGGGCCGAAGCTGGCCGCCCGAATTTTGAACGAATTGAAGGATAAGGTGGCCACGCTCGCCACCACGCCCGTGGCGGCAAGCCAAACCCAGGCGGCGGCACAACCCGCCGTCAGTTCTTCCGTCGGTGATGCGGTGTCGGCTCTGGTCAATCTGGGATACAAGCGGATCGAGGCCTTCACGGCCGTGAACAAGGCCGCCCAGACCCTGGGTGGCGAGGCTGATGTCTCCGCCCTGATCCGGGCCGGCCTGAAGGAACTGAGCCAGTGAGCCGGACGCCCAAGCCCAAGCCGGAGGCGCCGCGACCGGAGCGCATGGTGGAGCAGGACCGTATCGGCGGTGATGGCGCCGAGGGTTCCATCCGCCCGCTGTCGCTGGCCGAATTCACCGGACAGAAACAGGTGCGTGAAAACCTGGCCCTGTTCATCCAGGCCGCGCGGTCGCGCGGGGAGGCGCTGGACCATGTACTGCTGTTCGGGCCGCCGGGCCTGGGCAAGACGACGCTGGCCCAGATCGTGGCCAAGGAACTGAATGTCGGTTTCCGCGCCACCTCCGGCCCCGTGATCGCACGGGCGGGTGATCTGGCGGCCCTGCTGACCAATCTTCAGCCGCATGATGTGCTGTTCATCGATGAAATCCACCGCCTGTCGCCGGCCGTGGAAGAAATCCTTTATCCGGCCATGGAGGATTTCCAGCTGGACCTGATCATCGGCGAAGGCCCGGCGGCGCGCAGCGTGCGCATCGACCTGCCGCCCTTCACCCTGGTCGGTGCCACCACCCGTTCCGGCCTGATCACCCGTCCCCTGCGCGAACGCTTCGGCATCCCGCTGCGCATGCAGTTCTACGAGCCGGAAGAGCTGCAGTTGATCGTCAGCCGTGGCGCCCGCATCCTGGGCGTGGAGATGACGGATGAAGGGGCGCTGGAAGTGGCCCGCCGGTCGCGTGGCACGCCGCGTGTCGCCGGTCGCCTGCTGCGCCGGGTGCGCGACATTTGCGGGGTGCAGGGGGTTGCGGTGGTCGATGCCAAGGCTGCCGACCGGGCGCTGACGCGGCTGGAGGTCGACCGGCTGGGTTTCGACGCCATGGACCGCCGCTATCTCACCTGCATCGCTGATCATTATGGCGGCGGGCCGGTGGGGGTGGAGACGCTGGGGGCGGCGCTCGGGGAGCAGCGCGACGTGCTGGAAGAAACCATCGAACCCTACCTGATCCAACAAGGGTTGTTGCAGCGCACACCGCGCGGGCGCATGTTGACGGATACGGGCTATCGCTATCTGGGCCTGCCCGTGCCGGCCACGCCGTCACGTCAATTGGACTTGCTGGGCGGCATGCCGACGGTGGGGAAGGGGAATGCGCCGGTGGGCGACCTGTTCGACGGGGATGACGATGCCTGATGTCGCCATGCCCCCGGCCGGCTGGTGGGAAGGTGCCTCCCACGTCTTTCCGACCCGCGTCTATTACGAGGATACGGACGCCGGCGGCATCGTCTATCACGCCAATTACCTGCGGTTCGCGGAGCGGGCGCGCAACGAGATGCTGCGGCTGGCTGGTTTCCCGCATGCCGCCATGGTGGCCGAAACCGGCATGGCGCTCACCGTGCGCCGTTGCGACATCGATTTTCGGCAACCCGCCCGTCTTGACGACGCGCTTGTGATCGTCACGCGGATTGTCGATATCGGCGCCGCGACATTGGATATCGAACAGGATGTGTGCCGCGCATCGGGCCTGGCCTGGGGCGGGGTGGCGGCCTCGACGGGGCCGGTGCCGCTGGTCCGTATGGGCCTGCGCCTGGCATGCATAAACACGCAAGGGCGGCCCGTCCGCCTGCCGGCCGCGCTGCGGGCCGTACTGCGCAATGGTTTGTCACCCGCCGTCCGCGACGCGGCCGGCTCCGGTCATGGTTTATCTAGGCAAGGTCAGGACTGAACCCGATGTTTTCCACCCTTCTGCAAGCAGCGTCCGCGCTTGGCGGCACCACCGCCCCCGCCCATGAACTGACGGCGCTGGGCCTGTTCCTGCAGGCCGATTTCGTCGTGAAGCTGGTGATGCTGGGCCTGCTGGCCGCATCGGTCTGGACCTGGGCCATCATCTTCAACAAGGTGACCAAGCTGCGCCGCCTGAAGGCCGCCGCTGCCGATTTCGAGGAACAGTTCTGGTCGGGCGGCTCGCTGGACCAGCTCTACGACAGCGTCGGCCCCACCCCGGCCGACCCGTTCTCCGCTGTTTTCGCCGCCGGCATGCGCGAATGGCGCCACGCGAACGAGCGCGGCCTGTCGTCTTCCGGTGCCATGCGGGCCAACCTGTCGCAGCGCATGGAACGCGTGATGTCGGTGACGGTGGGCCGCGAGATGGCGGAAACCGAACGCTACATGACGGTGCTGGCGTCGGTCGGTTCGGCGGGTCCCTTCGTCGGCCTGTTCGGCACGGTCTGGGGCATCATGGGCGCTTTCACCAACATCGCGGCCCAGCAGAACACCTCGCTGGCCGTCGTGGCGCCCGGCATCGCCGAGGCCCTGTTCGCCACGGCCATCGGTCTGGTGGCCGCCATCCCGGCCGTGCTGGCCTATAATTACTTCTCGTCGGAGATCGGGCGTTTTGGCGACCGGCTCGACTCATTTGTGACAGAATTCTCCGCGATTCTGCAGCGTCATCTGGAAGAGCGGGGCTGATATGGGGGCGAGCCTTTCCGGCAAGCAGGGTGGTCGCGGGCGACGGCGTGGTCGCCGCGCCGCCATGTCGGATATCAACGTGACGCCCTTCGTGGACGTCATGCTGGTGCTATTGATCGTGTTCATGGTGGCGGCCCCGCTGCTGACCGCCGGCATCCCCGTCAATCTGCCCAAGGGGGCGGCGCAGGCGCTGAAGTCGGAGGAGGACCCGCTCTGGGTCACCGTGACCGCCGATGGCCGCATCTCCTTCAAGGACAAGAAGGTCTTCGACAACGAGATGTTCGATCTGGCCGAGTTGGGCCCGCGCCTGTCCGTGGTCGCCGAACAGACACCCGACCGCAAGGTGCTGGTGCGGGGCGACCGTCAGGCAACCTATGCCAGCATTGTCGATGTTCTGAGCGAGGCGCGCCGCGCCGGCCTGTCGGAGGCCAAGCTGATCATCGAATCCGACGGTCGCGGCACACAGTAAGGGCGGAAACCGACGTACCATGCGGACCACCCTGATCCTTTCCGGCATCCTCCACCTGGCGCTGCTGATTCTGGCGCTGATCGGCCTTCCGCACCTGATCAAGGAGCGGGAGGTCATTCAGCTTCAGGAAGTGCCGGTCGATGTGGTGGAGGTCGGGCCGATGACCATCGCCAAGCTGGCCGAGCCCAATCCCAAGCCGCTACCCCCGCCACCCAAGCCGACTCCGCCGAAGCCGGAACCCCCGCCGCCGCCCCAGCAGGCGAAGGAAACCCCGCCGCCCCCGCCGGAGGTGAAGGTGCCCGAGCCGCCCAAGCAGGTGGCCGAGAAGCCGCCCGAGCCGGAGCCGCCGAAACCCGAGCCCAAGCCGGAACCCAAGCCCGAGCCGCCGAAGAAGGAAGAGCCGAAGCCGGAACCTCCCAAGAAGGAGGAACCCAAGCCCAAGCCGCCAGAGCCGAAGAAGGAAGAGCCCAAGCCGAAGCCTCCCAAGGAGGAACCCAAGCCCAAGCCACCGGAAAAGACGCTCGACAGTGTGCTGAAGAATGTCGCCAAGCTAAAGACGGACGCGCCCCCCTCCAAGGAGCCGCCGAAGGAGAATTCGCAGCCGCCGCAGCCCCTGGCCGCGAAGACCGGTGAGCGGCTTTCCATCAGCGAGGAGGACGCGCTGCGCCGTCAAATCCGCAATTGCTGGAACGTACCGGTGGGTGCCAAGGGCGTGGAAAGCATGCAGGCGGAAATCCGAGTCTTGTTCGACAGTGCTCTGCGCGTCACAAATGTGGAGTACGTGTCGGGTACGGGTAATCCCAATACCGATCCCCATTTTCGGGCTTTCGTGGAATCTGCCTTACGGGCGCCGCTTTTGCCCGGCTGTAGTACGTTGAACATCCCCCGCGACAAGTACGGGGACAAGGGGTCCATCCTGATGAAATTCAGCCCGAAGGACATGTTCTGATGCAAGCCAACGCTCTTTTCTCCACGGGCGGCTGGCGGGTCGTCGGTCGCTTCGTCGCCCTGGTGGCGGTGGTGCTGACCGCCGGTTTCACCGCACCCGCGCGTGCCGAACTTGAGATCGACATCACGTCAGGCAATCCGACACCGATTCCCATCGCCGTCACCAATTTCGCCGGCGACAATCCGAATGCCCAGCAGATCGGCAACAACATCGCCGGTGTGATCTCCGCCAATCTGGAGCGTTCCGGCCTGTTCCGTCCGCTGGAACCGGCGAAGTTCGTGCAGACGCCCGAAAGCCTGAAAACCGGCGTGCGCTTCGCCGACTGGCGTCTGATCCAGGCCCAGGGGCTGGTGACCGGTACGGTGACCCAGTCGCCGGACGGCCGTACCCGCATCGAATTCCGCCTGTTCGACGTGACGGCGGGCCAGCAGGTGACGGGCCTCGCCTATACGGTGCAGGCCGATGGCTGGCGGCGAGTCGCCCACATCATCTCCGATGCCATCTATAAGCGTGTCACCGGTGAAGAGGGCTACTTCGATACCCGCATCGTCTATATCGCCGAGTCAGGCCCTGCGTTGCAGCGCGTCAAGCAACTCGCGATCATGGACCAGGATGGGCAGAACCACCGTTTCCTGACCGATGGCCGTGTCCTGGTGCTGACGCCGCGCTTCTCGCCCAGCACTCAGGAAATCACATATCTGAGCTACTTCAACAACAAGCCTCGGGTGTACCTGTTCAATATCGACACGGGCCGCCAGGAAGTGCTGGGCGATTTCCCCGGCATGACTTTCGCCCCGCGCTTCTCACCCGATGGTAATAAGGTGATCATGTCGCTGGCCACATCTGGCAACAGCGACATCTATGCGCTGGACCTGCGCACCCGCCGCCAGACGCAGTTGACGAACCATCCGGGCATCGACACATCGCCGTCCTATTCGCCCGATGGCAATAGAATCGTTTTCGAAAGCGACCGTGGCGGTACACAGCAGCTGTACACGATGAATGCCGATGGCAGCGACGTGAAGCGGATTACTTTCGGGCAGGGCCGCTACGGCACGCCCGTCTGGTCTCCGCGTGGCGATCTCATCGCCTTCACCCGTCTGGCCGGTGATAAGTTCTATATAGGCGTCATTCGGCCGGATGGGTCGGGCGAGCGCCTTTTGACCGAGGCGTTCCACGTCGAAGGGCCTACCTGGGCCCCAAATGGACGAGTGCTAATGTTCTTTAAGGAACGGCCTTCTGGACAGGGAGGCAAACAGCGCCAAGCCAAGCTATACTCAATCGACTTGACAGGGTTTAATGAACGGCAGGTCTTGACGCCCACCGATGCTTCGGACCCTGCATGGTCGCCCTTGATTCCGTGAGTGCGTCACACTAATTTCGCAACGCAAGAACAGTGCTCAAATCCGTTGGTCCTCAAAGATCGCGTCCATGCGGCGGCTGACTGTGGTTCGCACTGTTCCGTGGGGCAAACACGCACTTCTAACTTAAACTCGAGTTCCACCTAGGGGGTCTCTCAAATGCGCTTCAAGATGCTCAGCCTCGTCGCGGTCGCCCTGCTGGCCACCGCCTGCTCCAGCAAGCCGGAACAGGCCGCGACCGCCACCACCGGTGGCACCACCGCCGTTGCTCCGACCGCTCCGGCCAAGCCCTCGGGCCCGGTCCCGGGTTCCGCCGAAGACTTCATCGTCAACGTTGGCGATCGCGTCTTCTTCGGCTTCGACAAGTTCGACCTGACCCCGGAAGCGACCGCTACCCTGGATCGTCAGGCCGCTTGGCTGAAGACCTACAAGTCCGTGACCATCACCATCGAAGGTCATGCTGACGAGCGCGGCACCCGCGAGTACAATCTGGCCCTGGGTGATCGCCGCTCCACGTCGGTCAAGAACTACCTGACCGCCCTGGGCGTCGAAGCCGCCCGCGTTCAGACCATCTCCTACGGCAAGGAGCGTCCGCAGGTCGTTGGTTCCAACGAAGCTGCCTGGACGCAGAACCGCCGTGGCGTGACCGTGATCAACTGATCACCGTCATCCGACCGGTTCGGGCGACAGCCTGAAGGAGACGCCGTCCGGGAAACCGGGCGGCGTTTTCTTTTTCGGCGTGATTCTGCCGCTGCCACATTCCCGATGCGCACCCAGGCCGGCGACCGCCGGCCCGCGACCGCGTGGTCGCGTGAGCCAAGCCCGCGGATGCGGGCGCCCGGCGCCTGAGGGCAGGTAAAATGCCGGCGACCGCCGGCCCGCGACCGCGTGGTCGCGTGAGCCCGAGCCCGCGGATGCGGGCGCCCGGCGTCTGAGGGCAGGTAAAATGCCGGCGACCGCCGGCCCGCGACCGCGTGGTCGCGTGAGCCCGAGCCCGCGGATGCGGGCGCCCGGCGTCTGAGGGCGCAAAGCATATAAACCGCCATAATCATGCCTTACCGCCTGTGGACACTTTCCCGGTCCCTGCCGACGCGGTAGGGTCGCGCCATCGTAATCTCCGCCAGCCATTGGTCTCCGATGATCCGACCCCTGCGTTCCGCCGTCAGTCTCCGTTCCCGCCGCCTGACCGTTGCCGCTGTCGCATTGGCGGCCGTCATCGCCACCTTGCCGGCTTCCGGCCAGTCCGACACGCGCGAGATGGCGAACCGGCTGCAACGGCTGGAGAACGAGTTGCAGACGCTGAGCCGCGAGGTTTATCGCGGTGGTGGCCGTCCGGCGGGGGCTGCACCGGCACCGGCCATGGGCGGGAATGTCGCGGCCGATTTCGAGGTGCGCCTGCAGCGCCTGGAATCGGAGATGCAGACCCTGACCGGCCGCTATGAGGAATCCACCTTCCAGGTGGCGCAGCTGCGCGAACAGCTGACCAAGATGCAGCAGGACCTGGAGTTCCGCCTGAGCCGGCTGGAACAGGGCCAGGGTGGTGGCCTGTCCGCGACCCCGGCGCCCGCCGGCGATGCGCCCGCTTCCCATGGCAATGGCGGCACGGCGCCGGCCGCAGCGCCCGCGGCCACCAATACCGTTCCGTCGGCGCCGGCCGACCTGCCCAGCGGATCGGCGCAGGAACAGTATGACAGCGCCTTCAACCTGTTGCGCCAGGCGCAGTACGACAAGGCGGAAACGGCCTTCACCCATTTCATCAGCGCCAACAGCGCCAGCCCGCTGGCCAGCAATGCCCAATACTGGCTGGGCGAGACCTTCTATGTGCGCGGCAAGTACAAGGAGGCGGCGGTGGCCTTCGCCGAGGGGTATCAGAAATATCCCAAGAGCCCGAAGGCGCCCGATGCCCTGCTGAAACTGTCTTTGTCGCTCTCGGCGATGAAGTCGAACGAGGACGCGTGCGCCGCTCTGACGGAGTTGAACCGCGCCTATAAGGCGACGGCGCCGCAAACCATCCTGCGTCGCGCCGACGCGGAAAAGAACCGCCTGAAATGCAAGTGAGCGGGCCCATCGGGCCGGTCGGATTCGACCGGCTGATGCAGGCCCTGGGACCGTTCGAGTCGGCCCCGCACGTCGCCGTCGGCGTTTCCGGCGGGGCGGACAGCATGGCATTGGCCCTGCTGCTGCAACGCTGGCTGACCGGTCGCGGCGGCCATCTGCTGGCCTTGACCGTCGATCACGGCCTGCGCCCCGACAGCGGGGCGGAGGCGGCGCGTGTTGCCGGCTGGCTGGCGGCACAGGGGATCGACCACCGTATCTTGCACTGGCAGGGACCGAAGCCGGCCACCGGCATCCAGGCGGGTGCGCGTCATGCCCGCCTGCGCCTGCTGGCCGATGCGGCAGCCGACGTCGGTATCCTGCATCTGGCCCTGGCCCATCATGCGGATGACCAGGCCGAAACCCACCGGCTGCGCGCCGACCGGTCCAGCGGGCGCCAGGGTCTGGCCGGCATGCCCGCCATCCGGGAGATGGATCGGTTGCGCCTGATCCGTCCATTGCTGCCCGTGGGCAAGGATCGGCTGATCGCCACCTGCCGGGCCATGGGCCAGGAATGGGTGGAGGACCCGTCCAACCGCAACCCCGCTTTCGCCCGCGTCCAGTTGCGCCTGTCGGAGTCGGTGGGGAAGGGGGACGCCACGGCTGCGCGGGCGGCGGCGCAGGATCGTGCCCGCGAGGATGACGAAGCCGCCCGGCTGCTGGCCGCCCATGCACGGTTCCAGCCTGCCGGCTCGGCGATTCTGGACCATGGCCTGTTCGAGCATCCGCTTGAGCTGGCCCAGCGATTGATCGCAACCCTGCTGCGCGCCGTGGGCGGGGCGACCTATCCGCCATCGCCGGCCGCCGTCGCCGATCTGGTGGCCGTGCTGGTGGAACAGCGGGGGCAGGGGCGCACCCTGGCCGGCTGCCGCTTCATGCCGATCACCGACGGCTGGCGGCTGGTGCGGGAGGCGCGCAATCTGGAAGGACCGGTCCGGTTCGTCGGCGGTGGGCCACCGGTCACGTGGGACGGGCGTTTCCGCCTGTGGGTCGAACGGATTGGCGATTATACCGTTCGCGCGCTGGACGAGGAGTTATGGCGCCGTGCCCTGGCCGACCGGCCGGTTTTGGGGCGGTCCGACCTGCCGGCGGCCCTGCGCTGGACCCTGCCGGCGGTGCTATCCGAAGATCGGCTGATCGCCATACCCCATCTGGATTATCGGGTCGGCGGCATGGCCGATCCGGGCCTCCATATGGTGCCATTGGTATCGGTTCCGGCAGTTCCCGCACGGTTCGCTGTTGTCACCGCCACAGATGACATTATCTAATGGAAGGAGTTCCCCCGGCGCGCCCGGGGGCGCGGTCGATGAAAGGTCAGGGCTGTGAATAATTTCGGTAAGAATCTGGCGCTGTGGCTGGTGATCGGGGTGCTGTTGATCGCCCTGTTCAACCTGTTCCAGACGTCGTCCACCCGCTCGTCCCAATCCGGCATGGCCTATAGCGACCTGCTGTCGGAGGTGTCGCGTGGGTCGGTGTCTGCCGTGACCATCAAGGGCGACCAGATTTCCGGTACCACCAACGACGGCCGTCCCTTCACCGTGACGGTGCCGCCGGGCGCCAACGTTGCCGACCGTCTGGTCGACAAGAATGTCCGCGTGTCGGTGGTGGCCGAGGATAACAGCCCGACGCTGTTCTCCATCCTGCTGTCCTGGTTCCCGATGCTGCTGCTGATCGGCGTGTGGATCTTCTTCATGCGCCAGATGCAGTCCGGCGGCGGCAAGGCCATGGGCTTCGGCAAGTCCCGCGCCCGCCTGCTGACCGAGAAGGTGGGCCGCGTCACCTTCGACGACGTGGCCGGCATTGATGAGGCCAAGCAGGAGCTGGAGGAGGTCGTCGATTTCCTGAAGGACCCGCAGAAGTTCCAGCGCCTGGGCGGCAAGATCCCCAAGGGCGTGCTGCTGGTCGGTCCCCCGGGTACCGGTAAGACCCTGACCGCCCGCGCCGTGGCCGGCGAGGCCAATGTGCCCTTCTTCACCATCTCCGGTTCCGACTTCGTGGAGATGTTCGTGGGCGTGGGTGCGAGCCGCGTGCGCGACATGTTCGAGCAGGGCAAGAAGAACGCGCCCTGCATCATCTTCATCGACGAGATCGACGCCGTCGGCCGCCATCGTGGCGCCGGCCTGGGCGGCGGCAATGACGAGCGTGAGCAGACCCTGAACCAGCTGCTGGTCGAGATGGACGGGTTCGAGGCGAATGAGGGCGTTATCCTGATCGCCGCCACCAACCGCCCCGACGTGCTGGACCCGGCCCTGCTGCGTCCTGGCCGCTTCGACCGTCAGGTCGTGGTGCCGAACCCCGACGTGCTGGGCCGCGAGAAGATCGTGAAGGTCCATATGCGCAAGGTGCCGCTGGCGCCTGACGTGGACCCCAAGATCATCGCCCGCGGTACCCCCGGCTTCTCCGGTGCCGATCTGGCCAACCTGGTGAACGAGGCGGCTCTGCTGGCGGCCCGTGCCGGGAAGCGCGTCGTCGGCATGGCCGATTTCGAGGCGGCCAAGGACAAGGTCATGATGGGTGCGGAACGTCGCTCCATGGTGATGACCGAGCGGGAGAAGAAACTGACCGCCTATCACGAGGCCGGCCACGCGCTGGTGTCGCTGCTGGTGCCGGAATATGACCCGCTGCACAAGGTCACCATCATTCCGCGTGGCCGCGCCCTGGGCGTGACGATGAACCTGCCGGAGCGCGACCGCACCAACTACACCAAACGCGAGATGGAATCGCGTCTGGCCGTGCTGTTTGGTGGCCGCGTCGCGGAAGAGATCATCTTCGGTGCGGAGAATGTGACCACCGGTGCCTCCAGCGACATCCAGCAGGCCACCCGCTGGGCCCGTGCCATGGTGGCCGAGTACGGCATGTCCGACAAGCTGGGCCGCGTGCGCTACAACGCCAATGAGCAGGAGGTTTTCCTGGGTCATTCCGTGGCGCAGCAGCAGAATATCTCCGAAGCGACGGCGCAGTTGATCGACGAGGAAATTCGCCGCTTGATCGAACAGGGCGAGAGCTTGGCCCAGAAACTGCTGACCGAACATCTGGACGATCTGCACAAGGTGTCGGAAGCGCTGCTGGAATTCGAGACGCTGTCGGGTGAGGAAGTGAAGGCCCTGATGCGGGGCGAGCAGGTGGTCCGCACCGATCCGCCGGCCCCGCGCCCCCAGGCGCCGGAGCCGCCCAAATCCACCGGCCGCCGGTCCTCGGTCCCCACTTCCGGCAATGACGGCATCGAGCCGGAACCGCAGCCGGGCGTGTGAGGCAGGTTTGTTTGAGCAGGCAGACCCCCGGTGCGCAAGTGCCGGGGGTTTGTTTTTGCACAAGTTGCCGTAGGTCAGGTCGAGGCGGAGCCGAGCCCTGACATTTCCATGCCGTACCGTCGCTTGTCAGGGCTCGCCTATGGCTCGACCTGACCTACGGTCTTCTCCGGAACAGGTCATGCCCCGTCCCCTTGCCATCCTCTCCGGGCTTGCTGCCCGCGTTGCTGTCAAAGCTGGTCATGCCCGCCCGTTGGCTGGTGGTCCATTGGCCTTCACCTTGGCTGAAACGTCCATCGGCATCATGCCGGCAACCGTACTCCCCCCCAGCCATCCCCTGGCCACCCCCCGCGCCCCATGGGCCGGATTCGACCTTACCCGGCCTGTGATCATGGGCATCGTCAATGTCACGCCCGACAGCTTCTCCGACGGTGGCGACCATGCGCAGGCCGATGCCGCCATCGCCCATGGTCGTCGGTTGCTGGCGGAGGGGGCGGACATCCTGGATATTGGCGGCGAGTCGACCCGGCCGGGTGCGGCACCGGTGCCGGTGGAGGCGGAGATCGCCCGCGTGGTGCCCGTCATCCGGGCACTGGCGGCCGAGGGTGCCGTGATCTCCATCGACACAAGCCACGCCGCCGTGATGCAAGCCGCCGCCGAGGCGGGGGCCATGATCATCAACGATGTCACCGCCCTGACCGGCGATCCGGACAGCCTGTCGGTGGCGGCCGCCACCGGCCTGCCCCTCGTGCTGATGCACATCAAGGGCGAGCCACAGACCATGCAGGACGCGCCGCATTACGATGATGTCGGACGGGAGGTGCACGACTTTCTGTCCGCCCGCATCGACGCGGCAATGGCGGCGGGCATCGCGCGGGAGAAGATTGCCATCGATCCCGGCATCGGCTTCGGCAAGGGCCTGAGCCACAATGTCGACCTGCTGGCCCGCGTCGGCCTGCTGCATAATATGGGTTGCCCGATCCTGATCGGCGTCAGCCGCAAGCGCTTCATCGCCGGCCTGTCGAAGGGGGAGGCGCCCAAGGACCGAGTGGCGGGGTCCATCGCCACGGCCCTGCACACGCTGGCCCAGGGTGCCCATATCCTGCGCGTGCATGACGTGGCCGCGACGGTGCAGGCGGTCGCCGTGTGGCAGGCGCTGCAATCGGCGTGATATAGGGTATGTAACAATCAAGGCCCCGGCTTCGGGCCATCTCCAGGACGAGAAGACATGTCGCGTAAATTGTTCGGCACGGATGGCATCCGCGGCACCGCCAATACCGAGCCGATGACGGCGGAAACCGCGCTGAAGGCCGCCATGGCCGCGGCCCTGCATTTCCGGCGCGGCGACCATCGCCATACGGTGGTCATCGCCAAGGATACCCGCCTGTCGGGCTATATGCTGGAACCGGCGCTGACGGCCGGTTTCATCTCCATGGGCATGGATGTGATCCTGGTCGGCCCGCTGCCCACGCCGGCGGTGGCCATGCTGACCCGGTCCATGCGCGCCGATCTGGGCGTCATGCTGTCGGCCAGCCACAACCCGTTCCAGGATAACGGCATCAAGCTGTTCGGCCCCGACGGCTACAAGCTGTCGGATGAGATCGAGGCGGAGATCGAGGCGCGCATGGCGCTGCCCTTCACGCCCGATCTGGCCGCTCCTCGCGATCTGGGGCGGGCGCAGCGGATGGAGGACGCGTCCGGCCGTTATATAGAGGTGGTGAAGAGCAGCTTCCCGCGCGGTTTGCGCCTGGACGGCATGAAGATCGTCATCGATGTCGCCCATGGTGCGGCTTACAAGGTCGCCCCGCGTGTGCTGTATGAACTGGGGGCGGAGGTGGTGACCTTGTTCAACCAGCCCAACGGCTTCAACATCAATGACAAGTGTGGGGCCACGTCGGTGGGCGCCATGCGCGCCGCCGTGGTGGAGCACAAGGCCGACCTGGGTATCGCGCTGGACGGTGATGCCGACCGCCTGATCCTGGCCGACGAGACGGGCAGCCAGATCGACGGCGACCAGATCATGGCCCTGATCGGCCAGAGTTGGGCGGAGACCGGCCGCCTGCGCGGCGGCGGAGTGGTGGCCACCGTCATGTCCAACATGGGCATGGAACTGCACCTTAAGAAGCTGGGCCTGACCCTGGCCCGCACCGCCGTCGGCGACCGTTATGTCGTGGAACATATGCGCGAGCATGGGTTCAATGTGGGTGGCGAACAGTCGGGCCATGTCGTCCTGTCCGACTTCGCCACCACCGGTGACGGCCTGCTGGCGGCGTTGCAGGTGCTGGCCTGCATCCGCCAGTCCGGCCGTCCGGCGTCCGAGGTGTTGCGCGTGTTCCAGCCGCTGCCGCAGCTCTTGAAGAATGTCCGCTACGATGCCACCACCGGCATCCGCCCGCTGGACGCCGACAGCGTGCAGGCCGCCATCCGGGCGGGGGAGGAGAAGCTGGCCGGGGTCGGCCGCGTCCTGATCCGCAAGTCGGGCACCGAACCGCTGATCCGCGTCATGGCGGAGGGTGAGGATGATGCGCTGGTGACCCGCGTCGTGGATGATATCTGCGATGCGGTGCGCAGCGTGACCCAGGCCGTGGCGGCGGAGTGAGCGATGGTCGCTTCAGCGGCTATCGCAGGCCGGCGACTGCCGGCCCGGCGCACGTGCGCCGCAAGCCAAGCCGCCGGATGGCGGCGCCCGGCGCCTGAGGGAACTTGAAAGGGAAATCCCATGAAGGGACGCGTCCTCATCATCGCCGGGTCGGATTCGGGTGGCGGGGCTGGCATCCAGGCCGATATCAAGGCGGTCACCGCGCTGAACGGCTATGCCATGACCGCCATCACCGCGCTGACGGCGCAGGACACCAACGGTGTCCATGGCGTGCTGCCCGTGCCGATCGATTTCGTGGCGCAGCAGATGCGGCTGGTCCTTGGTGATATCGGCGCCGATGCGGTGAAGATCGGCATGCTGGCCACCGCCGAGATCATTGATGCGGTGGCCGACACGCTGATCCAAGCGGCCCCCGGCGTGGCCGTGGTCGCCGATCCCGTGATGGTGGCCAAGGGGGGGCACCGGCTGCTGGATGAAAGCGCCACGGGGGCGCTGATCCGCCGCCTGCTGCCGCTGGCCGCCATCGTCACGCCCAACGTGCCGGAGGCCGAGGCGATGACCGGCATTGCCATCAAGACCGTGGATGATATGCGCCGTGCCGCCGCCGCGATGATGGAATATGGCGCCAGGGCGGTGCTGATGAAGGGCGGGCATATGGAGGGGCCGGTGCTGACCGACCTGCTGGTCACGCCGGTCAGCGAACATGCCTTCACCGGCCAGCGGGTGGAGACGCGCCATACCCATGGCACCGGCTGCACCCTGTCATCCGCCATCGCTACCGGGCTGGCCCAGGGGCTGGATGTGGTGTCGGCTGTCGCCCGCGCCCGGCGCTATGTCGATATCGCCATCCGCACCGCCCCCGGTTTCGGCCAGGGTCACGGTCCGTTGAACCATGCCCATACCGTGGGGGATTTCGCATGACCGGTTTCAGCCCTGAGCTTCTGGCCGGGTATCAGCAGACCAGCTACGTTGCCCTGAACGGCAAGCAGACGGCCACGGCCCGCATCATGGCCGATGGCGGGGAGATCGACGCGTTGCTGGAAAAGCGCGGGGCGGCGGAAGTGGTGTTCGTCACCGCCTGGAACCCGAAGAGCAAGCGGGTGGGGGAAGCGGTGAATGTCGCCGCCCATGCCCGTCTGACCGACATCCTGGAGGATGAGGACCTGGATTACATCCCGGCCGAACTGCGTCCGGCCACCAGGGACTGGCCGGTAGAAAAGGGCGTGGCCATCTTCGACCTGGCGCCCTTCGACGCGCTGCAACTGGCGGAGATGCTGGGCCAGTATGCCATCGTCTGGCAGGGGCAGGGCCAGCCGGCGCAGTTGCTGTTCACCCGTCTGGCCCTGGGCTGACGCGAGCGCCCGTGCCTTATACGGAACAGGAGATGCGTGCCCGCGTGCTGCATCAGGATGAACGGGTGATCATCCTGGACAAGCCGCATGGGCTGCTGGTCCATTCCGTGGGCGATGGGGATGTGGACCTGGAACAGTATCTGCACTTTGTCCAGGGCGACCGGCTGCACCCGCCGCGCCTTGCCCACCGGTTGGACAGGGACACGGCCGGCTGTCTGGTCCTGGCCCGTGATACCGAGGCCGCGGCCCGGCTGGGCGCCATGTTCGTCGACGGGCGGGTGCGGAAGACCTATTGGGCGGTCGTGCAGGGCGGCCCCAAGGCGGATGAGGGGTTGATCGACCTGCCCCTGCACAAGGTCTGGGTGCCCGGCGGGTCGAAGATGGTGCTGGATGCGGTCGGCAAGCCGGCCCTGACCCGCTGGAAGCGGTTGGCCGGCGCCAATGGCCTGTCGCTGCTGGAACTCTATCCCCGCACCGGCCGCATGCATCAGCTGCGCGCCCATTGCGCCTATATGGGCATGCCGATTCTGGGCGATAAGATTTACGGCGCGGAGAAGCCGCCGAAGGTGCCGCTGCACCTGCTGGCCCGCTCGGTCCGATTCCCCGGCCTGGATGGCTCGGGGGCGGAGGTCAGTGCCACCGCCTGCGAGCCGCCGCACATGGCGGCGACATTGGCGTCGATGGGGCTGTCGCCCGATCAGTTGTCGTAGTCGGGGATGTCCGGCATCTGGTCCACGGCGGGCTGCCCGTCGCGGATCCAGCCATCGCGGCGCTGGCGGTAGAGCGAGCGCATCGAGGCGTAATAGTCGAAGCTGTTGCGCTTCACGTCGTCCAGCGCCTCGATATATTCGGCGCGGGTATCCAGGGCCAGCAGGCCGGCACGGGTGTAGTTCGCCCATTCCCGGTCGGTATTGCTGGCATAGTTGGACACCGGGTCGGCGAAATATTCGCCCACGGTGCCCGTGGCATCGCGCAGCGAGGAGGGGCCCAGCAGCGGCAGCACCAGATAGGGCCCTTCCGGGATGCCCCAGATGGCCAGGGTCTGGTCCAGGCTCTCATACTCGTACGGAATGCCGTTGTCGGCGGCCACGTCGATCAGGCCAGCCAAACCCACCGTGCTGTTGATCAGGAAGCGCTTCAGCACGTTGCCCGCCCCGTCCCAGTCGCCCTGCAGAAGCTGGTTGGTCAGGTCCAGCGGCGAGCGCAGGTTGCGCAGCGCGTTGCGGATGCCCTTCTGTGCCGGGGTGGGCAGCACGGTGCGATAGACCTTGGCCGCCGGCCGGATCAGCACGACGTCCAGCCCCTCGTTCACCCAGAAGATGGCACGGTTCACCGGCTCCAGCGGATCATTCACATCCTCGCCCGGGATCTGGGCCACCTGGTCGTCGGTGAAGCCGGAATGGTCCACATTCAGCGCCGGGGCGGGAGCCTCTTGTGAGGCGGCCGGCAGGACAGCGACGGACAGGGCCAGCAGAGTCGCCATCGCCGTGCGGCGCAGCAAGGGGGCGGTGGACGGGCGGGACATGCGGGGAAGCCTCGGCAATCTGTCAAACGGGCGGAACATGCGGTGCGAACCTTGTTCATTTAGGCCGCAACGCGGTGCAACAAAGTGATCACAGTCACAGTTAACGCCGCCATTGCCAACGTTGCATTTCGTCTATCCCCGTATGCATGGCCTATGCGGCCGGGATACATGCTGCTAAATGGGCAGGCATACGCATTTAAGACAGTTCGACCCTTCGTGATAGCCAAGCCCCCCCGTTCCGCCATTACCACCTGGTTCCGCGACGACCGCCTGCGCAAGCTGTTCGGCA
Organism: Niveispirillum sp. KHB5.9; assembly: GCF_048066115.1. Lineage (NCBI taxonomy): Bacteria > Pseudomonadati > Pseudomonadota > Alphaproteobacteria > Rhodospirillales > Azospirillaceae > Niveispirillum > Niveispirillum sp. KHB5.9. The sequence goes on along the minus strand of NZ_JBLTYX010000004.1, from coordinate 100,329 downwards.
ATGCCGGCATCCTGCTGGGCGGCAAGACGGTCAATGCCATCGCCGGCCTGGCGGGCCTGGCCATCGCCGCCCGCGCCCTAGGCGTGGAACAGTTCGGCATCCTGGTGCTGATCCATACCTTCACCCAGACCATCGGGGAGATCGCCAAGTTCCAGAGCTGGCAAGCTGTGCTGCGCTATGGCACCCCGGCCCTGAACGAGGGGCGGATCGGCGATTTCCAGCGCCTGCTGCGATTCACCGCCCATCTGGACGGGTGGAGTGCGCTGGCCGGCACCTTCCTGTCGGTGGCGGTGGCCTGGGCGCTGGGGCCGTCCTTCGACTGGCCGCCCGACCTGATGCCGGCGGCGCTGATCTATGTGACGTCGGTGCTGTTCATGGTGCAGGCCACGCCCACGGGCATTCTGCGCCTGATCGACCGGTTCGATATCCTGTCGGTGCAAAGCACGCTGGGCGCCATCATCCGCATGGTGGGTGGCGGCATTGCCTGGGCCGTGGGCGGGGGCATCGTCGCCTTCCTGGTGGCCTGGTACGTCGCCACCGCCATCGCCGGCATCTATCTGATCGCCAAGGGCTGGGCGGAGTTGAAGAAGCGCGGCCTGCTGGATGGGTATAGCTGGCGTGGCGATGGCAAACCCATGACCCATGGATTCGACGGGGTATGGAGCTTCGTCTGGTCCACCAACCTCTCCTCCACCCTGGAACTGGCCTATACCCATATCGGTACGCTGGCCGTGGGCTGGATGCTGGGCCCGCGTGAGGCGGCCCTGTTCCGCATCGCGCGTCAGCTGGGCGAAGCGCTGGCCAAGCCGGCCAAGCTGCTGATCCCCGCGATCTATCCCGAACTGTCGCGGATGATCGAGGCGCGCAATTACAAGGTGATGCGGTCGCTGATCGAACGGTCCGCCCTGCTGGCCGGGGCAGGCGCCATGCTGGCCCTGGTCATCTGCTGGGGCATCGGGGAGATCGGCCTGCGCCTGATCGTGGGTCCGGAATTCGTACCCGCTTACCCGGTGATGATGTGGCTGGTGGCCGCCGCCGTGGTCGGCATCTGGTCCTTCCCGCTGGAACCGGTGATGGTGTCGGCGGGTGAGGCGCACAAGGCGCTGGTCGTGCGGCTATGGACCACGGCCGTCTATATCCCCGTGCTTCTCGCCTCGATCCATTACTTTGGCTTGATCGGCGCCGGCTGGGCCCGCATGTTCTCCGCCGTGCTGGTGCTGGTGGCATTCACCGTGCCCGTGGTGCGCTGGTTCCGGCATCGGCTGGCGGAGGAGCGGAACAGGGCATGAAGATCGGCTTTCTCTATAACAGCCAGAACCACCAGATCCTGCATTCCCTGCCCATGGCGCTGGAACTGTCCATCCTGCGGCCGGACTGGCAGGTGGAGGTGCTGGCGCCATCCCAGGCGCATCTGGACTATGTCGCGCAGTTCGTCGGGCTTTATCCCGGCGCGCGCGTCGCCCTGCGCCTGTTGCGCCAGCCCATGGCCGTCGGCCTGATCCGCCGCTTCCGGCCGATGCCGGTGCCGCCCAAGGTCTGGTCGTTGCTGCATAACCGGGCGTACCTGAACAGTTTCGACGTGCTGGTCATGACCGACAAGACCAGCCTGTGGATGCGTCGTTTCGGCGTCGACCGGCCGAAGCTGATCAATACCGAACATGGTGCCGGCGACCGGGACGTGGCCGTCGATGCGCGTGTCGCCAAATTCGACTTCAACCTGATCCCCAGCCCCAAGATCGCCAACTGGCTGGTGGAGGCGGGATATCTGAAGTCCGACCGCTACGCCGTTTCCGCCTATGCCAAGTTCGACATCGTGCGCCGGCTGCACCGCGACCGGCCACCCCTGTTCGGCAATGGCCGGCCCACCGTGCTGTACAATCCGCATTTCGAGCCGACCCTGTCCTCCTGGCCGCGCTTCGGCATGGCGGTGCTGGATGCCATGGCGCGGCAGGACCGGTTCAATCTGGTCTTCGCCCCGCATATGCGGCTTTTCGACCCGCCGACGCCGCGCCGTCTGGCTGCCTTCGACCGGTTCAAGGATGTGCCGCATATGCGCATCGATCTGGGCAGCGATGCCAGCTGCGACATGACCTATACGCTGGGTGCCGACCTCTATATGGGCGATGTCAGCAGCCAGGTTTACGAATATCTCGTCAATCCAAGGCCATGTGTGTTCCTGAACGCCCATGGGGTGGAATGGCGGGACAGTCCCCGTTACCTGTTCTGGCATTTCGGGCCGGTGCTGGACGATCTGGACGGCTTGCCCGACCGGCTGGCCAACGCCATCGCCCGTCATGGCGAATGGCGCGCGCACCAGGAAAAGGCGTTCGCCGCCAATTTCGACCTGTCCGTCCCCGATCCCGGCCGGCACAATGCGCAGCTGCTGGCCGACTGGCTGTCCAGAGGGATTTAACCCTGGGCAGGGGTGCCCTCGCATCCGCGCCGATTGCCCGAACGGTCACGCTCTGCTATTCAGCCGACTTACACGTGCCCTCCATGCCGAGGGCGCGATGGCTGTCCGTTCGCGCGTTGAACAGCCTTCAAATCTTGTCCGGTTCTCTATTTCGGAACAGTTCGCCATGGCCAGCCCCACCCCTTCCAAGCATGCGCTTGCCTCCCGCCGGGCGGATTTCGCCACGGTGCCGGAAGCCATCGCCTACGCGGCCCGCGGTGAGACCGGCGTGAATTTCTATTCCGGCAAGGGGGAGCTGACCGAGGCGCTGCCTTATGCCCGCATGTATGAACAGGGTATCGATCTGGCCCGTCGCATGCTGGCCAAGGGGCTGGTCAAGGGTGACCGCGTTGCCATCATCGCCGAAAGCGACGGCGACTTCATGCGCGCCTTCACGGCCTGCCAGTTCGCGGGTCTGGTGCCGGCCCCGCTGCCGCTGCCGGCGGCGTTCGGTGGCAAGGATGCCTATATCGACCATATCCGCCGCATGATGCAGGGTGCGTCGGCCTCGGCCGTTGTCTCCCCCGCCGCTCTGGCCGACTGGGTGGCCGCTGCCGCCGATGGTCTGGGCTTGAAGGCCGTGGGCACGCTGTCCGTGTTCGACGATGTCGATGGCGCGGGCGTGGAGCTGCCCACCGTCGGACCAGATGATCTCTGCTATCTCCAGTTCTCGTCCGGTTCCACCCGCTTCCCGCTGGGCGTGGCGGTGACGCAGAAGGCGCTGATGGCGAACGCCTACGCCATCACCCATTATGGCTTGGAGATCACGGCGGCCGACCGCTGCGTGTCCTGGCTGCCGCTCTATCACGATATGGGGCTGGTCGGGTTCCTGCTGACCCCACTGGTCTGCCAGGTTTCCATCGATTATCTGCCGACGCGCGAATTCGCCCGCCGGCCGCTGCTGTGGCTGAACATCATCTCCCGCAATGGCGGCACGCTGTCCTACAGCCCCAGCTTCGGGTACGAGCTGGCGGCGCGCCGGGCGGAGACGGCATCGACGGAAGGCATCGACCTGTCCACCTGGCGCGGGGCCGGCATCGGCGGCGACATGGTGCGCCCGCGCGTGCTGCGCAAATTCGCCGAAACCTTCGCCGCGCGCGGCTTCAAACCCGGTGCCCTGGTCCCGTCCTATGGCATGGCGGAGGCGTCGCTGGCTTTGTCCTTCGCACCGTTGGGCACAGGACTGGTCACCGATCTGGTCGATCTGGACAAGCTGGAGGGTGAGGCCATCGCCGTGCCGCCCGGCCCGGATACGGAGCGGGAGCGCGAATTCGTGCTGAACGGTCCCGTCCTGCCCGGCCACACCCTGGAAGTGCGCGATCCGGACGGCGGGATCCTGGTCGAAAAGCAGGTGGGCCGCATCTTCGCCCGCGGACCGTCGCTGATGCGGGAATATTTCAACCGGCCGGAGGAGACCGAGGCCGTGCTGTCCGCCGATGGCTGGCTGGACACCGGCGACCTGGGTTATCTCTGCGATGGGCAGATCGTCATCACCGGCCGCGCCAAGGACCTGATCCTGGTCAATGGCCGCAATATCTGGCCGCAGGACCTGGAATGGTCGGCCGAACATGCGGTCGAATCCTTGCGGTCGGGTGACGTGGTTTCCTTCTCCGTCGATGGCGATGGCGGGGAACAGGTCATCGTCCTGGTCCAGTGCCGTCCGACCCAGGAGGAGGCGCGGGCAGCGCTCGCCGCCCAGGTACAGGGTGTGCTCCGCGCCGCCCATGGGCTGGAGGTGAAGGTGGTGCTGGTGCCCACCCATTCGCTGCCCCAGACCTCGTCCGGCAAGCTGTCGCGCACCAAGGCCAAGCAGATGCTGCTGGCCGGGGAGTTCGGTGCCAACGCCACCCTGTCCGCCTGACATGGCCATCGCCGCCATCACCGGTGGCACCGGCTTCCTGGGCCGCTATGTCGTGGCGGCGCTGTATCGGGCCGGCTTCCAGGTCCGCATGCTGGTCCGCCAGGACCCGGTGCACCCGCTGCTGGCCGATGTGCGGCCGGAGCTGGTGCCGGGCGACCTGCGGGACGAGGCGGCGCTGGTGCGGCTGGTCACGGGGGCCGATGTCGTCATCCATGCCGCCGGCCTGATCAAGGCGCGCGACCGCGCCGGCTTCTTCGCCGTGAATGAGGGTGGGGCGGCCGCGGTCGGCCGGGCCATGGCCGCGCACGCGCCGCAGGCCAGACTGCTGATCGTGTCCAGCCAGGCCGCGACCCAGCCGCATCTGTCGCATTATGCCGCCAGCAAGCGTGCGGGCGAGGGGGCGGCGATCGCCGCGTATGGCGGGGATGATTGGTGCGTTGCCCGCCCGCCCGCCATTTATGGCCCCTGGGACCGGGAAACCCTGTCGCTGTTCAAGGCAGCGTGCGGTCCCATAGTGCCCGTGCTGGGCGGCCGCGACGCAAGGCTGGCCATGGTGCAGGTGGCCGATGCCTCCGACGCCATCGCCGCCCTGGCTGCGTCGGGCGGGCCGAAACAACAGGAATATGCCCTGTGCGATGGTGTCGCAGGTGGGTACGACTGGGAAACATTGCTGGATTGCGCGGCCAGGGCTGTGGGGCGGCGGGCGATGCGCATGCGGGTGCCGGTGCCGCTGCTGCGCGCCATCGGTCTGGGCGGCAGCATCCAGGCGGCTTTGACGGGCAAACCCGTCATGCTGACCCTGCCGAAGACGCGGGAGATCACCTTTCCGGACTGGTCCGTCGCGTCGCAGCAAATGCCGCCTGAATCGCTGTGGAAACCCCGCATCGGGCTGGAGCAGGGCTTCGCGGATGCGGCAAAATGGTATCGGGAGCATCGCTGGATATAGCAATTTGAACGAAGTTCGCTCCAAACTGTTGCGGAATTGCCCTTTGGTGTGTCATCTGTCACAGGTGCCCGATGGGTTTTGTGGTTTGTTCTTGCATCCTTGAGCGTTGCAATTACCTTACGGGAAAGTGACGCTTTTTAGGACAATGCCGGGGGGCACCGGCATGTTCGCCACTGCAACAACCTTGTACGACTGGATTACCGGGGCGCTTTAATGACTACCGACGTCAACGACATCGTCGAAACCATCATCGCCGCCCTGGTCAAGACCTTGCCAACGCCGGTCACCATCACAACGGAGACCAGCATCACGCGCGATCTCGGCCTGGACAGTCTGGCCGTCATGGATTTCGTGATGGTGCTCGAGGACAAGTTCGACGTCTCGATCCCCATGGAGCGGATCGCGGAGGTCGAAACCATCGGCGACCTGGCCAGGACCATATCGGAACTCCGGGGGCACGCCTGAGACATGACGATCCTTGCCAAGTACACCAAGCTCCGCGAGCATTATCACCGTATCGCCGGTGCCGGCCGTGACCCGTTCACGGTGAAATTCGACAGCATGCTGTCTTCCACGGAAGGCATGCTGAACGGCCGCCGCACGATCCTGCTGGGCACCAACAATTATCTGGGCCTGACCTTCGACCAGAGCTGCATCGACAAGGGTGTCGAAGCGCTGCGGTCGTTCGGCACGGGCACCACCGGTTCGCGCATCGCCAACGGTTCCTACGACGGCCACGCCACGCTGGAGCGTGAGCTGGGGGCTTTCTACGGCCGTGAGCATTGCATGGTCTTCACGACCGGCTATCAGGCGAACCTGGGCATCATCTCCACTCTGGTGGGCAAGGACGATCTGCTGTTCCTGGACAGCGACAGCCATGCCAGCATCTATGACGCCGCCAAGATGACGCCAGCCCAGGTCATCCGTTTCCGTCACAACGACCCGGAAGACCTGAACAAGCGCCTGCGCCGCGTGGCAGATCATCCCGGCAACAAGCTGGTGGTGGTCGAGGGCATCTATTCCATGCTGGGCGACGTGGCCCCGCTGAAGGAATTCGCCCAGGTCAAGCGCGAGAACGGCGTCTACATGCTGGTGGACGAGGCCCATTCCATGGGTGTGCTGGGTGACACCGGCCGTGGTCTGGCTCAGGAAGTCGGCGTTGAGGACGATGTCGATTTCATCGTCGGCACTTTCTCCAAGAGCCTGGGTGCCGTCGGCGGCTTCTGCGTCTCCGACCTGCCGGATTTCGACGTGATGCGGGTCGCCTGCCGCCCCTACATGTTCACGGCCTCGCTGCCCCCGTCGGTCATCGCCACCGCCCTGCAGTCGCTGCGTCGCCTGCAGGAGGAGCCTGGCCTGCGCACCAAGCTGCGCGCCAATTCCGAGCGGCTGTATCACGGCCTGCGCAACCTGGGCTTCCAGGTCGGTCCGGACGTCAACCCGATCGTGGCCGTGTCGCTGCCGTCGATCGAACTGGCGATCACCTTCTGGAACCGTCTGCTGGAAGAGGGGCTGTATCTGAACCTCGCCCTGCCGCCGGCCACGCCGAACAGCCAGTCGCTGCTGCGCACCAGCATCAGTGCCGCCCACACGGCCAAGCAGATCGATACCGCGATCGAGCTGTTTGCCAAGGTGGCCCGTCAGCTGGGCGTGCAGCCGGCCCTGGTGCAGACCGCCGCCGAATAAGGCTGGTTGGTTCATGAATTGAAAAACCCCGTGGGGGCCGGAAGGTTCCCGCGGGGTTTTTGTTTTCTATCGGTCAGGTGATGCCCGCCATAGTGTCGCCAGCCAGTCCTGCCGGGGCCTGGGCAGCCCTTCCGGGCGGCGCCATTCGGCTTCCAGGTGAAAACCTGCTGCCCGTGCCGCGGCCTTCCAGCTTTGCGGCCGGCGGAAGGCAAGGTGGCGACCATCGTCAGCGGTTGCTTCCATGCCGTCGCCCGTCGGGTCGCAGGCATAGAACAGGCCGCCCGGCCGCAACCAACTGCGCAGCCGGCGCAGGATTAAGGGCAGGGCCGGGCTGGGCAGGTGGAAGAATAGGTGATGCGCCCAGATGCCGTCGAAGGTCGCCTCGTTCCAGGGTGGCGATGCCGTGGACAGCAGGTCCAGCACATGGACGGGACAGCCTGTGCGTTCTGCTGCAATGGCGACCAGCGGGACCGCACCGTCAGCACCCATCGCCTGACATCCGGAATCGCGGAACCCGGTCAGGTCGCGTCCCGCACCACAGCCCAGGTCCAGGATCGTGGGGGCGGCTTGCCCGATGGCGGCCAGGAACCGGTCACGGGCGGGTTTGCTGTCATGGTCGGCAAGGATATCGGCGTAATGCGCGGCATGCGCGCTGTAATGGGCGAGAGTGGAGTTTCCCGCCCGGGCCCTCACCGTATCGCCCCCATGCGCCGCAGCTTTAAAAGGATGCCGGGGGCGGACAGGATGGGGTGGCGCCGTTGAAACGGCGTCAGCTCCAGGCGCACGCCGGAATGGCGGTGCAGCTTCCACAGCAGGTAATCCACCCCGCCGGTGAAGGTGAAGGCCGCCTTCACCAGCCGTGCGATGTTCAGCGCCTTGCCGAACCGCCGCCGCCAGCCCCAGGCGGCCAATCCCTGTGCCCGTTCAGCCCGTGACAGCAGCGGGCGGTGCTGGTCGCCAGGCCGATCTTCGAAGGGAATACGCGCCGCCACCCAGGCGGGTGCCAGCAGTGCGGTGTAGCGGTCAGCGGCATGATCGACCAGGCTGACCCCACGAGACGCCTTTTCCACGCGCAGTTCGGCGCTGTAGGTGGCCTTGAACAGGGCTTCCCAATAATCGCGCGCCGTACCCGTCTCCGGGCCCAGCAGGGCCGCCCAGCGCGCCGCCGACGCGATGGCCTGCGCCACCGCATCCAGCGCCTGCTGCCGGGCGGCATCGTCGCGGGCAAACGCCAGTAGCACGGGCTGGGTGAAGCGGGCCCAGATGGTGGTGTCCAGCCGGTCGAACCGTGTGCGGTGAACGAACTGGTCCGCGCCCATCACCGCCACCTTGGCGCGCAGCGTGTGGCCCTGCCAGGGGAGTTCCCAATATTCCACAGTGGGGGGCAGCAGGCTTGTGGCCAGGGCCAGTGGCCGGCTGTCGCGCCAGCGGATCAGATCATCGACCAGCACGTAGAAATCCAGCACCCCTTCCACATCGCCCGAACGCAGATTGGAACCGTAGAACAGCACGGAGGACACAGTGCCGCCGCCATGATCGATCAGCGCCTGTACCATGGCGGCGGCCGGCGGCGGCAGGTCCGTTTCCCATTCGGCGCGAAGGATGTCGGTCAGGCTCACGGCTGCACGAAACTGATGCTGTCATGGGCCGACAGGATGACACGGCCGGCGGGATACGTCTCCCCATCCATGATCAGCGGCCTGGTCAGGCGCAGTTCGATCCGTTCCGCCCCGCCGGAGCGGTAGGCATCGCCGTCGCGCATCGCCGCGCTGGGCCGCCCCGTCATCAGCCGGGGCAGGCTGCCCAGCAGGCCCGGCGGATTGGCCGCGACATCCAGATAGCGCAGCGGCCGGTCACCATGGTTCCAGAAGGGCCACAGGCCCATGATCAGCCGGTTCAAAGTCGTCGCCAGGAACAGGAAGCGGTTGCCATCCCCCACGGCATCGCCATCGACGGCCGCCCCGAAATCCTCCCCCGCCAGCCAACCATGCTGGTCATTGCCGATCAGCGCCCGGCCCAGCACGCCGGCCATGGTCAGCGCGACCGCGATCTCCTGGGTGAAGCCAGCCTTGTGGATGGCGGCGTTGGCCAGATCGGTGCCGCGGGTGAAGGCGCCGGCGCCCATGAACATGCCGCGCACGTCGGTATGCTCGCCATCGGGCCAGTGCAGGGACAGGACGGGGCGGCGGGTCGTACGCCGGCCCAGCGTTTCCTCATGGGCCGCGCGTACCAGCCCCGCCATGCCACGCGCGCCGTAGCCGGTGGTGCCGACATCGGCGGCGATCAGGTTGGTCTTGCCGCCGGCCAAGATGGCGATCTTCGGCGGATTGTCGCCATAAGCATGGGGCAGGGCGGTCAGCACCTCGCGCACCGTGCCGTCGCCGCCATCCACCACCAGCACATCCACGCCACCGGCCACGAAGCCGGCGAGGGCCGCGATCAGCTTTTCCGGTGTGTCGGGCGATGCGACATGCGGACCGAACAGGCGGGCGGCATCGGCCGGCACCGCCCTACCGCCATGGTTGCGATGGCTGAACGGATTACGGATCAGTCCCGGACGCGCCATGATGGATCAGGCGGACAGGTGCGAGACGATGGGACCCTTCTTGGCGGCCTGATGCGCCTGGACGATCTGCGCCATGTGGACGGCGAAGCAGGCCACGATCCAGAAGATCACCAGCGCCATGCCGATATCCGGCCTTCCCAGCAGGGTAGCGATGGTCAGGATCACCAGATTGGGATTGCGCCGGGCGGTAATCAGCCGGAAGAACCCGTCGAACGGCCGCCAGGTGTGCATGTCGATGTTGAACTGCTTGATGAAATAGCCTTCCTGCAGGCGCTGGGAGACATAGCCCACCCAGATGACGATCAGGGCGAAGGCTTCACCACCCGGCATGGCGAATCCCGCTGCCGGCAGGCCCGCGACCCAGGCCCACCACCAGAATGGCGGGTGCACCAGATCGATGCCATGGTCGAAGATGTTGCCCCACTTGCTGCTGGTCAGGGTGACGCGGGCCAGCTTGCCATCCACCGTGTCCAGGAAGGTCATCACCCAGCCGCAGGCCAGGCCCGGCAGGTAGTGGCCAGTCGCGAACAGCCACAGGGCCAGCAGCATCAGCACCGCCCCGATGCCGGTCACCATATTGGGCGTCATGCCGATGACGGCACAGGCCTTGGTGACGTGGCGGGCCGGCAGGGGCCAGACATATTTGGTGATGACGTCGGTGACGCCCTTGTAGCTGCCGGCGAACATGCGCTGTTCGATCCTGGGCAGCGCCTCCGGAGTCAGGCGCAGCAGGAACGGCACCTCCCGCTTGCGCAGGGCGTGATTGTAGGAGGACGAAAGCTCCTCCGGTTCCAGCACGCGCAGCCGGGCCGACAGGCTGTCTGGCACGATTCGGCTGCTGGACAGCATCGCCGCCGCTTCGCTTGCGTCTTCCGCCGCTACATGGGCCGCCACCGGCTCCTTGTTGCGGGCATCGACCAGGATGGTGCCCGGCCGTTTGGCCAGATCGCGCACCAGCACCTCATCGAACACCCAGTCGGTGCGCAGCAGCAGTTGTGCATTGCCGCTGTCCAGCCCGTCCCAGGCCCGCACCTCCTTCACGCCGTTGCGCACGCATTGGCGGCGCAGGCGTTCGGCGGATGTCATGCCCCAGAGGCGGACGGGATTGTCGCCGATGGTTGCGGCCATCGGCATCGGGGTCTCGGTGGTGGAGGTATCGGCGGACAAGGTCTTGAACCATGATCAGATGGGTTTCCTGCCCGTCTTCATACAGCCAGACGCGGCCTTTGCCTATGGGCCGCAGGGCATTGTAGGTTGGCGTCCATGCAGCCCTTCCGCTTCGCCCACCTGTCCGATCCGCACCTGCCGCTGGCCCCCGACCGTCCACGGGGCCTTGAATGGCTGTCGAAACGCACGCTCAGCTACCAGTCCTGGCAGCGCAAGCGCCGCCATGCCCACACGCCCGCCATGCTGGCCGCCATCGTCGCGGACATAAGGTCGCAAGGCGTGGACCATTGGGCCGTGACCGGCGACATCGCCAATATCTCCCTGCCCGGTGAGTTCCGGCGCGGGGCGGAATGGCTGCGGTCGATCGGGCCGGCGGCGGGCGTCAGCTATGTGCCCGGCAACCATGACGCCATGGTGCATGTGCCCTTTGATCAGGGCCTGGGCCTGTGGGCCGGTTACATGACCGGCGACGGCGCGAAGGCGGTTTCCTTCCCCTATCTGCGCCAGCGCGGGCCGGTGGCCTTCATCGGCGCCAATTCCGGGGTGCCCACCGCACCCTTGCTGGCCCAGGGGCATCTGGGGGCCGAACAGATCGAACGATTGGGCGATACGCTGTCCGACACGGGGCGGCGGGGCCTGTTCCGGGTGCTGATGGTGCATCATCCGGTGGCCGATGGTGTCGTATCCAACCGCAAGGGGATGACCGACCGCAAGGCGCTGCGCGCGCTGCTGGCCCGGACGGGGGCGGAGATGCTGCTGCATGGCCATGCCCATCATGCCGACCTGTCGATGATCAAGGGACCGCTGGGCCCAATTCCCAGCCTGACGGCGCCATCGGCCTCGGCCATCGGCTATCGCCACGACATGCCAGCCCGCTGGCATCTTGTGACGGTGGACACAGACGGGCCGGATTGGCACGTGCAGGTGGAGGTGCGCGGGGTCGAACGCCGGGATGCGCCGGTGACGGCGCTGGGCGGCTGGTCCCTGCGGCTGCCGGGCACAGGTGTCGGATGAACGGACCCCGGTTGAGCGTTCATTGCCACGCCCAGGCTTAATCACTAAAGTACGCCCTCCCTTGCATACGCCCCGAGTCCCGTTCGCCATGACCGCACCCAACGCCACCATGCTGAAATTCGGCCACCCGGCCAGTGTCGTGGCGGAGACGGCCCTGTGGTCGGTTCAGGTGCGGCCGCAGCAGCCGGCGTTGGGCGCCCTGGTCCTGGTGTGCAAGGAGCCGGCGACGGCCTTCGGCCAGTTGAGCCCGGCGGCCTTCACGGAGTTGCAGGGCGTCGTGGCCAAGGTGGAGGCGGTGCTGACCCGCTTCACCGCCTATCAGAAAATCAATTACCTGATGCTGATGATGGTGGACCCCGACGTGCATTTCCACGTTATCCCCCGGTATGAGGGTGTTCGCGACTATCGGGGGCTCAGCTTCGCCGATGCCGGCTGGCCCGGCCCGCCGGCGCTGGGTCAGGCGGTGGCGCTGGATGGCGCGACGCTGGCGGCCCTGGTCGCCGACCTGAAGGCCATGTGGGTGGATGCAACGTGACCGGTTCCCCGCTTCCGGCTGAACAGCGCGGCCCGCTGCATTCCACGCAGCGGATCGACCGCTATATCCTGGTGGAGACGCTGAAGCCGCTGTTCGCGTCGCTGCTGGTCGTGCTGGTGGCGCTGCTGATGGAACGGCTGCTGCGCCTGTTCGACCTGCTGGCCAATCATGGCGGGCCGTTCAACATGGTGATGTGGCTGGTCGCCAATCTGGTGCCGCATTATCTGGGCCTGGCTTTGCCGGCCGCCTTTTTCATCTCGATGTTCATCATCGTCGCCCGCATGGGTGAGGATAATGAACTGGACGCGCTGCAATCGGCCGGCCTGTCCGTGCCGCGTATCGCCCGGTCCTTCCTGGGCCTGGGTGTGGCGCTGATGGTGTTCTCCATCCTGCTGTTCGGCTATCTCCAGCCCTATAGTCGCTATGGCTACAGCGCCATCTACCACATGGTGGTCAATGCCGCCTGGGACGCGACCGTGCCCCAGGGAATGTTCGTGGATGCGGGTGAAGGCATTACCATTTCCGCCGATATCGTGGATGCCACGGGCCGCCGGCTGGAAAAGGTGTTCGTGCAGCAGGACCGTGGGAACGGGGAGACCTGGGTCACCACCTCGGTCACCGGTGCGCTGGCCGCCACCGACGACCGGCAGCGCGTGCTGCTGACCCTGCATGACGGGGTGCAGGTGCGTATGCTGCCCGACGGGCGGCGCATGGTGATGGAGTTCGGCGAACTGACCCTGGACAAGCCGTTCCAGCTGGTCACCGAACCGTTCCGGGACCGGGGTGGCAGCGAACGCGAGTTGACCCTGCACGAGCTGTGGTCGGAAATGCACGATCCGAAATCGATCGTGCCGCACACACGATTGGAATCGGAACTCCATGGGCGGCTGGCGCGGTCGCTGTCCCTGCCGCTGCTGCCGCTCCTGGCCGTGCCCATGGGCATGGCGGCCAAGCGGGCGCGGCGCGGGCAGGGCATAGCACTCGCCACCCTGATCCTGATCATCTACCACCACCTGATCCAGCTGGGCGAAAGCCTGGGCGATGTCGGGCGCCTGTCGCCCCTGATCGGCATCTGGGTGCCGTTCGGCCTGTTCTGTCTGCTCTGCGGCTGGCTGTTCCACCGTGCCGATGTGCGGCCGGGGGAGAACCCGTTCGCCGCCATGTTCGATGCCATCGATACTTTGGTCGGCATGGTCGGCAAGCTGTTCAAGCGCAGAAGGAAGGCGGGGGGGGGCAGGCCATGAACCGCAGCACCATCACCCGCTACCTGACCCGTACCTTCCTGGTCCGCGTCCTGTCGGTGCTGATCGCCCTGTCGGCGCTGTTGCAACTGCTGGATCTGCTGGACGCCGCGTCCACCGTGCTGGAACGCGGCCTGGGCGGCGGCGGGCTGGTCTATTACACCATCATCCGCCTGCCCATGGTGGTGGAGCGGGTGGTGCCGCTGGCGGTGCTGATCGGGTCGCTCTCCACGCTCTGGACCTTCGCGTCGACCAACGAGATCGTGGCCATGCGGTCGGTGGGCATGACGCCCTACCAGATCATGGGGGCACTGCTGCCGGCGGCCCTGGTGGTTGCCGTCGGCCATTTCCTGCTATCGGACCAGGTGGCGCCGCGGGCGGAACGCGCCTTCGTCACCTGGTGGGCCGCCACCGACAATGTGGCCGACGATCCCGACGATGCCACGCCGGACAAGCCCGTCTGGTTCCGCCTGGGCGACGATGTGGTGCGCATCGCCAGCATCTCCGACGATGGCCGCAAGATCACCGGGTTGGAAATGATCAGCCGTGACGAGGCGGGAAAGGCCACGGCCATGATGTCCGCCGCACGCGGGGAACATGGGCCGGGCGGCTGGCAGCTATACGATGTCAACCGCACCCGCATCGGGGAGCCGATACGCACCACGCATGAGGACAGCACGCTGTGGAGCGTGGAATTGTCGCCCAACAACATGGTCGACCTGCGCAAGCCGATGGAGAACATCTCCTTCCACCGGCTGCTGCGCATCGTGCGCGGCACCTGGGCCGGGGGCGGCAGTCCCGCCTTCTATGCCACGCGCCTGCATTCCACCTATGCCGCACCGTTGGCGTCGCTGGTCATGCTGCTGCTCGCCGCACCCGTGGCGCATGGCATGCGCCGGCGCGGCGGGGCGATGGGCAGCCTGGCGTTGGGCACGGTGATCGGCCTGGTCTTCCTGCTGTCCTCGGGCATCCTGGGGTCGATGGGGCAGGCCGGCGCTTTGCCGCCGATCGTGGCGGTCTGGTCGCCCCTGATCTTCTTCGCCGCGATCGGCGGGGCCATTATGGTTTATGTGGAGGGGTAGTGCGCCCGGTCACTGCATTGCTGGCACCTGGATGCCACGATGTCGCAATCCGGCAACGCCCTTGATGCAGACCGATGCGGGTTCTAATTTGACGGCATGATGATGCTGGCCCTACGGGCCGGCTTTTTTACTTTGGAAAGGGTAGGGGCATGTGGGGCGATGCCTGGAGCGGCCGCAGCTATGACCTCGGCAAGATGAACCTGCGGGAACTGGCGTTCGCCTATTCCACATATCCGGCGATCCAGGTCTATGCGGCACTGGCGCTGGTTTCCGCCATCCTGGCCGCAGTCTGGGCGCAGGATTGGGGACGCATCGCACTGATCGTGCTGGTGGTTTCCATCATCTATCCGCTCGCCTGGTATGGCATCCACCGCTACATCCTGCATGGGCGTTGGCTTTACCGGATGAAATGGTCCGCCACCCTGTGGAAGCGCATCCATTTCGACCATCACCAGGACCCGCACAAGCTGGAGGTGCTGTTCGGCAGCCTCGCCAACACCCTGCCCACCATCGCCCTGGTCAGCATGCCCGTCGGCTGGTGGATCGGCGGGGAGGCGGGTGCCGCAGCGGCGCTGGCCACCGGACTGGTCAATACCTGCATCTATGAATTCTTCCACTGCATCCAGCACCTGAACTACAAGCCGCGCTGGGCCTGGGTGGCGCGGATCAAGCAGCTGCACCTCTATCACCACTTCCATAACGAGGACGGCAATTACGGCATCATCTCCTATGGCCCCGACATGATGCTGGGCACCTTCTATGCCGAAGCCAAGCAGAAGCCGCGCAGCCCCACGGTGTTCAACCTGGGCTATGACCTGGAGGAGGCGAAGCTGTATCCCTGGGTGATGGAAGCGACGGGGGCGCCACCGCGCGACCGGCCGCCGCGCCCGCCGGCATCGGGCACCAATGACGGCGTGAAGGCGGCATCTTGAGCGGCGGCCAGGGCGGGGACGCCGGCATCCGCATCGAACAGGTGGTACCCGGCTCCAAGGCTGTTGACCGGTTCATCGCCCTGCCATATCGCCTGCATGAGGGCGATCCCAACTGGGTGCCACCGCTCTATATGGAGCGGCAGGAAACCCTGTCGCCCAAGCTGAACCCTTATTTCCAGCATGCCGACGTCATGTTCTTCCTGGCCTTGCGCGGGGAGAAGGTGGTGGGCCGCATCTCCGCCCAGATCGACCGGGCAGGGCTTGAGATCCGTCAGGACGCGACGGGCCATTTCGGCCTGCTGGCGGCAGAGGACGACCAGGCGGTGGTCGATGCCCTGTTCGCGGCGGCGGCCGACTGGCTGCGCGCGCGGGGCATGGTGCATATGGTCGGCCCCTTCAACCTGTCGATCAATGAGGAGACGGGGCTGCTGGTCGATGGCTGGGATACCCCGCCCATGCTGCTGATGGGCCATGACCGGGCCTATCTGGGGCCGCGGATCGAAGGGGCGGGCCTGACCAAGGCCAAGGACATCTATGCCTATCTCTACGATATCCAGCACGACCTGCCCAAGCCGGTACGCCGGCTGATCGACCGGCCGCTGCCGGCCAATATCCGTCTGCGCATGCTGGACATGAAGCGGTACGACCAGGATCTGGAAAACATCACCTCCATCTTCAACAATGCCTGGGCCGGCAATTGGGGTTTCGTGCCCCTGTCGGAGGCCGAAACCAAGCAGATGGCCAAGTCGCTGAAGCTGCTGATCAATCCCAAGCTGGCCTGGATCGTGGAGGTGGATGACACCCCCGCCGCCTTTGGCGTCTGCCTGCCCAACCTGAACGAGGCCATCGCCGATCTGGGTGGCAAGCTGTTGCCTTTCGGCCTGATCAAGCTGCTGTGGCGGCTGAAGGTGAAGGGCGTGAAGACGGCCCGCGTGCCCCTGATGGGGGTGCGGCGGGATGTCGGCGGCTGGCTGCAGGCCATCCTGCCCTTCCTGATCATCGATGCCATGCGCCGGGAAGCCAAACAGCTGGGCTATAAGCAGATCGAACTGTCCTGGATCCTGGAAGACAATCTGCCCATGCGCCGCATCATCGAGGCGGTGGCAACCTCGCGCTACAAGACCTACCGGCTGTACGGGAAGCCGCTGTGAGTGCTGTGGCAACCCTGGTCCTGGCGGGATCGCGCGGGCCGGACGATCCGGTGGCCAGGCTGATGGGTGTCAGCCACAAGGCCTTTGCCCCCATCGCCGGTGTGCCCATGCTGGTGCGGGTGGTGCGCGCCCTGATCGCATCGCCATCGGTGGGGACCATCCATATCGCCATCGAACGGCCGGAACTGGTGGAGGATCATCCGGAACTGGGCCTGCTGCTGGCCGGCGGGCGGCTGGCCCTACTGCCGGCGGAGGGCAGCCCCAGCCGCACCGTGTCGGCGGCATTGGAAAAACTGGGCACGCCCTTGTTCGTGACCACGGCCGACCATGCCCTGCTGCGCCCGGAATGGGTGGACCATTTCCTGTCGCATCTGCCGGACGGGTCGGATGTCTGTGTCGGCTTGGCGCGGGATCTTGTCATCCAGGCGGCGGTGCCGGAGACCAAGCGCACCTATCTGCGCTTCGCCGACGGGGCCTTTTCCGGCTGCAACATGTTCGCCTTCCGCACGCCGGCGTCCGAGGGTGTGGCCCGCACCTGGCGTCAGGTGGAGGCGCAGCGCAAGCATCCGCTGCGCATGATCCGGCTGCTGGGCCTGCTGTCGATCCTGAAATTCATCACCGGCCGCCTGACCCTGACCGGCGCCCTGGCCCGGCTGGGCCGTATCACCGGGGCCAAGGCCGCCATGGTGGAGATGCCGTTCGGCCTGGCCGCCGTCGATGTCGACAAGGCGGCGGATGTGGAGCTGGCGGAGCGGCTATTGTCGTAGGTCAGGTCGAGGGCGAAGCCCGAGCCCTGACACTCAACGGCACTGTCGCTCGTCAGGGCTCGCCTTCGGCTCGACCTGACCTACGGCACCACGTCATATACTCACACCCATGCCGCACTGGTGGCGACGGGGTTGCTGATCAGCCCCTCGACCACCGACAGGCCCTTTTCCAGCTGACAGGCATGGTCCACGCCCATCAGGCAGATGCGCACCGCATTCTGGACCTCACCCTTGCCCAGGCCGAATCCGTCGGCCGCCGTGATCTTCACCCCGCGTTCAAGGGCACCGCGCACCAGTTCCTCCCGCCGAACATTCTCCGGCAAAGGCAGCCAGAGATGGGTGACGGCGGCATCGGAGCCGGACAGGTCCAGCCCCGACAAGCTGGCCCGTGCCAGTGCCTGGCGTTCGGCCACCAGCAGGCGGCGGCGATGGGCGATACGCCCGGCCTCCCCGCTGTCGATCAGTTCGGCCGCCACCACCGTGCCCATATGGGCCGGCGCCAGCACCGTGGCGCGCAGAATGGTGGCCAGCCGGTCGAACAAGGGCCGGGGGCCGACGACATAGCCGGTGCGCAGGCCGGGGAACAGCGATTTTGACAGGCTGGAGATATAGAGCGTCACGTCCGGCCCCAGGCTGGCCAGCGTGGGCGGCGCCGGCTGCTTCAGGAAGCCGTAGACATCATCCTCGATCAGCATCAGTCCGATGCGCCGGGCGACATCCACCAGCGCCCTGCGCCGTTCCAGCGACAGGGTGATGGTCGTGGGGTTCTGCAAGGTCGGCATGCAATAGAGCGCATGGGCGCCATGGGCGCGCGCCGCCTGTTCCACCGCGTCGGGCAGCAACCCTTCCGCGTCCATTGCCACCGGCACCAGCCGCAGGCCCAGATGCAGCGCCACGGCGCGCAGGCCGGGGTAGGTCAGCTGTTCAACCAGCAGCGTGTCGCCCGGCCGGGTCACGGCCGACAGGGCCGTCAGCATGGCACCCTGGCCCCCCACGGCCAGCAGCACCTGTTCCGGCGCCACATGCATATTGGCGCTGTCGGCCAGCCAGTCGGCGATGGCGGCGCGCAGGCGCGGATGGCCCAGCGGCGTCTGATAGGACATCAGCGCCACCAGGTCCGGGCGCTGCGCCACGGCCTGGGTGGCGCTGGCCAGCGCCTGGGCATCGGGCCACAGCGCCGTGGCGTTCACCGACAGGTCGATCAGCCCGACATTGATGTCCATCAGGCTGCCGCCGGCTTCCACCACCGGTTCGGTCAGGCGCCGCGGATCGCGCACGAAGGTGCCGCGCCCCACCTCACCGCCGATCAGGCCCTGGCGTTCGGCTTCCTGATAGGCCCGCGTGATGGTGCCGACCGTGACCTTCAGGTCCCAGGCCAGATCGCGATGGGTGGGCAGGCGGGTACCGGGCGGCAGCGTGCCGTTGGCGATATCCTCCGCCAGCACCGCCGCAATGGCGCGATAAAGCGGGCCGGGACGGCCGGAAATGGCGGGCTGCCAGCGGACGGTGGCGGGCTGATTCATGGCACATCCCTCCGTGGCGGAAATTGTCCCCCATTGTCGCATGGGTGCCAGGAACAATCCGCACATTGACCCTTGATTGTCTCCACAATATCCAGATTGGGTAGTCGGTTCAACCCGGCATAAATGCGATGCAGGGTGACAATTATCGCAATTCAACGGTGGCAATATGGATTGTCACCCTTTTTATGGAGGGTGCGATGGATAACAGCCTGACCGAGATCCTGCTGGCCCTGGCCGTCTATTGCATCGTCACCTCCGTCACGCCCGGTCCCAACAACATGATCGTGGCTGCGTCCGGTGCCACATTCGGCTTCCGCCGCACCATCCCCAACATGCTGGGCATCGTCGTGGGGTTCGGTTCCCTGCTGCTGCTGGCCGGCGTCGGGGGCGAGGCGCTGATGCATGCGGTGCCGGTGCTGGAACCGGTGCTGAAATATGCCGGCGTGGCCTATATGCTGTACCTGGCCTTCAAGATCGGCACGGCCGGCCGGCCGGAAGCGGGATCGCGGGCCAAGCCCCTGACCTTCTGGCAGGCTGCGGCCTTCCAGTTCATCAATCCCAAGGGCCTGGCCATGGCTCTGTCGGTGCATGCCATCTATCGCATGCCGCAACTGGGCGAATGGGGCAGCATCGCCACCATCACGGCCATGTTCCTGGTGGTGGGCATGCCCTGGACCTTGCTTTGGGTGCTGTTCGGCCAAGCCATGGGCAACTGGCTGCGCGACGACCGCCGCCTGCGCCTGTTTAACGGCTTCCTGGGGCTGGCCACGGCGGCCAGCGCGCTGCTGTTGCTGCTTTGAAGCAGGCGGGTTGTTCCCGTATCGGGAACATGATATTATATGCCATAGCCTTACCCAAGGCAGCCACGATGCAAATCATTGCCAAGCGTACCCTGAAGCTGTTTTGGGAGATGCATCCGCAAGGGGAGGTGCCTTTGCAGACTTGGTACGGCTTGGTGTCCAAGGCTGCGTGGGCCGGGCCGGCAGATGTGAAAGCGATGTTTGGCAGTGCCGTCGATTTTATGGGTGACAATCGCATTATCTTCGATATCGCCGGCAACAAGTACCGCCTGATCGTGCATGTGGCCTACCGGTACGGAAAGGTACTGGTGAAGTTCATTGGAACCCATGCGGAGTATGACAGGGTCAATCCCGTCAGTGTTTGACTGCTCCCGCCTCACGTTTTCGATATCCTGGTGATGATCATGATGAATGTCCGCCCGATCCTGACTGAACAAGATTATGACTGGGCCCTCAAGGAGATAGAGTCTTACTTCGAACATGAGCCGGAGCCGGGTACGCCGGATGCCGATCGGTTCCTGGTATTGGCCGATCTGATCGGTGCCTATGAGGCCAAGCATTGGGCGGTCGAAGCGCCAGACCCGATCGATACTGTCGTGGCAGTGATGGAGACCGCCGGATACAAGCAGACCGACCTTGCCAAGCTGCTTGGCTCACGCTCGCGCGCATCGGAAGTGCTGAACCGCAAGCGTGCCCTGACCACGGATATGATCTGGCGCCTGCACCAGGAATGGAAGATACCGGCGGA
Organism: Niveispirillum sp. KHB5.9; assembly: GCF_048066115.1. Taxonomy (NCBI): domain Bacteria; kingdom Pseudomonadati; phylum Pseudomonadota; class Alphaproteobacteria; order Rhodospirillales; family Azospirillaceae; genus Niveispirillum; species Niveispirillum sp. KHB5.9. The sequence goes on along the minus strand of NZ_JBLTYX010000004.1, from coordinate 79,858 downwards.
CATGCTGGTCCGCCCCTACCATCTGGTGGGATAAGGGTATCAAAGCCCTGGTCGTGATCTTGTTATGGATACAATTTCGAGATTGAACCCTTATTGTCCTGATTGTACCTGATGATTGTGCCGCTTATCTGCGGCATTTCCCTTCCTGACAGGGACAATCATGGACGAGCTTGCCCTGATCCGCGACGCTGACAATCGTGCCGCTTCCTATCTGGCGGGCGTGGCTGATCGCCGGGTCTTCCCCGATGCCGATGCGCTGGCAGCACTCTGGGCCTTCCAGGAGCCGTTACCCCGCCTGGGTCGCCCGGCGGCGGAGACGCTGGACCTGCTGGACCGTATCGGGACGCCGGCAACGGTCACCAGCAACGGCCCGAACTATTTCGGCTTCGTCATCGGCGGCGCCCTGCCGGCGGCCGCCGCGGCCGAACGGTTGATGCTGGCCTGGGACCAGTGTGCCTCCTCCTTCGACAATTCACCTGTGGCGGCGACGCTGGAAAAGCTGGCCGGGCAATGGCTGCTGGAGGCGCTGGACCTGCCGCGCGAGTCCGCCGTGGGTTTCGGCACCAGCGCCACGGCCTGCGGCTTGGCCTGTCTGGCGGCCGCACGGCGGTCGCTGCTGGCGCGCAAGGGCTGGGATGTCGACCGGCAGGGGCTGGCCGGATCGCCGGCGGTGCAGGTGGTCGTGTCGGAGACGGTGCATGTCACGGTGCGCAAGGCCCTGCGCATCCTGGGCTTCGGCCTGGACAATCTGATCATCGCGTCTACGGACGACTATGGCCGCGTCGATCCCGCTCGCCTGCCGCGGCTGGATGACATGACGATCCTCTGCCTGCAGGCGGGTGAGGTGAACATGGGCGAATTCGACCCGTTCATCCCACTGATCCAGGCGGCGCGTGCGGTCGGTGCCTGGGTGCATGTCGATGGTGCCTTCGGCCTCTGGGCCCGTCTGTCATCGGACGCCGTGCGCCTGACCGCCGGATTGGACGGGGCGGACAGTTGGACCACCGACGGGCATAAATGGCTGAACACGCCTTATGATGGCGCCATCGCCATCTGCCGCGACGCGCGCGCCCTGGCCGATGCCATGAACAGCGACGCCGCCTATGCCGCCGCCGATCCGTTCGCGCAGAAAAACCTGACCCTGGAATTCTCCCGCCGGGCGCGGGGCATTTCGGTCTGGGCGGCGCTGCGCACGCTGGGCGTGGATGGTATCGCCGGGATGGTGGACCGCCATCGCGCCCTGGCCCGCCGCCTGGCCGACGGGTTGCGCGCCACGGGTTACGAGGTGGTGAACCGTGTCGTCCTGAACCAGGTGCTGATCCGCCTGGAGGGGGATGAGGATGGCGCCCGCCTGACCCGCATCCGCAAGGCGGCCGAAGCGTCCGGCGAACTCTGGTTCGGCCCCACAATCTGGCGTGGCCGGCCCGCCGCCCGCCTGTCCATTTCCAGCTGGCGGACGGGGGAGGCGGAGATCGATCACGCCATCGCCGTGCTGGCCAGCCTGCGCGAAACCGTTTGAATCTTCACCCAAGGACAAGATCATGCGCCTGCCCCTCTATCAGGTCGATGCCTTCACCGACACGCTGTTCGCCGGCAATCCGGCCGCCGTGGTGCCACTGGAAAGCTGGCTGCCCGACGCCGTGATGCAGTCGATTGCCGCGGAGAACAATCTGGCCGAAACCGCCTTCTTCGTGCGTGACGCGGATGAGTGGTTCATCCGCTGGTTCACGCCGGCCAACGAGATCGACCTGTGCGGCCATGCCACGCTGGCATCGGCCTTCGTCATCAGGAACTTCATCAATCACGACGCCACGGAATTCATCTTCCGCACCAAGGTGGCGGGGGCCTTGCGGGTGTTTTATGCCGACGATCTCTATACCCTGGATTTCCCCACCCGCGCCCCGCAGGCGATCGATGTGCATCCCGACCTGATCCCGGCTTTGGGTGGGCCGCAGCCGGAACTGGTGCAGGCGGCGCGCGACTGGTTCGTGGTGTACAAGGATGCGGCCACGGTGCGCGCCCTGTCGCCGGACTTCGCCCTGCTGAATGGCGTTGGCCGCATGACCATCGTGACGGCACCCGGGGATGAGCCGGGGGTGGATTTCGTCTCCCGCTTCTTCGCCCCCATGGACGGCATTCCGGAAGACCCCGTTACCGGTTCCGCCCATTGCACCCTGATCCCCTATTGGGCCGAACGGCTGGGCAAGGATATGCTGGAGGCGCATCAGGTCTCCGCACGTGGCGGCAGGCTGCATTGCCGCCTGCTGGGCGACCGGGTGCATATTGCCGGCCGGGCCGTTCTCTACCTGGAAGGGACGATCCATGTCTGAGACGTTCGCGCTGGTGCCGCTGCCCGTGATGGGCGGCTTCGCGGCCCTGTGCCTGGGCATGGTGCTGACGCCCGGCCCCAACATGGCCTACTTGGTCTCGCGCTCCATCTGCCAGGGGCGGGGGGCGGGGCTGGTGTCGCTGCTGGGCGTGGCCACTGGCTTCGTCGCCTTCCTGACCGCGACCGTGCTGGGTCTCGCCGCGATGTTGAAGGCCCTGCCGCTGGCATTCGAGATCATCCGCTGGGCCGGTGCCGCCTATCTGGCTTGGCTGGCCTGGAACGCGCTGCGTCCCGGTGGCCATTCACCCTTCCAGGTGCGTGATCTGCCGCCGGACGGTCCTTGGCGGCTCTATTCCATGGGGCTGCTAACCAACCTGCTGAACCCCAAGGCCGCGATGCTTTACCTGTCGCTGCTGCCGCAATTCATCGATCCGGCGCGCGGGTCGGTGCTGGTGCAGGGCCTGACGCTGGGGGCGATGCAGATCATAATCAGCCTGTCGGTGAACGCGATTTTCATCCTGGTCGCAGGCGAGATCGCACGTTTCCTATCCGGCCGGCCGCTCTGGGCGCGGGTGCAGCGCATGGTCATGGGCTCCGTTCTGGCCGGGCTTGCCGCTCATATGGCCATCAACCGGTAGGGGGTAGGGGACGTGGACATTTGGGAGGTCCGTCGCGATGACGGTCATGTCGTGACCAACGATCCGACCCGGCTGGATTTTGATTTCATCCATCCGGCATTGGCGTCCAGCTACTGGTCGCCGGGAATCACCCGCGAGAAGGTGGAGCGTGCGGCCCGCCATTCCGTGGCCATCGGGCTTTATGATTCCAATCGTTTCCAGATCGGCTATTGCCGGGTCATCACCGATCACACCAGTTTCGGCTATCTGGCCGACGTCTGGATCGACCCGTCGCGGCGGGCCGGCGGGCTGGGAACCTTCTTCGTGGAGACGGTGGTGAACCGTCCGGAATGGGCGGATTTGCGCCGTTTCATGCTGTTTACGGCCGACGGGCAGGGATTGTACGCGAAGTTCGGCTTCGGTCCGCTCGATAAGCCGGAAAGGGTAATGGCTCGGCCGGCACCTGCCTGAAACTCACTCTCATAGGTGGTAAAACAGTAATATGTCTTTCGGCCTAAACTTCTCTTCCGTTATTCCACTGTTTACCCCGGATGGAGAATTGAGCAAGATAGCCCGGCTTTCAGACCTGCCCGCCGCTGGCGTCGACCGCGATCTGCCACGCGGTCGGCGTTCCGGACGGTATTATCGAGCCCTTGCCTGTGGACAAACAGAAACTCATCGGTACCGTCCAGACGGTCTATGAACTGCACAGTTTCCACGGCGATCTGTGGCTGGTGGTGCGGGAGTCGCCCGACCTGCGGCAGCTGGAACCGTCTGCCGCCATGCTGGTGCAGCGCAACGAGGTGGATGGCATCCGCCTTGTCCGCCGGTCCGATTACAAGGACCATGAGTTCCTGACCACCGTCACCATGGTGAAGCGCCTGCGCAGTGGCGTGCAGGAGGCGGACCCGCTGGCCCGCGCCAATCCCGGCCGCGACGCGTCCTGGTGCGACAAGCCCGAAGACCTGATGGGCGATATCCAGCGGCAGATGTTCCGCACCTTCTTCGCCAAGTTCCTGGACGAGAAGCGCCTGACACCGCTGGAAATCCTGAACTACGAGGTGCATGCCCGCGTCCTGGACGGGGCTGGCACCACCGTGCAGGGCGCCTTGCAGCGCCTGGCGTCGGTACAGGTGCGCGGCACGAAGCAGACTGCCGTGTCGCGCATGAAGGAATTGATGAACATCGCCGATAACGGCCTGTCCGTGCTGGTCAAGGAAGGCAAGGGCAACCCGCCGCTGAAGATCGGTCCCGGCGGCCTGCTGGAGGTGGTGGCGGCGTACAAGGGCCCGGCCGAGGGCCTGTCCCGCGTGCTTTATCGCGCTGTGGCGGCGCATCTGGCCGACGCCAAGAGCTGGGTGGAGAAGCTGGACCGGCTGTTCCTTCTGTCCACGCCCGACCTGTCGGTGCGGGAAATGCGCATCCTGGACAGCATAGCGGCCGAAATCCTGGCGTCGCCCTTCGCGCTGAAGGAATTGGCGGGGCAGGAGAAACAGCGCCTGGAACTGGTGCTGAGCGCGGTCGATCTCTATGTCGGCAATATGGGCAGCGGGCAAGGGGAGCAGCCGGCGGGGGTGAAGGCTCTGTCCATGCTGCTGGCCGAAGGGGTGTTGCCCCGCACTTTGGCCGAACTGCGCCTGGGTCTGCTGCGCCATCTCCATTCCCGCCTGCCGCTGCGTAGCGATCGCGGCATCCGCGACGAGATGGAGGCGACGGTCGAGGTCATCACGTACCTGCGCAAGCACGCGCCGACGCTGGCCAGGGACGAGGAAGTGCTGGAGGCACTGGCCCAGCGCGCCGACCGCCTGATTCAGCCGGAAGCCATGTCGGAACTGATCGGTCCGATCCGCAGCCCCATGGGCAAGGCGGAAACCGTGCTGTCATTGGCCGAGACGGCACCGGGCGATGCGCCCAAGGCCAAGATCGCGACTTACCTGCGCAGCCTGATCGTGCCGGAGGATTTGATCCGCGAGATGGGCAACCGCATGGAGTCGATCAAGACCCTGGGCGGTTTCGCGCGGCGCATCGTGATGTCGGGCATGCCGGCGGCAACCAAGCGCGAGATGGCGGAGATCCTGGACAGTTCGATCTTCGATAGCATCCGCACGGAGATTCTGGCCAACAATACGATGCCGTTCGCCGACCGCATCCTGACCATCGTGCGCCTGTGTGGCGGCCTGCCGGAAGGCCGCGCCCGGCAGCTGGCGGCGGACCAGCTGACCCAGGCCCTGAAGCGCCCGGAATTCATCCTGAACTATCTGGAGCGCTTCCCCGGCGCCCAGGAACGCCGCGATGCCTATTTCAAGCTGTGCAACGCCATGCTGGAATCGGGGCTGGTGGACAAGTCGCTGCTGCCGATGGGGTGAGCACGGGGAGGTGCCGTAGGTCAGGTCGAGGCGGAAGCCGAGCCCTGACAAGCGACGGTGCCAGTAAGCGTCAGGGCTCGCTTTGCTCGACCTGACCTACGATTTATATGGGGAAAAGCACAGGTCAGGCCGATGACCAGTGCAGGCCGGCGACTGCCGGCCAGCGCCACGTGGCGCGTAAACCCGAGCCCGCGGATGCGGGCGCCCGGCTTCTCGAGGGAACAAAGAAAGAGCAATTATCTTTCCCCTGCACGCTTCGCAGGGCAGCTTTCCGATCCGCACACGCCGATCCCCCATTGACGCGCCCCTTCCAACTCCATAGCTTCGGCGGCGGGTCACGCCCCCCCAACGGGGCGCTACTATTCTGGAAGGAATAGCCATAATGGCTGCGCCGAAGCCGGGCAATCGCCCCGCGAATCCGCAATTCTCGTCCGGTCCCTGCGCAAAGCGCCCCGGGTGGACGATCGAAGCCCTGAAGGGCGCCCTCGTGGGCCGCTCGCACCGCTCCAAGCCCGGCAAGGCCAAGCTTGAGCAGGTGATCAACCTCTCCAAGGAAATTCTGGGCATCCCCGCCGATTACCGGCTTGGCATTGTTCCCGCTTCGGACACCGGTGCTGTCGAAATGGCCCTGTGGTCGCTGCTGGGCGCCCGTGGCGTCGACATGGTCGCCTGGGAAAGCTTCGGCAAGGACTGGGTGACCGATGTCGTGAAGCAGCTGAAGCTGGCCGACGTCCGTCAGCTCACCGCCGGTTACGGCAAGCTGCCCGACCTTTCCACGGTGGATTTCAGCCGTGACGTGGTCTTCACCTGGAACGGCACCACCTCGGGCGTCCGCGTCGCCAATGGCGACTGGATCCCGGCCGACCGCGAAGGCCTGACCATCTGCGACGCGACCTCGGCCGCCTTCGCCATGGACCTGCCCTGGGACAAGCTGGATGTCGTCACCTGGTCCTGGCAGAAGGTGCTGGGCGGTGAGGCGGCGCATGGCATGCTGGCGCTGAGCCCCCGCGCCGTCGAACGGCTGCTGAACTACACGCCGGCCTGGCCGATGCCGAAGATTTTCCGCATGGCCAGCGGCGGCAAGCTGTCGGAAGGCATCTTCAAGGGCGAGACGATCAACACCCCCTCGATGATCGCCGTCGAAGACGCGCTGGACGGCCTGAACTGGGCCAAGTCCGTGGGTGGCCTGGAAGGGCTGGTCGGCCGTTCGGAAGCCAACCTGAAGGCCGTGGCCGACTGGGTATCCGCGACCGACTGGGTCGATTTCCTGGCCGAGACGGCGGAGAGCCGTTCCTGCACCTCCATCTGCCTGAAGATCGTCGACCCCTGGGCGACGGAACAGCCGGCCGAGGCTCAGGCGGAAATCGCCAAGAAGCTGACCAGCCTGCTGGAAAAGGAAGGCGTGGCGCTGGACGCCGGCTCCTACCGCGATGCGCCTCCGGGCATCCGCATCTGGGGTGGTGCCACGGTCGAGAACACCGACATCGTGGCCCTGCTGCCCTGGCTGGACTGGGCCTACGCCACGGTCAAGGCCGGCTGATTTCAAACTCTCTGCTGTTCCGGTGAAACGCTCCTTGAGCAGCCATCGCATTTAAGTGCCTTCCCCGCGAAAGCGGGGAACCAGGGGCCACAGGCCCGACCGTGGTTCCAAGCGGCCCCTGGACCCCCGCCTTCGCGGGGGAGGCAGCAAAGTGCAAGTGGCGATGTTGAGAGCGAGCCGGACAGTAGCCCCCCAACGACATCCCGCATCTTCATGCGAAGGACACCCCCAAAATGCCCAAGGTTCTGATTTCCGACAGCCTGAGCCCCCGCGCCGTTGAGATTTTCAAGGAGCGCGGCGTCGAGGTCGATGTGAAGGTCGGCCTGAAGCCCGACGAGCTGAAGGCCATCATCGGCGAGTATGATGGTCTGGCTATCCGTTCCAACACCAAGGTGACCAAGGATATCCTGGCCGCCGCCACCAACCTGAAGGTTGTCGGCCGCGCCGGTATCGGCGTCGACAACGTGGACATCCCGGCCGCCACCGCCCGTGGCGTCGTCGTGATGAACACGCCGTTCGGCAACTCGATCACCACGGCCGAACATGCCATCGCCATGATGTTCGCCCTGGCCCGTGAGATCCCGGCCGCCAACGCCTCCACCCATGCCGGCAAGTGGGAAAAGAACCGCTTCATGGGCGTGGAGCTGTTCGGCAAGGTGTTGGGCGTCATCGGCTGCGGCAATATCGGCGGCATCGTCGCCGACCGCGCCATCGGTCTGAAGATGAAGGTCATCGCCTTCGACCCGTTCCTGTCGCCGGAGCGCGCCACGGAAATCGGCGTGGAGAAGGTGGAACTGGAAGACCTGCTTCGCCGTGCCGACTTCATCACCCTTCACACCCCGCTGACCGAGGCCACCAAGGGTGTCCTGGACGCCAAGGCCTTGGCCAAGACCAAGAAGGGCGTGCGCATCATCAATTGCGCCCGTGGCGGCCTGATCGTGGAAGAGGCTCTGCAGGCCGCCATCGAGGCCGGCCATGTCGCCGGTGCAGCACTTGACGTGTTCGCGGAGGAGCCGGCCAAGGCCCATCCGCTGTTCGGCAATGAGAAGGTCGTGGCCACCCCGCACCTGGGCGCCTCCACGACGGAGGCGCAGGAAAATGTCGCCCTGCAGGTGGCCGAGCAGCTGGCCGACTATCTGGTCAGCGGTGCGGTCGTCAACGCGCTGAACATGCCGTCGGTCACCGCCGAGGAAGCCCCGCGCCTGCGTCCCTACATGAAGCTGGCCGAACAACTGGGCGGCTTCGTGGGCCAGCTGATCGATGGCAGCCTGAAGGGCGTGACCATCGAGTATGAAGGCCAGGCCGCGACGCTGAACACCCGTCCGCTGACCGCCATCGTTCTGAAGGGCCTGCTGGGCCCGCTGATGGAATCGGTGAACATGGTCAACGCCCCCGTCATCGCCAAGGAGCGTGACATCAAGGTGGCGGAGACCAAGCGCGCCGTGGATGGCGATTACCACACGCTGGTCCGCATCATCGTGACCACGGACAAGGGCACCAGCAGCGTGACCGGCACCCTGTTCGGCGGTGACAAGCCGCGTCTGGTCGAGATCGACGAAGTGCCGATCGAAGCCGAAGTGACGCCCTTCATGCTGTTCGTCCGCAACGAGGACAAGCCGGGCTTCATCGGCAAGCTGGGCACGACGCTGGGCAATGAAAGCGTCAACATCGCCACCTTCCACCTGGGCCGCACGGCCCCGGGCGCTAATGCCATCTGTCTGGTGTCGGTCGATCAGAAGGTGGACGAGGCCCTGCTGGCCACCATCCGCGCCCTGCCCAGCGTGGTGCGCGCGACGGAACTGGCGTTCGCTTAAGTTTCACGCACCCGCGTGATGTGGAGAGGGGAGGGCGCAAGCTCTCCCCTTTTTCATTGCGGTGCCGCCTATCCGAAAGTGGTGCGCGATGTGGAAAATCGTAACCATGCCGTTCGATAGTTTGTGCTATGTAGTCTGTCGGACCCGGCAGGAACTGGGTTCAATACCGGGCAACCCATAGACGCAAGGCCTTTGCAGATGAAGTACGGCAGCGAATCGAGCACTCTCTCCGGCGCTGGCAAGAGCGAGGTTTCCTCCGCCTTGCAGGAAATCAGCCGTGAACTGGAAGGCCTGCGGACCGAAATTGAAAAGGTCGGCACGGTGGCGCAGCAGATCGACGCCATCGCCAAGCAGACCAACCTGCTGGCCCTGAACGCCACCATCGAAGCCGCCCGTGCGGGTGAAGCCGGCAAGGGCTTCGCCGTCGTGGCCGGCGAGGTGAAGAACCTGTCGGGCCAGACCGCCGCCGCCACGGCGGAAATCTCCGCCGTGCTGCAGAGCCTGACCAAGCGTACCCAGCATCTGGGCCAGCTGGTCGAGCGCGCCATCACCCACGCCTGATTTCGGCGCCGGGTTTGGACAAAGGGCGGTGCCGGCGACGGCGCCGCCTTTTCTTATTCGCAATGCTTCCCCCGCCTCACCGTTCGGACCCATACCCATGACACGCTCCAGGTAAAGTCGGGATTCATTGGGTCTTTAGCGTAAAAATCATGATTCCAACTAAATCATCATCTATCGATTTGATCAGCATGATAATTTTTTCGTCAGCTAGTATAAATTCGGTTTTGATTTTAATATTTTTCTGGCGAAGGAAATTTAACGTATCGTGTATTCCGGGTACATTGTTCACGTTACCATATTTTAATCTCCCCTCATAAAGTCTTACAAGATAACCGCTATCAGTATAGATTTCTGAGGAATTATCGACGCTAACTTGTTTCGAATCATTAACTATTTGAATAGCCTCTTTAATGATCGGCGCAAATCGAGCATTTTCCAGATGCTTTTCCAAGATGTTGACTGCATTCATTTTCTGTCTCCATCACATCAAGTGCAGATTGATTGTGTGGCGGGTGCATACGATTCCACTATGGATTTTTTGTATAAATTAGAAATCCAGTGAAATATAAAACATCTCCCTGGGTGCCATGATTAAAACTGCGTGCGATCAGAAATCAAGATCAGCATGGTCGATACTATTGTAAAGCATGACACTTTCAGGAATTGCATGCTATTTCGCTAAACATTGACGAATGCATCCTCTGCCCCACTGTTCGGAACCGCGCCCATGACCCGCCCCATCCTGATCATCGGTGCCGGCCCGGCGGGCCTGATGGCGGCTGAAATCCTGGGTCAAGCCGGCCATGCGGTGGAAATCCACGACGCCATGGCCAGCCCGGCGCGCAAGTTCCTGATGGCGGGCCGGGGCGGGCTGAACATCACCCATTCCGAACCGCTGGACCGGTTCATTACCCGCTATGGCGCTGCGCGGCCCTTCATGGACCCGCTGGTTCGTGCCTTCACACCCGCACAGCTGCGTGACTGGTGCCATGGGCTGGGGGTGGAGACCTTTGTCGGTTCTTCGGGCCGGGTTTTCCCCAAAAGCTTCAAGGCCTCCATCCTGCTGCGCGCCTGGTTGCAAAGGCTGGACGGACTGGGCGTGAAGCTCTTCACCCGCCATCGCTGGACGGGCTGGGCTGCCGACGGTGCCGTCAGTTTCGATACGCCGTCGGGCCCGCTCGCCGTCGAACCCGCGGCCACCCTGCTGGCGCTGGGTGGAGCCAGCTGGCCGCGCCTGGGCTCCGATGGCGGCTGGGCTTCGCTGCTGGCGGAAAAGGGCGTGCCGCTGGCACCGTTCCGCCCGTCCAACAGCGGTTTCGATGTGCCCTGGACGCCGGGTTTCCTGGAGCGGGGGGAGGGGGAGCCGCTGAAGCGAATCGCCATTGCCTTCAAGGACCGCACGGTACCGGGCGAACTGGTGGTGACGAAGACCGGTTTGGAGGGCGGGGCGCTCTACGCACTGTCCGCCCCCCTGCGCGATGCCATCGATCGGGAGGGCAGGGCCCTGGTGCATCTGGACCTGAAGCCCGACCTGTCGCTCGCCCAGGTGCAGAACAAGCTGGCCCGCGTGCCGCCGGCCGACAGTCTGGCCAACAAGCTGCGCAAGGGCCTGAGCTTGGGCCCGCCCATGGGTGCCCTGATCCGGGAATTCGCCGGTGATGCCGATCTGGGCCGGACGTCGGTGCTGTCGGGGCTGGTCAAGGCGCTGCCCGTGCCCCTGTCCGGACAGCGCGGGTTGGATCGCGCCATCTCGTCCGCCGGTGGTATCAAGCTGTCGGCGCTGGATGGCAACCTGATGCTGCGTGATGTCCCCGGCACCTTCGCCTGCGGGGAAATGCTGGATTGGGAGGCGCCGACGGGCGGCTATCTGCTCCAGGGCTGCTACGCTACCGCCGTGGCGGCGGCAAAGGGCGTGGAGCGATTCCTGACCCGATAGCCATGCCGCCGGTTCTTCAGCTGGCGATATGCCGTCTGGCGATCGCCGTCGTGTCGTCGGCGTCGCCGCTGGCGGGGATCACTTCCCACCGCATCTCCCCCAGATCATAGGCGGCCTGGCGGCGGACCACCTGGGCGGTGGCGTCCGACGCATCACCCCGGCGCCGCGCCACGCGCGCCATCGCCACCGCCTGATCGGCCACCAGCCACAGGCCGGTGAAGCCCAGCCCTGCCGCCCGCGTCACATCCTCTATGGCTTGCCGCTGATCGGGCCGCGCATAGACGGCGTCGCAGATGACCGCGTGATGCCCGTCCAGCACCAGACCCGCCTGTCCCGTCAGCTCCGCATAGGTCTGCGCGGCGTGATCGGGGCCATAGAAGCTTTCGGGCAGATGCTGGCTCTCTTCCACCCCGGCCAGCCGCTTGCGCAGCGCGTCCGATCGCAGGATCACCGCGCCCGGTGCCGGCCCCAATGTGGGGGCGAGCGCGCGGGCCAGCGTCGTCTTGCCCGTGCCCGACAGGCCGCCGATGGCGACCAGGGAAGGGGTCGGCGGGGCCAGCAGCCGGTTTGCCAGTTCCAGATAGGATGCCGCTTCCGCCGTCAGCAATGCCGCCTGCCGTGCATCACTTTGGCCAACAGCAGCCGATGCCGTCAGGTGCGCCCTGATGCCGGCCCGCACGGACATGAAAAGGGGTAGCAGCGACATGCCGGCCAGATCACCGGTGATGTCCAGATAGCGGTTGAACAGGATATTGGCCAGCCCGCGCAGCCGCCGATGTTCCAGATCCATCAGCAGGAAGGCCAGATCGTAGAGCACGTCGGTCACCGCGATGCGGTCGCCGAACTCCACGCAGTCGAACGGCACCGGCCGCCCCTCCAGCATCACGATATTGCGCAGATGCAGGTCGCCATGGCAGTGGCGGATATAGCCGGCATCGCGGCGCCGGTCGATCAGGTCCGCCCCCGCCGCCAGCGCCGTCTCCGTGGCCCGGTCCAGCCTGTCAACGCCTGTCGCATCGAACAGGGCACCATGCTTGCGCATCTCGCAGATATTGGTGCGGGCCAGATCGGCCATTTCCTCGGCACCCGGTGCCTTTGGCCTGGGTTCCGCCGTCTCGTGGAATTCGGCGATGATGGCGGCCAGGTCGCGCATGATGGAAGGCGACAGGGTGCCGTCGCCGGCCATACGGTCCAGCAGCGCCGCCTGGGGGAAGCGCTTCATGGTGATCAGATACTCGATCACCGACGGGTCGGGCCCGCCATCGGCAGCCACCGGCGCCTGTTCGACCAGCCGCACCTTGCCATCGGTCCCGCGCACCAGCCCGCCGACGCCCAGATACAGATCGGGTGCCGTCCGCCGGTTCAGCGCCAGTTCCGCCTCGCACGTGTCCAGCCGCTGCGACAGGGTGGCATAGTCGAAGAAGGGATAGGTCACGGCGCGCTTCATCTTGAAGGCGCGGCTGCCGGCCATGAAAATCCGGGCGGCATGCGTGTCGATACGATCGACAGACCCGCCCGGCGGCAGCCCATGCGTGGACGCGTCGGACAGCAGGGCAATGGCCAGGGTCTGGCCGCCCTCTCCGATCATCTCGCGGTCGCGTGCCGGACTGCTGTGCATGCGCAACACCCTTGTACTGATCTCACCTGTAAGCGAATGACGTTACAAGTAATCTATCGCCAGCCGGGCCCAGCTCAATTATTCTATCGCTTCAATCCGAAGCGTAATGCGGACTGATTATGTCCGCCATTACCCAATCGGCGTTGACAGATGTAACGGAGTTACCTCAACCTGCGACGCTGCGCCGCAGCAGAATGCCGCCTTCGCGTACAAGATGGAAGCCCCCATGCCGCTGGACCCCGCCATGCCCCAAGCCGCCGCCCCGTCCGATCTGGAGTTCCTGGGCACCACTACGGCCAAGGGGGCGTTGCTGTCCACCAAACAGGCGCGCTTCCCGGCACCCAAGGGACTGAATGTGCGGGCCCTGGCGTCGGATCTGATGGGCCAGTTGGACCGGTTCAGCGCCGAAGGTGAGAAGGACCCGTTCGCCAACCCCGTCATGCTGCTGGCGCTCGACATTTCCCGCCGCGTCGCGTCGGGGGAGTTGTCGCCCGGCGCCCTGGAACAGCTGATCCAGTATCTGTCGGCCGAAGGGTTCCTGGCCCGTTCCGCCCGTCTCTCCAATTATTTGGGTGAGGCATCGCCGGAAGCCAATGCCAGCCGCATGGAAGAGTTGCTGGACGTGGCCGCCGCCGGCAGCGGCGGCGACCCGCTGAGCTTCGAGGCGTTCCAGAAGCTGGTGGAGAAGGAGGTGTTCGGTATCGTTATTACCGCGCATCCCACCTTCAACCTGGCCGGCACGCAGATGGTGACCATGGCCTGCCTAGCCACGGGGCGCGACCAGAACGGCAAGCCATTGACGGCCGACGCACGCGAGGCGCTGATCCGCCAGATGGCGACTGCCGAACATGCGCCGGAAGACATGTCGCTGACGCGTGAACACGAACTCTCCCTGGACGCCATCGCCAATATCCAGATCGCCATCCGCACGCTTTACCGCGCCGTGCTGCGCGTGGGCCGCCGGCATTATCCGGAACGCTGGACGGAACTGACGCCGCGCCTGCTGACCGTGGCCAGCTGGGTCGGCTACGACCTGGACGGTCGGTCGGACATCCGCTGGTCCGACACGCTGCACAAGCGCCTGATCGTGCAGCAACGCCAGCTGCGCTATTACCTGTCCAATCTGCGCGACATCCGCGCCGGCGCGCCGGTGCTGGAGGATCTGCGCCACACGCTAGCCCTGATCGAGAGCCGGCTGGCCCTGGCGCTGAACCAGGTGACGGACGAGATCGCGGCCTTCGGCGGGTCGGAAGCCCAGGATTTGGAGCATCTGCGCCGCATCGCCAAGCGCATGCATGAAGGACTGCCGCTGCGTCTGGTCGATGCCACCGAGGCCATCGAATTCGTCAACCGTGCCATCCGCCTGTCCGCCGCGATCGAAGGCGACAAGGCCCTGGGCACGGTGGAACAGCTGGCCGTGCTGCGCGCCGAGCTGGCCACGTTCGGCCTGGGTATGGCCCATACCCATGTCCGCCTGAACAGCACCCAGGTGCATAACGCCATCCGCAAGGCCGTGGGCCTGGATACGGCGGCGGACGATCCGCGCTATCGCCAATCCTATCTGGCGACCCTGACCGACCTGCTGGACAAGGTGGAACCGGTCGATATCAATTTCGGCTCCGTCGTGGCCGAACGCACCAGCGCCAAGCGCCTGTTCATGGTCGTGGCGCAGATGCTGAAATATTCTGATGCGCGCACGCCCATCCGCTTCCTGATCGCCGAGAGCGAAAGCGCCTTCACGGTGCTGTCGGCGCTGTATTTCGCCAAGCTGTTCGGGGTGGAGGAACGGGTCGATATCAGCCCGCTGTTCGAGACGGAAAAGGCGCTGGAGACCGGCAGCCGCATCATCGAACAGCTGCTGGAGAACCCGCATTACCGCGCCTATGTGCAGAAGCGCGGGCGCCTGTGCATCCAGACCGGTTATTCCGATGCCGGCCGCTATCTGGGCCAGACGCCGGCCAGCGCGTCGATCGAACGTCTGCGCCTGCGCGTCATGCGCCTGTTCACCCGCCATGCGCTGAACAATGTGCAACTGGTGATCTTCGACACCCATGGTGAAAGCATCGGCCGTGGTGGTCATCCCGCCGGCCTGCATAACCGCCTGGCCTATGTCAGCCCACCGGCCACCCTGGCCTTTGCGGCGAAGCACAATATCGAGCTGAAGCAGGAGGTCAGCTTCCAGGGTGGCGACGGCTACACCTATTTCGTCACCCCGGCCTCGGCCCTGGCTGTGGTCACCCGCATCCTGGAATACATGATCGGCACGGCCAAGCCGGACCTGGATCATGATGTGTTCTATGCCAAGGGCGACTATATCCGGGAGTTCTTCACCACCGTGAAGACCTTCCAGGTCGGGCTGGTCGAGGACCCGAACTATGGCGAGCTGCTGGCCGCCTTCGGCACCAACCTGCTGTTCCCCAGCGGCAGCCGCGCCATCAAGCGCCAGCATGATGCCGCCCCCGACCCGGCGGCCCGCGTCATGGCCGGGCAGTTCCGCGCCATTCCGCACAATGCCGTGCTGTTGCAGATGGGTCTGGCCGCCAATGTCCTGTCGGGCGTGGGGGAGGCGATCGACCGTGATCCCGAACAGTTCCGCACGCTTTACTCCACCTCACCGCGCTTCCGGGAATTGATCGGCATCGTCGTCTATGGCACGGCGGTCAGCTGCCCCGACGCGCTGAAGGCCTATGTCGATACACTCGACCCCGGCCATTGGCTGACGCGCGCGGCGCGCACCGACAATCCGCTGGAAGCCGACGACATGCGCCGCATCGCGGCCGTGCTGGAGGAGACGCCGACCCAGGCCCGCCTGATCCGCATCTTCCGCAAGCTTTATCGCGATTATGGCGTGCTCCGGCAGAATCTGGAACGGGCTGGCGCGGCGCCCAAGCCCAATCCGGAACTGGACCGGCATCTGGCCCTGCTGCATGCCGTGCGCCTGTCGCTGATCCATCAGGTCTATCGCTTGGCCGTGCATATCCCGGAATTCTCCAGCCAGCACTCAATCACCAACCAGCGGCTGGTGACGCGTCTGCTGCACCTGGATATTCCCTGGGCGCTGGACCAGTTGGCCCGTATCTTCCCGGCGCGGACCGAGGCGACGCTGGATGATGGGTTCGGCGAAGTCGCGACCTATGTCAGCGATGAGAGCCAGGATTACAGCCAGGAGAACCAGAACATCTTCCGGCCGCTCGCCTCGCTCTATGAACTGATCCGCCGGACCAGCAACGCGCTGACGCAGCGGATCGGGTTCTTCGGGTAAGCTTCATTTCCGGGGCCTGCACCTGCACACTCACCCCCAATATCCCACATCCCGCTTCAGCTGCGGCGAGATGCCGTGGCGATAGGTTTCGCCGGCCAGCAGTTCGGTCAGGACCACCTGCAACTGCCCGGCCAGACCGGAAAAGGCGGTCATCCGGCGCGAGGGCGGCGTGGTGCGGGCAAACGCCAGGGTTTGCGGCCGCGGCGCGGCCCCATGGACCAAGTTCAGCTTTTGCATTGTCAGGGTTCCTTTCCGAACCGTCGGAGGGTGATGTCTTCCTTGACCTCTTTTTCGCCCATTCCGACCTGGACGACAAACGAGTAATCCCGATAGGATGCAATAACTGGCTTTGTGCGTGAGGCTCGGTTATGGACAAGCGTTTGCCCCCGTTGAACGCGTTGCGTGCCTTTGAATCGGCCGCGCGCCACCTGTCCTTCACCAAGGCCGCGGATGAGATGGCGGTGACCCAGGCGGCGGTGTCCTATCAGATAAGACAGCTTGAGGACCATATCGGGCGGGAGCTGTTCCGCCGCCTGACGCGCAAGCTGGAACTGACGCCGGCCGGGCTGGAATTGCAGGGGGCGGTGGAGGATGCGTTCGACCGTATCCGCTCCACCATGCATAAGCTGACCGACGCGGCGGAGGACAAGGTGCTGTCGGTGACGACCCTGCCCACCTTCGCCTCGCACTGGCTGGTACCACGCCTGGGCCATTTCCAGCTGCGCCGGCCGGATCTCGCCGTGCGGCTGGACAGTTCCGTCGGTTTGGGCGATCTCAGCCACCAGTTCGATATCGCCATCCGGTCGGGCCATGGGGAATGGCCGGGCACGGTGTCGGAAAAGCTGGTGCAATACCGGCTGACCCCGGTGATCAGCCCGATTCTGGCCGAACGTGTCGGCGGCATCCGCCACCCGTCGGACATCGCCCGCCTGCCGCTGCTGGACTATAACGACCAGGAGGATATCCGCTACTGGCACCAATGGTTCGCCCAGGCGGGCGTGGCCGTGGACCGGATGCGCAGTGGCCCGCAATATGACATGCAGTCGATCACGGGCCAAGCGGCGGTGATGGGCCAGGGCGTGGCCCTGGTCTGTCCCGCCTTCTTCGCCGCCGATATCGCATCGGGCCGGCTGGTGGTGCCGTTCCCGGATCAGGTGCTGGTCACCGACCGCTCCTATTGGCTGGTCTGTTCCCAGCGCCGGGTGGACGAGCCGAAGATCAAGGCCTTCCGGGAATGGATCTTGTCGGAGGTCAATGCCTGCGAAGGCCAGTGCGGGGCGCTGGGCGGGATATTGAATGTCGCGCTGGCGGGGCCGCGGCTGGTGGCCAACGGATAAAATCTACTCCGTGCGCCAGCCCATATAGACCGCTGTGCGTGCCGCCACAATACCGGCCAGGGCACCGGCGGCGGCCGGCAGCAGGGCCACGGCCGCGGCGATCAGGCCGCGTTCCAGCACGGGTAGGGGGGTGCTGCCCGGCGGGGGATAGGTCATGAGGTGTGCCAGCAGCACGCCGCCGGCCAGACCCAGCACGCCCAGGGCGGCCAGGCGCGGCAGGAAAAGGGCCAGGACAAAGGCCGAGGCGGCCAGGATGGCCAGCGTTCCGGACAGCGTGTCGGCGGTCAGGTCCCACAAGCCGGCACAGGCCCCGAGAAGGGCCGCCAGGCTGGACAGGACCAGGATTTTCATCGTGAAACTCATAACCGCCACCTTGTGATCATTCGCGCCAATTGGCGTCCATGAGATCAAGATGGGCGGAGATTGCGGCGAAACCCGGTCAAGCACCGGGCGGAGGCGGGGCGGGTTGGCGGATTTGCCATGGCCCGTCCCGCCTCCACCGGACTTGTCACAGCTTATACGTAAGTCGCATTGATCATGACCGCTGGTCACGATCAATGCCCTCAGGCGCCGGCGTGGCCATCCGGCCGCTTTGGCTTGTGCGCGCATGGGCGCGGGCGCTCAACGCGCCAACCAACCTGCGCGGCAGGTTGGTATTATTCAGCAGCAACGATCCCGCGCGACGGCGGCGTGAACATCGCCACCTTGGGCAGGGGGCGATCGGTGCGCACCGACGTGGCGTTGGACGGCAGGTTCATGGCGGCGCGGGTCAGTTCGGCATGTTCGCGCACCAGATTGCGCAGCACGGCCCAATGACGGCGGATGCTGTCTTCCACCTCGCGCAGGCGCATGTCGGGCTGGGCAGGTTCTGCCGTGAGGGCGGCAAGAATTTCCGCCAGGCCGACATTGTCCTTGGCGTCATCCAGCAGCCGCAGCCCGGCGGGCAACCCGTCGAAACCGCTCGCAGGCTTGGTCTCCTTGGTACGCAGGAAGGAGGCTGTCGGTTTGGCAACCCCAGGGCGCTGTAGTCGGTCGTGCATGTGGACCCTCCCGGTGAAAAGGACGGGAGGGTATAAGCAAGCCATATGCCGGTTTTTATTGGGAAAATTCTGCCGGGTGGCCACTGGCCTGGCGCCCGAGGGAACAAACACAAAGAAAACCCGCCAGCCCGGGGCGGGGCGGCGGGTTCAAGGCGGGGTCGTCGGCGGGATGGGAAAGGGATGGAACCCATCCGCCACTGAACGGGGAACGGTCAGTGATCAAACCCTAACCCGGACTTCGGCCCCGCGACTGTGACCCTGGTCACGCCGTACGCAGGTCGATCAATTCGCCATGCAGGGCGCAGGCAGGCACAGCGAACTCCACAATGGCGCGGGCCGTGTCGGCTGGCGTGGCAATGGTCGCCGCATCCTCCCCGGGGAAGGCCTTGGCGCGCAGGCCCGTGGCCACCGGGCCGGGATCGACCAGATTGATGCGCAGCTTGGTGTTCAGCGTTTCCGCCGCCCAGGTGCGGGCCATCATGTCCAGCGCCGCCTTGGATGCGGCATAGGCCGACCAGTAGGCCGTGGGCTCGCGCCCCACCCGGTCGGTCAGGAAGATCGCGCGGCCGGCATCGGACAGGCGCAGCAGCGGGTCGGTGGTGCGGATCAGGCGCATGCCGGCCGCGATGGACACGCCCATGACCTTGTCCCAATCCTTCGGATCGGAATGGGCGATGGGGCCCAGCGTGCCCAGCTGACCCGCGGCATGGACCAGCACATCCAGCCGGCCGAACCGCTCGTAAAGGGCCGGGCCGAGGCTGTCGAGCTTGGCGCTGTCCATCAGATCCTGCGGGATGATGGTGGCGGCCCCACCCAGCGCCTTGATCCGGTCGTCCAGTTCCTCCAGCGCGCCCAGAGTGCGGGCCAGCAGCACGACATGCGCACCTTCGCGCGCCAGTTGCTCGGCCACGGCGGCACCGATGCCGCGCGAGGCACCGGTGACAAGGGCGACACGGTCGGTCAGGCGCGGGGCGGTAAGGGCGGTCATGGCGGGTCTCTCGAAACGGGATTGCGCGGTTGCTTACCGCATTCACGCGCAAGGCGACAAGCGGCGGATCGACGCTGCGTCCAGCTGCTTTATCATTACGAAGTCAAAATGAATTGGGGGAGGTGCGGAACACCTCCCCCTTTCCATTGCGTATGTGGAACAAGCCTTACGACTTGCGGCTCCACCAGCCGCGCTTGGGCTTTTCCACCGTCGGGTTGACCTCGGTGGCCAGTTGCGCCGGCGTCGGGGCCGGTTCGGCCACCGGCTCCGCGACCGCTTCCGCCACCGGCTCGGCGACGGGTTCGGTCACGGCCTCGGCTGGTGCGGCCTCTGCTTCGGCGACCTTCTTGCGGCTGCGGGTGGCGCGCTTCTTCGGGGCCGGGGCCTCTTCCGCCACGGGGGCGGCAGGGGCTTCCTCGACCACGACGAGGGCGGCTTCAACCACCGGCGCTTCGGCCGGCGCGGTCTCCGCTTCGGCGACCTTCTTGCGGCTGCGGGTGGCGCGCTTCTTCGGGGCCGGGGCCTCTTCCGCCACGGGGGCGGCAGGGGCTTCCTCGACCACGACGGGGGCGGCTTCAACCACCGGCGCTTCGGCCGGTACGGCCTCTGCTTCGGCGACCTTCTTGCGGCTGCGGGTGGCGCGCTTCTTCGGGGCCGGAGCCTCCTCCGTGGCCATAGGCTCGGTCACCACCGGTTCGGCGGACGCAACCGGCTCTACCGCGACGGCGGGGGCTTCCTCGGCGGCGGCGGCCGGGGCTTCGCCCTCGGTCACACCTTCCTCGTCGCCCTCATCCTCACCGGCAGGATCGATCGTGCCATCCTCACGGCGGCCACGACGGCGACCACCACGTTTGCCACGACGGCGCTTCTTGCTGCGCTCATCCTCGCCAGCGGCGGCGGGGGCTTCACCCTCGGCGGCTTCGGTCGCCTCGCCTTCGGCAGCCGCTTCGGCTTCCTCACCGGCATCGCCTTCAGCCTCATCCTCGGCCTCACCGGCCTCGGGTGCGCCACCATTCTCGCCGCGCTCACCACGACGGCGGCGGCGACGGCGGCGACGGCCACGATCACCATCCCGGTCGCCGCGGCCTTCACCGCGCGCCTGCGGCTTGGTTTCCTGGACTTCGTCCTCCGCCTCGATCTCGGTAGCTTCCACCTCGGCTTCAGCTTCCTCGATCTCGATGGCGCGTTCGGTCTGGGCCATCACCCGCTCGGCGCTGACCGGTGCCGCGGCCACGACATCGTCGGCGGCGGTGCGGGCACGGATGCGATCGATATGGTGGCTGGGGCCCATCAGCTTGTCATCAGACAACAGATAGACGCGCAGCCCATGGCGCCGCTCGATATCCGCCAAAGCCTCGCGCTTGTGGTTCAGGATATAGAGCGTGACATGGGTGGCGCAGGTGACCGTGATCTCGGCCGACCGCTTGCGGATACCCTCTTCCTCCACGGCGCGCAGCACGGCGAGAGCCGCACTCTCCAGGCTGCGGACCATGCCGGTGCCCTGGCAATGCGGGCAGCGTTCGAAGTTGATCTCCTGGAGCGACGGGCGCAGGCGCTGACGCGACAGCTCCAGCAGGCCGAAGGCGGAGATGCGGCCCAGCTGGATGCGGGCACGGTCCGCCTTCATGGCGTCCTTGATGCGCTTTTCGACGGCCGCGTTGTTGCGCGGGTCTTCCATGTCGATGAAGTCGACAACGACCAGACCGGCCAGATCGCGCAGGCGCAGCTGGCGGGCCACCTCTTCGGCGGCTTCCAGGTTGGTGCGGACCGCCGTCTCTTCGATATTCCGCTCCTTGGTGGAACGGCCCGAGTTCACGTCGATGGCGACCAGCGCCTCGGTCTGGTTGATGACGATGTACCCGCCCGAGCGCAGCTGGACGACGGGGTTGAACATCGTCTCGATGGCCCCTTCCACCTGGAACCGGTGATAGAGCGGGATCGAGGTGTCGTTATAGAGCTGGATCTTCTTGGCGTGGCTGGGCATCAGCATGCGCATGAAATCCTTGGCCACCCGGTACCCGGCCTCACCCTCGACATGCACTTCATCGATGTCGCTGGAATAGAGGTCGCGGATGGTGCGCTTGATGAGGTTGGCTTCCTCATAGATCAGCGCCGGGGCCACGGATTGCAGCGTCGTCTCGCGGATGCTGTCCCATAGGCGCATCAGGTACTCAAGATCGCGGCGGATTTCCGGCTTGGACCGCTCGATGCCGGCGGTGCGCAGGATGACCGACATGCCCGACGGGATGTCGAAATCCTCCAGCATCTCCTTCAGGCGCTTGCGGTCGGCCGGGTTGGTGATCTTGCGGCTGATGCCGCCGCCACGCGGCGTGTTGGGCATCAGCACGGCGTAACGGCCGGGCAGCGACAGGTAGGTGGTGAGAGCGGCACCCTTGTTGCCGCGCTCTTCCTTCGTCACCTGCACCAGCAGGATCTGGCGGCGCTTGATGACTTCCTGGATCTTGTAGGATTTCAGCGGACGGCGGCGCTGCTGGTTGCTGCTGTGGTGGTGGGGACGTTCCTCCACCTCTTCCTCGACGCTCTCCTCGCTGCCTTCGGCCTGGGCGGGCTGGGGACGGTAGCGGCGGTTGCGCTCGCGGCCCGAGGAATGCACGAAGGGCGAGCCTTCGCCGGCATCGGCCGTCTCACCATCGGCGTCGCCGCCGGTATGCTCATCCTCAGGCAGTACGCCTTCGGCGTCGCCGGCTTCCACGACATCGGCCGCGTCACCGATCAGGGGCTCGCCCGCATCCTCGGTCACGATGGGGGCCGGGGCCGCACCTCCGATCTCTTCGGGCGGCAGGGTGGCGGGAGCTTCCTCGATATGGCCGTTCTCGGCGATATCATCCTCGCCACGCTCGGCGCGGGCCTCCCGCTCTTCCGCCAGCTCCTGCTGCTCGCGCAGCAGCGCCTCACGGTCGGCGACCGGGATGCGGTAATAGTCGGGGTGGATTTCGGAGAAGGCCAGGAAACCGTGACGGTTGCCGCCATATTCCACGAACGCCGCCTGAAGCGACGGTTCGACCCGGATGACCCGGGCCAGATAGATATTGCCCTTGAGCTGCTTCCTGGAGGCGATCTCGAAATCAAGCTCTTCCAGGCGGTTACCATTGACCACGACGACCCGGGTTTCCTCCGGATGCGTGGCATCGACAAGCATACGCTTGGCCATATGTCTTCCCCGTGGCAAGGGGCACCGCAGCCTCCGCGCGACGGGACGGAACAACGGGCCCTGCCACCATAGCGGTGCGAGGCTTGTCGGCAAAGGCGGGGAGGGTCATCGAACAGCGCGCCGACCAAAGCCCGGTGAGGGACCCAGGGGACGCAGCCAGGATGGACCAGCGCCGATGCCGGGCCCGTGCCGAATGAACCGGACAGGCCAGCCTCAAGGTTTCCACTGCACCGCGCGCCGCTGGGGTCGAACCCTTGTGGCGTCACATCCAGGGGGCGCTGCCAAGTCGGCAAACATGGCCGGCGGCGGGTCCCCAAGGGCGACGCCGATGCCCGTTTCAGGGCCCTGGCGAAGCGCGGTTTGTCGCGACTGTCACCATAAACACACACCCCCCTGTTCCACAACGATAGAATTGCGACCGGCGTGTTTGTTCACACCGATTCCCGGAGCCATCTTCAGCCCTGCCGATACCAATTGAGTCATCGGGTGATGATAGCCGTTGAAGTCACTGATTCGACGTGCTTATAGTGCCATTGAACAGATCGCCATTTTCGATTCGCCCGAAGGGGGAAGGGCAACCGTGCCGCAAAACGGGGCAATCCGGGCCATGGCCGCAAGGTCGGCGTCAACGGCGCGTGCGCTGTTGGCTTGGCTGCTGTGCCTAGGCTTTGTGATGGCAGCATGGGCCCAGGGGCCGGTACAGACGGCGTCGGTGGCATCCTCCCTCTCCGCGCCGGGCGCGGCCCGCATCGGGGCCGCCCGGCTGGGCGATCATGGCGACAAGACCCGCTTCGTTCTGGAACTGACACGCGACGCGCCCTTCGCCATCCTGCCCGACGCCAATGGCGTGGTGGTGGAGATGGAAGCGGCGCTGGATGCCGTCCTGCCGCCGCCCAAGGGGCTGGTGCGGGCCGTCGGCGTGCGGGCGGGGGCCAAGGCCGGGCGGCTGCGCCTGGTGCTGACCACCAATGGCCCGGTGCGCGTGCTGTTGGCCGAGGTGATCCCGCCGCGCGACGGCATGCCGCCCCGTTTCATCATGGATCTGGCTGCCGGCACGGCCGGGCCCGGTGCCGTTCTGACGCCGGCCAGCGTCACGACGCTGAACCCGCCGGTGCCCAAGGAAAAGCCCAAGCCACCCCTGCCGATGATCGTCATCGATCCCGGCCATGGCGGCCAGGACCCCGGTGCCATCGCCGTGGGTGGCGGGTATGAGAAGGACCTCACGCTGGCCATGGCCAAGGAGGTGCGGCGCCAGCTGCTGGCCACCGGCCGCTATCGCGTGGCCCTGACCCGCGACAAGGATATGTTCATCCCGCTGCGCGACCGGCCGGCCATTGCCCGGGCCAAGGGTGCCGACCTGTTCATCTCGCTCCATGCCGACAGCATCACATCGAAGCAGATACGCGGCCTGTCCATCTACACCCTGTCCGACAAGGCATCGGACAAGGAGGCGGAGATGCTGGCCCAGCGCGAGAACCAGTCCGACGCCATTGTCGGCATGGACCTGTCGGGCCATCGTGCCGACGTGGCCAATATCCTGATCGGCCTGTCGCAGCGTGATACGATGAACCAGTCGCGCCGCTTCGCCGCCACCCTGCTGAAAAGCCTGGACCCCAACATCGCCGTGCTGCCCGGCCCGTTGCGCTCGGCCGGTTTCGCCGTGCTGACCGCGCCCGACGTGCCAGCCGTGCTGGTGGAAATGGGGTACCTGTCACACAGTCAGGATGCCAAGCTGCTGTCCAGCGATACCCATCGCAAACGCATGGCCTCATCGCTCCTGCGCGCCGTGGATGGCTACTTTGCCGGCAATGCGTCCTCACCGCGGTCATGACCGCGACATAATCCGGTTTGCATTGTTATACTGCTGATGTGGCGCCGCCCCCGACCGGGCGGCGCTTGTTCTATGGGCCTTTGCCGGCCGGTTGGGGTGTTGTGAGCATGAATCGCGTCGTGAAGGGCCTGTTGATCGCCGGTGTCTCGCTGGGTGTGCTGGGTGTGGCCACCGCCGGGGGTGCCTGGGTCTATTTCAGCAAGGATCTGCCCGACCATACGACGCTGGCCAATTACAACCCGTCGGTTGCCACCCGCGTGCATGCCGGCGACGGCCGCTTGGTGGCGGAATTCGCCAGTGAACGCCGCGTCTTCGTGCCCATTGCCGCCATCCCCAAGCGGGTCAGCAACGCCTTCGTCTCCGCCGAGGACCAGAATTTCTATACCCATCACGGGGTGGATTGGTTCGCCGTGGTCCGCGCCCAGCTTCAGAATGTGAAGAATATCGGCCAGGGCCGCCGACCCATCGGCGCCAGCACCATCACCCAGCAGGTGACGCGCATCTTCCTGTTGTCGAACGAGGTCTCCTACGTCCGCAAGATCAAGGAAGCCATCCTGTCCGGCCGCCTGGAAGAGGCGATGGGCAAGGACAAGATCCTTGAAATCTATATGAATGAGATTTTTCTGGGCAATCGCGCCTATGGTGTGGGTGCCGCCGCCCTGAACTATTTCAACAAGTCGATGGATGAGCTGACCATTGCGGAGGCGGCCTTCCTGGCCAGCCTGCCCAAGGCGCCGGATCGTTATTACCGCGAGCGTCACCGCGATGCCGCCATCGCACGCCGCAACTATGTCATCGGCCGCATGCAGGAGGATGGCTATATCACCGCGCAAGAGGCGGACGCCGCCCGTGCCGAGCCGCTGAATTTCGCCGACCGCTCCAACGACAGCAATGTCCGCGCCGACTATTTCGTGGAGGAGGTGCGGCGCGAGCTGGCCAAGCTCTATGGCGAGCAGACGCTCTATGCCGGTGGCCTGTCGGTGCGCACCACGCTGGACCCGGATATTCAGGCCGCCGCGTCGACGGCGCTGCGCAACGGGTTGCTGGCCTATGACCGCCGCGACGGTTGGCGCGGACCCATCACCCGGTTCGACAATCTGGCCGGCTGGCAGGAACAGCTGGAGGATGTCCGCGCTCCGGCCGGGGGTGAGGAATGGGACCTGGCCGTCGTGCTGTCGACCGGGGCTGACGCGGTGGAGGTCGGCATGCCCGACGGGTCCACGGGCCAGATCCCGCTGTCGGAACTGAAATGGGCGCGCAAGGTCAAAGACGGCAAGTTCGTCGGTCCCAGTATCCAGAAGGCGTCCGACGCCCTGTCGCCGGGGGAGGTGGTGTTCGTGGAGGCGCTGGACGACAAGGCCCGTACCCTGGGCCTGCGCCAGATCCCGGAGGTGCAGGGGGCGCTTGTCGCCATGGACCCGCATACGGGTCGCGTCCTGGCCATGTCCGGCGGGTTCAGCGCCCGGATCAGCGTGTTCAACCGCGCCACCCAGGCCTATCGCCAGCCCGGTTCCGCCTTCAAGCCGTTCGTCTATCTGGCCGCATTGGATGAGGGCTTCACACCCAGTACCCTGGTACTGGACGCCCCCTTCGCGCTGGACCAGGGTGGCGGTCTGGGCAAGTGGAAGCCATCCAACTACACCGAGAAATATTACGGCCCCACGCCGTTGCGGGTGGGGATCGAGAAGTCGCGTAACGTCATGACCGTGCGTCTGGCCCAGTATATCGGCATGGACAAGGTGGTGGATGTCGCCCACCGCTTCGGCATCAAGGATGATCTCCAACCCACCCTGGCCATGGCGCTGGGGGCGGGGGAGACGACGGTACTGCGCCTGACGGCCGCCTATTCCATGCTGGTCAATGGCGGGCGCAAGATCGACCCCAGCTTCATCGACCGGGTGCAGGACAAGGCCGGCAAGACCGTCTATCGCCATGACAACCGCGACTGCGCCGGCTGTCGCAGCCCGTTGGTGACGGAGGTTGCGGCGGCCCCCGCTTCCCCCGGCGTGGTGCCGGTATCGATGCCCGCCCCGGTTCCGGCGGAACCCGTGCTGGCCGCCGATCCGAACGTGCTGCCCCTGATTCCCGACACGCGCGAACAGATCGCCGATCCGCGCAGCGTCTATCAGATCGTCTCCATGCTGGAAGGTGTGGTGCAGCGGGGTACCGGTGTACGTTTGCGGGAGATCGGCAAGCCGCTGGCTGGCAAGACCGGCACCACCAACGATGCCATGGACGCCTGGTTCGTCGGTTTCTCCCCCGACTTGGCCGTGGGCGTGTTCGTCGGGTACGACCAGCCGCGATCGATGGGCGATCATGAAAGCGGCTCCACCATCGCCGTGCCCATCGTGAAGGATTTCATGGGTGCCGCGCTGAAGGATGCGCCGGCCACGCCGTTCCGCGTGCCGCCGGGTTTGCAGCTGGTCCGTGTCGATGCGGAAACGGGCCGCCCGGCATCGCCCGGCCAGCGCAACGCCATCTGGGAAGGGTTCATTCCCGGCACGGAACCGCGCGGCCAGCAGGGGGTGCTGGATGGCAGCGATGGCGGTGCCAGCTTCGTCCAGGGCCAGCCGGGCGCCACGCCGGGGCAGCCGCAGCCCACCGTGGGTACGGGCACGGGCGGGGTTTACTGATCCCGTCCCAGGCACAAGGGAATCCGAATCCCGCCTCGGAATTCAATTCTTAATTTGTCTTTCGGTGTCATGTGACCAATTCGTCATCCTTTTGACATCAATAATTCGTTAACCATTATCGTCTTCGTTTGTCTGCTGGACAGTCGCGTTTGCCTTTGTATAGTGCCGGTCCTTTTGCCGACGCACCTGCCCATGCCTGCCGACCGCCACACCCCACTTTCCTTCAGCCGCCTGCATATCGTCCGCACCGCGGGCGGGTCCGATGCCTTGCGCCGGGGGCTGGCCGCGCTGTCCGATGCCGACATAAGGCATCTGGCCCGGTCGTTGGAATTCCAGGGTGTGCTGGAGGGGGACGCTCCCGACCTGCTGGACACCTTGCGCCCGCGCCTGCGCGACCTGCGGCCGGAACGGGTCGGGTCGGTGGAGCGCATGTGCTGGCGCCCGCTGGAACGGTTCCTGACCGACGAACCCGACATCGTGCCCGACGCGCCCTGGATCGTGCCGCGCCGCCTGCTGCGCCCCTTGTGGGAACTGGTGGAGGCGGCGAACGCTGATCTGGTGGACCAGTTGCGCCGCCGCCACCTGACGGCCTGTTTCGATGGCGACCAGATGGCGCTGGACCAGGTGGCCCATCAGGTCACCGATCTTGCTGCCTTCATCCTGAACAATGCCGCCAATATCCCGGCCCGCCTGAAACTGTCGGTGCATGAAGCGGCGGTGGTGCGGTTCGCGGCGCGGGTGCTGAAATGGCACCGGCTGGTCATGCCCAATGTCCGCTATTTCCAGCAATCCCAAGCCCGCCAGACCGATCAGGTGCAGGCCCTGCGCCTCTATTCCAACTGGTATGGCGTGTTCGAACTGCTGGATACGCAGTTCGACCTCTATGTCCTGTATCTGTTCGAGATGACGCCCAATCCCGTGGATGTCATCGATGCCTTCCCTTTCTATTTCGACACGCTGACGGAACCGGTGGGCTTGGCCGTGCAGTGGCTGCACCATCGGCTGGACAATCTGGCGGCCGATCTGGCCACGCTGCTGTCCCGCCCGCCGCGCACCCAGCCGACGGAGGTCCTGCTGGACCTGGCCGACCGGGTATTCACCCTGAACCGGCTGGTCACCCGCCTGCGCCGCATCCCCCTGTTCGGCACGGAAGGGGCGGGGGCGGAAGGGGTGACAGCCCTGCTGCGCGGCCGCCTGGGCTTCGACAGCGTCGAACGGCTGGGCGAGGGTCTGATGGACTGGCTGCACGATGTGCTGGTGGGGCCGGCGGAAAAGCGCATGCGCGCCACCATGGTGCTGGGCCCGCTGGCCGGCATCTATCCGGCCCTGCTGATGCTGATCGACAGCGGGGAGCGCGGCAGCCGCGCCTACCGGCTGCGCGTACGCCTGGGCGACAAGGCGGTGGATGACGTGGACCGCTATCTGCGCAGTCACGAAATGGCCCCCAACGCCCGCCACGCCACCGCCGCCAACATCGCACCGCTGATGGACATGTGCCGCGCCTTCGGCAAGGCGGAGGCGGTGACGGAACTAGAGCGACGGCTGCGGCGGTAAGGGTTATGTAGTTAAAGGAAGAGACGAAAGAAATCCGCCGCTTCGGCTTCAAGAGAGTTCATATCTTCGACATCAGTATCTTTCAGATATTGGCGTGCCCCGGTGTGAGGGCTCAGCGCTTCGCTATAGATTCTACCGCCGCTCCATATGACCAACTCGGCGATAATATTCTTTCCATCCACCGTCATCGTTACGGAACGGTTGTCGCATTCGAGATTTTCCTTCACCTCGCAAACGAAACCAACCCTCCCCAGAGAATCCGCCTTGCCATGGCACCATGCCATCACTTCAGAAAGTGACAGATGAGGACTCCCGGAAATGTTCATTCCCTTTGTCACACCCGATACGCCAACCGCACCGACCCCCAATGCTTGCCCGCCACGATGATGGGGGCCGAACAATCCTTCATCAGGGCGAAACTGCCGTTGCCCATGTCACGGCGATAGGCTTGCAGCAGGAAGGTTTTCGTGTTGCGCCCGGCGGCCAGCCCCACCCGGTCGTCGAAGATGCGGCGGTTGCGGCAGTTGGCGGTGTTCCAGGCCACGTCGCCCGGCCGCTGCGGCTGGCTGAATTTGCGGTTATGCGTGGGCAGATAGCCGTTGCGGTCCACGGCGGCGCAGAACACCACCTTGTCCGACAATGACAGCGCCGGTTCCTGGATGTCGGGCAGCAGCCGGTCGGTCAGGTCGAGAAAACGGGTGCGGTGCTGGACCGGATCGGTGCCGGGAATGGGCTGATAGCTGTCATCGAACAGGTCGGCGACACTGACCACGCCTTCCGCCACCGCACGCTCGAACCCGGCGGCCACGCGGGCGGCGATCTCGCGCACCGTGCGGATATAGGGCGTGTCCACCGTTTCCACATCCAGTTCGGCCGAATGCCCGATCAGCCTTTCCGACGTGGCCAGCAGCTTGTTCAACCGGTCACCGGCCACGGACAGGCTGGCAGCGCTGTCCTTCACGTCGCCGGCCAGCCCGTCGATGCGGCCATCGACGGCGTCGATGGAACTGGCGATGGCGCGGGCGGCGCGGTCGATCTGGTCCTGCTGGCTATCGACCTCCGCCATGGCCTTGTCCAGCGTGTTCATCACATCGCCGATGCGGGTGGTGTCGTTGCGCACGGCGGTGGCCTTGGCGGCACCGGCGGCACCCTTGGCCGACAGGTCCTTCACCTGCTGGCCCAGGTCGCGCATGGTGGCGTCGATCTCCTGCGTCGCCTCCGCCGTCTTGTTGGCCAGGGCCTTGACCTCCGTCGCCACCACGGCGAAGCCGCGCCCGGCATCGCCGGCCCGTGCCGCCTCGATCGTCGCGTTCAGCGCCAGCAGGTTGGTCTGCTTAGCGATGGTGTTGATCTCCGCCGCCACCCGGCCGACGCGGGTCAGCGCCTCGGTCAGGCCGGAAAGCTGCCGCTCGATGCCGTTCACATCCTCCGCCAGGGCGCGGATATCGGCCAGGGCATGATCCACTTGGCTCCGGCTTTGCGCCACCTCGCGCCGGGCGCGGATGGTGGCGTCACGGGCGGCCGACGCGGCTTCGGTGACGCGGGTATTGCCGCCGGCCATCTCATGCGCCTGATGGCGCAGCTCCTCGAAAATGGCGGCCTGGCGGGCGATGCGGGTGGAAACATCGCCGACATGGCCGGCGACATCGGCGATGGCGACGCCCAGCGTTCCCACCTCCTGTGCCAGTTCGGCGATGGCATTTTGCGTTCTATGTGCAGACGTGGCGGTATCCCGCCAAGGCGTGGCGTGGTCCATGTTTCCTCCCAACTCCTGCGCCATTGTCGTTCCTTTTTTGGGTGGAACCGGCTTTGTGCTTATAAGGCACAAGCATCTCATCCTTTCCTGTCCGAAGGTAGATCGCCTTTGGTCGATAATTTCCTAAAACGCCTGTAATTTTACCCGGTTCTTTTACTAAAACGTGTTACTCCGGTTTGTGCTTGTTCCCTCAGGCACCGGGCGGGCGCATCCGCGCCCTTGGCTTACGCCGCACGTGCGGCGGGCTGGCGGTCGCCAGCCTGTACAGGTGTACGTGCCCTCTGTGGCAGCCATGTGCGGGGGCGGCATCTGTCCCCAGGGGCGCGCGATGGACATGCGCGCCGGGGATTGCCATAAATCCCGCGACAAGAACCCAGGGCCTCGGCGATCGGGGTCGCACAATAACGGATGGTCATTCCCATGGCTGATACGCAGTTCGACCTCGTCGTCATCGGTGCCGGTCCCGGCGGTTACGTCGCCGCCATTCGCGCCGCCCAGCTGGGCATGCGCGTGGCCGTCGTGGAAAAGCGCAAGACGCTGGGCGGCACCTGCCTGAATGTCGGCTGCATCCCGTCCAAGGCGCTGCTGGTCGCGTCGGAGAAGTACAGCGAGGCCAAGCACCATCTGGGCGCCTTCGGCGTGAAGGTGTCGGGCGTGGAACTGGACCTGCCCGGTGTGATGAAGCACAAGGACGAGGTGGTGAAGTCCAACGTCACCGGCGTGGATTTCCTGTTCAAGAAGAACAAGATCACCCGTCTCACCGGTCTGGGCTCGATCAAGGCCGCCGGCACCGTGACCGTCACCAAGGACGACGGTTCGACGGAAGATGTCGCCACCAAGAACATCCTGATCGCCACCGGTTCCGACGTCGCCCCCCTGCCTGGCGTGACCATCGATGAGAAGACCATCGTGTCCTCCGACGGCGCCATCGCCCTGGACAAGGTGCCGGGTCGCCTGGTCGTCATCGGCGGCGGCGTCATCGGCCTGGAACTGGGTTCGGTGTGGCAGCGCCTGGGGTCACAGGTCACCGTGGTCGAATTCTTCGACCGCATCCTGCCGACGATGGATGGCGAAGTGTCCAAGCAGATGCAGCGTATCCTGGGCAAGCAGGGTATGGGCTTCAAGACCTCCACCAAGGTCACGTCCGCCGTGAACGAGGGCGGTACGGTCAAGCTGACGCTGGAAGCGGCGGCCGGCGGCAATGCCGAAACCATCGAGGCCGATATCGTCCTGGTCGCCATCGGCCGCCGTCCCTTCACCACCGGCCTGGGCCTGGAAGCCGTCGGCGTGGCACTGGATGAGCGCCGCCGCGTGAAGATCGACCATCATTTCCAGACCAACGTCCCCGGCATCTACGCCATCGGCGACGTGGTGGCCGGTGCCATGCTGGCCCATAAGGCCGAGGAAGAGGGCGTGGTCTTCGCCGAGATCCTGGCCGGCCAGACGGGCCATGTGAACTACGATGCCATCCCCGGCGTCGTTTATACGTGGCCGGAAGTGGCCTCGGTCGGCAAGACCGAGGAGCAGCTGAAGGCCGAGGGTGTCGCCTACAAGGCCGGCAAGTTCCCCTTCACCGCCAATGGTCGCGCCCGTTCGATGAACGCCACCGACGGTTTCGTGAAGATCCTGGCCGATGCCAAGACAGACCGCATCCTGGGTGCCCATATCATCGGCGCCTGCGCCGGCGAGATGATCGAGGAACTGGGCTTGGCGATCGAGTTCGGCGCCTCGGCCGAGGATATCGCCCGCACTAGCCACGCCCACCCGACTCTGACCGAGGCCATCAAGGAAGCGGCCCTGGCCGTGGATGGCCGCGCCATCCATATGTGATCGCGGTTTGCGGTTTAGCGTTGCGAAGGGCCGGGGCGAAAGCTCCGGCCCTTTTGCTTTGCGCCATCACGACGGCTTCATGGGATGTACAAATTATGGTACAAATGTTGATGGTGAGGTGAGCGGAGGTCCCCATGGATGTGGTGAATTACAGCACTGCGCGCCAGAACTTGGCTGGCCTGATGGACAAGGTGACCCAGGATCGGACGCCCGTCGTGGTCACGCGTCAGGGGGCGGAGGATGTGGTGCTGATGTCCATGAGCGAGTTCGAGGGCTGGCAGGAAACTGTTCACCTGCTCAACTCGCCCAAGAATGCCGAGCATCTTCGGCGGTCGATCGAACAGCTGGATGCCGGCCGGACGGTCGAATGGACCGATCCTGAATGAAGGTCATCTTTTCCGGCGACGCGTGGGAGGATTACCTAGCATGGCAGGCGCAGGCTCCAGACGTCGCCGGACGTATCAATGAACTGCTGCAAAGTGTCCGCCGTACACCCTTCAGCGGCATCGGCAAGCCGGAACCCTTGAAAGGCATGCTCAGCGGCTTCTGGTCACGCCGGATCGCGCAGGAACACCGATTGGTATACCGGGTTGCCGGTACCGGCGCTGATCAGAGGGTGGAGATCGCCTCCTGCCGCCGGCATTACTGATCGGGCTCGTCCTGCTCCTCGGCCTTCTTCAAGAAATCCAGTGCCCCTTGCAGGATGTAGGCGGCGGCCATCTTGTCCACCACCTCGTCCCGCCGCTTCCGGGTCATGTCCCATTCGATCATCATGCGGTCGACGGCGGACGTGGACAGCCGCTCGTCCCAGAAGGCGATCTCCGGTTCGACATTGGCGAAGAATTGCGGGCGCAGCAGCAGGTTGCGGGCGAACTCGCGCACCGACTCACAGCGCGGCCCCTCCGTCCCGTCCATGTTGACCGGCAGGCCGATGACCAGGCCGCGCACGTCGCGGTCCTTCATGGCGCGGGCCAGTTCCTGCGCATCCTGGGTGAATTTGGTGCGCTTGATGGTGCCGATGGGCGAGGCCACGGTGAAACCGGGGTCGCAGACCGCCATACCGATGGTCTTTTCACCGATATCGAGCCCGATCAGCCGGGCGTGGCGCGGCATGACCGCCTTCAGTTCCACAAGGTTGCGGATGGACATGATGGGATGCTAGCTTCCTGACCGCTTTCGCGCCCGCGTCTTCCATATCGGCGGACGGCCGGGGCGATTGCCCGCAGCAAGGATGAGATTTAGCACCATGTCGCAGGACAAGGCCACCCTGGACGCCAAGACCGTGGCGAAGATCGCCCATCTTGCCCGCATCAAGGTCCCCGCCGAAGAGCAGGAGCATCTCGCGGGTGAACTGAACAAGCTGCTCGACTGGGTCGAGCAATTGGGCGAGGTCGATACCGACGGGGTGGAGCCGATGACGTCGGTCGCAGCACAGACGCTGCGCCGCCGGCCCGATGCCGTGACCGATGGTGGCTATCCGGACAAGGTCGTGTCCAACGCCACTGATGCCGCCGAACATTTCTTCTCCGTGCCCAAGGTCGTCGAATAATGACCAATCTGACCCATCTCTCCATGTCCGAGGCTCTGGCCGGCCTGAAGAGCAAGGATTTCACGGCGCTGGAACTGACCAACGCCTATGTCGCCGCTGTCGAGGCCGCGCGTCCGCTGAACGCCTTCATCACGGAGACGCCGGACATCGCCCTGGAACAGGCCAAGGCGTCCGACGCCCGCTATGCCAAGGGTGAGGCGCGTCCGCTGGACGGCATGCCCATGGGCATCAAGGACCTGTTCTGCACCAAGGGCGTGTTGACCACGGCCGCCAGCCATATCCTGGACGGTTTCAAGCCGGAGTATGAAAGCACGATCACGGAGAACCTGTTCCGTGACGGTGCTGTGATGCTGGGCAAGCTGAACCTGGACGAATTCGCCATGGGTTCGGCCAACATCACCTCCTATTACGGCCCCGTGCTGAACCCCTGGACGGGTGAGAACCCGGCCGGTGCGGATCGCAAGCTGGTGCCCGGCGGTTCGTCCGGCGGTTCGGCCGCGTCGGTCTCCGGCCGCTTCGCCATCGCCGCCACCGGCACCGACACCGGCGGCTCCATCCGCCAGCCGGCCAGCTTCACCGGTATCGTCGGTCTGAAGCCGACCTATGGCCGCTGTTCGCGCTGGGGTACCATCGCGTTTGCCAGCTCGCTGGACCAGGCCGGGCCGATGACCCGCACGGTGCGCGACGCCGCCCTGATGCTGCAGAGCATGGCCGGCTTCGACCCCAAGGACAGCACGTCCGTCGACATGAAGGTGCCGGACCTGCTGGCTTCGCTGACCGGCGATATCCGCGGCCTGCGCGTGGGCATTCCCAAGGAGTACCGCGTCGATGGCATGCCGGCGGAGATCGAGCGTGTCTGGCAGCAGGGTATCGACTGGCTGAAGGCGGCCGGTGCCACGCCGGTGGAGGTCAGCCTGCCGCACACCAAATACGCCCTGGCCACCTATTACGTGGTGGCGCCGGCCGAATGCTCCTCCAACCTGGCCCGTTACGACGGCGTGCGCTTCGGCCTGCGCGTCGAAGGCAAGGATCTGGCGGAGATGTATGAGAATACCCGTGGCGAGGGCTTCGGCAAGGAAGTGCGCCGCCGCATTCTGATCGGCACCTACGTCCTGTCGGCCGGCTATTACGACGCCTATTACCTGAAGGCCCAGAAGGTCCGCGCCCGCATCGCCGAGGATTTCGCCAAGGCGTTCGAGAGCTGCGACATCCTGCTGACGCCGACGGCGCCCAGCACGGCCTTCGCCATCGGGGAAAAGCAGGACGACCCGATCTCCATGTATCTGAACGACGTGTTCACGGTGCCGGCCAGCCTGGCCGGTCTGCCGGGCATGTCGGTGCCGGCTGGTCTGGCATCGGATGGTCTGCCGCTGGGCCTGCAGCTCATCGGCCGTCCGTTCGATGAGGAGACGCTGCTGCGCGTGGCGGACGTCATCGAAAAGGCCGCCGGCCCGCAGCCGCTGCCGCCCTTCTGCCGCTGAAGGTTTCAGGTGCTCAACCAACGGTCATTTCCCATGACCGTTGGAGGTCGGCGACGGCCGGCCCGCGACCACGTGGTCGCGTAAGCCAAGCCCGCGGATGCGGGCGCCCGGCGCCTGAGGGAACACAAAATACACAAAGGCCCCGTCGCTCGTCAGCGGCGGGGCCTTTGCTTTCCCGGCTAAAGGGGTGGGGCTGTTAACCCCAGAAGCCGGTATCCTGTGGCGTGGTAACGCCGGTGGTTTGCAGGCCGAAAAGGCTGATCGCACCCGTGGTGGTCAGCGTGTCTGCGCGCAGGGTCAGGCTGCCGCCATTGCTGGCGCTCAGCACCGTGTCGATCTGCCCATCACCATCTATGTCGATCTCGATCTCGACATTCAGGCCACCGACGCGACCATCATCCTGCGGCAGTTCGAAACCCTCGCCCCCGGTCAGGATGGTGACATCCCAGTCCAGGGTGCCGAAGGTCAGGCGATCGCCCTCTGCCAAGGTGAAATCCTTCAACTGGTCCAGCAGGTTGATGGTGCCGCCGCTCTGCGATACGGTCACCCACTGGCTGACCACGCTGTCGGTGATGACGAAAGTGTCGGCACCAGCACCGCCGAAGGCGATGTCGTCGGCATCCAGGACCAGCACATCGTCGCCGGCACCACCCACCAGCGTGTCATGACCCGCACCACCGATCAGCGTGTCGTTGCCGGCCCCGCCTTCCAGCAGGTCGTCGCCCTCACCGCCGATCAGCAGGTCGTGTCCGTCGCCACCGATCAGCGTGTCATTGCCGGTCCCGCCGACCAGGGTCATGCCGGGCGCGTCGGGGAGGGCGGTGGCTTCGATGGCGGTTACGGCCTCGTGATGGGCAGGCGGGGTGATCGGCCTCACGGCCATCGCCACCGGGTCGGGCAGGGGGCTTTCGTCTCCCTCCATGGCTTTCAGGTCCAACGCCCCGGTCAGCAGCAGGGCACCATGCGGCCGGTCACCATCGCTATCCGCCATTACGGCATGGGCATTGGACTTGATCGCTTCCGCATCGGCCAGCATCCCGGCAAGCGGCAGGATGGCGGCCAGGGCCATGTCATCATCGACGGATGCAACGGTCGGCGCCTCGGCGGCTTCGGCCGGCTCCGTGGACAGGTAGAAATCCACCACCATGGCCAGGGCCGCCAGCACCACGACATTCTGCGCCTGGGCGAACAATTCCTCGCCCCGACCCGATGCGCGGCCCAGCAGGCGGCGCAGGTCGTCGCCTTCCACCAGCAGGTCGCGCGACATTTCATGCACGACGAACTTGCCGGCGATGCGGGCCACATGCACCAGCACGTCGCCGGTCACGGCATGATAGATCACGAACCAGGGATCGCCCGCGTCGCTGATGCCGGACGCCGTCTCGATCTCCACATTGTCGTCCGACAGCGCGTCGGTCAGACGGAACAGCTCGGCCTTTTCCTGGTTGGTCCATTGCCCGGTCTGCCGCACGGCCCGGATGAAATTCAGCACGTCGCCCAAATGCGTCCTCCCCAAAAACGCGTCGGTCCGGTTGATCAGGCAGGCATGGCGGCAACGTCACCCGGAAACAGCAGGCGATAGATGTCGGGCTCATAGAAGCGCAGCAGCTGCTTGGTGAAGTCGCGCCGTTCCACGCCAACGCAATCGGCCCATTGTTCGAAATGTTCCGAGGGCACGCGGCCATGGCCGCCTTCAACCTGGCTGACGAAGGTGTAGTAGCGATAGCCGACTTGTTCGGCCAACTGCGCCTGGGTGACGCCCGCCGCCTCGCGCCGCGCGGACAGCCATTTGCCCGCCTGCTTGCGCATCTCCTTGGTCAGCTTGCTTTTCGGATTGTCCGCGCCACGGGTTTTGCCCCGCTGCTCCGGTTCCGTGCTCATCACTGCCTCCACTTCAAACCGCGGCCAAGGCTGGCACAGGGGGCGGACATGCGCAAGAATGAATTTCGTGGATCATAGTTTCAAAAATTCTTGACTGTAATTTCAAGTTTCAAGATTACTGTACACCACGACGGCCGGCACGACGGGGGTAACCCGAAGCGTCGGGTGCTCGTAAAACCTTGTTTCCTCTATGGAGCATAAAATGTTCGTCGATAATGGCGCTCTGCCTGTCTCGGGTGAAGTCACCATCATGAGCCTGCCGGCTGGTGATGGCGTGTTCACGATCCAGCCGTTTCCGCTGCCCACGGATGACGGCGTGTTCACCATCCTGCCGTTCGATGGCGAAGTCAGCATTCAGCCGATCTCGGCCGAAGACGGCGTCGTCACCATTCTGCCGTTCCCGATGCCGGGCGACGACGGCGTGTTCACGATCCTGCCGTACTTCCCCGAAGGTGAAGTCAGCATCCTGCCGGTGTTTGACGAAGGCATCTTCGCCGTCCGTCCGCTGAGCTTCAATTTCGACTTCAGCGCCCTGGCCATCGGCAGCATCGACCTGTCGGCCGTGAACTGGACCAACCTGCTGCCGGCCGATTTGGTGGCCACGTCGGGCTTCGGCTTCCAGTCCTTCGTGCTGACGGAAGAGGGCGTGAGCCTGACGCTGCTGGACGGCACCGTGTTCAACCTGACCGTGGGTGAGACCCCGGCCGTCGACATCGTCGGCACCGGCCGTCTGGCCATCGACCCGTCGGGTCTGTCGGGCGCCCTGCTCGACGGGTTCAACGCGGGTTGGATCTGATTTCCGGGCGCGAAGCTTTTCGCGCCTGGGACCAAGTAACCGGCCGTCAAGGCGTCTGACAGGCTATTGACGGCCGGGCGGCGGACCGCGGGAAACGACCCACCCGTCAGGATGGGAAGTGAAGGCGGTCCGTCGCAACCGGTTGCGGGGCATCAGCCCCAGTAACCCCAATCATCGGCCGGGGACAGGCCCGCCAGCCCCGAAAGATCGACGGTGCCCGTTATATCGTCGGCCGGCGGCGTGGGGCGGACCGTGATGATCGTGTCCACCACCCCGTCATTGTCGGTGTCCAGTTCCACCATGGTGCTGGGGCCGGGGCCGGGTACAAGGCCGGTACCGCCGGGTGGCACCAGGCTGGTACTGAAATCGCCGTCACCATTGCCGGTGACGCCGAAATCGCCCCCGCCATTACCCTTGTCGCCGCCGCCATCGACATGGCGGTTGCCGCCGCCTTCACCCTCGGTGAGGCGGGTTTCGTCATTGCCATTGTTCTTCACGGCATCATCCGTGCCGGGCCGCACCGGCCGCGCATCGGTCGGGTGATCGACCGTCACCAGCCATTGCTTCACGGCGAAGGACAGACGGTCACCTTCGGCGAAGCTGAAATCCCGGACATTGTCGGCGAAGACCACTTCCTTGCCGGCTTGGGTCAGCGCCACCCATTGCCCGACCAGGCTGTCGGTCATCACGAAGCTGTCGGCCCCGGCACCGCCATGGGCCACGTCCTGGGCATCGACCACCAGGGTGTCGTTGCCGGCCCCGCCTTCCAGCGTGTCATGCCCCGCACCGCCCACCAGCGTGTCGTCGCCATCCCCGCCGATCAGCAGGTCATCGCCGGCACCGCCGGCCAGCAGGTCGTTACCGGCGCCGCCACGCAGCGTGTCATTGCCGGAACCGCCCACCAGCGTGTCGTGCCCGGCTGTGCCCGTCAGGTCCTGCGGCGTGCTGTCCGTTGCTGCGGTGGGCAGGGCGGAGAGGGTCGCATGCAGGGGAATGGTGATCGTACGGACATTGTCCGCCGACAGTGCCAGTTGCGTCGCCGTCTGGGCCTGGCGCTCCCCGCCGGGGGCCAGCAGCATGCTTTCGCCGACGACGGGCAGGGCGGCCCATTGCGCCTGGCCATGCGATCGGTCGGCGGGGCCCGTACGCTCCCCCTGCACCGCATCGGGCGGTGGCAGATCGAGATAGGTGTGGGAAAGGGCCAGCGTGGCAAAGACGACGGGCAGGTCGGCGCCCGACCCATCCTCCGCGGCTTGCGCCTTCTCCGTATTCAGGAAGAAATCGACGACCAGGGCCAATGCCGCCAGCACCACGACATTGTTATGGCCACCGCTGGCCAGCTCCGCCGCTTCGGCGCCCGCGGCGCGGTTGACCAGGCGACGCAGGTCGTCACCCTCCAGCAGCAGGTCGCCGGACATGTCATGCACGACGAACTTGCCGGCGATGCGGGCCACATGCACCAGCACGTCGCCGGAACCGGCGTCATAGACGATGAACCAGGGATCACCGCTGTCGCTGATCCCTGTCGCCGTCTCGATCCCAGTGCCCTGGCCCGACAATTCTTCGGCCAGGCGGAACAGTTCCGCCTTTTCCTGGTTCGTCCAGTAGCCGGTTTGCGTCACGGCCCTTATGAACCGCAGCACGTCGCCCAAATCCGCCCCCCTGTTGATCACCGCCGGCGGAGGCCCCAAGCCCCGCTGCGCAGCTCAACGTGTCAACCCCTCATTCCTCGCCGCCGAACAGCAGGCGATGGATTTCCGGTTCATAGAATCCCAGCAGCTTTCGGGCGAAGGCCGGCGGTTCGACACCGATGGCCTGGGCCCAGAGTTCGAAATGTTCGGACGGCACGCGGCCATGCCCGCCTTCAACCTGTGAGACGAAAGTGTAATAGCGGTAACCGACATGGTCGGCAACCTGCGCCTGGGTCACACCAGCCTTCTCGCGCTGCGCGCTCAGCCAGCGGCCGGCGTCGCGCCGCATCTGGCGGGTCAGCTTGGTCTTTTCACTTTCCTCGCCGCGCGGTTTCGTGCGCGGGGTCACGGCTGCGGCCATGCTCAAAATCTCCGAACTCACTGGTTTTCAAGGTGGCATGCCGGGCGCGTGGGGGCAAGGGGCAAAAATTCAGCTTCGCTCATTAGAATTTTGCTTGACATAAACTCCACGTTTCAGGATTACTGGACATCGTTCGAGGCACGGAGCATCGCCCCTGTCTTCGGGTTTCGAACGAAAAGCTCCGGGGGCGGCGTTCGCGCCGTCCCCGGGACTTAGCATCAGAATACCGCCGATGCAGAGCCCCATCCCGCATCGGTGGCAAAGACGCCGATACCCCGCGATGCCCCAATTGCGCGGTATCGGGTGACGGACCGGCCGGGGAACCTATTCGCCCCTTGGAACCCTGGCCGGTCCGCCACATGTCTTCCCGACGGTGCGGGCCATAGGCTCCCGTCATGGGGTTATGCAAATCCGGTATGACAGCTTCCAGCTGCGTTTCCGCGCTGGCAAAATCAGAAAATGCCGTTTTGAGGGCACCTCCGGCGATTGTTTCAATTGTAACCGCCACCCCGCACGGCATTTTCCACTGCTTTGCCCAAAATACAGGCAAACGAAAGGTTCGTACCTTAACACCGTTGTTTAACTTCTTTTAAACTTCTTAAATGAGTCAAAGGGTTAAGTTTCCGTTACGGAAGGGCATGCAAATTGCTTTCGCTTTCGTGGAAAGAGTTTTCGCGGAATGTTGGCGCAAGGCAAGGGCACCACCCATGGATAACAGCCTGATCGACCTGACGAGGAACGTACTGGATGTGGCGAGCCAGAAGGTATCCGCCATCGAGGACATCAACCGCACCACCAAGATGCTGGCCTTCAACGCCCTGATCGAGGCGGGCCGGGCCGGCGATGCGGGCCGCGGCTTCGCGGTGGTGGCGAACGAGGTGAACTCCATCTCCCGTCAGGTCAGCGTGGTGGCCAGCGAACTCCGCTCAGAAATTGGGCAGCTGGTCGACCGCATGGCCACGGTGGGCGAGGACCTGATGGTCCGGTTCCGGGGGCAGCGGCTGGCCGATCTGGCGCTGAACATGATCGAGATCATCGATCGCAATCTCTATGAACGCTCCTGCGACGTGCGCTGGTGGGCGACGGACAAGGCCGTGGTGGATTGTCTGGCGGACCCCTCGACCGACGCCACCGCCTTCGCCTCCTCCCGCCTGGGCGTGATCCTGGACAGCTATACGGTCTATCTGGACCTGTGGGTGGCCGATCGCCAGGGCCGGGTCATCGCCACGGGCCGGCCGCGCCGGTTCCCGCAGGCCATTGGTACCAATGTCGCCAACGAGCCCTGGTTCCGTCAGGCGCTGAATACCCGCGACGGGTCGGACTTCGCCGTGGTCGACGTCACCGCCAACCAGGTGCTGGACGGCCGCACGGTGGCCGCATATTCCACCGCCGTCCGTCGCGACGGCGCCGTGGATGGCGAAGTGATCGGCGCCATGGGCATCTTCTTCGACTGGGAACCGCAGGCCCGTGCCGTGACCTCCGGCGTGCGCCTGGACCGTAGCGAGGAGGCGCATACGCGCTGCCTGCTGGTCGATGCGACGGGCCGCATCATCGCATCGTCTGATGGGCGCGGTCAGTTGACGGAAAGCTTCCCGCTGGAGACGCAGGGCCGTTCCATGGGCCATTATGTCGACCGGTTCGGCCGGCTGGTGGGTTTTGCCCTGACGCCGGGATATGAGACCTATCGCGGCCTTGGCTGGTATGGGGTCATCGTGCAGAATGGTGGCGAGACGGCGCATTGATACCCGTCCGTTGAAACACCCACCGGGTAACCGGTGGCAATCGGGGCGTCGGCTGCAGGGCCGGCGCCCTTTTTGTTTGGGCCTGGGCAGGGTGCGACAAACCGTCCGGTACCGACGTTACAGATGTTTCGACATGTGAACCATGTGGCCCATTTCGGAAAGGGCAAGGCCGCCTGAAATCGGCCGTTCGTGCCATTTTTCGGCGCCAAACGGCACTTCTGCTGCGGTGCAATATGCACCTACTTTAGTCGAATGCCTTCTAAGTAGCTGTTTCGCTTGGCTGCGCTAGAACCTATCCGCATGGCCCCTGTACGATTTTGCACTTGCACAATGGCCGTCAGGCGCGCATATTCTGTCTTGCGACACGGCCCTATGCCCTCTGTCGTAACGCACTTCTTGGGCGTTTCCTCCCTAAACTCAGGCCGTGGCAATGCCACGGCCTTTTTTTCTGTCCAAAATGTAGCAAAATTACCTTGTATGGCAGGCTGAAATGGAAGCCGTCCAACAAGGTGGACGGCTTCGCGTCAGCGGCTTGCCGCTGCAGGCCGACGGGACGGCCGGCGGGACGGCCGGCCCACCGCGCGTGCGGCGTCATGCCAAGCCCGCAGAGGCGGGCGCCCGGCGCTTGAGGGAACAAACCTCCATCAAGCCGTGGTCTTGGAGTATTTCACCGAGCAGCCATAGGCGCGGCTGGAACTGACGGCCACCGGCTTGCCGGCGGCGATGTCGGCCAGGGCGGCGCGGACATAGTTCTTGGCGCCGGGGATATCGGCCTTGTCGGCCGTCGGCTTGTCGTCGATGGCGCCGTCATAGAGCAGGGTGCCGTCCTTGCCGATGATGAACAGATGCGGCGTGGTCTTGGCGGCATAGGCGCGGCCGATGGCGCCCGTCGGGTCCAGGATGGTGGTGGTGGCGGACCATTTCTCCGACGCGGCACGGGCCTTGGCATCCGCCGGGGTGACATTGCCCTGTTCGCCGGGGGCGGAACTGATGACGTTCAGCCACACCGCACCGGCAGCCACGGCTTCCGCCTGCACGGCCTGCATGTTGCCAGAATCATAATGTTTGCGGACGAAGGGGCAGCCATGGTTGGTCCATTCCAGGATAACCAGCTTGCCCTTGTAATCGGCCAGCGAGACGGCGGCGCCGTCGACATTGGTGCCGGTGAAGGCCGGTGCGGCCTTGCCGATCACCGCCGCCGGGGCGGCGAAGGCGGGCAGGGAGAGAAGCGGGGCGACGGCACCGGCGCCGGCAATGGCGGCGGTGCTGTTCAGGAATGTGCGGCGGGTAAGATGAAGCGACATGGCAGACCTCCCGTTCATGCAGGTGGCCTTCATCTGGTGTCGCCCTTGAAAAAGATCAAACCCTGCCTAACGCAAAATCATATGATTTTGCGTTAGGCAGGGTGGTTTTTACATTTCCTCAGACGCCGGCGCTACATTCGTGGCTTGGCTTCACGGCGCACGTGCGCCGCGGCGGCAGTCGCCGCCGATCCAGTTGCCCAGCAACTGGATTAAATCACCCGGCGCAGCGCCACCAGGAAGTCGCCCATGGCAGCGCCCAACTGGCCCGACCGGTGCGACAGGCGGCCGGCGGAACCCAGCACCTGGGTGGAGGCGGCACCCGTCTCCGACGCCGCGCGCGTCACCT
Organism: Niveispirillum sp. KHB5.9; assembly: GCF_048066115.1. NCBI lineage: Bacteria > Pseudomonadati > Pseudomonadota > Alphaproteobacteria > Rhodospirillales > Azospirillaceae > Niveispirillum > Niveispirillum sp. KHB5.9. Next base: position 36,523 of record NZ_JBLTYX010000004.1, on the reverse strand, counting down.
CAGCAATGCGTTCGGACACCGACCGCGTGCCCAGGGCCGCCTGTTCGACATTGCGGGCGATCTCTGCCGTGGCGGCACCCTGCTGTTCCACGGCGGCGGCGATGTTCACCGTGGTGCCGTTGACGTCGGCGATGACCTGGGTGATCTCACTGATGCTGTCCACGGCCGACTGGGTGGCGGCCTGGATGTCGGCCACCTGGTGCTGGATATCCTCCGTGGCGCGTGCCGTCTGCCCGGCCAGGTTCTTCACCTCCGACGCGACGACGGCGAAGCCCTTGCCGGCCTCCCCGGCGCGGGCCGCCTCGATCGTGGCATTCAAGGCCAGCAGGTTGGTCTGGGCCGCGATCTCCTGGATCAGGCCCACCACCTCCCCGATGCGGATGGCGGCGTCCGACAGGGTGGCTACCCTTTCATTGGCGGCGCGGGCCCGGCCCACGGCGGCATTGGTGATGTCGCGCGATCGGTCCACTTGCTCCGTGATCGACCGGATGGCGGCCGTCAACTCCTCCGCGGCGGCGGCCACGGTCTGCACGTTGGAACTGGCCTGCTCGGCAGCGGCGGCCACGGCCATGCTTTCATGGTTCGTGCCCTCGGCCGCGTGCGTCATGGTGTCGGCCGCATCCTCCATCTCGTGTGCGGCGCGGCCCAGATCGTCGGCGACGGACTTGATCGTCACCTCGAACTCGTCCGCCACGCCGCGGAAGCCGGTCACCTTGGCCGTCATGGCGTTGTTGGCCTGGTTGATGGCGCGGCTGCCCACCAGGAAGGTGCCCAGCATGCCCTTCTCGATCACGCGGCGGTGATAATTCTGGTTGGTGATGGCCTGAAGCGAGGCGGTGGCCTCACGCACGAAGGCATCGGCGCGGTCGGTCACCTCGTTGATCCGATGCAGCAGCTCGCCCAGCGGTCCGCCCTCGCGGATGCCGATGACGCGGGCCTCGTAATCGCCCCTAGCCAGCCGTTCCAGTACCACGCCCGCCCCGGTCAGCACCCGGTCGACGCGTGCCAGGTAATAGAAGCTGGCCAGGGCCGCCAGCAGGGTGATCACCCCGCCGGCCACGGCCACTTCATGCACGCCCAGGAAATTGCCCGCCAGATCGATCGTCGACCCGGCCAGCACGGCCACACCCGTCAGACGGGCCTTAAAGAGAGAAGATGAGTTGTTCATAGCTCAAACCCCGGTCGCGCAGCAGTCCCACCAACATCGCCTCGCTGGCCGCGATGCCCTCGCGGATGCGGCTGTGCCTGGCCTCCTCGGCCAGCAGCGATTTGTAGAGGGGGCTGATGACATCGTTCACGATGCGCTTTTCCGCCGTGCGGCGGCTGGAATGGAACCCGATGATGTTGCCGCCCGTGTCGCGCGACGGGGTGACATGGGCGAAGACCCAGTAATGGTCGCCATTCACCGCACGGTTCAGCACATAGGCGAAAATCTCGCTGCCGGCCCCCAGCGTGTCCCACAGCAGCTTGAACACCACCCGCGGCATGTCGGGATGGCGGATCAGATTGTGCGGCTGGCCCAGCGCCTTCTCCTCCGTCAGTGCGGCAACGCGCAGGAAGGTGCGGTTGGCGTAGGTGATGCGCCCACCCTTGTCGGTCTTGGTGACGATCAGTTCGTCATCATGGAACGGACGTTCCACCCCGGTCAGGAAAGGCCGGGATTTCCCCGGCGGCGCGTCGGCAATGGTCATGACGTTCCCATCCTTTTCCATCTGCCCTCAGGCAGTATGCCACTTGCATGCCCGAATGGTTGGTTCGCCGCATTGATCCAGATCAGAGAGGCCGCACCGAAAGTCAGCTTGACCCGCCGCCCAAAGCGGCAAACATGAAGGGAAAGCGGCGGTCCTGGCGGGAAAGGGGGAGTCGATGCGTAAATTCATGGCTTCCATCCTGAAAACGCTGTTCGGCGCCGATGGCCAGCCGCAGCATCCGGCGGCTGTTCCGCGCCCGCAATTCCATCGCGATCACACGCCCGCCCCGAAACCCGCCGCCCCCGCGCCGCCCGACATGTCGGGCGGGCCAGATCACGATCTGGCATTGCGTCTGCGCCGCATCTTCGATGGGCGCGACCCGACCCAGGCCGGCAGCCTGCATCTGCTGGGCCTGGGCAGCCTGCATGACAGGCTGGGGGCGCGCTGGGCGGATGTCGCGGCCCGCGTCCATGCCCTGACGGGCAAGCTGCTGGACCAGCACCTGTCCGACCAGGATGCCTGGTTCCGGCATGGTGAGGAATCCTATGTCGTGGTTTTCGCCCATCTGGGGCCGGAGCAGGCGCGGCTGGTCTGCGCCAAGGTGGTGGAGGAATTGCAGGTCCTGCTGCTGGGCCATGCCGATACCGACAGCATCAAGGTGCATACCGCCGTGCATGAGATCGGGTCGGACGTGGTGCTGGTGCCTGCCAGCCTGACGGAGATGCTGGCCGCCGCCCGCCACGCGGCGGATGAGGCGGCGCATGGCCCCGTGCTGATCAGGCCGACCGGCTTTCGCGCGCCGCTTCTGGCCCGCGCCGGTCCGCCCCTGGTACGCTACCGCCCCGTCTGGGATGCGCAGAAGCAGGTCTTGTCGCTCTACATGGCCCGCTGCTGCCGCGAGCGGGAGGCAAGGGCGCCGCTCTGGGGCTATGAATGTCTGGACGATCCCGAGGATGTGGCCGGCATCCTGGAACTGGACCTGCATGTGGCCCGCGAGGCGCTGGAAACCGCGCTGGAGCTTTACGACAACCGCTTCCGCTTCTTCCTGTCATTGCCGCTGCATTTCGAAAGCCTGGCCGCGACCACACGCCGGCAGGAGGTGATGGCTACCCTGCGGTCCATCCCCCGCCACCTGTTGCCCTTCATGACCTATCACCTGCATGGCGTGCCGGCGGGTGTGCCCGGGGGGCGGCTGTCGGAGCTGGTTGCCGCCCTGAAGCCGTTCGGCCGCACCATCATGCTGGAACAGCCGGCCCCCGGCACGGCGCTGGTGGCGGCGGAGACGGCGGGCGTGCGCGTCATCAACATGACCCTGCCGGCTGATGCGTCCCTGGAACGCTGGCGGCCGGAGGTCACCCGCTTCGCCGCCAATGCCGCGCGCCACCGGCTGCTGTCCGCCCTGGAAGGGGTCGCGAACCTAGCCATGGAGGATCTGTGCGAGGAGGCGGGCGTGCGTTTCCTGTCGGGAGATCTGATCGGCGGCTGGGTGGACGTGCCTGAGCATGTGGTCCGCCGGTCGCGCACGGATTTCGAGCGCCAGGAGGTCAATCTCCGTCCCGGCCCGCCTGATTGACAAAAGGTTTATATAACCCTTCGCGCATCACCACTGCCGCGTGCCGGGTGTAGCATCCGAACATCCTCGCAGATGGAAAGGCAGCTCCCCATGCTCAGGCTGATCGGGAGGGTTATGGCGGCATTCCGTGGTGATACGGCGCATGGTGCCCTTCATACCGGTTCCCCCCTCGGGGGCGTTTCCTCTAGTAAACAAGCGGATGCCGCACCGCCGCCGTCGGCCGATGCGAACGTCGCCGACGCCCTGCGAAGCATCTTTTCCCGCCGTGACCCGGCGCAGGCCGGCAGCATCCATCTCATGGGCCTGGAAAGCCTGCGCGAACGGGTGGGCGAGCGCTGGAAGGCGGTCGCCGACCGCGTCCATATGCTGACCGCCCGGCTGCTGGAAGGGTATCTCTCACCACAGGACACATGGTTCCGCCATGGCGGCGAGGCCTATGTCGTGGTGTTCTCCAAGCTGGGGCCCGAGCAGGCCCGCCTGATCTGCGCCAAGGTGGTGGAGGAATTGCAGATTATGCTGCTGGGGGAGGCCGACACGGCCACCATCATGGTGCGCACCGCCGTGCATGAGATCGGGTCGGACATGATGCTGGTGCCCGCCAGCCTGAAACAGATGCTGGACGATGCGGCCGGCCGCCTGGGCCGTGAGGCGGCGGCGGCCAGTGCCGCCCTGGACAGCTCCGCCCCCCGCGTACGCCAGGGTGAGAAGCCCAGCCGGATCGAGGTGCGCTACCGTCCGGTCTGGGACGTGAAGCAGCAGGTCGTCTCCGTCTTCATCGCCCGTGGCTGCCGCCTGCGCGGCGGGCTCACCCTGGTCTGGGGGTATGATGGCTTGGACAATCCGGAAGACCCGCAGCAGATCCTGGCCATGGACCTGCAGGTGATCCAGGAGGCGGTCAGCGAGGCGGTGGAGCTTTACGAGAATCGTTTCCGCTTCTTCCTGTCGGTGCCGGTGCATTTCGAAAGCCTGGCCGTGCTGGGCCGGCGGCGGGAGATGGTGGCCACCCTGCAATCCATCCCCATGCATATGCGCCCGTTCATGACCTACCATCTCTATGGCGTGCCGGCGGGTGTGCCCACCGGCCGTCTGGCGGAGATGGTTGGCACGCTGCGTCCCTATGGCCGCACCATCATGGTGGTGGTCGATCCCAACACCAACGACCTGCCGACCCTGGCCGCTGCCGGGGCCCGTGTGGCCTGCGTGCTGCTGCCCTCGGGTGCCGCGACCGACCGGCACCGGGCCGAGCTGCAGCGCTTCGGGGCCATCGCCGCCAAGAACCGCCTGCAGACCTCGGTGGAGGGCGTGGACAGCCTGGCCATGGAGAGCCTGTGCGAGGATGTGGGGATCAACTACCTGTCCGGCGACCTGATCGGCGACTGGTCGGAAGTGCCCGAGAATGCCGCCCGTCGTTCCCTGGCCGATTTCCGGCGGTGAGTTTCGAGCCCGGTTATTACGAACGCAGGCTTGCTTTCACTCCGCCGCATCCGCCGACAGTTTGGCGATGATGCGGTGGCCCATGGCCAATGCCGCCTCACACAGCGCCGGCAGGTCACCCACCAGCCGTGCCACCTCCGCCCCATCGCCCTCGGCGGCGGCGTTCATCAACGCGCGCGATCGCCGCGACAGGGCCATGAAGCCCAGATTGCCGGCCGACGACACCAGCGAATGCGCTTCCCGCTCCACCCGCTCCAGATCGTTCCCGGCCGCCATGATCGTGTCGACCCGCGTGCGGAAGGATGACAGCGCGTCGTTCAGCAGCTGTACGCCGATATCATCGCCCACCACCAGCAGCAGATTGTCCAGGATCTCCTGATCCAGCGCCGGTTCACCGGGATCGGCGGCAGCGGGCGGCGCAGGTGCCGCATCCGTCCGGGTGGGGCGGAAACCTGCAATCTCGGCGATGGCCTGGTTCAGCGCCTGCGGCGTCACCGGTTTGGCGACATGGCCGTTCATCCCGGCATCCAGGCAGGCCTCCCGCTCCTCGCGCAGCACGTTGGCGGTCAGCGCCAGGATGGGCAGGGTATAACCGGCCTGGCGGATGCGGCGCGTGGCCTCCATCCCGTCCATCACCGGCATCTGCACATCCATCAGCACCAGATCCAGTTCGTCCTCGTCGCGGGTAACAGTCATGATGGCGTCGGCCCCGTTCTCCACCACGATGACGCTGTGCCCGGCCTTTTCCAGGATGGTGCGCACCAGCATCTGGTTGGCGAACACATCCTCCGCCAGCAGGATCGACAATGGCCGGAAGGAGGGCAGGGCGGCCGGCGTCGCCGGCGTCTCCGCCTCGGGCGGCGGGGCTGTGGTGACGGCCAGCGGCAGGGTCACTTCGAACCGGCTGCCGGAACCGGGCTGGCTCTTCACCTCGATGCGGCCCTGCATGGCCTCCACCAGCCGCTTGGTGATGGCCAGCCCCAGGCCCGTGCCGCCGAAGCGGCGGGTTACCGATGCGTCCAACTGGCTGAACGGCATGAACAGATGTTTCAGCCGGTCGGCCGGGATGCCCATGCCGGTGTCGGTGACGCTGAGGCGCAGCTGCACGCCCATGCGGGCCACGGACAGCACGACGCTGCCCTTGGACGTGAATTTCACGGCATTGGACAAAAGGTTCAGCAGCACCTGACGCAGCCGCGCCTCGTCCCCCAACACCCATTCCGGCAGGTCGGACGACATCTCCGCGCGCACGGACAGCCCCTTGTCGGCGGCGCGCGGGGCCAGCAGGGCGATACAGCTTTCCGCCAGCCGCGCCGGGTTCAGCGGCCCCATCTCCAGTTCCAGGCGCCCGGCCTCGATCTTCGACAGGTCCAGCACGTCATCGACGATGGCGACCAGGGCGCGCGACGCCTCCATCTGCAATGAAAGCCACTTCTCCCGCTCCACCAGGGGCGCCTTCTCGTCACGTAGCAGGTCGGCGAAGCCGATGATGGCGTTCAGGGGCGTGCGGATCTCATGGCTCATATTGGCCAGGAAGGCGCTCTTGGCGCGCTCGGCGGCTTCGGCCTGTACCTTGGCGTTGGACAGCGCCTCCACCTTGCCGCCGATATCGGCATAAAGGGTCTGCAGCTGTTCGGCCATGCGGTTGACACCGGCCGACAGCACCGCGAACTCGTCCTTGCCCGCCACTTCCAGCCGGTGGTCCAGCCGTCCCTGCCCGATAGCCGCCATGCCGTCGGCGATGCGGTCCAGCCCGCCCAGCACCCGCCGGCTGGCGGCGGTGGCCAGCGCCACCGTGACGGCCAGCAGCAGGAGCGGCAACACTTGCAGCACCAGCAGCAGCCGGCCCCAGGCATTCACCCGCTCATTGGCATGGGCGGCCAGCCGGTCGGCATCCGATGCCATGACATTGTAGCGCAGCTGCAGCGTGTCCTGCGCCACCCGCGCCGCGTCGGGGGACGTGTGCGCCTGGGTCATGCGCACCATGCCGTCCATCATCAGGGAATTGTCCGATGCCAGCCGGCGCAGCAGCGCCTGGTCCACGGGGTCCTGGATGCCGCCACGCAGCCGCTCCAGCTCCGCCGACAACCGTTCGTGGGAACGTTGCCACTGGAACAGCGCCCGTTCGCTGCCCGTATCGGCATATTCATGGACCAGCAGGCTCAACTCGAACACGGAGCGGACCAGGGCCTGGGCTTCCGTCACCCGCGCCGTGGATTGGCCCATCCATTGCCAGGACCACAGGGCCGATGCCACCGACATGACCAGGGCGACCGCCGCGAAAACCAGGGTCGTGGTGATTCGCGTGCGGATGTTCATCAGTTCAGTCCAGCACCGTGACGCGTGTAGGGTCGACCTCCCTCAGGACGTCGCTTTGCAGATAGCCTAGCATCTCCGGCCCCGGATCGCCGCCTGCGCGCCGGAGGTGCCCCTCCAGTGACAAGAGCAGCGCCTGGTCGAGACGCAGGGTGAAACCATAACTCTCCCAATGGCTGCGGACCAGTGCTTCGTCAAAGCCGGTGGCGGCCGCGACCACGGGGATGGCCTTCTCGCGATCCTTCAGGATGGACCATTCAGCCGCCAGCAGGGCGCGGATGAAGCGCACCATCGTGTCGCGCCTGGCCTCCACCACCTCCGTACGGGTCGACAGGATCCAGCTTCCCGTATAGAGGCCCGGCAGGGACAGGGTATCCAATCCCTTGGGGAAAAGGCCGGCACCCAGGATGCGGACCGTGGTCCAGACCGACACGGCGTCCACCTCTCCATCCGCCATCGCCTGCATGATCTTGTTGCTGTCCAGCGGGACCAGGGTGACCTTGCCGGTCAGGCCCGATTGCAACAGCAGCAGGTCCAGGAACTGCTGGGAATTCGTCTCCGGCGTATAGCCGATGCGCTTTCCCGCCAGTTCCCCCGGGATGGTCAGGCCGCTGCCGGACGGAGAGGCGATCACCACGTCGCGGTCGGATGTCTGGATCGTGGACAGGATGCGGATGGGCTTGCGGGCCATCACCGCCCCGGCCGCCGGGACATCGGATGACAGCGACAGGTCGGCCTTGCCATCCAGCATCAGTTCCATGGCGATCTTGCCGTTGGAGGCCGGCAGCAGGTCGACGGTCAGTTCCTGATCGGCGAAATGGCCCTCCGCCTGGGCCACGAAGATCAGGGCCGACATCATCTGATGGCTTTCGGCCAGGACCAGATGCTGGCGCCCGCCATGACCACGCACCAGCAGGGTGCCCGTCACGGCCGCCGCGGTAACCAATCCCGCGGCAAGAAACAGTTTCCAGGAACGCCAAACCATCATGACCGCACCCGAATCCCATCCAGGGCGCCGCCCGCGCCGGTTTCCACAGCCCGAGCAAGCCTATCAGGCCACCGTACCATTGGTCGCAACGCGGAACCTATCCTTTGGGTGAGGCGGGCAGGCCCGGAAAAGCGAAAGGGCCGGCCCCTGGTGGGGCCGGCCCTTTTCGGTTTGGTACGGATGGTGGGCGCGACAGGGATTGAACCTGTGACCCCTACCATGTCAAGGTAGTGCTCTCCCGCTGAGCTACGCGCCCATCCGTCCATCGCCCCGCTTCGTGCCGTTCGTCGGCAGCGCCGTCGGGGTGGGCGTGCTTATAGCGAGCCGATCCGGGCATTGCAACAGTCTGTTTTCAGAAAATCGCCGATTTTTTTCCAACCGCTTCCGTTCGGCTGGCGACGCTTCTCACAATTCGATACATCTTTCAGCCATGAGCAGTCTGGACCCCGCCTTTTCCAGCGAAAAGCCTGTTGCCCGTCCCCCAGACGTCGGCACGGGTGGCGGCGTGTTCCGGATTTCCCGGCCGCCGCGGCAATTGCTGCCCATCGTCATGGCATCGCCGCATAGCGGACGCGACTATCCGGAAAGCTTCGTGGCCCGGTCGCGGCTGGATGCGCGGGCGCTGCGCCGGTCGGAGGATTGCTTCGTCGACGAGATTTTCCGGCCCGCCGTGGACCTGGGCGTGCCGCTGCTGGAGGCGCTGTTCCCCAGGGCCTATCTGGATCCCAACCGCGAACCGTTCGAATTCGATCCTGGCATGTTCGAAGGGGCCTTGCCCTCATATGTGAACAGCCGCAGTCCGCGCGTGGCGGCGGGCCTGGGCACCATTCCGCGCATCGTGGCCAGCGGGGAGGAGATATACCGCCAGCGCCTGCGCTTCGCCGAGGCGGTGGAGCGGGTGGATCGCTGCTACTATCCCTACCATGCTGCATTACGCTCGCTCATCGATCAGACGCGGGCGGCGTTCGGGTTCTGCATCCTTGTCGATTGTCATTCCATGCCCTCCATCGACCTGCCGCCAGAGGCGGCGGCCAGCGGTGCGATGGACATGGTCCTGGGCGATTGCTTCGGCAGTGCCTGTGATGCGGCCCTTACCCGTGTCGCGGAGGAGACGCTGAACGACCTGGGTTATGTCGTCGGCCGCAACGCGCCCTATGCCGGCGGTTATACGACGCGCCATTACGGGCGGCCTGGGGATGGGGTGCACGCATTGCAGATCGAATTGAACCGCTCCCTCTATATGGATGAGGTCGCCTTGGCTCGCCGTCCCTATCTCGACACCCTGGCCCTGCATATGCGCCAGCTGGTCTCCCGTCTGGCGGCGGTGCCGGCGCAGGCGCTGCACCCGCGCGACCGCTGAGCGGGAGGGGACGGGGATGCTGATCCGGACCGCCGGGGCGGGCGATGCCGCCACAATCGCCACCATCTATGCCCCCCATGTCAGCGAAGGCACGGCCAGCTATGAGTCGGTGCCCCCCGATGCGGGCGAAATGGCGCTGCGCATGGCGGCGATCCAGGCGCAGGGCTTTCCCTATCTGGTGGCTGAACGCGGCGGACATATCCTGGGCTATGCCTATGCCAGCGCCTTTCGCTCCCGCCCCGGCTATCGCTTCACGGTGGAGAATTCCATCTATGTGGCGCCACAGGCCCAAGGGGCGGGCGTGGGCCGCGCCCTGCTGAAGGCGCTGATCGATCAATGCACCCGTGCCGGCTTCCGCCGCATGGTGGCCGTCATCGGCGACGGTAGCAACGAAGGGTCGGTAGGACTGCATCGTGCCTTGGGCTTCGAACTGGCGGGCACCGTGCCGGGCCTGGGGGTGAAGCATGGGCGCTGGCTGGACTGGGTGCTGATGGTCCGTCCCCTGGGTGATCCCGACGCACCGCCTCCGGGTGCCGATGAGCATCCGGGGCTGAGCCCCTAACCCAGGTGGTTTTCCAATATCGCCCGCGTTCGGTCGGCCAGCCGGGCGGTGTCGTCCAGCGGCTGGTACGTCCAGCTTTCCAGCACGCCCCTGAACGTGCGCGTCACTCCTGCCTGCCGCAACAGCGCGTGGAAGCGTTCGAATTTCGGTGCGTTGCCGGGCAGGTCGATGACATGCACGGGTTTACCGGTGCTGGCCGCCTCCGACACCATGGCGACGCTGTCGGATGTGACGATCAGCGTGTCGGCCAGTGCCAGCATTGCGAAATAGGGATTGGGGCCCATCCCGTCCCAGATGAAGACGGGCAGGCCCGCCAGCCGGTCCTTCAGGATCGCCTCGTTCTCGGCACCCGTGCGCCGGGAAGTGGTGATCATCATCCCAACCCCCTGGTCACGCACCAGCACCGCCAGTTGATCGGCCACATCCGCCATCATCGCCGGCGTCAGTTTGCAGAACCGGTTGGATCCGCCGATCATCACCGATACCAGAGGCCGGTTGCGCCCTTGCGCCAGGGGCGCAAACTCCAGTGCCGCCACGTCCAGCTTCGTCTGCGTCACCCGGTGGATGGCGCCGATGCTTTCCACCAGGTTGGCGCCCGACTTGCCATCATGGCGGGGCAGGGACACCAGATCGAACCGGTCGAAGGCTACGCCCGGATTCTGGATATGCACCCGCACCGTTGCCGGTGACCGCCGCCCCACCGCCATGGATAGGGCCACCGCCTGCCGTCCGGAACTGATCAGCAGGTCGGGCCAGGGTGCTTCCAGCCGGTCCGATGCCGGATCCAGCGCCAGGCCGATGCCGGGCAGCGGCAGATAGGGCGTGGTCTGCCGCCAGGGCGTGCGCAGCTTCACCCGCTTCACCAATGGCGCCAGCCCCAGTGCTTCCGCCAACCCCAGGCACGGGTTCTCGATTCCCGCCCGTCCGTCCGACACCACCCAGCAAGTCGGCATTTTGTTGTTCGCATACGTATGCGAAGACTTGTCCCCAGGAAATTTTGTGTCGCAAACCGGGTCGCCCTTGCGGGCAGGAGCGTCCCGTGTAATATCCTTGCTCAAATCAAGAACTCCTGGAGTTAAAAAATCACCATGCGGCGGGTCAAACTCGACCGAATTGATCGGCGCATCCTGCGCGACCTGCAGGCGGACGGCCGGATGACCAATGTGGAATTGGCGCGGCGTGCCGGCATTTCGGCCCCTCCCTGCCTGCGGCGTGTCCGCGCGCTGGAGGAGGCGGGATACATCCGCGGCTACCATGCCGACATCAATCCGGAATCCATGGGCTTCCATGTCACGGTTTTCGCACAGGTCGGCTTGTCGTCCCAGGCGGAAAGCGATCTGAAGCGCTTCGAAGCCCTGGTCAATTCCTGGCCGGAGGTACGGGAGTGCAACATGTTGGCCGGTGAGACAGACTTCCTGTTGAAGGTGGTCGCCGTCGACTGGGACAGCTATCAGCGCTTCCTGACCACCAAGCTGACGGCGGCCCCCAATGTCAGCCATGTGAAGTCGGCCCTGGCCATCCGCCAGTCCAAATACGCGCCGGGCGTGCCCATCGATGTCGATGTCGGCCCGGAGTCGAAGGACGACGATGACGAGGATTTCGAAGAGTGATCAGAATGGGGCGTCCGAAGGCGCCCCATTCTTTTTGTGCATTGTTCCCTCGAGAAGCCGGGCGCCGCCATCCGGCGGCCTGGCTTACGCGACCACGTGGCCGCGGGCCGGCAGTCGCCGGCCTCCAACGGTCATGGGAAATGACCGTGGTTTCAGGTCAATGCCATCCGCGCCAAGCCAAATCCTGCCCCCGCCAGCACCAGCCAGTGCACGGCCAGCTTGAAGCGCAGCAGGGCCACCAGCGCTACCGTCGCGACGGCGCACGCCACAAGGTCAGGCTTTCCACCCGGCACCAGCACCTGCTCCCCCAGCACCACGCCCAGATTCAGGATCACCCCCACCACGGCGGCGGTGATGGCGGCCAGGGCGCCGGCGGCGGCCCGGTTATGGATCAGCGCCTCCACATAGGGCGCACCAGCGAAGATGAAGAAGAAGCAGGGCAGGAAGGTGACATAGGTGGTCAGCGCCGCCGCCATCAGCCCGGCCATTCCCGGCGACAGGGCGCCCGGATTGTTCCAGCCCGCGAAGAACCCCACATATTGGGTGACCAGGATCAGCGGTCCCGGTGTGCTCTCTGCCAGTGCCATGCCGTTCAGCATGTCGGCCGGCGTCAGCCACTGATAGGTCTCCACCGCCCGTTCGGCGATATAGGGCAGCACCGCATAAGCGCCACCGAAGGTGATGAAGGCGGCACTGGTGAACAGGTCGGCGATATCGGCCCAGGGCATGCGCCCGAGCAGCAGCACGACACCCACCACCGGCACCAATAGCAACACGGCGAAGATCAGCGACAGGCGCAGCAAGCGTCCGGCGCTGCGGTCCACCGGCCGGTCGTCCGGCACGAAGCCGTCATCCATGCTGCCATGGCCCGCCGGCGCGAATAAAGGCTTGCCCGCCCTGGCCGCCAGATAGCCGATCAGGGCCGCCCCGGCGATCAGCACGGGAAAGGGCAGGTGGCCCAGATACAGCCCCAGGAAGGCCGCACCGGCCAGGATCAGCGGTGCCGGCCCCTTCAGCGTGCGCCGGCCCAGACGCCAGACCGATGCGGCGATGATGGCGATGACCACCGGCTTCACCCCGTCGAACAGGGCCGCCACCCAGGCCAGATCGCCATGTTCTGCCGCCAGCCAGGACAGGCCCAGCAGCACCAGCGCACCCGGCAGCACGAACAGCCCGCCCGCTGCCAGGCCGCCGATGGTACCGTGCATCCGCCAGCCGACATAGGTCGCCAATTGCTGCGCCTCCGGGCCCGGCAGCAGCATGGCGAAGTTCAGCCCGTGCAGGAAGCGCGTGGCGTCGATCCAGCGACGCTTATCCACCAGTTCCTGCTGCATCAGAGCGATCTGCCCCGCCGGCCCACCGAAACTGACGCAGCCCAGCCAGAACCAGAACCGCAAAGCCTCCCTGAAACCGGGCATCGTATTTTCCCCCGTTGAAATCCGGGTGATGCTGCGGGCAGGCGGTTGCGGATGCAACCTTGTCCTTATGACAAGACAATGAATGCGCGTCCGCCCGTTCTGCGTCAGGAAGAAGGACCCCCGATCCAGGACCCTTGCCCCATGTACATGCCGACACATTTCAAGATGGAAGAAGAGGACGCGCTTGGCGTCCTTGAACAGCAGAACTTCGCCACCCTGGTCAGTCTGGGGCAGGGCGGCCTGCTGTCCACGCCGCTGCCGCTGCTGCTGGATCGCTCGCACGGGGATATCCGCCTGATCGGCCACGTGGCCCGTGCCAATCCGCATTGGAAGCGGTTCGACCCGTCGGTGCCCTCGCTGGCCATCTTCAATGCCGGCGACGGCTACGTCGCTCCCGCCTGGTATGCGGCCAAGGCGGCGACGGGCAAGGTGGTACCCACCTGGAACTATGTCACCGTCCACGCCCATGGACGGCTGGAGGCGGTGGAGGATGCCGATGGGGTGCTGGACATCGTTACCCGCCTGACCAACCGGCATGAGGGCGGGCGGGCAAGCCCCTGGAAAGTCTCCGACGCGCCGGCCGACTTCATCGCCGCCAACCTGCGCGGCATTGTCGGGTTGGTGCTGCATGTTGAGCGGCTGGAAGGCAAGGCCAAGCTCAGCCAGAACAAGGACGTGGCCGACCGCGCCACCATCCGCGCCGGGATGGAGGGTGTGCTGGCCATCCCTTGATCGGGAATTGGTTCGGCGGCGACTGCCGCCGCGCGCCTTGTGGCGCGTAGCCAAGCCGCCGGATGGCGGCGCCGGCGACTGAGGCCGGTGATCGGTTACGATCACCGGGATATGGTCTTACACCCGGCTCATCAGCCCCAAGCGCACGGCCAAGCCCAGGAACACCGTTCCCGACGCCCAGTTCAACACCTTGGCCGCCAGCGGGTTGCGCGCCAGCTGCCGTCCCAGCCCACCGGCACCGATGCCGACCAGGGCGTTCACGATGGTGCCGGAAATGTTCAGCATCGTGCCCAGCACCAGGGCCTGGATGATGACGCTGCCCCGCGCCGGATCGATGAATTGCGGCAGGAAAGCCAGGAAGAAGATCGCCACCTTGGGGTTCAGCAGGTTGGTGACCATGCCGCGCAGGAAGATGCGGCGGATATCCTTTTGCGTGACCCTGGTGCCCTCCGCCGCCGGCGGGGCGGCGCGGAACGTGTTCCAGGCCAGCCAGACCAGATAGGCCGCCCCGGTCCAGCGCACGATCTCGAACAGGGTCGGCGACGCCATCAGCAGGCCGGCCAGCCCGAAGGCGGCGGCAGCCGTGTGCACCATGGCGCCCACCGCCACGCCCAATGACGCGGCGATGCCGGCCTTGGGCCCGCGATGTGCCCCGCTGCCCAGGCAGAACAGCATGTCCGGTCCCGGCGTCAGGTTTAGCGCCAGGGCGGCCGCCATGAACAGCAGCAGCGTGTCGATGGGAAAATCGGGCATGGCGGGCGCTCCATCAAGGGCGTGATCCCACCATGCTGCATTTGTAAATACTCTTACACCACCACGATTTCGGCAGCCCTGTACCCCTGGATATAGAGCAGGGCGGTCAGGTCGCCATGGTCGATGCGGGCACGCGCCTGGGCGGCGACGCTGGGCTTGGCGTGATAGGCGACACCGATGCCGGCTGCCAGCAACATGGGCAGGTCGTTGGCGCCGTCGCCCACGGTGATGCTGGCGGCCACCGGCACCCGCTTGGCCGCGGTGATGCGGATCAGGGCCTGGTGCTTGGCATCCTTGTCCAGGATGGGCTCGAACACCGTGCCGGCCAGCTTGCCATCGGCCACGATCAAATCGTTGGCCTGATCCTCATCAAAGCCCAGCGCCTCGCGCACATGTGCGGTGAAGGTCTTGAACCCGCCCGACACCAGGGCGCAGTAAACGCCATGCTTCTTCAAGGTGGCGATCAGGGTGGCCGCACCCGGCATATAGGTGACGCGCCCGATCATCTGGGTCAGAACGCCGGCATCCAGCCCGGCCAGCAGGGCCACGCGTTCGCGCAGCGCACCCTTGAAATCGATCTCGCCATTCATGGCGCGGTGGGTGATGGCGGCGATGCGGTCGCGGGCCCCGACCAACTCGCCTAACTCGTCCAGCATCTCCTGCTGGATGATGGTGGATTCCATGTCGGCGACCAGCACCGATTTGCGCCGGCCCTCCACCGCCTGGGCGACGATATCGATGGGCTTGCCCGCCAGCGCCTTGGCCACGGCGGCCTGGGCTTGGTCATCGTTCAGCCCGTTGAAGCCGATATCGCAGGCGATACCCGGCGCCAGCCAGTCATGCGGTGCCGTCTCCGCCCCCAGATCGGCCAGGGCGGCACGCGCCGTCTTGGCGATGGCATCATCCAGGGCCGGGGCGGCTGGATCGGCGATCAGGGTCAAGACTTGGCGCAGCATCGGAGGTCCCGTCCATATGGGGTGGTCGATTGCCGCCCTTATCGCCGCTGGCGGGCGGGAGCGCAATGGTGTGCGGGCGGGGGGCGGGAATGCTTCTCAATCGGCTCGCGTCTGGACCGCGATACGCCGCTCGCGCCGCAACTGGGCGAACTGTTCGATCAGCCTGCGATAGAAGGCCGGCGGTAACAGTCCATAGGCGAACCGGTCGGGGTGGCCTGGAACTGGAGCCAGATCGAAGCCGGGCCATGTGAAGACGTTCAGGTCATCCAGCACGACCCACGACCGCTCGTAGTCCAGACCCAAATGGGCTTTCACAGAAGGCGGGATTTCCACGGCAGCGGCCGGGTCTTGTGGTGGACTATGGGTGATGGGTGCGACCGTCACCTGGGGTGCTACGGCATCCATCCGGTTCACGCAGAGAAGAATCGCTGCCGGCCGGTTCTTACGGCCTTCCGTCAGGCCGGCGGCCGCCTCATGTCGCCAGAGATAGGTATAGGAGAGGACGAGGCCGTTTTCCGGTTGGGGCAATGCCATGGACGATTACTCGTCCATCAGCCTGTCCAGATGCGCGTGCGATGGGTCCATGGACGCCTTCGCGATGGCATCGGCAATCTCGTCGGGTAGTTCTTCGATACTGAAGGCTATACGGGCGGCCTTGGCCTTCAGTTGCTGATATTCCTCGAAGGCTGGTGCCGACATGAAATAGCCGCTGGTGCGGCCATGGCTGGTGATGGCGACCGGTTCGCGCTGGGCGGCCTCCTTGTAGCGGCCGAAATTCTTGGCGAACTCCGTAGCGGTGACGGCGACCATGGTTGCCTCCATAAAATCCGTAATTTCCGGAATTATAATGTAATGGGCTTGAATTCCAAGTGGCCAACCGCTTGCCACGAATCCAAGGGGACGCTACCACAGCCCATGCACTGCGATCCCGATCTCCCCATGTCCGAACCCACCGATCCCCGCCCCGTCCTCGTCATCGGCGGCCCCACGGCGTCGGGCAAGTCGGGCTTGGCCCTGGCCCTGGCCAAACGCGCCAATGGCGTGGTGATCAATGCCGACAGCATGCAGGTCTATGCCGATCTGCACATCGTCACCGCCCGCCCGTCGGCGGCGGATGAGGCCCAGGCACTACACACATTATATGGTGTCGTTCCAGCCTCTACCCGGATGAGTGCCGCGCGCTGGCGGGAACTGGCGCTGGCGGAGATCGATGCAGCACACGCCGCCGGCCGCTTGCCCATCGTCGTGGGTGGCACCGGGCTTTACCTGCGCTCGCTTATGCAGGGCCTGTCCGACATTCCCGAGATCCCGGCGGGGACGCGTCAAGCCGCCATGGACCTGCAGGCGGAGATCGGCAGCCCGGCTCTGCACGCCCGTCTGGCCGAAATCGATCCCGTCACGGCCGCGCGCCTGCACCCGACCGACAGCCAGCGCCTGATCCGCGCCTGGGAGGTGATCCAGGCCACCGGAAGGTCGATCAGCGACTGGCAATCGGCCCCGCCCACCGACGCACCCACGCACCTGTCCTTCACGACCCTGGTGGTCGAACCCCCGCGCCCCCGGCTCTATGCCCAGTGTGACAGGCGGTTCCTGCTGATGCTGGAACAGGGTGCGGAACAGGAGGTGGCGGCTTTGATGGCCCAGGGCCTCGATCCGGCATTGCCGGCGATGAAGGCGCTGGGCGTGCCGGAGATCGCTTCCATGCTCTCTGGCACCCTGGACCGGAATGCTGCGACCGAAAAGGCCCAGCAGCTGACCCGCAATTACGCCAAGCGCCAGCTTACATGGTTCCGCAACCAGATGCCTGCCGCACTGCGGTTGGATTCGACGGAACTTGCATCTGAAACGGCGTTCGCGAAACTTTATGACCGGATCATGACAGGCATGACTAAGAACATTGCCAAAATGGGTTGACCATCTTTCCGGTTCCATCTAGGGTGCCGCCACGTCGCCCTTCGCCCCTGCGAAAGGCGGCGTTTTTCAACCCAGTTGGAACAGTTTGAAAGCGTCTGCCATGTCTTCGGGAACCATCCTCTCCGGTGCGGAAATCGTCATCAAGGCCCTTCGGGACCAGGGTGTAGACACGATCTTCGGGTATCCGGGTGGGGCGGTACTACCCATCTATGACGCGCTGTTCAAGCAGAACCAGATCAAGCACATCCTGGTTCGCCACGAACAGGCTGCCGTCCACGCGGCGGAAGGCTATGCGCGCTCGTCCGGCAAGGTCGGTGTCGTGCTGGTCACGTCCGGCCCCGGCGCCACCAATGCCGTCACCGGTCTGGTCGATGCGCTGATGGACAGCATTCCCATCGTCTGCCTGACGGGTCAGGTGCCCACCCACCTGATCGGCAACGACGCCTTCCAGGAATGCGACACGACCGGCATCACCCGTCCGGCGACCAAGCATAATTACCTGGTCAAGGACGCCAATAATCTGGCCCGTACGCTGCACGAGGCGTTCTATGTGGCCAAGAATGGCCGTCCGGGCCCTGTCGTCATCGACATCCCCAAGGATGTGCAGTTCGCCGACGGCGTCTATCGCACGCCGGGCGAAAGCCAGCCCAAGAGCTACCGCCCGCAGGTGAAGCCCGACCTGAACAAGGTCGAGGAGGCGGTGGAGATGCTGGCCAATGCCAAGCGTCCCATCTTCTATGTCGGCGGCGGCGTCATCAATTCCGGTCCGGTGGCCAGCCAGTTGCTGACCCAGCTGGTGCGCATGACGGGCTATCCCTGCACCACCACCCTGATGGGCCTGGGCGCCTATCCGGCGCATGATCAGCAATGGCTAGGCATGTTGGGCATGCACGGCACGTACGAGGCCAATCTGGCCATGCATGGCTGCGACCTGATGATCTCGGTCGGCGCCCGCTTCGACGATCGCGTCACCGGCAAGGTCAGCGAGTTCTCCCCGAACTCCAAGAAGATACATATCGACATCGATCCGTCGAACATCAACAAGAATATCCGCGTCGATCTGCCCATCGTCGGCGATGCGGCCTATGTGCTGGAAGACATGATCCGCATCTGGAAGGCCCGCAACAAGCGGGCCGACCAGGCGGCGCTGAAAGCTTGGTGGGACCAGATCGCCGTCTGGCGGTCCAAGGACTGCCTGCAGTACGAGAAGACCGACAAGGTCATCAAGCCGCAATACGCGCTGGAGCGTCTGCGCGCCGCCATCCAGGGCCGCGACGACGTGTTCATCTCCACCGAGGTGGGGCAGCATCAGATGTGGGCCGCCCAGTTCCTGCCCTTCAACAAGCCCAACCGCTGGCTGACCTCGGGCGGCCTGGGCACCATGGGCTATGGCCTGCCGGCCGCCATCGGCGCCCAGATCGCCAATCCCGGCGCGCTGTGCATCGACGTGGCGGGCGAAGCGTCGATCCAGATGAACATCCAGGAGATGTCGACGGCCCTGCAATACCGTCTGCCGGTCAAGGTGTTCATCCTGAACAATCAATGGATGGGCATGGTCCGGCAGTGGCAGGAGCTGCTGCACGGCTCGCGCTATTCGGAAAGCTATTCCGAGGCGCTGCCCGACTTCGTGAAGCTGGCCGATGCCTTCGGCGGCGTGGGCCTGCGCGCCAGCAAGGTGTCGGAAGTGGACGATGTCATCGCCGAGATGATCGCCACCCCGCGCGCCGTGATCGTCGATATGTGCGTGGACCAGAAGGAAAACTGCTTCCCCATGATCCCCGGCGGCAAGGCGCATAACGAAATGCTGCTGGGCCCGGCGGACCGCGTGGCCGAGGCGACGCCGGAGGAGGGGATGGTGCTGGTATAACCGGCATCTGTCCTCAACACCCCCTCCGCACCCCAGAACAAGACCTCACTGGAGCCTTCCGCCCGTGACCCAAGATACCAGCATCCGCCGCCACACCATCTCCGTGCTCGTCGATAACGAGCCGGGCGTGCTGGCGCGCGTCATCGGCCTGTTTTCCGGCCGCGGCTATAATATCGAAAGCCTGACGGTGGCGCAGATCGATGCCGGCGACAGCCTGTCGCGCATCACCGTCGTCACGTCGGGCACGCCGATGATCATCGAGCAGATCAAGGTGCAGCTTGAGCGCCTGGTCCCTGTTCACAAGGTCAAGGACCTGACCCTGGAAGGCCCGTTCATCGAGCGGGAGATGGGGCTGGTCAAGGTTGTGGCCAATGGCGAGAAGCGGGTGGAAAGCCTGCGCATCGCCGATGTGTTCAAGGCCCGCGTCGTGGACGCCACCATTTCCAGCTTCGTGTTCGAGATCACCGGCACCGCCGATGATCTGGACCGCTTCATCGACCTGATGCAGCAGTTGGGCGAGGTCGATATCAGCCGTACCGGCGCCGCCGCCCTGTCGCGCGGCACCTCGACCCTGTAGAAGAACACCCATCACCGCAATGCCGGACCCCGTGCCGGGGCCGGATCTGACAACAGCAGAGCAAGACGAAGGAACATTCCCATGCGCGTCTATTACGATCGCGACGCCGACGTGAACCTGATCAAGGGCAAGAAGGTCGCCATTGTCGGCTATGGCAGCCAGGGCCATGCCCATGCCCAGAATCTGCGGGACAGCGGCGTCACGGACGTGGTCATCGCGCTGAAGCCCAACTCGCCGACCCGCGCCAAGGCCGAAGCCGCCGGCTTCAAGTGCGTGACCCCGGCCGAGGCCGCGCAGACCGCCGACGTCATCATGATCCTGACGCCGGACGAGCATCAGGCCGAGCTGTACAATAACGAGATCGGCCCGAACCTGAAGAAGGGCTCGGCCATCGCGTTCGCCCACGGCCTGAACGTGCATTTCCGCCTGATCGAGCCGCGTCCCGACACCGACGTGTTCATGATCGCGCCGAAGGGCCCCGGCCACACCGTGCGCGGCGAATACAAGAAGGGCGGCGGCGTCCCTTGCCTGGTGGCCGTTCACCAGAACGCTTCCGGCAACGCCTTCGACGTCGCCCTGTCCTATGCTTCCGCCGTTGGCGGTGGCCGTTCGGGCATCATCGAGACCACCTTCAAGGAAGAGTGCGAGACCGACCTGTTCGGTGAGCAGGCCGTGCTGTGCGGCGGCCTGACCAAGCTGATCCAGGCCGGCTTCGAGACCCTGACCGAGGCTGGTTACGCCCCGGAAATGGCCTATTTCGAATGCCTGCACGAAGTGAAGCTGATCGTGGACCTGATCTACGAAGGCGGCATCGCCAACATGCGCTACTCGATCTCCAACACCGCCGAGTATGGTGACTATGTCACCGGCCCGCGCATCGTGACGGACGAGACCAAGGCCGAGATGAAGCGCGTTCTGGATGATATCCAGTCCGGCCGCTTCACCCGCGACTGGATGCTGGAGAACAAGGCCGGCACCCCGTCCTTCAAGGCCACCCGCCGTCGCCAGGCCGAACACCCGATCGAGGAAGTGGGCGCCAAGCTGCGCGCCATGATGCCCTGGATCGCCGCCAACCAGCTGGTGGACAAGTCCAAGAACTAAGCCGTTTCAACGGTTTGGTGAAAATGATGCCGCCCGGTGGGGAAACCTGCCGGGCGGTTTCTTTTCGGCGACTATGACTAAAGATACAATTTTAGCAACTTGAGCCTATCGCGCGAGTGTCGTACCTTTTATGCGGATCAAAATGATCGCATCGGGGGAGCCCATGATCTCGCTAAACGCGGGTTCGCTCTTCAACGCCACGAATGCGCAGGCGATGAAGACGGCTATCGACCGCCATGTCGACAAGGCGGTTGAGGAGCGGTTCAGGAAGGTCGACAGCCCTGAATATCAGGGCACGTCCCAGAAGGACATGTTCAAGCGCCTGATGGATATCGGCATCACCGGCGGCGCCTTTCAGGATGCCGCGAAATCCGCCGCGCGCGTCGAGGAACTTTCCAAATATATGGATCAGGCCCGGTCGGATATCGACCGCAAGGCCGCCACCGAAAAGCTGAACCAGGGCAAGCGCCGCATGGGCGAACTGGAGCAGGAGGCGCGTCAGGCCGCGGCCAAGGGCGACGCTCGCAAGCTGGCCCATATTGCCCGCGAAGCGTCGGGCATGACCCGCAATCTGGCCGATGAGGCCAAGAACCTTGTCGAAGGCCGTGATGTCGATCCGGCTGAGCGGGCCGCCGCCATCGCGCGCGGGGAACCGGACCCCGCAAAACCTGTGGCACAGCAGCCCGGCATGACGGCCGGTGGTGTTCCCATCTCCTTCGCCCGCGCCTATGTGCAGGAGGTGCGCGATGTGGCGGGCCGCGCCCGCACCCTGCTGACCCAGGCCGAAGCCAACAAGGGCAACACGGTCTGGATGAGCGAGGAGGACAAGAAGGAGTATGAGGAGGCGCTGAAGGCGGCGCGCGACGATCTGGCGGCGGCGGGAGAGACGCTGGAACGGCTGAATGGCACGCTGGAGGGGATGGACCCCGGCGGCGCGTCGGAGACGAGTGGCGTCGATGCCGGTGCCGTGCTGGATGTGACCTATACCACCACCTACACCGAAACCCTCACCATCGCGGTGCAGACGTCGGAGAGCTTCATTTCCATCACGGCGTAAGGGCTTGGCTCAACCGCCGACATAAATCCGGTGATACCGCGACCCCAGACGCGTCAGCACCTCGTACCCGATGGTACCGGCCTCCTTGGCGACCTGATCCACATCGCGATGCGGGCCGATGACGTCGGCCCAGCCGCCGACTTTCAGCAGGTGGTCGGGAACGCCCGTCACATCGGCCGTCAGCAGGTCCATCGACACCCGCCCAACCAAGGGTGCGGCGTGCCCGCCGATCATCACCACCCCCTTGCCGGCCAGTGACCAGGGATAGCCGTCGGCATAACCCATGCCCAGGGCCGCCACTTTGCCCGGTGCCGTGATGCGGTGGGTGGCGTCATATCCGACCGTATCGGGTGGGACCACGTCACGGACCTGGAGGATGCGGGCCAACAGCCGGATCACCGGCCGCATCGGGTTGGGCAGCCAGGGGGCGGGGTTGGGACCGTAAAGCGCGATGCCCGGCCGCACCAGATCGAAATGATAATCCGCGCCATGGAAGATGCCGGCGGAGTTGGACAGGCTGACCGGCGCGTTGGGCAGCCGCGCCAGCGCCGCCTGCACCCGCCGCAATTGCTCCGCCGTCAGCGGATTGGCGGGATCATCGGCACAGGCCAGATGGCTCATCCAGGCCTGGACATCCAGGCCTTGCAGCAGCGTTGCTTGATCATTGCACAGCCGGTCTAATTCGCCGCCGGGCAGGCCCAGGCGGTTCATTCCGGTATCGACATGAATAAGCGCCGGCAGTTTGTGACCTAGCTTGCGGGCAAATGCACCCCAGCGCTCGATCTCGCCCAGGCTGCTCAGCACCGGGACCAGCCCGCGCGTGGCCAGTTCATCCTCTGTCCCCGCCGGCACGCCGTGCAGGACGATGGTGCGGGAAGCGGGCAGGGTGGCTTTGACCCGCACCCCGGCCTCGATATCGGCCACGAAGAAACTTCTGGCGCCAGCTCCCCACAGGGTCGTGGCCACTGCGACATCGCCCAGGCCGTACCCATTGGCCTTGACCACGGCGGCGCATTCGGCGCTGGCGGCGCGATCGGCCATGGCACACCAGTTCGCGACCAGTGCGCCCTTGTCGATGACCAGCACGGCACCGACACGGGCTGCCTCGGGGCTGTCCAGCAGCCCCGCCAGCTCAGTCGTCATAAGACACGCCATGCTGGGTTTCCAGGTCGCCGAAGCGGGTATAATTGCCGTCGAAGAACAGGCGGACGGTGCCGACGGGGCCGTGACGCTGCTTGCCGATGATCACGTCGGCGGTGTTGTGGACCTGGGCCAGCCGGTCCTGCCACTGCGCGTACCGGTCATTATACTTGTCTTCCGACTCGTCCGGGCGTCGGCCCGGCTCGGCACGCTCCAGATAATATTGCTCGCGGAACACGAACATGACGACGTCGGCATCCTGCTCGATCGAGCCCGATTCACGCAAATCCGACAGCTGCGGCCGTTTGTCCTCGCGGCTTTCCACCGAACGCGACAGCTGCGACAGGGCGATAACGGGCAGTTCCAGTTCCTTGGCGATGGCCTTCAGGCCGCGCGTAATCTCTGAGATTTCCTGCACGCGATTCTGCTCACCCCGGCTGGACCCGCCACCGCGCAGCAGCTGAAGATAGTCGACCACCACAAGGCCCAGCCCATGTGTGCGCTTCAGGCGCCGGGCACGGGTACGCACGGCGGTGATTGTGAGCGCCGGCGTATCATCCACGAAGAAGGGCACGCGGGCCAGATACTGGCTGGCCTCCACGAACTTGGGGAAGTCGGTGGCGGAAATCTCACCACGACGGATCTTGTCACCCGACACTTCCGCCTGATCGGCCAGGATACGCAAAGCCAGCTGTTCGGCCGACATTTCCAGCGAGAAGAAGCCGACGGGCGCCCCCTCCTTGCCGCCGGACAGCATATAGGCCTTGGCGGCGTTGAAGGCGATGTTCGTGGCCAGCGCGGTCTTACCCATCGACGGACGACCGGCCAGGATCAGCAGGTCCGAGGGGTGCAACCCGCCCAGCTTGCCGTCCAGGTCGCGTAGGCCCGAGGTGACGCCGGTGACATGGCTGGTGCGGCGGAAGGCGGCTTCGGCGGTGGCGATGGCGGCGGTCAGCGCCCGGTCGAAGGGGATGAAATCGCCCTTGATGTCGCCCGTGGCCGCCAGCTCGAACAGCTTCTTTTCCGCATCTTCGATCTGGTCGTTGGCGGCGATGTCGATGTCGTGCTTATAGGCCTGATTGACCATATCCTCGCCGACTTCGATCAACTGCCGGCGCAGGAAGGCGTCGTGGATAACCCGACCGTAATCCTCCAGATTATGGACAGTGACGATGGCCGCGGCCAGGCGCGCCAGATATTCCGGCCCGCCGATTTCCGACAGGTCGCGGTCCTGCTCGAAATAGGCTTTCAGGGTGATCGGATTGGCGACCTGACCCCGGTCGACCATCTTCAGGATGGCCTGGAAAATCTTCTGGTTGGCGGGGTCGAAGAAATGCTCCGGCCGCAGGAATTCACCAACCTTTTCAAATGCCTTGTTATTGACAAGGATGGCGCCCAGCACCGTCTGCTCCGCCTCCTCGTTATGGGGCGGCGTGCGATAGGCGATGGGGGCGGCACCGGCAAAGCCGGACGGGTCGATCAGCTTGGTATCCATGGCGGGCGTACTTTAGCGACCCGCATGGGCGCCGTCATGCCGTCGCAAGGATGGGGCTTGAGAAAGAAGGGGAACGATCTGGGGATAAGCTGTGGATAAGTTGCCCATTCACGCTGCCCGCGTCTGCCGCTCCGCCATCCCCCGCTCATCGGTCAGCATATAGTCGCGGGCGGTCGGCAGGGCATGGACGTCGCGGGCCAGCTGGGCCTGGAACACCATGTGGCCCTGGTGGCGGAAGGCGCATTCCGATCCCACCAGATAGAATTCCCACATCCGGCAGAACCGCTCATCATAAAGCTCCAGCACCTTGTCGCGATTGGCCAGGAACCGTTCGCGCCAATGGCGCAGCGTCTCCGCGTAATGCAGGCGCCAGACCTCCATATCGGTCAGCCACAGGCCGGCCCCCTCGATGGCCGGCGTGACCTCCGACAGGGAGGGGGAATAGCCGCCGGGGAAGATATATTTGCGGATCCAGGGGTTGGTGGTGCCCGGCCCCTCCGCCCTTCCGATGGAATGCAGCAGCGCCACCCCGTCATCGGCCAGCAGCTCGCGAACCTTCTTGAAGAAGGTGGGGTACTGCGGCACGCCGACATGTTCGAACATGCCGACGCTGACGATACGGTCGAACCGGCCCGGCAGTTCGCGGTAATCGCACAGTTCGAACCGTACCCGGTCCGACAGGCCCGCCGCCGTCGCCCGTTCCCGCGCCACGGCCAGTTGTTCGGTGGACAGCGTGATGCCGGTGACATGCACATCGGCCAGCTTGGCCAGCGTCAGCGCCATGCCGCCCCAGCCGCAGCCAACATCCAGTACCTCCTGGCCCGGCTTCAGCAGCAGCTTGGCCGCGATATGCCGCTTCTTGGCGTCTTGTGCGGCCTCCAGGCTCATCCCCGGTTCGGGGAAGTAGGCGCAGGAATATTGCCGGTCCGCATCCAGGAACAGATCATAGAAGTGCCTGGACAGATCATAATGGTGGGCCACGTTGCGGCGTGACCGGTCCAGCGGGTTGCGCTGCTGGATGAAGCGCTGCACACCGACGCCGAAGCGCTGGACAAATCCCGCCGGGCCCATATGGCTGAACCCGATATTGCGGGTGATCAGATCGACAAAGTCGTAAAGGCTGCCCTCCACCATCTGCAGGGTACCGTCCATATAGGCTTCCCCGGCGAAAAGCCCGGGATGCAGGCCCAGCGTCCATTCCAGGGCCGGATCGGTCAGGCGCACCTTCACCGGTCTGATGCCAGGCATGTCGGTGCCGAACTTGTGCGGCTGACCGCGCGCATCAATGACGGTAAGGCTGCCCTGGGTGACGATGGCGCGCAGAAAACGGAACAACAGCATGTCGGAACATCTCCCAAGCCGCTGGTGCGTCTTGAAAAGGTAGTCCCGCCGCGCGCTGTCGCAAAGCTGGCCAAAAGAAAAAGGGCGGTCCCCCGAAGGAAACCGCCCTCATCCCGTCTACCAGAAGGCCGGATGTCTCCATCCGGCAACCGGGGCCTTAAATCAGGCCTCGGTCTCTTCGGTGGCTTCGGTCTCTTCGACCGCTTCTTCCTCGTCCTCATCCTCGTCGCGACCGACGACCATGCCGCCACGGGCGGCCTGGACGGCGGCTTCCTCGACCGAACGGGCCACGTTCACCGTGATGGCGACGGACACTTCCGGGTGCAGGATGACGCGGATCTTGAACAGACCCAGGGTCTTGATCGGATCGGGGATCGCGACCTGACCACGGGAAATGGTCGTGCCGGCAGCGGTCACGGCCTCGGCGATATCGCGCGAGCTGACCGAGCCGTACAGGACGCCGGATTCGGCGGCCTGACGGACCACAACGACGGAAAGGCCGTTCACCTTGGTCGCTACGACCTCGGCTTCCTTCTTCAGCTCCAGATTGCGAGCTTCCAGCTGCGCTTTCTGGGCCTCGAAGACGGCCAGGTTTTCCTTGGTGGCGCGCAGGGCCTTCTTCTTCGGCAGCAGGTAGTTACGGGCATAGCCCGGCTTCACCTTGACCACCTGACCCAGCTGACCCAGCTTCTCGACGCGTTCCAGCAGAATGACGTCCATGTCTTTTCTCCTGGTTTACTTGACGACGTACGGCAGAAGAGCCAGGAAGCGGGCGCGCTTGATCGCACGGGCCAGCTCACGCTGCTTCTTCGCCGAGACGGCGGTGATACGGGACGGGACAATCTTGCCACGCTCGGAGATGAACCGGGACAGCAGCTTGATATCCTTGTAATCGATCGCCGGCGCGTTCGGGCCGGAGAACGGGCAGGTCTTCCGGCGACGGAAGAACGGGCGACGACCACCGCCGCCGGAGCGGGGGGCGCCACCGGCGGGAGCACCGCCCTGGGGACGTTCGGTGGTCATGCGCGGTCTCCTTCACCTTCCACGGCGGCGTCACGACGCGGGCCACGGCTGAAGCCGCCCTCGCGCGGACCACGATCGCCGAATTCACGACGGGGGCCACGGTCGCCGAAGCCACCGCGGGGGCCACGCTCCGCGCGCTCGCCCTTGTTGGCGAGCATGGCGGTCTGGCCTTCGTCGATCTTCTCGACTTTGACGGTCATGACGCGCAGCACGTCTTCGTTGATCGACAGGTTGCGTTCCATTTCGGCGATGGCGGCGGCGGGCGCATCCAGGCCGAGATAGACGTAATGACCCTTGCGGTTCTTCTTGATCCGGTAGGTCAGGGTCTTCAGACCCCACTGTTCGGTCTTGACGACGGAGCCGCCATTGTCCTTCAGGATCGTGCTGAAGGTCTCGGTCAGGCTTTCCACCTGAGTCGAGGAGATGTCCTGACGGAAAATCAGGATCGATTCATACAGTGCCATATAACTCCCCATGGCTATTGATGGTCCGCCGCTGTGTCCTGGGCATGCCCCGGATCAGCCGCACGGTCCTAGCCGGCGCCTTGGCAAAGCACCGGCGGGGTTTCGGAAGGCGCGCACTATACAGAAAGGGCCGCGCGGTGCAAGGCCCGGCGGGATCTGGCCGGGACATGGGCGGGGCGATCATGTCGCATGGGGCTATTGCCCGACCGACCGCGCGGGCGCCAGATTGCCCAGGGCCTCCCGGCGCAGCGCTTCCGCCTCCTTCGTATGCAGCACGGCCGCCAACCTTGTTGACAACATATCGGGCATGGCGGCGGAGCAGGCGAACCAGAAACTCGCCTGCGGCAGTTCGGCCACCACACGGACGGCCATGGCCCTGATCTCCGGCGTGTGCATGGCCCCACCGATCAGCAGGCCGAAGCGGGGTTCTCCTGCTTCCACCATGCGTGCCAGTGAAAGCTGGTCGTCCACGGGTGTGTGGCGGATGCCGCGATTTTCCAGGATATCGCGATAGATGCCGCTGGGCGCGCCAAGCTTGCCGTTGGTGATGCGCAGGAAGTCGGACAGGCTGCCCTGGAACGGGTCATCCCGGCGGGCGATGAACACCATGCGGTCGCGCTTCACCTCGGCCAGCCAGCGCACCTTGTCCTCCCGCGCCGGCAGGCGGGCATAGCTCATGGCGCAAGTGCCGGGGCTCTTCAGCGCCTCGTCCTGCCGCTGGTCGACGGTTACGGTCCGCACGCTGACATGGACCTCGCCCTGCGTGGCGATATGGCCGATCCATTGCCGCAGGGCGGGGCGCAGATTGCCGGCACTGTCCATCGTCGTGGGGGTATTGGCGATCAGCAACGCCACCTCCGGCCCGTTTGCGGGGCCGATTGTCTCCAGCACGGTTCCCACCGCGCCGGCTGTGCTGATCACCATCAGCAGGCCGCCGGCGATCAGCGCAGCCGGCAGTCGGGCAATACACAGTCGGGCAACACGGGGAAGGATTGCCATCGCATATCCCGATCAAGGGTATGCCGACAGTATAGGCCAGCTTTTGTTACCGGAAAAGCGCGGGCGCCGCCCTATTGCGTGGGTGTCCGTTCCTCCGCCGGTGTCTCCGCCATGGCCAGCCGGCGCAATGCCTCGGTATGTCCATCCCGGAGAGCGCGGGTCAGGGACACCGCCACGCTGTCGGGCATCAGGGGTGAACAGGCGAACCAGAATTCCTGCGGCGGCATCTCCGCCACGACGCGCAATTGCATGGCCTGTACCTCCGGCGCGTTCAGGCTGCCGGCGATCAGCATGCCGAAGCGGACGCGACCGGCCTCCACCATGCGCGCCAACGCCCGCTGATCGTCGATGGCGACGTATTCGACGCCGCGCTGGGCCAACGCCTCGCGATAGACGCCGCTGGGGGCCGCGACCTTGCCGTCGGCGGCTTTCATGAAGGCGTCAAGCCCGCCCTGGAACGGGTCGTCATGCCGGGCCACGAAGATCATGCGGTCGCGTCGCACCGGCGCCAGCCAGCGCGCCTTGTCCTCCCGCGCCGGCAGCCTGGCATAGCCCAGCACGCAATGGTCGGCGGATCGCGCCATGTCGGCGGATCGCCGGTCGAAATTGGCGGCCTGTATCTTCAGATGGATGTTCGCCCCCGCGGCCACGCGACCAAGCCAGGCGCGCATGGCAGGCACCAGCAGCCCCTTGCTGTCGACGATGGTCGGTATCACCGGCACTGCCAATGTCACCCCGGGGAGGGTAGGATCACCGAAACTGTCGGCCACATCGTCCGCGGGGGCAGCCATGGGCATACAAACCAGTGCCCAGGCCAGCAGCATCGCGGCTGCAAGGGGGTGGCGGGCGTTCGGTGCCTGACGTCGCGGGCTTGCCATGGCGCATCCCGGCTGGTGGTTGCAGGTAGTATAAGGTGATCGGCCTTGCCCGCATAGGGCGCTGATAGATTCGATATGATCGCTTACCATCGGGTTGATGTATGGCACGGGGTGCCACTCGCCTTCCCGCGGCTCCGGCACTGCGATATCTCCATGCACGGGCCTTCAAGCCAGTATTTCCATCGGCTTAGCATCGGCTTCCGTAATCGTCACAAGGTTCGGGACCTGTTGTCGGGGTGCTGACAGCTTGACAGGGCCACGCACCGCTGTATCAAGGCCGCACCGGATTTATTGCAGGACTACCTTGATGACCCGCGCTTTCGTCTTTCCCGGCCAGGGCAGCCAGGCCGTCGGCATGGGCCGCGAGCTGGCCGAACGGTTCGCCATTGCCCGCGACACCTTCGCCGAAGTGGACGAGGCCCTGGGCCAGAAGCTCTCCGCCCTGATGTTCGAAGGGCCGGGTGAGGATCTGACCCTGACGGAGAATGCGCAGCCGGCCTTGATGGCCGTGTCCGTGGCCGTGACCCGCGTGCTGCAGGCCGAAAAGGGCCTGGACCTGTCCAAGGCCGCCTTCGTCGCCGGCCACAGCCTGGGCGAATATTCGGCGCTGTGCGCCTCGGGCGCCATCTCCCTGTCCGATACGGCGCGCCTGCTGAAGCTGCGCGGCCAGTCGATGCAAAAGGCCGTGCCCGTGGGCGTGGGGGCCATGGCCGCCATCCTGGGTGCCGACCTGGATGCGGCGCGCGAAATCGCGGCCGAGGCCGCCCAGGGCCAGGTCTGCACCGCCGCCAACGACAATGCCCCTGGCCAGGTGGTGGTGTCGGGGCACAAGGAAGCCGTCGAGCGCGCCATCAAGATCGCGGCGGAGCGCGGGTTCAAGCGCGCCATGCTGCTGCCCGTGTCCGCCCCTTTCCATTGCCCGTTGATGCAGCCGGCCGCCGATGCCATGGCCGAAGCGCTGGCCGGCACGATCATCACGTCCCCCGCCGCCCCGCTGGTCGCCAATGTCACCGCGTCGGCCGTGACCGATCCGGAAGCCATCCGCCGCCTGCTGGTGGAACAGGTGACCGGTGCTGTCCGCTGGCGCGAAAGCGTGCTGTTCATGAAGGAGCAGGGCGTGACGGAACTGGTGGAACTGGGTGCCGGCAAGGTGCTGGCCGGTCTGGCCAAGCGCATCGACAAGGAACTGCTGGCCAGTTCCGTCGGCCTTCCGGCCGATATCGACGGTTTCACCCTGGGCTGATCCGCTTCATTCTTTCTGGAGGTTTTCCATGTTCGACCTGAGCGGCAAAACGGCCCTGGTCACGGGTGCTTCGGGCGGCATTGGTGCCGCCATCGCCCGCACCCTGCACGCCAAGGGCGCCAAGGTCGCCCTGCACGGCACCAAGGTGGAGGCGCTGGAAGCGCTGGCCGCGGAGCTGGGCGAGGGTGCAGTCGTCGTTCCCGCCAACCTGTCCGATCCGGCACAGGTGGAGGAACTGTTCAAGAAGGCCGAGGCCGCCTTGGGCGGCACGGTCGATATCCTGGTCAACAATGCCGGCCTGACCCGCGACGGCCTGATCCTGCGCATGAAGGACGAGGACTGGGACAGCGTCATCAATGTCAACCTGACGGCCGGTTTCCGTCTGGCCCGTGCCGCCGTGAAGGGCATGATGAAGCGCCGCTGGGGCCGCATCATCGGCATCACCTCGGTCGTCGGCGTCACCGGCAATCCCGGCCAGGTGAACTATGCCGCCAGCAAGGCCGGCATGATCGGCATGTCCAAGGCGCTGGCCCAGGAAGTGGCGACGCGCGGCATCACGGTGAATACCGTGGCGCCCGGCATGATCTCCACCGCCATGACCGATGTGCTGAACGACGCCCAGAAGGAGGCGATGAACAGCCGCATTCCCGCCGGCCGCCTGGGCACGCCCGATGACATCGCCGCCGCCGTACTGTATCTGGCCTCCACCGAGGCCGCCTATGTCACGGGGCAGACGCTGCATGTGAATGGCGGCATGGCCATGATCTAAGGAAGGGTCGGACGGGCCGGCGCATGCGGGCCCGCCGTATCCTTCTGCTGCGAGTGCTGGTCAGGGGCCGCCGTTCATGTTAAGTGACGGCACTTTCCTGACCGGCGTCGCGGGCCGGGCAAGGAATGCGCTTGTTCGTTCCCGCGGTGACCCTCAACAACCGGCCCCGGCCGGTCCCACCGGAAATTCTGAAAGGTCAAATAAATGAGCGATGTTGCTGAACGCGTGAAGAAGATCGTCGTCGAGCACCTGGGCGTGGACGAGGCCAAGGTCACCGACACCGCCAGCTTCATCGACGATCTGGGCGCCGACAGCCTGGACACCGTCGAGCTGGTCATGGCGTTCGAAGAGGAATTCGGCATCGAGATCCCCGATGACGCCGCCGAGAAGATCCTGACCGTGGCTGACGCCATCAGCTTCATCAGCTCCAAGCAGGGCTGATTTCCAAGGTGGGAGGGGGCGGGGCCGGCATCGATGCCGGCCCCGGTCCTGGCAATCCCGCCCTGGCATCACCATGTGCTTGTCCGGGCCCGGCCATGGCCGTCGCCCGTCTTTCCTTTTTCACTGCCTACAGGTCGGATACATGCGCCGCGTCGTCATCACCGGTATGGGTCTCGTGACTCCGCTCGGGGTCGGGGTGCAAACCAACTGGGATCGGCTGATCAAGGGTCAGTCGGGCATTCGCACCATCCAGGGCTTCGAGGTCTCCGATCTCCCCTGCCGCATCGCCGGCCAGGTGCCGCGCGGCGATGGCAGCGACGGTACGCTGAACCTCGATCTCTTCATTCCGCCCAAGGAACAGAAGAAGATGGACGACTTCATCATGTTCGCCATCGCGGCGGCGGATGAAGCCATCAAGGACAGCGGCTGGAAGCCGTCCAATGACGAGGAATTCGAGCGCACGGGCGTTTCCGTGGGCTCCGGCATCGGCGGTCTGCCCGGCATCTACGAGACGTCGCTGATCCTGCAGGAGAAGGGTCCGCGCCGCGTTTCCCCCTTCTTCATCCCGTCCTGCCTGATCAATCTGGCGTCGGGCCATATCTCCATCAACCATGGCTACAAGGGCCCTAACCACGCGGTGGTCACGGCCTGTTCCACGGGGGCCCATTCCATCGGCGATGCCGCGCGCATGATCGCGCTGGACGATGCCGACGTGATGATCGCCGGTGGTGCCGAAGGTGCGGTCAGCCGCCTGGGCATGGCCGGCTTCGCCGCCGCCCGCGCCCTGTCCACCAGCTATAACGACACGCCGGAAAAGGGCAGCCGCCCCTATGACAAGGACCGCGACGGTTTCGTCATGGGCGAGGGTGCGGGCGTGGTCGTGCTGGAGGAGTTGGAGCACGCCAAGGCCCGTGGCGCGAAGATTTACGCCGAAGTGGTCGGTTATGGCCTGTCGGGTGATGCCTATCACATCACGTCGCCGTCCGAAGACGGCAATGGCGGCTTCCGCTCCATGCGCATGGCCATGAAGCGTGCCGGCATGAACCCCGGCGACGTGGATTACATCAACGCGCACGGCACCTCCACGCCGATGGGCGACCTGATCGAGCTGGGGGCTGTGAAGCGGCTGTTCGGCAATGATCTGGCCGGTGCGTCCATGTCGTCGACCAAGTCGGCCATCGGTCACCTGCTGGGTGCCGCCGGTGCCGTGGAAGCCATCTATTCGGTCCTGTCCATCCGCGACCAGATCGTTCCGCCGACCCTGAATCTGGAAAATCCGGACGAGGGGACCGAAGGCGCCGATCTGGTGCCGAAGGTGGCCAAGGAACGCAAGGTGCGGGCTGCCCTGTCGAACAGCTTCGGCTTCGGCGGCACCAACGCCTCGCTGGTCTTCAAGGCCCTGTCCTGACATCCGGCGTGGGCAACGCGACGGAAAATCAGACGAAACCGCGCCGCCGTTGGCTTCTGCCGACGGCGGCGTTGGTTTTTGTCATCGGCCTGCTGGGTGCCGGCGGCGCCTGGTTCGGCTGGCGGCTCTATACCGGTCCCGGTCCCCTGGCGGCGGACACGGCCATCGTCATCCCGCGCGGCGCCGGCGTGCAGGGCATTGCCCAGAAACTGGCCGAGGGCGGGGTGGTTCGCCACTCCGTGGAGGTGCTGGCCGCATCCCGCCTGCGCGGCGACGGTGCCAGGCTGAAGGCCGGCGAATATCTGTTTCCGGCCGGCACCAGCGTGAAGGGTGCGCTGGACCTGATCATCAGCGGCAAGGTCATCGTTCACCGCGTCACCGTGCCTGAGGGTCTGACCAGCTGGCAGATCGTGGAACGGCTGCGCGGAGAGGCAAGGCTGGCGGGTGATGTCACCGCCATCCCGGCCGAGGGGACATTGTTGCCGGAAACCTATCAGTTCCTGCGTGATGACGCCCGAACCGACCTGTTGGCTCGCATGTCGGTGGACATGGAGAAGGCCCTGGATCGGCTATGGGCGGAACGCGACCCTGACCTGCCGCTGAAATCCAAGCAGGAAGCCGTTATCCTGGCCTCCATCGTGGAGAAGGAGACGGGTGTGGCTGCCGAGCGCCCGCGCGTGGCAGGCGTGTTCGTGAACCGGCTCAGGATCGGCATGCGCCTGCAATCCGATCCGACCATCATTTATGTCCTGTCGGACGGGCGCGGTCAGATCGACCGTGATCTGACCCGCGCCGACTGGAAGCTGGAATCCCCCTACAATACCTATGTGTTGGCCGGCCTGCCGCCCGGACCCATCGCCAATCCGGGCCTGTTGTCCTTGCAGGCCGTGCTGAAGCCGGAAGCGCACCGCTACATCTATTTCGTGGCCGATGGCACCGGCGGCCACGCCTTCGCGGAAACGCTGGAGGAGCATAACCGCAACGTCGTGAAATGGCGGCGGGTGCGGGACGGGGATTGACCACCCGCCGCCGCTATCTTCACGCCGCTGCTGCTTCGCGGTCCCACCACCAGGCATGACCGGGATAGAACCGCGCCGCCATGCGCCGGACATAGGGGCCGAAGGCGCCATGGGCCTCTGCCGCCTGGCGGATCGGCGTGTCGAATTGGGGTGACATCAACCCGGCCAGCAAAGCGAAGGCGAAGGCATCCACGCCCGTGGGCCGGTCGCCCATCAGGAACGGCTTGTCACCCAGCAGCACCGCCAGTGCCGACAGCGACCGGTTGGCCAGTTCAAGCCGTTCCGCCGCGCTATGCCGGCCGATGCCATGGGCATACATGTTGGTGGTCACGCGGGCCCGCACATCCTGGATGATGGCATCGCGCAGATGGTCGGGCGCGCCCTGGAAGAACAGGGCCGGCCCGCGCCGGAAATTCTCATCATCCATCCAGCGCTCATGCACCATGGCCCAGCACAGATGATCCTCCAGCATACGCTCCACCGCCCAGGCCTCCGCCCGTTCCCGCAGGCTCAACCCCTCGTCCAGGTCGATGCTGCGCGTACGCTCGATATGGGTGCGGATGAAGGTGCTGTCGGCGACGATCCGCCCGTCATCCTCGATGATCGGCAACTTGTGCTTGGGCGTCTGCTCCAGATCGCCCTTTACCTTCTCATACGCCAGCCCGGCCATGCGCAGTTGCACCTCCGTCTTGGTGATATAGGGGCTGGGGTCGGGCAGGCCGAAGGCCGGGCCGAAAGCGTGCAGCTTGATCATGTCGGGCTCCATCATCGCGTTGTTGGGTGATGGCATTGGTTTACACGCCCCCTGCTGCCACCCTACTGTCAGCAATGAAGTCAGAGGCATGGGTTTCTGACCCATGCGCCTGGAGGCCGGCGACCGCCGGCCCGCCGCACGTGCGGTGTCAAGCCAAGCCCGCGGATGCGGGCGCCCGGCGTTTGAGGGCGCATGAATCAACGAGGGTGCGATGCGGCGGGCGGACAGGTTGTTCCAGATCATCCAGATCCTGCGCCGCACACCCCGGCCGGTGACGGCCGATGCCATCGCGGTGGAACTGGAGACTTCCAAACGCTCGGTCTATCGCGACGTCGCCACGCTGATCGGCCAGCGTGTGCCCATCCGGGGGGAGGCCGGGATCGGCTATATGCTCGACGGCGGATTCGACATGCCGCCTTTGATGCTGACACCCGACGAGATCGAGGTGGCGATGCTGGGTGCGCAATGGGTGTCGCGCCAGGGCGACCCGGTGCTGGCCCGGGCCGCCGCCGACCTGATGGCCAAGATCGAAGCGTCGGTGCCGGAGGATCTGCGCCCCGTGGTGCAGCGTCCGGCCAGTGTGGCCCCGCCCCGCCTGCGCGCGGTGGAGGATGCCATCGACATGGTGGCCCTGCGCACCGCTATCCATGCCGGGCGCAAGATCACCCTGCTTTACCGTGACGAACAGGGGCGGGAGACGGAGCGCACCGTCTGGCCCGTCCTGATCGCCTATTTCGAGAATGCACGCACCCTGGCCGCCTGGTGCGAGATGCGGGGCGATTTCCGCCATTTCCGCACGGACCGCGTGGTCAGGGCGGACTTCATGGGCGAACGCTATCCCGAACGCCCCGTCGCGTTGCGGATGCGCTGGAGGAAAAGCATACAGTCACAGTAACGTTGACCATCTTTGTCTACTGAACGGCACCATCCGACACCTGGGCGACGAGGTGGGTGGAGGGTTTGTCAGCGTTCAGATCGCGTCAAATCGCGCAAAATATTCTTTGAACTCCTGGCGCGTAGACGGATATTTCTCAAATATCCGGTTGCGCATAGCCAAACGTTCTTCATCAGTACCATAGGTGCCACAAAATAACCGTTCACAGACGATCACGCAGTCGAACTTTTTGAATTCGTCCAGAATGCTGTCACGGACCTCTGACGTAGTCTTGGCGCCAAGATTAGCGGTCAGGAAAAGATTCCTTCCTGCCGGCAATTGCAAATTAATATCCGGGAACTTGCTGTTGGTGGCTGTGACAAGCTGCTGCACATTTGGGATCTGCCCCGACAAGCGGTCGCGGATGGCAAGCAGTGTGTTGAATCGCGTTTGATCACCTTCGTAGCAATGCACGGGAATGCCCAGCATGGCTAATGCGAAAGCCAAGTAGCCAAATCCAGATCCGGCATAGACAACATGATCCGGGCGAGCTTCCTGAATAACGTGTGGTAACCACCATTCATATGAAATAAAGGCGCATTTAAGTTCTTTTATTCTGTGTCCATAATAACTGTATGCGCCGCTATCGTTGTCGCCTATTTCTTCCATGCGAGATAAGACAATTTCATATAGAGCTTTGTCCAGCTCTTCTAATGATTGTATCATTTTCCCCGCAATGTTCTGGTTTCAAGGGTATTTCGCCAAG
>NZ_JBLTYX010000003.1:0-462474 GCF_048066115.1 Niveispirillum sp. KHB5.9 | reverse complement strand
GCCGGGCGGGGGCTTTTTCATTTCCGGGTGACCGCGCCGCCTTGATCGCCTATATCCACGGGCTCTGGCGTCGATGCGAATGGGCCCTTTCCCCTTGTCGGACTTTGAAACGAGATTTGGCGAACCGCTCGCCAAGGTGATGATGCGGTTCGATGAACTGCGCGACGCGCTGGCGTCCGGCGCCATGGCCGGCGACGCCTTCGTCAAGGCCAGCCAGGAATATGCTGAACTGGAACCCGTCGCCGCCGCCATCGCCGAGATGCGTCGGGCCCATGCCGACATGGGCGAGCTGGAGGCCATGGCCGCAGGCGACGATGCCGAGATGCGCGATCTGGCGGCCGATGAACTGGCCGAGGCCAGGCGCCGCCTGCCCGACCTGGAACGCCGCATTCTGCTGGCGCTCTTGCCCAAGGATGAGGCCGACGAGCGCAACGCCATCCTGGAAGTGCGCGCCGGCACCGGCGGGGATGAGGCCGCCCTGTTCGCGGCCGAACTGTTCGAGATGTACAAGCGCTATGCGGTATCTCAGGGCTGGCGCTTCGAGACCATGGATGTCAGCGAGACCGGCATCGGTGGCTACAAGGAGGCCAGCGCCACCATCACCGGGCGCAGCGTATTCCGCCGGCTGAAATTCGAATCGGGCGTGCACCGGGTACAGCGCGTGCCCGCCACCGAAACCCAGGGCCGCATCCACACATCCGCCGCCACCGTCGCCGTGCTGCCGGAGGCGGAAGAGGTGGATATCCATATCGATGAGCGCGACTTGCGCATCGATGTCTTCCGTTCGTCCGGCCCTGGCGGCCAGTCGGTCAACACCACCGACAGTGCCGTGCGCATCACCCACCTGCCCACCGGCATCGTGGTCAGCCAGCAGGACGAGAAGAGCCAGCACAAGAACAAGGCCAAGGCCCTGAAGGTGCTGCGTGCCCGGCTGTATGAGGCGGAGCGCCAGCGGCTGGCCGATGCGCGCGCCGCCGACCGCAAGAGCCAGGTCGGGTCGGGCGACCGGTCGGAGCGTATCCGCACCTATAATTTCCCCCAGGGTCGCATCACCGACCATCGCATCAACCTGACGCTCTATGGTAAGATCGACAGGTTCATGGCCGGCGAGATGGATGAAGTCATCGACGCCCTGATCGCCCAGGAAGAGGCGGAAAGATTGGCCGAACTGCAATGACGCCGTAAAAGCGCCATGGCATGCACTGAGTTTGTTGGCGGGCCCCATAATAACAATGGCGGAGGAAACCCGATGTCCAACCCAGGCAATCCGGCCAATCCCGGCACCCCCCCGGATTTCTTTACGCGTTTTCCCATGCGGGAAGTGACCAGCACCGAACTGGACGATGTATTGGCGGAGCTGGATGCCCCACCCTTGTCCGTCTTGTTCCTGTGGGGCCGCGACTGCCCCAATTGCGACATCGCCAAGCACGCCATCCTGTCGGCCCCGCCGCGCTTCATCTGGCCGGAGGTGCGCTGGCTGCACGACAATGTCTATGACGACATGGAAATGGCCAACCGGTTCAGCCTGCACGGCATTCCGGTCTTCTTCGTGTTCCGGGGCAAGCGGCTGATCGGCAAGATCACCAGCTGGCCCGGCATCGGTGATTTCACCAATGTCATCGCCGGCCAGATCGCCGCCTTGCCGGGTTATCATCCGCCGCAGGGCAAGCCGAAGCTGACCCTCGTAAAAGGCTGACATATTTTTTGGAGGGCGATGTCGGCATCGCCTGTGTGGCACCGTCCTTGGGATATCAGGGCCGGGAACAGCTCGGCTTACCCTTGAACAGAGGAGACGGTGATGCGCGTGATGGTGATCGTCAAGGCCACGGAAGACAGCGAGAAGGGCACCATGCCCTCGGTCGAACTGATGGAAGCCATGGACAAGTTCAATCAGGAACTGGTCAAGGCCGGCCTGATGATGTCGGGTGACGGGGTGAAGCCGACATCCCAGGGCTATCGCATCGCCTTCGACGGCGACAAGCGCACCCTCATCCCCGGACCCTTCACCCCGGCATCGGAACTGCTAGCCGGCTTCTGGATCTGGCAGGTGAAGGATATGGAAGAGGCCATCGCCTGGGCCAAGCGCTGCCCCAACCCCATGCCCGGCCCCAGCGAGCTGGAAATCCGTCCGTTCTATGAGGAAGCGGATTTCGCGTGAGGCTGTGCACCCTCAGACGCCGGGCGCCGCCATCCGGCGGCTTGGTTTACGCGACCACGCGGTCGCGGGCCGGCAGTCGCCGGCCTCCAACGGTCATCTCTGATGACCGTTGGGCTTACAACCTATTTCCCCTGGGTCTGCTTGCGTTCCGCCGCCACGCGGCCGAACGCCGGCTGGGCCTGGGGGGACAGCACACGCTGACGCTCGCGCACCTTGGCGCGGGCCGGGTTGGCGTAGATCTGCTTGGATGCCTCGACCATATGCACCCCGGCGAAGGCCCGGAACCAGCGATGGCCCACCTCCTCCACCGCTGGCGCGCTGGCCAGCAGGAAGCGCAGGCGGGTGGGCGGCAGGAACAGGGCGCAATCCTCCCGCTCCGGTACGAACATGTTGGCCTTCAACGTGCCGCGCAGCTGGCTGGGGGAGAAGGGGCTGCCCAGGCCGAAGGGGGTGCGGTCCGACCGGGCCCAGATGCCGCGCCGGTTGGGCACCACCGCGATCAGCCGGCCGCCACCGGCCATGACGCGCCAGATCTCCCGCATCAGCGGCCGCAACTCCTCGGTACATTCCAGCCCATGGACCAGCAGCACCCGGTCGATCGACATGTCGGGGAAAGGCAATTCTGCCTCATCGGCCAGGGTGACGCGGCCCGGCCCTTCCGGCGGCCAGGCAATGACGCCCTGGCTGGCCGGCATCACCGCCATCACCCGCTCCGCCTCTTCCTGGAACATGGTCAGGTAGGGGGTGGCATAGCCGATGCCCAGCACGCGCTGGCCCGCCAGGTCGGGCCAAAGCTCCCGGATGCGGCGGCGGATCAGGCGGCGCACCACCTGTCCGGTGCTGCTGCGATAGAATTCGCGAAGATCAAGGACGTCGCTGTACATGCCGGCCAGGATATCATGGCCGGTCAGGGGACGCATGGGAAAGAAAGGGCAAAAGAAAAGCCGGCTGTGCCTGGCACGCCGGCTGTAGATGATCATCCCCGGATCGGCGAGACACGTCCAGGGTTCCATCCCGGTGGGATCGCAGTCACCCGCAACCTCACGGCAAGGCGGACAATACGCTAAAGCCCCCCCGCCGCCAGCCATGATTGCTCTCGGCCGCCGTCATTTGGCGCCCAAGTCACATTTCTGCAACATGGTGCGGCGCAACGGGCACGCTCCGGCCGATACGCAATCCTTCCATTCCGATGGTAATCGATTACACTTGATGTAAATACCGGATGAATGGCCATGCGCCGATCGCATGGCACGGGGGTGCGGTTGATGGGGCAAGCCCAAAGGTTGCTGTTGGCGAACCTGTTCGTGGCCCTGGCCTATGCGGCCACGGGCTGGCTGGGCCTTCAAATACCCTTCGCGGGTGAGGCGGTTACACTGATCTGGCCGCCCACCGGCATCGCGTTTGCCGCGCTGTGGCGTGGTGGCCCCTGGCTTCTGCCGGGTGTCTTCGCCGGTGCCGCCGGCTTGAATCTGCTGATGTTCGGCAATCCCGCCTTCGCCCTGCCCGTCGGGATGGGCAATTGCCTGCCGGCCCTGGTTGCCTGGGCCGTGCTGCGCCATGTGCGCGGGCCCAGGCCCCTGTTCGACGGGCCGGGCGGACTGTTCGCCTTTCTGACCATCCCCGTGCTGCTGACCCCGATGCTGAGCGCCACGACGGGCGTGCTGGCCGCCCTGGCCGGCGATGCCGACCTGGGCGAAGGCATGATCAGCGCCTGGACAAGCTGGTGGGTGGGCGATGCGATGGGCGTGCTGCTGGTTGCCCCGCCGCTGATCCTGATGGCCGCCCCCGGCGCCACCGCCCTGCTGCGCCGACGCTGGGCCACGGCCCTGGGGCTGGTGGCCGGCGGCGCGCTGCTGCTGACGGCCATGGCGCTGCTGGAACCGCTGTGGCTGCGGGAAGCCGGGCGCTTCGCCCTGTTCTGCCTGATCCTGACGGCGGGCCTTCGGCTGGGCCTGCTGGGGACGGCCCTCTATACGCTGCTGGTGGCCGCCGGGCTGTGCCTGATGACGGCGCGCGGGCTGGGTCCGTTCGCGGCGGCCGATTATCATGCCAGCTTCGCCACCCTGCTGGCGGCCCTGTCCATCCTGGCCGTGGCCGGACTGGCCCTGGCCACGGTCATGGCCACACTGCGCCGGGTGATGCTGGCCGAGCGTGAGGCACGGCACCAGGCCGAACAGGCCCTGACCCGCCTGTGCCAGACCCAGGACAATCTGGTGCAGGCCGAAAAGATGGCCTCGCTGGGCCGTCTGGTCGCCGGCATCGCGCACGAGGTGGCGACCCCGGTCGGTACCGCGCTGGCCGCCTCCACCCGGTTGGCCAACGACACGCGCGGCATCGAACAGGCCCTGTCCGGCGGCACCCTACGCCGGGAACAGATGAACGAATATATCGATGCCACCTCGCTGGCCGCCCGCATCCTGCAATCCAACATGGAACGTGCGGCGCGCCTGATCGAGAGCTTCAAGCATGTAGCCGTGGACCGCACGCGCCAGGATCGCCGCCGCTTCGATCTGGCCGGTTACCTGGAAGAGGTGGTGATCTCCCTGCGGCCTCAAACCCGTAAGACGCCGCACGCCATTGCCCTGACCGGTGCCACCCGCCTGCCGGTCGACACCTATCCCGACGCCGTGGCGCAACTGGTGACCAACCTGCTGGTCAATGCCGTCACCCATGCCTTCCCCGACGGGCGCCAAGGCCGGGTGGAGGTGGATTTGCGCGCCGATGCCGGCGGCTGGGTCGAACTGCGCATCCAGGATGACGGCTGCGGCATCGACCGTGAACAACTGGATCGCGTGTTCGAGCCGTTCTTCACCACCCGCCGCGAACGTGGCGGCAGCGGTCTGGGCCTCTATCTGGCCTATAACCAGGTGTCGCAGAAACTGGGCGGGACGCTGACGGTGGAAAGTGCGGCGGGGCGCGGCACCTGCTTCCTGGCCCGCTTCCCCGCCGAGGCACCGCCCGCGACGGAAACGGGAGAGCCGGTGACCACATCCGCCGCGCCCATCGACCTGGCCACCAAGCGCCGGAGTGCTTGAGTTTCGGCTCTTCCGCTCTGTAACCTGCCCTCCCCCTTGATGGGGGAGGAAGGGACCCGCCGCGAAGCGGTGGGAAGGAGAGGGTGGCAGCCGAACATTGGGCGTTGTCCCCTCTCCCTCCCAAGCCTGACGGCTCGGGTCCCTCCCTCTCCCGCAAGCGGGCGAGGGCGATATGCCCCTGTTATTGCGCCAGGAATTCCCGCACCGCCGCCACGGTGGCGGCCGGGTCCTCCTCCTGCGGCATGTGACCCAGGTCGGGGAAACTCACCAGCTTGGTGTTGGGCATGGCGGCCTGGAACTTCTGTGGTGTGGTGGCGAAGGCCACCAGACGGTCCTTCTCCCCCCAGAGCAGCAGGGTCGGTGCCTGGATGGTGGCCAGCATTGACGTCGGATCATGCAGCAAATAGGCCGACGCGCGTGCCAGCTGTGCCGGCCGCACGCCCGGGGACAGCCAGGAATGGTAATAGGTATCCAGCATCTGCGGCGTGAACCGGGCCGGATCACCATAAAGGCCCCCGATCCGTGCCTTCAGCACATCGGGCTTCAGCGAATAGGGCAGCATCTTCGCCGCATCCGGCAGCACCACCTTCTGCTCGAACCCTAGCCCCGGCAGCGGATAGCCGCCCGGCGCCACCAGCACCAGCTTTTCCACGCGGTCCGGATTGGCTGCCGCGAAATGCCAGGCGATCTGCCCGCCCAGCGAATTGCCCGCCAGCACAGCCTTGTCCACCTTCAGCGCGTCCAGCAGCGCCTTCAACTGCACGGCGTCGCGTTCCGGACCATAGATGCCGGCAGGGTCCGGTCCGGTCAGCCCATGGCCGGCCAGATCATAGCGGATGACCCGATGATCCTTCGACAGGTCGGCGGCCCAGCCATCCCAGCTCTGCAACATGGAAGCATTGCCATGTATCATCACAACTGCCGGTGCCCCGTCCGGCCCTTCCTGGCGGACATGGAAGCGCACGCCGTCCACCTCCACGAAATCCGTGGGGGCGCGGGCGAACCGCGCCTCGGCCGCCGCGCGCGACAGGTCCGGCGTCCAGGCCCACCAGACGAAGCCGCCAGCGCCGGCCACGACCAGCAGCAGGACGGCCAGAAGGATCTTCCCCAACAGGCGCATCTTTCTTC
Organism: Niveispirillum sp. KHB5.9; assembly: GCF_048066115.1. Classification (NCBI taxonomy): domain Bacteria; kingdom Pseudomonadati; phylum Pseudomonadota; class Alphaproteobacteria; order Rhodospirillales; family Azospirillaceae; genus Niveispirillum; species Niveispirillum sp. KHB5.9. The sequence continues at coordinate 456,153 of NZ_JBLTYX010000003.1, read as the reverse complement.
CCCCCAAGGATGATTTGATTGTGCTTGGACCAGAGCATGGGCAAAGCCGGGTTCCACGGCAAGACAAATGAAAACTGAATCATTGTTCATGTTGTCCGCCGTACTTGACGCACGGGTCCGCATGGCGCAAAGCCTGCCGCGCCTTTCCCGCTGATCCGGATATTTCCCATGACCCGTCCCGTCATCGCCATCGATGGTCCCGCCGCATCGGGCAAGGGCACGCTGGCCCGCAAGGTGGCACAGGCCCTGGGCTTCGCGTTGCTGGACACGGGCGCGCTCTATCGCGGCGTGGCGCTGACCATGATCCGGGCCGGGGCCGACCTGGGTGACGGGGATGCGGCAACCGCCACGGCCCGAGCCCTGACCGCCGCTGACATCGACCGGTTGACCCACGACCCGGCCCTGCGCCTGGATGAGACGGCGGTGGGCGCCTCGCGCGTGTCCGCCGTGCCGGGTGTGCGCCAGGCCCTGTTGGATTTCCAGCGTACCTTCGCCGCCAACCCGCCGGGCGGGGCGCCGGGCGCCGTGCTGGACGGGCGCGACATCGGCACGGTCATCTGTCCCGATGCGCCCGTGAAACTGTTCGTCACGGCCAGCGTGGAAGTCCGCGCCCGCCGCCGCTTCGCCGAATTGCAGGGCCGCGGAGAGAACCCGGATTTCACCGACGTGCTGGCCGACATGGCCGCGCGCGACGATCGCGACACCAAGCGCGCCGTCGCCCCGCTGGTGCCGGCCGCCGATGCCGTGCTGGTCGACAACTCCGACATGACGCCCGATCAGGTGTTCCAGACGGCGCTGGAGATCGTGCGGGCCCGGCTTCCCGCCTGACACCCATGCGTGGAGCGCCGCCGAAACGCAGGCGCACAACGGACTCATTCGGTTGCGGTGGCGCCGCATGACGGTTATATAAGCCGCCTGTCCCGAAGGACATGAAGGATCGTGACGCGAGCGACGACCGCGCGGGTGGAAACCCGATGCCGGTCGGTGCCCGCGTTTTTGCTTGGGTAAAACGTCCTCACCGGTGCCGATGCACTGGTGTCCCCATGGCCTTCAACCGGTTCCCCGCCCGGCATTCCGCCGAAGGGAACGGGCCTCTTCGGGATGGACCCGTCCGGGTGACCGGGCGGGAGAACGTACCAAAGCCGCCGGGCGTGGTGTCCGGCGCGGCGGTGACAAGGCTTCGCGGCCGGCTCGGGCGTGCCGGAAACGGGAAGCGGCGTTGCCGTTGTCTTCAACCCGAAACAGTTTGCCCATTGGAGTTCAAATGGCACAGGTTTCCGCCGCGAAGGAAAGCTTCGCCGCTCTGCTTGAAGAGTCCTTCGGTTCCTCCGACAGCCTGGAAGGCACCGTCGTCAAGGGCCGCATCCTCAGCATCGACAACGACCAGGTCCTGATCGACGTTGGTCTGAAGTCCGAGGGCCGCGTCGCCCTGAAGGAATTCGCCGTCCCCGGTCAGCCGATCGAGCTGAAGGCCGGCGACACCGTCGAGGTCTATCTGGAGCGCATGGAAGACAAGAACGGCGAAGCCGTCCTGTCGCGTGAGAAGGCCAAGCGCGAGGAAGCCTGGACCCTGCTGGAAAAGTCCTTCACGGACCAGTCCCGCGTCACCGGCATCATCTTCGGCCGCGTCAAGGGTGGCTTCACCGTCGATCTGAACGGCGCCGTGGCGTTCCTGCCGGGCAGCCAGGTCGATATCCGTCCGGTGCGCGACATCGCCCCGCTGATGGGCACGCCGCAGCCGTTCCAGATCCTGAAGATGGACCGCTCGCGCGGCAACATCGTCGTCTCCCGCCGCGCCGTTCTGGAAGAGAGCCGTGCGGAAGCCCGCTCCGAGCTGGTCGCCTCCCTCAAGGAAGGCCAGATCCTGCAGGGCGTGGTCAAGAACATCACCGACTACGGCGCGTTCGTGGATCTGGGTGGCGTTGACGGCCTGCTGCACGTCACCGACATCGCCTGGCGCCGCATCAACCACCCGTCGGAAGCCCTGCAGATCGGCCAGACCGTCACGGTCCAGGTCATCCGCTTCAACCCGGAGACCCAGCGCATCAGCCTCGGCATGAAGCAGCTGGAAGCCGATCCGTGGGAGGGCGTGGAAGCCAAGTACCCGCCGCAGGCCAAGTTCAAGGGTCGCGTCACCAACATCACCGACTACGGCGCCTTCGTGGAGCTGGAGCCGGGTATCGAGGGTCTGGTGCACGTCTCCGAGATGAGCTGGACCAAGAAGAACGTCCATCCGGGCAAGATCGTTTCCACCTCTCAGGAAGTGGAAGTGATGGTCCTGGACGTGGATCCGGTGAAGCGCCGCATCTCGCTGGGTCTGAAGCAGACCATGCAGAACCCCTGGGAAGCCTTCGTCGAGAAGTTCCCGGGCGGCACCGAGCTGGAAGGCGAGGTCAAGAACATCACCGAATTCGGTCTGTTCGTTGGTCTGCCGGGCGACATCGACGGCATGGTCCACCTGTCCGATCTGGACTGGTCCACGCCGGGCGAGACCGCCATTCAGAACTACAAGAAGGGCGATCAGGTCAAGGTCAAGGTCCTGGACGTCGACGTCGAGAAGGAGCGCATCTCGCTCGGCATCAAGCAGCTGGCCGGCGACCCGTTCGAGCAGGCCGCTGCCGGCGTGAAGAAGGGCGAAGTTGTCACCTGCACCGTCACCCAGGTCACCGAAGGCGGCATCGAGGTGGAAGTGGGCGAAGGCTTCACCGGCTTCATCCGCAAGTCCGACCTGTCGCGTGAGCGTTCCGAGCAGCGCCCCGACCGTTTCGCCGTCGGCGAGAAGGTCGATGCCAAGGTCACGCAGATCGATCGCGGTTCCCGCAAGATCGGCCTGTCGATCAAGGCCAAGGAAGTCGAGGAAGAGAAGTCCGCGATGGCCGAGTACGGCTCGTCCGACTCGGGCGCCTCGCTGGGCGACATCCTGGGGGCGGCCCTGAAGCGCAAGCAGCAGAACGACTGATCCGGCAACGGATCGGCCTTTTCTGAAGGGCTGTAGAGTAAGCGAAGGCCGTCGGGGCGACCCGGCGGCCTTTTGCTTTTGGGGGCGTAGGTCAGGTCGAGGCGTAAGCCGAGCCCTGACCTACGGCTGTTTTCAGACTAACGCCGATCAGGCCCTGTTCCTCGTCCCGATGGAACACAACGCCACGCGCCTCGAATGCGGCCAGCAGATCGCGTAGGGTGCGCTTCTGAGGTGCACGCAGACCTCGTTCAAAATCGGTGATCGACGCCTTGGAGACGCCGCTAGCGGCAGCGAGATCGTCCTGCGAGATTTCGATCAACGCCCGTGCCGCCCGGCATTGGGCAGCAGAGATCATAAAAAAATTGGTATATCCTAAATTATTCATTGTTTCATTCTCAGAAACTTGTCATGATTTCAGAATTATAAGCTGATTTCCCACGTGCCACCATCGGCATGGAGATATGCCCATGGCCGGGCAAAGCGACCGTTCCATCACCCCCCAAACCGCCACCGGCGACCTGCTGTCGCGGCTGCTGCCCATGTACCGCCAGGATACAGGCCGGATGAGCGACCAGGAACGGGATGCGTTCCTGGACGAGCGGGAACGGCTGACTTGGGCGCTGGCGCAGAAACCGGGGCAGGGCACGGCAGATATGGCTGCCAAGCTGGCCATCCTCTGCCGGCGCCTGCGCGGCGACCTGGGGCGAAGCTGCACGCCGGGCCCGGTGGCGGACTACCTGCTGGCCGAAAGCATCCGGGCGGACATGGAGGGGATGGGGTAGGCCCGGGGCCGGACCTGCCCTACGGCTTGATCCCGGTGGCGTTCACCATGGCGCGCAATGGTTCCGGTAACTCGTCCGGCCAGTATTTCATGTCGGGCGGTGTCGGCTTGTTGAAGCCGGCATGACCGTTCTTCTCCGAACAGAACAGGTGATAGCGCATGGGAGAGTCCAGGAAGAACACCCAGTTCCCGTCTGGCTCCCGCTCCCAGCGGGCCTCAGCCTTGTATGCCTCCACGCGCACGATATGGCCCGTGCAGGCGCGGCCATTGGCATAGGTGAAGGGGCAGGGGATCGGCTCGGGCTGAGCAGTCATCATCGTTGGTCCCCAAGAAGCGATATCGGGAGACTATCCGACCCGATGGCCATCGGCGAACCACAAAAAAGGCCGCCGGATCACACCGGCGGCCGATTCCATGGTCAAGATCAGAGCTGCCGCCCCGTCCCATCCGTGCTGGCGAACACCGAATGCAGGAACCAGAGGATGAAGGTGGCGAGCAGCATGAAGCCGCCCCACTGGCGGCTGATGGTCATCACGCCGCCGGCGGCGGCCAGGGCGGCGATGTAGAAAAGCAGGGACTTTTTCATCGTATTGGGCTTTCCGTCCAGGCGCACAGGGCGGGCGGCAGGGCCGGCAGGCCGCCGCAGGAAAGCCTGTGCGCATCTATCGATCAGGGTGGATCAGGCGGAAAGCCCGGCCGGCGGGCCGGTCGGCATGCGGGCGGCGTGGCCCGCGCGGGGATGGGGGACATCGCCGGCCGGCCCGGCGGCAATAATCGCCACCGCCACCGGATAGGGCGGCAGCGCGGGCACCGCGTCCGGCAAGGCCTTGGCCGGCGCATCACCACCGGACAGATCGGGTCTCGCCTGTTCCCGCTCACCCTGTGACAGTACGGCCGGTGCCTCGGCCAGGGCGGCACGCAGGCTGCCGCCAGCCGACAGGCCGTCACGGACCCGTTCCGCCTCGCCACCCGATCCACCCAGCCCCGCCATCGCACCGGCCATGGCCAGCAGTGACAGCAGCAGCAGTGCCTTTACCCGGTCCGACCATTGGCCAAGGCGCCCGCGCGGGGGCGGGGTCGGCTGGTCGGAGGGAGGGGCGGAGCGGTCGGTCATGGGGCGCAGATAGGATGCTTCAAGGCCGGGCGCAAGGGGGTGGATGGATAGATCAGCCCGATCGTGCCATGGCGATGCCCTGCTGCAACGCCTGGGCCATGCGTTCGGCCTTGTCGCGCAGGAAGGCGGATGCCTGGGGCGTGAACAGCCGATCGGCCGTCTCGGCGAACAAGGCCAGCCAGCGCTGGAAATGTGCCGCCTCAAGCCCCGGAATGCCGGCATGGACCTGCATGGGGCGGCCACCATAGCGGCCGGTACCCATGGTCACCGACGACCAGAAATCATGTACCCGGCGCAGATGGGCCGCCCATTCATCATCCCCCTCCCCCACCATGGCGTGGAAGACCGGACCCAGCAGCGGGTCCAGCCGGACATTGGCGTAGAATGCCACGATCAGGGCGGCCAGACTGGTGTCATCGATGCGGGGATAGGGGGGATCGGCGTCATTCATGGCCCTGTTCTATATCAAAGCCCCTTAAGTTTAGCTTAGGGGGATTTGATACGGCGGCGACCGAGGCCGCTGATCGGAACGATCAGCAGAAACGAACATGACGGACACAGGCTTGTCCGCGCGGACGGTTTGCGTTGCGCCGATCGCTTGCCTACAATCGCCATAACAACAAACGGATGCATCCATGCCCCGCGGCGACCTCTTCTCCCCGCTCGACCCTTTCCAGACCGGCCGACTGAAGGTTGATGATCTGCACACGATCTATTGGGAACAGAGCGGCAATCCCGATGGCGTGCCGGTGCTGTTCCTGCATGGCGGGCCGGGTGCCGGCGCCTCGCCCACCCATCGCCGGTTCTTCGACCCCACCTTCTACCGCATCATCATCCTGGACCAGCGCGGGGCCGGCCGGTCCACGCCGCTGGGCGAGTTGCGCGACAATGACATTCCGCATCTGGTGGGGGATCTGGAGGTGCTGCGGGCCCATCTGGGCATCGACCGCTGGATGGTGTTCGGCGGGTCCTGGGGTTCCACCCTGTCCATCGCCTATGCCGAGGCGCATCCCGACCGGGTGATCGGCCTGATCCTGCGCGGCATCTTCCTGATGCGCCGGTCGGAGATCGACTGGTTCCTCTATGGCATGAAGCAGATCTTCCCGGAGGCCTGGGCCCATTTCAACGCCTATATCCCGGCGGATGAGCGGGGCGACCTGCTGGAGGCGTACTGGAAGCGGCTGACCCATCCCGACCCCAATGTGCATCTGCCGGCAGCCCGGGTCTGGAGCATGTATGAGGGGGCCTGTTCCACACTGATGCCCAGCCCGGAACTGGTCTCCGCCTCGGGCGAGGATACGCACGCCCTGGGGCTGGCCCGGATCGAGGCGCATTATTTCCGCAATAACGGCCTGGACCCGGAAGACAGGCTGCTGCGTGACATCCGCAACGTGCGGCACATCCCCGCCGTCATCATCCAGGGCCGATACGACATCGTCTGCCCCATCCGCACGGCCGACGAATTGCACCGCGCCTGGCCGGAGGCGGACTATATCGTGGTACCCGATGCCGGGCACAGCGCCATGGAACCCGGCGTGCGCACCGCCCTGGTCCAGGCCACGGAGCGGTTCAAGACACTGCGCTGAAGCTTTTCGTGTTCCTCAGGCGCCGGCGCCGCATCCGCGGCTTGGCTTCACGCCGCACGTGCGGCGCGGCGGCGGTCGCCGCCGGAGCGGTTTCCGGTTACCCGCAAACCGCTCTAAGCGCCCGCACCCGGCCGGATCGTGTAGCGCACGTAAGGATCGGCCCCGCCCGACACCTTGTCATAGAGGATGCGGGCGCGGGCATTGTCCGTCTCGGTATGCCAATAGACGCGTCCCCAACCGGCCTCGCTGCCCATCCCGACCAGCCGGTTGATCAGGGCCCGCCCCACGCCCTGGCCGCGCGCCGCCTCCGCCGTGAACAGATCCTCCAGATAGCAGAGCAGTTGCGCCGACCAGGTATGGGGGTGCAGCACATAATGGCAAAGTCCCAGCAACCGGTCCTGGGCATCGACAGCCACCAGACCATTGACAGGGGAGACGGGGTCCAGGATGCGGCACCAGAGCGTTTCGGTCACCCGTTCCGGCACCTGCACCTTGTAGAAGGTGCAATAGGCGTCCCATAGCGCCCGCCATTCGGTCCGGTCGGTGGCCACGACCGTCCGCACGCTCACTTCACCCGCCATCATCCACTTCCCTGCTGATCTCCAGCCTCCGGATATCGCATTGGCGGCGGCCCCTGTCCATGCGGCGCATGTGACATCGGGCATATGACCATCGATTTTCCCCATGATCACAAGAGCCTGGGCCCGGCAAGTCGGCGGCTTCCCCCGACGGCTTCCCCCAACGGCTTCCCCTTGTCATGCCCCCTTGGCCTGTGGCACAGCTTTGGTTTGGCCGGCGGAACGGCGGCGGCGGATCGGAACGGCGCATGCGGACCCTTTTTCACCATCCCCTCTCCCCCTTCTCGCGCAAGGTGCGGGTGGCGCTGGCCGAAAAACGCCTGGATTTCGACCTGGTGGTTGAAAAGCCCTGGGAGCGGCGGGAGGAGTTCATGCTGATGAACCCCGCCGGCGAGGTGCCCGTGCTGGTGGAGGACGATGGCACCGCCATCGCCGAGCAGGGGGCGATCTGCGAATATCTGGAGGACGCCTACCCCACCGCCACGCTGCTGGGCAGCGAGGTGGCCCTGCGCGCCGAGGTGCGGCGGCTGGTCGGCTGGTTCGACGTGAAGTTCAAGGCGGAGGTCACCGACCTGCTGGTGGGGGAAAAGCTGTTCAAGCGCTTCTCCGGCCAGGGCACGCCGCAGGCACAGTCGATCCGCGCCGGCCTGGCCAATATCCATTACCATCTGGACTATATCGGCTGGCTCTGCGAACGGCGCACGTGGCTGGCCGGCGACCAGTTCAGCTGGGCCGACATCGCCGCCGCCGCCCAGCTGTCATCCATCGACTATCTGGGCGACGTGCCCTGGGATGATCATCCGGAAGCCAAGAATTTCTATGCCCGCGTGAAAAGCCGGCCCAGCTTCCGCCCCATCCTGGCCGACCATCAGCCGGGCCTGCCGCCGCCCAAGCATTACGCCGATCTGGATTTCTGATCCTTTCCTCAATCTCGTCGCAATTCGGCCGCAACCCGTGGGTTAGGATGCGGGCGGGGCGTTACCCGTTTGAAGGAAGTGGAGAAACAAGATGCGCCGGTCGTTGGTTCCCTTTGCCCTTGCCGGCCTGCTGGCCGCCGCGGTTCCCGCCGTATCGGCCCAGACCATTGCCCCGCCCCCTGTCACCGACACCGTGTCGCTGAACCTGTCCGTCGAGGATTGGGTGAAGACGGAGACGGCGCTGGTCACCCTGGTGGTCGATATGGCCGGCAACGGCAATGGCGGCACCGTCCGCACCGATGTGCTGAAGGCCGTGGCCGGCATCGCCGATAAGGCGGACTGGCGCATCGTGGCCATGAACCCGCAGAGCGACAGCGCCGGGCTGGAGCGCTGGCAGGCGCAATTGCAGGCCCGCCTGCCGGAAGGTCAGCTGGCGGCCCTGGGCGACCGCGCCAAGAAGGCCAGCAAGCCGGGACAGCAGGTGCGCGTCGGCAACATCACCTTCGATCCCACCCTGGAAGAGACGGAAGCGACCCGCGCGGGCCTGCGCGACCGCATCTATACCCAGGTGAATGCCGAGTTGAAGCGCCTGAGCGCCGCCTTCCCCGGCCGCGCCTATCGCGTGGGCGACATCAGCTTCTCCGAGGAGGAGGCACGGGCGGCTGTGGCGGTCACCAGCGCCTTCCGCTCCAAGGCGGCGATGGAGTCCGCCCCCATGGCCGACGCGTTGCCGGGTGTGCAGCAGAAGCTGGTGACGAATGCCCGCGTCACCCTGTCGGTCTTCGCCCCGCAGCCGTGATCATGTGCGGGGGTGCGGCCGTCACCGAACCGGTTGCAGCCGCACCCCCGGATTCCGTACCATCTCCGGCCATTGGGCAGCGGGCCGGATCGGAGGATGGGTGTCTGACAAGGAAATCGCCCTCATCCTGGCCTGCGACGACGGCTATTTCTTCCATCTGAAGAACCTGCTGCTCTCCATCGCGAGGAATGCGCCGTCGCTGCAGGCGATGGACAAGTTCTGCATTTCACCCGGCATGGCGCCGGAACATGTGGAGTTCATCCGCAGCCACGGCGTCACCTATGTCCCGATCGGCCATGATGCCTTCGACGGGCCGCTGCGCCAGATCGTGGCGCAGAAGCCATACACCTTCTGCCAGTTCATCCGGCCGCTGTTCCCCAGGATCGTCACCGGCTACGAGCACCTGCTCTACCTGGATTGCGACATCTGGGTGCAGGATGACCGGCTGCTGCCGGTCATCACCCAGGCGCTGACCTATTCGCCCCGCCGCGTGGTCGCCGCGCCCCTGATCTCGCATTACTACGAATCGACGATCATCAGCGCCGACAAGAACCTGGAGGTGCAACGCAACTGGGTCCATGGCGGCTATGACATCGTCCTGGCCGAGGCCATCGCCAACCGCACCTTCTTCTCCTCCGGCCTGTTCGCCCTTCCCGCCCGATCTCCCTTCTGGGACCTGTGGTGGCAGGAGGTGCTGGAGGTGGCGCCGCGCATCCAAATGGTCAACCGGGAATTCATCCATTTCGCCGAGCAGACAGCCTTCAACGGCGTCATTGCCCGCCATGGCCTGGCCACGGTGCTGGACCCGCTCTACAATTTCCACTGCAATGCCGGCGGGGTGGCCCGCAGCACCAACACGGGCAAGGTCTGCTCCGTCATGTCCAAGCCGATGCAGGAGATTTGCGTCGTCCATCTGGCCGGATGGAGCGGGCTGCAGGACAGCTACCGCGAGCGCCGGCTGGTCTATGAAGAATAGACCCGGAGCTGCTGGTTTGCCGTGTCATTGACGGGTTATACAGTCGGCCTGAATGATTGCCCTTCGGCCAATCATTCAGGCCCCTCAGTCGCCGGCGCCCACATCCGTGGGCTTGGCTTACGCGGCACGTGCCGCGCGGCGGCAGTCGCCGCCGTACCAACGGTCGAATATTTCGACCGTTGGTATCAGCCGATCCAGCTGTTCAGCGCATAGAGAACGCCGCCGATGGCGGCACCCAGCAGGGTGCCGTTGATCCTAATATATTGCAGGTCGCGGCCCACGCGCAGTTCCAGGCGGTGGGTGAACTCGCCCACATCCTGGGCCTTCAGGGTGCGGGCCACGAAATCGCGGATGGCCTGGCGCCAGCGCGGCAGGGCCCCGACGAAGGCCTGTTCCACCGCCTGGTTCAGCCGGTCGCGGACCGGTGCCTCCTGCATGGCGCCGGCCAGGGATTCCGCCACGCCGTGCAGCGCCCCCCTGATATGCCCGTCCGGCCGGTCCAGGTCGGCCAGGGCCGCGTCGCGCAGGCCCGACAGCAGGTCGTTCAGCAGCGGCCCCATCGCCGTCGGGCCCGCGAACTGCCGCACCGCCTCCAGCAGGCGCTGGGCCAGCTCGCTTCCCTCCTTGATCTCGTCCGGCAGGGCGCGCAGCCAGTCGCGCAATTCCCGCCCCGCCGGGGCGTGCGGGCTGCGCAGGTCCCAGAGATGGCCCAGGATGGCCTCGTTGATGGTTTCGGCCAGGGACTTGTCCATGGAGGACGGCATCCACCAACGCGACTTGTCGGCCACCGCCGCCTCCACGAAGCTGCGCTGGCCGTGGAACAGGTGGATCAGCCGGTCCACCATCTCCCGTACCAGCAGTTCCATGGCGTCGCTTTCCACGAAATGCCGGGCGGCACCGGCCAACGCGGGACGCAGGTCGGCCTGGGACAGGCCGGCGGCCAGCGCCCGGCCCAGCGCCTGGGCCAATGGCGCCTCCCCCTGCTGGGACAGGAGGCCGGGCAGCATGCCGGCCACCAGATCGACCAGCTTGTCGCGGTCGGCCGGGTCGGCCAGCAGCCGGGCGATGCGCGCGGCCGGATCCATGCGCCGCACCTGTTCGACCAGCATGGCGGGTTCCAGGAATTCCCGATCGATATAGGCGGCGATGCCGTCGGCGATACGGTCGCGATTGTGCGGCACCAGGGCGGTGTGCGGGATGGGCAGGCCCAGCGGCCGGCGGAACAGGGCCGTCACCGCGAACCAGTCGGCCAGCCCGCCCACCATCCCGGCCTCCGCCACCGCCCTGAGCGCCGGGGCCACACCCGGCGGCATGAAGGGCGCATGGCTGGCCGCCCAGCCGCCCGCCGCCAGGGCCAGGAACGATCCGGCCAGCCAGCGATGGCGCGACAGGTCGCGGGCCAGACTGTCATCGTCGGCGGCATCAGGAAGGGTCGAGGGGGGTGAATTGGGATCACGCATGCTCACATCCTACGCCGGCCATCGGGTTCCCGCCCCGGAATTTACCCGCCCGTTACAGGCCCGATACCAATTGTCTCGGCCGCCAGCTGCGCCGCCAGCCCTTCACGATAGGTGGGGTACAGCAGGTGATAACCCAACACCTGCTTCAACCGATCGTTCCGCACACGCCGGTTGTCGGCATAGAAGCTGGCGGCCATGGCCGACATGGCGGCCGGATCGAACGGCTCCAGCTTTGGTGGTTCCATCCCCAGCAGGCGGGCGGCATGTTCCACAACCTGGGCTGCCGGTGCCGGCTCGTCATCCACGACATTGCAGGCCGTCCCCGGTTGGGGTCGGGCCATGGAGGCCAGCAGGGCGCCGCCGATATCATCGACATGGATGCGGCAGAACACCTGACCCGGCTTGTCCACCCGCCTGGCCGTGCCGGCGCGCATATTGTCGATGGCGCTGCGTCCGGGACCATAGATGCCGGGCAGGCGGAACAGATGGACGGGCACGCCGGCCCCGCGATGCAGGTCCAGCCACCCCGCCTCCGCCGCTACGCGCCGCCGCCCGCGCGGGCCGGCAGCGGCCAGCGGGGAAGTCTCATCCACCCAGCCACCCCCGGCATCGCCATAGACCCCGGTGGTGGAGAGATACCCGACCCAGCGCAAGCCGGCAGCCCGCGCCGCGATGTCCGGCCCGTGCCGGTCCAGCACGGGATCGCCCGCCTCGTCGGGCGGGACGGAGGACAGGATGTGGGTGACATCGTCCAGGATGGTGGCATCCAGGGGCTGTTCCCGGTCGAAGGCGACGGCGTCGATGCCGGCGGCACGCAGGGAAGCGGCCTTGTCGGCCCCCCGCGTGGTCCCGCCGACCTGCCATCCAAAAGCGCGCAGACGGGCCGCCAGCCGCAGCGACGTGTATCCAAGACCGAAGATGAACAGCCGGCCGGCCGGCATGTCCGGCATGGGGAGCTTGTCGATCATGACTTTTTTGACACTTGCCAGCGGTGGGTGGATGGGGATTTGTAGCGTGCCATGACCCGTCTGCTCAATGCCGGGGCGTTGATCGCCCTCATCCCTCTGTGCCTGCCGCTGCCTGCCGCGGCGCATGAGGGCCTCGTTTTCCCCAACCGCGCCGCTTGCCTGGACCGGGCGGCGGACCTTCCCGATTTCGCGTTCGAGGAGGCGAAGCTGTGGGAGCGCCAGGGCGGCGGGGCCGATGCCCGCCTCTGCCAGGCGCTTTCCCTGCTGCTGCGCGGTGATTGGGAACTGGCGGCCCCGGCGCTGGAGGCATCGGCCGCGGAACTGACCCGCGACTCCGTGCCGTCGCGCGCCAACCTGCTGAGCCGGGCCGGCATGGCCTGGACCAACGCCCACAAGCCGCAGCAGGCCGAAGCCGCCTATGGCAAGGCGCTGGACCTGATGCCGCGTGACACCCAGATCCTGATGGACCGGGCCATCGCCCGGGCCGGCATGGAACATTACTGGGAAGCCATCGAGGACCTGAACCGGGTGGTGGATCTGGCGCCGAAAATGGCGGAGGCCTGGCTGCTCCGGGCCCAGGCACACCATGTGCTGGCGCTGGATGCCAAATCGATGGTGGATGTGGAGGAGGCGCTGCGCCTGTCGCCACAAAATGGTGAGGCATTGCTGCTGCGCGGCAATCTGCGCGCCGCAAAAAGCGACGCGTTGCATGCCAAGCAGGACTGGGAAGCCGTGCGCCGCGTGGCCGCCGGCACGCCCGCCGCCGCCATCGCGCTCCAGAACCTGAACGCGCTCGACCGTGCGCAGACGGAACAGAAGCGGGAATTGAAGAAGAAGGAAAAATAAACGCCTACGCCCCGGCCAACTCCACTGGCCGATCCTGCTTCAATCCGATCCCCGTCAGCTTCAGCCGCCGTGCCTCCGCCATCAGCCAGGCGATCAGGTCGGCAGCCAGCGCCGGGGCATAGCCGTCGGGGCGGATGTTGGAGACGCAGTTGCGCTCCGCATCGCGCGTCACGCCCGGCTGCGGATTGAAGGTCAGATAGGCGCCGATACTGTCCGCTGCCGTCAGGCCCGGCCGTTCCCCGATCAGCATCACCACCATGGCGGCGTTCAGGGCCGCCGCCACATCATCGCCCAGCGCCACCCGCGCCTGGGTCGCCAGGATCAGCGGCGCCAGATCCCAGCCCGCCAGCCGCGGCAGCAATTCATCCAGCAGTGCCTTGCCATGGTCATGCAGGGCACGCGCCGACAATCCGTCCCCCAGCACGATGACCGCATCATAGCTTTTCTGCGGCCCCTGCCCGTGGCAGCGCATGCCGGACAATTGCCCCTGGTCATCGGGATGCAGCCGCCTTCCCAGGTCGGGCCGCTGCAGATAGGCCGCCCGGTCCGGCGCCCGGCTGCGCACCCGCAGAGTCGGGTGGTCGGACAGGGCATCAGCCAAAGCATCGGCTTCGAAGGGTTGATGCACCGCGTCGCGGGCCAGGGCATGGGCCGCCTGGAATTCCAGCAGCCTTTCCACGGGCAGCGCGTCGCCCGTACGGCCCAGGGCGATGCGGGCGGGCGTGAAACGGCGCAGGTTGGACCAGGGGTCGAAGGTGCTCATGCCGCCACCCCCTCGATCAGCTTCAAGGCCCCGCTGCCGGCACCCAGAGCGGGGCGCACGCGGGCATCGCCATCCATCACACCCATCCGCTGCAACCACGCCTCGAATTCCGGTGCCGGACGCAGGCCCAGGGCGGTGCGCACATAATTGGCGTCGTGGAAACTGGTGCTCTGATAGGACAGCATCACATCATCCGCCCCCGGCACGCCCATGATGTAGGAACAGCCCGCCACCCCCAGCAGGGTCAACAGATTGTCCATGTCGTCCTGGTCGGCCTCGGCATGGTTGGTGTAGCAGACATCCACCCCCATCGGCAGGCCCAGCAGCTTGCCGCAGCAATGATCCTCCAGCCCGGCACGGATGATCTGCTTGCCGTCATAGAGATATTCCGGGCCGATGAAGCCCACGACGGTGTTGACCAGCAACGGATCGAAGGCGCGGGCCACGGCATAGGCGCGGACCTCCATCGTCTGCTGGTCCAGGCCGTGATGGGCCTCGGCCGACAGGGCGCTGCCCTGCCCCGTCTCGAAATACATCACGTTCCGGCCGACCGTGCCGCGCTTCAGGCTCTGGGCCGCCTCGTGCGCCTCTTTCAGCACCGACAGGTCGATGCCGAAGGACCGGTTGGCGGCCTGCGACCCCGCGATGGACTGGAACACCAGGTCGACGGGGCCCGCCCGTTCCATCACCTGGATCAGGGTGGTGACATGGGCCAGGACGCAGGATTGCAGCGGCACGTCGAAACGGCGACGCAGATCATCGATCATGGTCAGCAGGTCCAGGCACCGCGCAGCCGAATCCGTGGCCGGGTTGATGCCGATGGTGGCGTCGCCGCACCCATACATCAGCCCGTCCAGGATGGAGGCGGCGATAGCCTTGGGATCGTCGGTCGGGTGGTTGGGCTGCAGCCGCACCGACAGGCGGCCGGGCAGGCCGATCGTCGTGCGAAACCGCGTGACGACCCGCGCCTTGCGCCCCACGGCGATCAGGTCCTGGTTGCGCATCAGCTTGGACGTGGCCGCCACCATTTCCGGGGTCAGGCCGGGGGACAGCGTCGCCAGCGCCTCGGACGTGGCGGCATCGGACAGCAGCCAGTCACGGAACTGCCCGACACTCATGGACGCGACCGGCGCGAAGGATGCCGCATCATGGCTGTCCATGATCAGCCGCGTCACGTCGTCATCCTCGTACGGGACCAGCGGTTCGGCCAGGAACGCCTTCAGCGGCAGATCGGCCAGCGCCATGCGGGCGGCCACCCGTTCCGCATCGCTGCCCGCCGCCACCCCGGCCAGGAAATCGCCCGACCGGGCCGGCGTGGCGCGGGCCAGCAGGGTCTTCAGGTCATCGAACCGATAGTTCGTCCGCCCCACGGTCGCGCCATATGCCATGCCAGCCCCCGTCGTTTGACGGGAGATAGCGTAGCAAAGTGGGGAAGAACGGCAAGATGCTGCGGTGCAAAAGACTAGGTATTGGTCACATCCGTGACCAATACAGGCCGGCGACCGCCGGCCCGGCGCACGTGCGCCGCAAGCCAAGCCCGCGGATGCGGGCGTCCGGCGCCTGAGGGAACAGAAATTAAGTCATCCAGCCGGGGAACAAGGCCCGCAGCCCCGCCGCGATGATCTCCACCGCCACGGCCGCCAGCAGCAGGCCGGTCAGGCGGTTCATGATGTTCAGGCCGGTCTGGCCCAGCTTGTTGCCGATGGGCACGGCCAGCCGCAGGGTCAGCAGCAGGAAGGCGCAGACGATCAGGATGCAGCCGACCAGGATGGCATAATGCTCCCAGCCGATACCGCGCTGCGCCTCGATGATCACGGCGGAGATGGAACCGGGACCGGCCAGCAGCGGCAGGCCCAGCGGCACCACGCCGATGGCGGTGCGGGTGCCGGCCTCATCCGCTTCCTGCTGGGTCTGCTTCACGCCGCTGACCGTGGCGTTCAGCAGTGACAGGGCGATCAGCAACAGCACGATGCCGCCGCCCACCCGGAAGCTGGCCAGACTGGTGCCCAGCACAGTCAGCACCGCATCACCCAGAAAGACCGACGTGACCAGCACGGTCGCCACCGTCAGCACGGCCGAACGAGCGATGGCGTTGCGTTCCTTCGCGCTTCGCCCCTCCGTCATGCCCAGGAAGATGGGGATGGCGGCGAACGGCGTCAGGATGGCGAACAGCGCGATGAGGAACCGCGAATATTCCGACCAGGCTTCCATTTGTCTGTCCGATTGGCGCCCGGCCTTTGATGGCGGGCATTATGGATTGGCCGGGGCACCATAACATGGTTCTGGGGCCGGAATGGAAGGGCCGCAACGCAAAAGGGCGGGCACCGGGGCCGCCCTTCGCATCATAGGGTACCGAAGGAATCAGCCGGCAGCCCCATGGCAATGCTTGAACTTCTTGCCGCTGCCGCAGGGGCACGGCGCGTTGCGCGGGGTGTTTACCCAGGCCTCGCCATCGGTCAGGTCGGTTTCCTGCGCGACGGGCAGGGCCGCGGCCCCCATGCCGAAATGCGGCAGGGTGGCACGGCGCATGCCATCGGGCAGCGGCGCATCGGCCGGCGGCTGGCCACCGGCGAAGGCCGGGTCAAGGCGCGTTTCCTGCCCGAATTCCGGCATGGGCAGGGGCTCCGGTTCCGTCATGCGGACCTGGATCAGCATCAGCATCTGGGTCACCTGCTCGCGCAGATTATCCAGCAGGCCGGAGAACAACTCGAACGCTTCCTTCTTGTACTCGTTCAGCGGGTCGCGCTGCGCATAGGCACGCAGGTTGATGCCCTGGCGCAGATGGTCGAGCGACAGCAGATGGTCCTTCCAGACCTGGTCCAGGATCTGCAGCAGCAGGCTCTTCTCGATATTACGGATCAGGCCGGCCCCATAGGAGGCCTCCTTCTCCGCCATCTTGTCGTCGGCATATTTCAGCAGCCGCTCGGTGATCTCCTCGTCCGCGATGCCTTCCTCCTTGGCCCAGTCGCGGACCGGCAGGTCGGCACCCAGCAGGCGCAGGCATTCCTCATGCAGCAGGTTGACGTCCCACTGCTCGGCATAGGCGTTTTCCGGGATGGCGCGGCGCACCATGTCGGTGATCACCTCATGGCGCATGGACGACACCATCTCCTGGACGTCCTCTGCCTCCATGATCTCGCGGCGCTGTTCATAGATGACCTTACGCTGGTCATTCATGACATTGTCGTATTTCAGCAGGTTCTTACGGATCTCGAAATTGTGGGCTTCGACGCGCTGCTGGGCCTTTTCAAGGGCCTTGTTGATCCAGGGATGGATGATCGCCTCACCCTCCTGCAGGCCCAGCTTCTGAAGCATGCCGTCCAGGCGCTGGCTGCCGAAGATGCGCATCAGGTCGTCATCCAGCGACAGGAAGAACTTCGACGCGCCCGGATCGCCCTGGCGGCCCGACCGGCCGCGCAGCTGGTTGTCGATGCGGCGGCTCTCATGGCGCTCGGTGCCGACGACATACAGGCCGCCGGCCTTGATCACGATCTCCTTGGCGACCGCGATCTCGGCCTTGATCTCGGCGATGCGGCGCTGGCGTTCCTCGCCCTCCGGCACGTCCGCCAGTTCGAATTCGACCCGCATGTCGAAATTGCCGCCCAGCTGGATATCGGTGCCGCGGCCGGCCATGTTGGTGGCAATCGTTACGGCACCGGGACGACCCGCCTGCGAAACGATATAGGCTTCCTGCTCATGATAGCGGGCGTTCAGGACGTTGTGCGGGATACCCTTCTTCTTCATCAAAGCCGACAGCGTCTCCGACTTCTCGATCGACACGGTGCCGACCAGCAGCGGCTGCTGCTTGGCGCTGCATTCCTCGACCAGCTTGACGATGGCCTCGTACTTCTCCGCGGCCGAGCGATAGACCTCGTCGTCATTGTCCACGCGGGCGACGGGCAGGTTGGTGGGAATGTCCACCACTTCCAGACCATAGATCTCCGCGAATTCCGACGCTTCGGTCATGGCCGTGCCGGTCATGCCGGCCAGCTTGGGGTACAGGCGGAAATAGTTCTGGAAGGTGATGCTGGCCAGCGTCTGGTTTTCGCGCTGGATCGACACGCCCTCCTTGGCCTCCAGCGCCTGGTGCAGGCCTTCGGAATAGCGCCGTCCCTCCATCATGCGGCCGGTGAATTCATCAATGATGACGACCTTGTCGTCCTTGACGATGTAATCCACGTCGCGGGTGAACAGCTGGTGGGCCTTCAGTGCCTGGTTCATGTGATGGACCAGGGAGATGTTCTGGATGTCGTAAAGATCGCCGGTCTTCAGCAGTTCCATCTGCGTCAGGATCTGCGCCACCTTCTCCGTGCCCGATTCGGTCATCGAGACGGCCTTGGCCTTCTCGTCCTTCTCGAAATCATCCGGGCCGATCTGGGCCATCACCTTGTTGATGGCGATGTACAGTTCGGAACCGTCGGTGGAAGGACCGGAGATGATCAGCGGCGTGCGCGCCTCATCCACCAGGATACTGTCCACCTCATCGACGATGGCGTAATTGAAGGGCCGCTGCACCATGTCTGACAGGCGGTACTTCATATTGTCGCGCAGATAGTCGAAGCCGAACTCGTTGTTGGTGCCGTAGGTGATGTCACAGGCATAGGCGGAGCGGCGCTCGTCATCATCCAGCCCATGGACAATGACACCCGTGGTCAGGCCCAGGAAACCGTACAGCTTGCCCATGTGGCTGGCATCGCGGCTGGCCAGATAGTCGTTGACGGTGACGACATGCACGCCCTTGCCCTGAAGCGCGTTCAGGTAAACGGCCAGGGTACCGACCAGGGTCTTGCCTTCGCCGGTTCGCATTTCGGCAATCTTGCCAGAATGCAGAACCATGCCACCGATCATCTGCACGTCGAAATGACGCATGCCCATGACGCGCCTGGACGCCTCGCGCACGGTGGCGAAGGCGTCGGGCAGGATGTCCGCCAACGTCTCGCCCTTTTCCAGCCGGTCGCGCAGCCAATCGGTGCGCATCTGCAATTCGGCATCCGACAGGCCGGCCAGTTTCGGCTCCAGCGCGTTGATGGCTTCCACCTGACGGCGAAGGCCCTTGACCACCCGCTCATTGGCGCTGCCGAACAGCTTGCGGGCGATGGAACCGAACATAGAGGCACTCCGACTAGGAACAGGCGCGATTGAAGACACCGGGCACAACGAAATCCCGGTAACGGCCGGGCCGGCCGCCGGGATGGCTTCGCACCGGAACAGGGCTTGCCCATTCCAGCGCCCGTCACAGATAAGACCGCGCATCGCATCGGTCAATGCGGCATGCCACCGCCAAGGGGCTTTTCACGGGCTTTCCTGCCATGAAATGGCCACGCGGAAGCGCTTTCCATTGGCCTTATGGCTACGCGCGTGGCCCCTTGCCTGCGCACAGCCTGTCATGCTTTATGCCGATGCGGTCAGGAGGGGCTGTTCCCGCCTACCCATCGGACAGTTTGCAGGGAACCTCCACAGATGTCGTTCAAGACCATGCGTGCCGCTCTGGTTGCCGCCGCCCTCGGGTCGGTCGCCGCCGCCGCATTGACCCCGGCCATGGCGCAGGACGCCGCCAAGCCGGCCGCAGCCCCGGCCACCAAGCCCGCCGCCGGCACGCTGGCCGACGATCCGGTCGTCGCCCGCGCCAATGGCAAGGAATTCAAGCGCTCCGACGTGCTGGCCCTGTTGCAGCAGCTGGACCCCCAGGTGCAGCAGATGCCCTTGCAGATGATCTATCCGCAGCTGGTCGACCAACTGGTGCAGGCGCAGCTGGTGACCGAGGCTGGCTACAAGGCGAAGCTGCAGGACAGCGCCGAGGTCAAGCGCCGCCTGAAGCAGGCCGAGGAGCAGTTCGTGCAGCAGGCCTGGCTGAAGGCCGAGATCGACAAGAAGCTGACCCCGGAGAAGCTGAAGGCCGCCTATGACAAGTGGATCAAGGAGAATCCGCCGCAGGACGAGGTGAAGGCCAGCCACATCCTGGTGAAGACCAAGGAAGAGGCCGACGCCATCATCAAGCAGCTGAAGGGCGGCGCCGATTTCGCCAAGCTGGCGGCCGAGAAGGGCACCGACGGCACCAAGGAGACGGGTGGCGACCTGGGCTATTTCGTCAAGGACCAGATGGTGAAGCCCTTCTCCGACGCGGCCTTCGCCATGAAGGTGGGCGACATCAGCCAGACCCCGGTGCAGACCGATTTCGGCTTCCACGTCATCAAGCTGGCCGACAAGCGCAAGCAGGTGCCGCCGACCTTCGAGCAGGCCACCCCGCAGCTGCGCCAGATGGTGGCGCAGGAGATCGCCGAAGACGTGGTGAAGGGCCTGGAAAAGACCGCCAAGGTCGAGAAGTTCAATATCGACGGCTCGCCGATGGTTGCCGCCCCGGCCGCTCCGGCGCCGCAGAAGAAGTGATCAGCCGGGCGCCGGTTCCGCCGGCGCCTCGCAGATGCTGGCAAAAGCACCCCGTCGCATTGCGGCGGGGTGCTTTTTTTCTGCCATCCGTTGAGGGCTGAAAAGGCTCCATTACATCCTATTGTATTCATCACCCGAACCGATCGCAGCCGATGACGACGGTGGATTTGCGTTTACTAATGGATGAACCGAAGTTATTTAATTTCCCGCAATAGGGCATTTAATTACGCGGGTGCTGGTATGGCGAATTTGACGGAGCCGACGGATTTTTCGGCAACGATGTTCACGACGGGCCGGTTGACGCTGGGAGACCAGATGACGGGCACGATCTACATCGGCAACGACGAGGATTGGCTTGCCATGGACCTGGTGGCGGGCACGTCCTACCGGTTCGACACCATCAGCACCTTCGACCACGTCTTCCTGTCGCTTTTCAATTCGGCGGGATCCTATGTCAGTGGCACGGGCAATCCCGACAATCTCGGCTATACGCCAACGACTTCCGGCCGCTACTACCTGTCGGTCATGGGGCTGGAAGCCAGCGACGTCGGCGCATATATCGTGAAGATGCTGCCGGGGGTCCCGGATGATTACACGTCATCGACCCAGACGACGGGCCGGTTGACGGCCGGCGGTCAGGCGACGGGCGTGTTCACCATGCCCAACGACGATGACTGGTTCGGCGTCGATCTGGTCGCGGGCACCGCCTACCAGTTCGATGTCACCAGCACCGTTTCCCAGGTCGTCCTGTCGCTCTACGGCTCGACCGGGTCCTATATCTCGAACTCGGCCGGCGTGAACAAGACCAGCTTCACGCCCACGGTCTCCGGCCGTTATTACCTGTCGACCATGAACCTGTTCTCCGATCAGACCGGTTCCTACACGGTGAAGGTGTCGGGGCCGGCGGCTGTCGCGGACGATTATCCGGCCTCCACGTCGACCACGGGCATCCTGGCCGTCGGCGGCGAGGCGATGGGTACGATCGGCACGGGCGGCGACAAGGACTGGTTCGCCATGAACCTGGTGGCCGGCACCACCTATCAGTTCGATGGCTATGATGCGGCCAGCGGCGGCGGCACGCTGCCCTCCATCTATCTGTCGCTCTACAATTCCTCCGGCACCCTGATCTCCGGCACCGCCGCCGCCGACAAGACGACCTACACGCCCACCGTGTCCGGTCGCTACTACCTGTCGGCCGAAGGCCTTCTCACCACCCATACGGGCACATATTCGCTGAAGGCGACCGCACTGGCTTCAGACGATTATGCCAACAGCACGGCAACGACCGGCACGCTGGCGATCGGTGGCCAGGCAACGGGTACGATCGGCAGCGCCAGCGACAAGGACTGGTTCGCGGTCGATCTGGTGGCCGGCACGACCTATCAGTTCGACGGCCTCGACGCGGCCAGTGGCGGCGGCACGCTGCCCGCCATCTATCTGTCGGTCTATAATTCCTCGGGCAATCAGGTCTCCGGCGCCGCCACGGCCGACAAGACGACCTACACGCCAAGCGTGTCGGGCCGCTACTACCTGTCGGCGGAAGGGCTTGTCAGCACCGATCGCGGCACCTACACGGTGAAGGCGACAGCCCAGGCCACGGACGATTATGCGGCCAGCACGGCAACCACCGGCCTGCTGGTGATCGGCGGCCAAGCGACGGGCGTGATCGGGAACACCAGCGACGATGACTGGTTCGCGGTCAATCTGGTGGCCGGCACATCATACGAGTTCCAGGGGCTCGGCGCGCGCGACAACGGCGGCACGGTGCCCGGCCTCAACCTCACGCTGCTGGATCCCTCCGGTAACTATATCCCCACCCTGGGCGGCCTGGAGAAGGCGGAATACACGGCCACGACATCGGGCCGTTACTTCCTGTCGGCGAAAGGCTTCGGCGGCACGGGTACCTACACGCTGAAGGCGACGGCCGTGTCGGTGGATGATTATCTGGGCAGCACGCAGACGACGGGCGTGCTGACCATCGGTGGCGCCGAGGTGAAGGGGACTATCGGCGTCGCCCGCGACAAGGATTGGTTCGCCGTGGATCTGGTGGCCGGACAGACCTACCGGTTCGATGCCTTCGACGCGGAAAGCGGCGGCGGTACGCTGCCCGGTGCCTATCTGGACCTCTATACGTCGACCGGCGGTTCCCTCTATATCGGCGCTTCGGACAAGACCGGCTACACACCCATCGCTTCCGGCCGCTTCTACCTGTCCGTGGGCGGCACCTTCGAGACGCAGACCGGCACCTATTCGGTGAAGGCGTCGATGGCGCCGGTCGACGACTACAAGGGGACGACGGACACCACGGGCGTACTGGCCGTCGGCGGCGAGACGAAAGCCACCATCGATGCGATCGGCGATGCGGACTGGTTCGCCATGGATCTGGTCGCTGGCACGACCTACCAGTTCGACGGTCTTGGAGCCTCCGGTGGCGGCGGCACGTTGCCCCGCGTCTATCTCTCGTTCTTCAACGCGTCGGGCACCTACATTTCCAACACGTCCACCGTCGATCAGGCCACCGTCACGGTGAACACATCCGGTCGCTATTACATATCGGCGCAAAGCCTCAACAACACCGATCTGGGCACCTATACGCTGAAGGCGAAGGCGCTGTCGGCGGACGATTACCTTGCCAACATGAACACGACGGGTGTCGTGGTGGTCGGCGGTCCGCAGGTGACGGGCACGATCGGCATCATCAACGACAGCGATTGGTTCGCGGTGGACCTGGTGGCCGGGCAGACCTACCAGTTCAACGGCTTCGACGCGGCCGTCGGCGGCGGGACCTTGCCCAGCATCATGCTCTCGCTCTATTCCACGCTTGGCAATTACCTCCAGGTCGGCGGCCTGGACAAGATGAGCTACACGGCCATCGTGACCGGCCGGTACTATGTGTCCATCGGGAGCTTTGTCGAGAGCCAGACCGGCAGCTACTCTCTCTCGGCGGCGACTGTCACGGACGATTATTCCGGGATCAAGGATACGACGGGCAGGCTGGCGATCGGTGGCGAGACGACGGGCAAGATCGATATCAGCAACGATCGGGACTGGTTCGCCGTGGATCTGGTGGGTGGGGCCACCTATCAGTTCAATGGCTTCGATGCGGCCAGCGGCGGCGGTACGCTGCCCAGCATCTTCCTCGCGATGTACGATACCGTTGGCGGCTACATCGTCAATACGGGTGCCCTGGACAAGCTGAGCTTCACGCCCACCACCTCGGGGCGCTATTTCGTGGGGGTCGAAAACATCAATGATGTGGGTGTGGGCACCTACACGCTGAAGGCTTCCTCCTCCCAGGCATCCTTCCCCACCCTGTCGGTCAGCGCGCCGACCGCCGCGGAAGGCGGCGGCAATCTGGTCTATACGGTCAGCCTGTCGTCGGCATCGACGGTGCCCGTCACCTTCGTGGCGAAGACCGCCGGCGGCACGGCCACGGCCGGCACCGACTATACGACGGTCGAGAAGACCATCACCATCGCCGTCGGCGCCACCTCCGTCACCATCGAGGTGCCGATACGCAACGACAACAAGGCCGAGGCGGATGAAACCGTCACCCTGACCCTGTCGCAGGTGACCGGCGCCCTGCTGCCCGGCAACGCCGTCGACGGCGTGGTAAGTGCGACCGGAACCATCCGGAACGATGATTTCGGCGCCGCCTTCACCCTGGATGCCTATCGCGCGTTGAACCCCGATCTGGTGTCGGTCTTCGGCAACAATGACGGCGCCTATGTCAGCCACTATATCAGCAACGGCCGGGCGGAAGGCCGGGCCAGCGCCGGGTTCGATGCGGAGGCCTATGCGGCACTCAATCCCGACCTGTTCAACGCCTTCGGGTTGAACGAGGATGCGCTGGCCAGCCACTACCGCACCAATGGCAAGGCGGAGGGACGCCTGGCCGAGGGGTTCGATGCCGAGGCCTATGCGGCCCTGAACCCGGACCTGTTCGGGGCGTTCGGCACCAACCACACCGCCCTGATCAGCCATTACATCAGCAATGGCAGGGCGGAAGGCCGCGTGGCCACCGGCTTCGACGCGGAAGCCTATGCGGCCTTGAACCCCGACCTGTTCAATGCCTTCGGCCTCAACGCCACCAGCCTGATCACCCATTACATCCAGAGCGGCCGGGCCGAGGGACGGGTGGCCACCGGCTTCGACGCGGAGGCCTATGCAGCGCTGAACCCGGATCTGTTCAACGCCTTCGGCCTGAACCATTCCACGCTGATCAGCCATTACATCAGCAACGGCCGGGGCGAAGGCCGCCCCGCCTTTGCGGTGGATACGGGCGGCAGCGGCCAGGCCATGCTCGACCTGGTCGGGGTTACGGAGACCGGCTTCTGATGCCAGGAAACCCTGACGGACGGTGACAATACCGGATGTCAGGGTTCCTTTCCGGCCTTCCCAAATCGCGCGATCGCCGCCATCCCCACCACCAGTGCGGCCAGCCAGACCATCCGGCTCTGGTACCGGTCGTGCGGGTTGGACAGCGCCCCGCTGATGAAGGCATTGCCGATCAGGGCGATGGCGGTGAACAAAGCCAGTGCGGCCATATCACGCCGCCCGGTGCGCAGGCCCCACACCGCCACCAGGATCAGGCCCAGGCCCGACAGGTGCGCCACCGGCACATGCACCAGGTTCAGCGCGTCGAACAGGGCTTGGGTCGTCTCCTCCCGCTGCTGGCGGGCGGACATGAAATCCAGATAGCGCCGGCCGGGTAGCTGGGAAGAGAAGATCCAGCGCGTCACCTCCTGCCATTCATCCAGCCCGTCGCCGGTCTGTACCATGGTCAACTGGTCCCAGGTGGCCACCAGGGCGGTGTGCAGAAAGGCGCCCGGATAGGCGCTGACGATGCCGCCGACCAGACGCGACAGTTCCGCGTTCGCCCCATCCCACCAGCCGATGGCCCGGAAGGGGCTGTCCGCGTGCCAGATGAAATCATCCGCCGTGGCGGGCAACCGGTCCTGATAATCGCAGAGCTTGATGGTGGCGTCCGGGCAATGGTCGGCCAGATAGCGCTGGGCCAGCCCATCCTGGACCAGCCGGCCGAAGATGAAGACCGGCCCGCCCGGCGTGAAGCCCGGCTTGCCGATCAGCGCCATGTGCAGGGTCGGCATGGCCACCAGCGACAAGGCCAGCAATGCGGCGGCCGGCGCGACACGTGGCGCCAGGCCCCAGCCCCGCCAGCGGTCCAGCCCCTTGGCCGTGGCGATGGTCACCACCAGCCCCATGGCCAGCGCCATGCCCGACATGTGCGACAACAGCGCCAGCAGCCCGATGGAAGCCACCCCCGCCCGTTCCCGCCATTCCAGCCGGTCCCAGCGGAAGGACAGCAGCCAGAAACAGAGGACCAGCAGCGGCAGCAATATGTCGGGCATCAGCTGCCCCACATACCAGGAGACACCGGTCAGCAGGGACAGGGCGATGGCCACCACACCCGTCACCTGACGCTGCGGCCAGTCGCGGAAACCCACCTGATGCACACGCAACAGCAGATGGATCAGCCACAGCGTGACCACCGCCTGCGCCAAAGCCGGCCCCCAGAAGCTGAACCAGCCGGCGGAGGTAAAATAAAGGAACAGGCCGTAGAAGAAGGACCGGCCGGGCTCCAGCCCCCAATCCAGCACCCGCTTGATATAGCCGCCCGTATCGAAGAACACGATGGGGAAGCCGTTCCACAAGGCCGCCCCCAGCAGCGCGAAACCGCCCAGCCACAAGGCCAGCCGGGGTGCATCCAGGCCGGGCAGGCGGCGGCGCGGAAGGGGGCTGTCGTCGGCGTCGCTCATGGAAGGCCTCTGGCATGCGGGAAATACCAGCATGGCGCTACCATGATGGCGACGATCGGGCAATGAAACGGCTGTGTCGGCGGGGCCAAAACCAACGACCCTGTTGCAAACCACCGGAAAACAATTTCATCTGGCCGTTGTGACGCCATATTCCTGGCGTTCCATGCTATGCCATGTCCCGTCCCGTCCTTCGCCCCCCGATCCAGATGCCGCGCATTTCCGCCCTGCTGTTCGCCACGGGTATTATCCTGGCGCCCGCCGCCCTTGCCGCGCAGGAAGGGGCCCCGCCCCCTGCCGCCCCGCCGGGACCGGCCGCAGGGCCGGAGACGCGTCCGTTCGAACTGACCGGCGTGGAGATCACGGCGGAGCGTGACAGGCCCCAGGCCTGCTTCGCCTTCTCCCGTCCCCTGCCGCGCCAGCGCGGGCGGGTGAACGAACTGGCGCGGTTCATCAGCATCGAGCCGGGCCAGGGCGTTACCATTGCCACCCGCGACCAGAGCCTGTGCCTGGATGGCTTGAAGCATGGCCAGCGCTATGCCGTTACCATCAATGCCGGCCTGCCGGCGGCGGGGGCGAAGGAAAAGCTGGTCGATGCCGTCACCCGCGATCTGGCCGTGCCGGACCGCAAGCCCAGCCTGTCCTTCCGCGGCCAGGGCTATATCCTTCCACGTGTCGGCGGCGACGGCCTGCCGCTGCGCAGCGTCAATGTCGCCCGCGCGCGCCTGACCGTGCTGCGGCTGAATGACCGGGCGCTGGTGGAACAGATCTATTACGGCCGCTCCAACCAGAGCATGACCGATTTCGAGATCGGCGACGTGCTGGACCAGAAGGGCGAGCGCGTCTGGAAGGGCGAGATGGCCATCGGCGGGGAGCGCAACAAGGCAGCCGCCACCCCGTTCCCCATCGATGCGGTGATCGGCACCCTGCCGCCCGGCGTCTATGTCGCGGTGGCCGAAGATGCGGCTCTGTCCTTCCAGGCCTGGGACAAGCGCGCCACGCAATGGTTCGTCGTCTCCGACCTGGGCCTGACCAGTTTCAAGGCCGGCAACGGCCTGTATGTGTTCGCCCGTGGCCTGTCCACGGCCCGGCCGCAGCCCGGTGTCGAACTGCGCCTGGTAGCCCGCGACAAGCGCGAACTGGGCCGCGCCGTCACCGGCCCCGATGGCCTGGCCCGATTCGAGGCGGCGCAGATCGGCGGAGTGAACGAGGCGTCACCCCAGGCTTTGTTCGCGTCCAGCCCCGATGGCGGCTTCTCGCTGCTGGATTTCGGGGCGCCGGCGGTGGAACTGGCCGGCAAGGGCGATGGCGGCCGCGTCGTACCTGGTACTGCCGATACCTATATGTTCCCCGAACGCGGCGCCTATCGTCCCGGCGACCCGGTCTGGCTGACGGCGCTGCTGCGCGACGTGGATGCCAAGGCGCTGTCCGGACAGAAGTTGACCTTCAAGGTGGTCCGCCCCGACGGGTTGGAGGTCGAACGCCGTCTGGTCGATGATGCCGGCGGCGGTGCGCATGTGCTCCGCGCCGAACTGCCGGCCAATGCCCCGCCCGGCCGCTGGACGGCGACGGCGCATCTGGACCCGAACGGTCCTATTGTGGGCCAGACGAAGTTCAATGTCGGTGAGGTGGCACCGGCCCGTGTGGAATTCGCGCTTTCCGCCGATCGCGCCCGCATCGGTGCCGATGGCAAACTGTCCCTGTCGGTCGATGCCCGGTACCTGAATGGCGGGGCCGCCGGTCTGCTGCCGGGTGAGATGACCGTGACCCTGCGCCCCACCGACCGGTCATGGCCGGGGCTGGAGGGCTATCGTTTCGGGCTGGCCCAGCAGGGGCTGGCGCCGGAAAAGCGTACCCTGCCCGGCTTCACCACCGGGGCCGACGGCAAGGTGCAGGTCGCGGCCGACCTGGGCAAGCTGCCGGAAACCAGCCGCCGGATGGAGGCGGTGCTGCGTGCCACCCTGCATGATGTCGGCGGCCGGTCGGTGGAAAAGGAACTGGTGCTGCCGGTGGAGCATCAGCCCTTCGCCCTGGGCCTGAAGCCGAATTTCGGCGGCGATGCGGTGCCGGAGGGGGCCACCGTGTCGGTCGATGTCGCCGCCATCTCCCCCGACGGGCAGAGGATCGCCCGCAACGGCCTGTCCTGGGACCTGTTCGAGGAAGAGTACGATTACGAATGGTACGCGGCCGATGGCCGCTGGGAATACCGCACCATCGTCAAGGATCGCCGCCTGACCGGCGGCAGCATCAATATCGACGCCGGCAAGCCGGCCAGCATCGAGGAACAGGTCCGCGCCGGCCGTTACCGGCTGGAACTGTTCGACCCGGCCACGGGCATCGCCTCGTCGCTCCGCTTTTCCGCCGGCTGGTGGGTATCGGCCAAGCTGGGCGATACGCCCGACGCGGTGGAGGTGAAGGTCCAGGACCCGCTGCACAAGCCGGGTGAAAAGGTTCGCGTCTTCGTGCGCCCGCCCTATGCCGGCACCGTGGTCCTGGCCCTGGCCGACCGGTCCATCCGCCATACGCTGGTCAGCGAGATCGGAACGGAGGGCGCCTTCGTCGAGCTGCCGCTGCCCGCCGACCTGACGGCCGGTGCCTATGTTCTGGCCACCGCGTTTGCACCGGCCGATGCCGGCAGCCGCACGCCGCCGCGCCGCGCGCTGGGCATGGGCTGGGTCGCCGTCGATCCGGCCGACCGGTCGCTGTCTGTCGCCATCGGTGAACAGCCGGCCGTGCATCCGCGCGGGTCGGCCCATCTGCCCGTCACCGTGGCGGGGGCGGAACCGGGTTCGACCGTGCGCCTGCTGGTCACCGCCGTGGATGAGGGCGTGGCCCGCCTGCCGGAGACCCAATCCGTCGATCCCGTCGGCTGGTTCCTGGGCAAGCGCCGGCTGGCCGTGGAACTGCGCGATGTCTATGGCCGCCTGGTTGGCCCGAACGAGGGCGGGGCCGCCCCGGCACCCGCCAATGGCAATGACGGCAAGGGTACCCGCGTCACCACGGCACCGCGTTCCGGGCCGGTGACGGCGCTGCATTCCGGCGTGGTCACCGTGGGTGCCGACGGCAAGGCCGATGTCACCCTGGTCCTGCCCGACATGGCCGGCCGCCTGTCCCTGACCGCCATGGCCTGGACCGATGCCAAGGTCGGCGTCGGCAAGGGGTCGCTGGAGGTGCGCGACGATATCGCCACCGACATGACCCTGCCGGGCTTCCTGGCGCCGGGCGACCGGGCGCGCATCACGCTGGGCCTGGAAAACCTGTCCGGCCCGGTGCGCGGCGCCTACAAGGTGTCGTTGACCGCCGAAGGCCCGGTGAAGCTGGAGGGCGGCAAGGCCGACACCAGCTTCCAGGGTCTGGCGCGGGCCAAGAAGGTCACGCTGGACCGCACGCTGGTGGCCGGCGATCCTGGCTATGGCGTGCTGGTGGTCAATATCACGGGGCCGGAAGGCTACAGCCTGACCCGCCGCTTCCCCATCAATATCCGCCCGGCCCATGCTGTCGCGGCCACCCAGGCGCGCGGCACCATCGCCCCCAACCAGACGGCCAGCCTGACGGCACCCAAGCCGGATGGCGCCATCGCCGGCACCTCGTGGAAGCTGGCCATGGCCGGCACGCGGGAACCGTTGGACGCGCTGTCGCATCTGCTGCTGATCGATGCACGGCCCTTCGGGTCCGCCGACCAGATCGCCGCCCGCCTGCTGCCCCTGCCCGGTGCCAATGATTGGCTGAAGGGTCTGGGTCTGCCGGCCGATGAAAAGCTCAAAGCCAAGGCCGACGATCTGGTGGAACGGCTGATCGGCCGCCAGCGGGCGGACGGCGCCTTCTCGCTCTGGGCCCATGACGGGGCCGCCGATCCCTGGCTGACCGCCTTCGCGCTGGATGTGCTGACCCGTTCGCGCGAAGCCGGGTTCACTGTGCCGGAGGATGGTTATCGCCGGGGCATGGACTGGCTGGTCCGTTCCATCGGCAACAGCTGGGTGGAGGATGCGGAGCTGCCGGCGCGGGCCTATGCGCTGTATGTCGCCGCGCGCGCGCGGGCCATCGACGCCACGCCGCTGCGTTTCTTCCAGGAGACGTTCCAGGCCCGCGTGCCCACCCGCCTGGCCCGCGCCCAGATCGCCGCCGCCTTCGCCATCCTGGGTGACGGGCAGCGGGCGGGCGACATCCTGGCCAAGCTGGATGAGCCGTTGCCGGTTGCCGTCGGCATCCGCGATTTCGGTTCCCCCCTGCGTGACCGCGCCGCCACCCTGGCGTTGCTGATCGCCGCCAATGCCGATCCCGCCCGCATCCAGGCGGAAGAAACGGCGCTGGCCGCCATGCTGCGCGATCCGGCGCTGGTGGCCACGCAGGAACGCGCCTGGCTGCTGCTGGCCGCACAGGCGCTGGCCACGCGCGGCACGGCACTGAACCTGACTGTCGATGGCCAGCCGGTGACCGGCGACCGTCCGCTGCTGCGGCCGCTGGCCGAAGGGGCGCTCCTGTCCGTCGCCAATCGCGGTGAGCAGCCGGTGCGCACCCTGACCACCACAGCCGGCATCCTGTCCACGCCGGACAAGGCGGAAGCCGCTGGTGGCCTGACGCTGACCCGGCAGTTCAAGGATGGCAAGGGCCGCCCCGCCAACCTGAAGTCCATCCGTGCCGGCGACCTGCTGGTCGTGGTGCTGGAGGGCAAGGCTGAACAGCCGCTGACCGGCCCGCTGCTGCTGATCGATCCGCTGCCCGCGGGCCTGGTGGTGGAGAATGTGCGTCTGGCCGGCAGCGCGCAACTGGGCGACCTGTCCTGGCTGGGCACCCTGTCGGAGGCGGCGTTGGTGGAGTTCCGCGACGACCGGTTCGTGGCGGCCCTGGACGGCATGCCGGACAATGGCAATTTCCGTCTGGTCTATCTGGCGCGTGCCGTGACCCAGGGCAGCTTCACCCTGCCGTCGGCCCGGCTGGACGACCTGATCGATGGCGGCCGCTATGCCCGCACGGCGGCCGGCAGCCTGACTGTCCTGCCCCCGGCACCGGTGGCAGCACCGCCCGCACCCGTCCCGCAAGCGGCGCCGCCCCCGGCACCGTGACCCGGATCGGGCCTACGACCTTGGTAGATGCGGCGGAAATGCACAGGGGACCATCCTTCCGGAACCTTCATTTCGCACCTGCACTCGGCTAGGATCGCCGCGATTTACCACTGTTCAGTTGCCAAGAAGGCCCGTGCCATGGACATCACCAAGATCCCCGTCGGCAAGAACCCGCCCTGGGACATCAATGTCGTCATCGAGATCCCGCAGGGCGGCCAGCCCGTGAAGTACGAGCTGGACAAGGACAGCGGCGCGCTCTACGTCGACCGTTTCCTGCACACCGCCATGTTCTATCCGGCCAATTACGGCTTCGTGCCGCACAGCCTGGCCCTGGATGGCGACCCGATCGACGTGATGGTGGTGGGCACGACCCCCGTGGTCCCCGGCGTCGTCCTGCGCTCGCGCCCCATCGGCGTGCTGATCATGGAAGACGACGCGGGCATGGATGAGAAGATCCTGGCCGTGCCGGTGGACAAGCTGCACCCGTTCTACAAGGACATCACCAGCTACCGTCAGCTGCCGCAGATCCTGGTCGAGCAGATCGCCCACTTCTTCGAGCATTACAAGGATCTGGAGCACGGCAAGTGGGTCCGCATCGTCCGCTGGGACGAGGCCGACGTCGCTGCCAAGCTGATCGAGGAAAGCGTGGAGCGGTTCCAGAAGGAAGGCTGAGCCTTTCCGCTGGCACCAGCACTGCGAACTTGCAAAGGCCGGGCGGCAGCGCCCGGCCTTTGTCATATAAAGGTGCGCAATTTCTTAAAATCGCTCCAACCTATATGCGTCTTTCAAGTGGTGATAGGATCATAGACCTTAAATCGACGACAGGAAGATGTCATACCGGCTCTGACGGGTACGTCCAACGGGGACACGCTGGTGGGTGGCGTTGAGGGTGACACGATCACCGGCCTGGGTGGAAACGACAACCTGGACGGCAGTACCGGGGATGACCAGATCGACGGCGGCGAAGGTAACGACTTCCTGTACGGTGGTTTTGGCACCGACACGCTGATCAGCAGCCTGGGCGACGATACGATATTTGGCGACGCCGGCAATGACAGCATCCAGGGCGGCGACGGCAACGACCTGGTCGTGGATTTCAGCGGTGCCAACCGGATCGACGGGGGCGCCGGCAATGATGAATTCCGTATCTACGCCTCCGGCAACACCATCACGGGTGGCAGTGGCGTCGATACGATCCAGTTCCACAACGTCACCTCCGGCGCGGTCAGCATCGTCACCGACTTCACGGCCGGTGCCGGCGGCGACATCGTTGACATGCTGCCGTCCGGCACCAACGTCTTCGCGGACACTCTTGGCGGCAACCTGTTCGACAACCACCTGCGGCTGGTGCAGAACGGGGCCGACACGGTGCTGGAGGCCGATTATGACGGCGGGATGAACCTGTTCGGTTATAGCTTCACGCCGATCCTGCGCATGACCGGCGTGCAGGCCGGCAGCCTGACCGCCTATAATTTCAAGGGCTTGGCGCCACTTTCTACCATCGTCCATTCCCTGACGGGAGGGGCCGGCAATGATCGCCTGGATGGGTTTGGCGGTAACGATACGCTGGATGGCGGGGCCGGCAACGATATGCTGGCCGGGGGCGCTGGCAACGACCGGCTGACCGGTGGGGCGGGCATCGACGTCGCCTTGTTCACCGATATCCGGGCACGCTACACGATTACCAGGCAAAACGAGCTGACGATCGTCCGCCACGCTTCCGGCGAGATAGACATCCTGAACGGTGTCGAATATCTGGCATTCACGGACCAGACGATCTCGACCGCCGTACCGACCCTATCCTTCACCGGGGGCGCGGTGAAGGAGGGGGCGTCCGGCACGGCTTCCCTGCTTTATACGGTCACGTTGTCGGAGGCATCGTTCGCACCTGTCACCTTCACGGCGCACAGGTCGGGTGGCACAGCGATGGCGGGCAGTGACTATAGCTTTGTGAACCATGCCATCACCATCGCAGCCGGTGCGACCTCTGCCACCATCGAGGTGCTGGTGAGCGGCGACACCAAGGCGGAGGCGGACGAGACCGTCATCCTGACCCTGTCGAATGTCAGCGGAGCCACCCTGGTCGGTGGTGGCAATATCGGTGGCACGATCAGTGCCACTGGAAAAATCCTGGACGATGATAGCGCCGCCGCCTTCACACTCGCCGCCTACCGCGCCCTGAACCCCGACCTGATATCCGCTTTCGGCACCGATGACGCCGCCTATGTCCGCCATTACATCACCAACGGCAAGGCGGAAGGCCGGGCCACCAGCGGGTTCGACGCCGAGGCCTATGCGGCACTGAATCCCGACCTTTACACTGCCTTCGGTCTGAATGCCGATGCCCTGGCCAGCCATTACCGCACGAATGGCAAGGCGGAGGGACGGCTGGCCGAAGGGTTCGATGCCGATGCCTATGCCGCGCTGAACCCCGACCTGTTCACCGCGTTCGGTACCAACCATGCCACCCTGATCAGCCATTATATCAGCAACGGCCGGGCGGAAGGACGGGTGGCCACGGGCTTCGATGTCGAGGCCTATGCCGCCCAGAACGGCGACCTGTACCGGGCTTTCGGTCTGAACGCGGCCAGCCTGATCGACCATTACATCAAGAACGGCCGGGCCGAGGGCCGTCCGGTCGACGGGTTCGATGCGGAAACCTATGCGGCCCTGAACCCCGATCTGTTCAGCGCCTTCGGGCTGAACCACAGCGCCCTGATCAGCCACTATATCAGCAATGGCAAGGCGGAGGGACGGCCGGCCTTCACCGAGAATTCCACCCCTGCCGCGGCCCCATGGCCCTGCTGGGCCTGCTGGATGACGGGTTCTGACCCAACCATTCATACCGTGTCCCGGTGATCGTAACCGATCACCGGGCTTCAATCGCCAGCGCCGCCATCCGGCGGCTTGGCTACGCCGCACGTGCGGCGCGGCGGCAGTCGCCGCCGTACCAGATCCCGATGAGCTTCACTCACCGGGATCTGGTATCACGCGCATTTCCGCATGGGCCGGGCGGCGACGCCCGGCCTTTTTGCTGCCTGCAGGGCCGTTGTCACGGCTTTGACTCGCCCCCGTCCGCCATAATCCCGTTTAGAGGATGGCGCCAAAGGCGGCGTCCAGCAGATGGGGAGGCGGCATTGGCCAGCATCATCGGCGGGAGCAATCCCGAAGCCCTGACAGGGGACGCCGCGCATGACAGCATCCATGGCGGCGGCGGCAACGATACCCTGCGCGGCGGGGCCGGCAATGACACGCTGGTGGGTGGGGAAGGCTGGGACGCGCTGTTCGGGGAGGCGGGCGACGATGTGCTGATCGGCGGGTCGTTCGACACGCTGACCGGCGGAGCGGGCCGCGACCTGTTCGTGCCACGGGCCGAGGGCCAGGATTATTTCGCACCTCCGTCGGTGATCACCGACTTCACCCAGGGTGAGGACCGGATCGACCTGTCGGCGACCGGCATCAGCGACTTCGCCACCGCCCGCCTGTTCCTGCGGGAGGAGAGTGCGGACAATACGCGGTTCGAACTGCGCGCCACCAACGGTTACGCCGCGCTGATCATCAACCGGCCGCTCTCCACCCTGACCGCTGCCGATTTCGTGTTCGCGGCCGATAGTGGTGCCCGCAACTTGGTTGGAGGGACCGGACCGGACGATCTGGTGGGCGGGTCGGGCAACGACACGCTGGATGGCAGCCTGGGCGATGACAGCATGATCGGCGGGGCCGGCAATGACCGGCTGGTGCTGCGCGGCGGGTTCGATGATGCGCGCGGCGGGGCGGGACAGGATGTCTTCGTCCCGGCAGCGGCCGGCGGGTTCAGCACCCACCGCATCCTGGATTTCACGCCGGGCACCGACAAGATCGACCTCACCGCCTATGGTATCGGCAGCTGGAATGCCGTCAGCTTCCTGTTCAATTCCGACTATAACGGCACCGACAGTTCGGCCATCAACCTGATGCGCGGCGGACAGACCACACTGGTGTTCGACGGCGTGGAACGGTCGCGGGTGGTGCCGGCCGATTTCATCTTCGCCAACATCACCACGCCGCTGGAGCTTTATGGCGGGTTCCAGACCGACCTGTTCGGCGGGCGGGCCAATGACCGGTTGCATGGCGGCACCTTCGCCGAGCGCATGTTCGGCGAACAGGGGGACGACATCCTCTATTCCGGCGGCGGGCAGGAGACGATGTCTGGCGGGCTGGGGCGCGACATTTTCGTGCTGGCCGACCTCAACTCCCCGGCCACCACCACCATCGTGGATTTCCAGCAGGGGCTGGACAAGATCGACATCTCCGCCATGGGCATCGCCAGCTTCGACATGCTGCGCACCATCATGGGGCTGACGCCGGGCACCAACGGCACCTTCAATGTCGGCAACACCCTGCTCAGCCTGAACATCACCCGCGATCGGCTGCGCGCCGATGATTTCACCTATGCCGCCGACCAGCCGGGACGGCAGCTGGTGTCCAGCGGCGGCAATGGCGGGCTGATCGGGGCGGCGGGCAATGACACGCTGATCGGCGGGGCCGTATCGGAACGGCTGCTGGGCGGGGATGGCGATGATGTGCTGATGGACCAGGGCAGCCCGATCTATAGCGGCAACAATGACACGATGGTCGGCGGGGCGGGGCGCGACAGTTTCATCATCACCTATATGGACGGGCGCGACGTCATCACCGACTTCACGCCGGGCAGCGACCGGCTGGACCTGTCCGCCCTGGGCATCAGCAGTTTCGAGACCTTCCTGCTGCTGGCCGAATCGGCGCGGGTCAACGGCGTGGCCACCACCTTCATCCGCAGCACCCTGCCCTGGGATGTGGGCGGCGGAGTGGCGCTGCGCACTGATCGCGGCCTTATCACACCCGCCGACATCGTGCTGGCCACCCAGACCAGTGCCGTGACGCGCGAGACCGACGGCAGCACCGCATCCGACCTGTTCGGCGGATCGGCCGGCGATATCCTGCGCGGCAATGTCGGGGTCAACCGCCTGTTCGGAGAGGGGGGCGACGACACGCTGACCGGCGGGGGCGGCAATGACCGGCTTTATGGCGGGGCCGGCACCGACACGGCGCTCTTCAGTGGCAATTCCACCACCTACACCGTCACCACCATCAATGGCATCACGACGGTCCGCCATGGCGGCGGGGTGGATGGCACCGACATCCTGGTCGGGGTGGAAAGGCTGCAATTTGCCGACCGGGTGGTGACGGTCGCCACCACCAATGTCCCCATCCTGACCATCGATGGCGGCTACGCGCCGGAGGGCAACCGGGGCGATACGCCGATCATCGTCGATGGGCGGGTGGTCGGCATGCCCACGACGAATGCCACACCGCTGAACCTGCTCTATACCGTGAACCTGTCCACTGTCGCGGCGGAACCGGTGCGCTTCACCTTCACCGCCCAGGCGGAAAGCGCCTCCACGCCCCTGTTCACCGGCAGCTTCACCATCGCCGCCGGGGCGACCAGCACATTGATCAGGGTGCCTTACGAGCTGGGCGATACGGTACGGGGAACGGATGCCCGCATCATCGGCACAGTCAGCACGGTACAAGGCGCCCTGCTGACCACCGGCGGCGACAGCGCCCGCAACGCCTTCACCGTGCTGAACGATGATTTCCAGGCGGATTTCAGCCTGTCGGCCTATCGCGCCATGAATGGCGACCTGGACCGGTTCTTCGGCGGCGACGATGCGCGCCTGCTGTCGCATTACATCACCAATGGCAGGGCAGAAGGGCGCATCGCCCAGGGTTTCGATGCGGAGGCCTATGCCGCGCAGAACCCGGACCTGTACCGCCTGTTCGGGCTGAACGAAGCGGCGCTGCGCCAGCATTACATCGGCAACGGCGTTTATGAGGGGCGGCCGGCGGACGGGTTCGACGCGGTCGCCTATGCGGCCCTTAACCCCGACCTGTTCAACGCCTTCGGGCTGAGCCGCCAGGTGCTGGTCGAACATTACATGTTCCATGGCAACGGCGAGGGGCGGCTGGCATCCGGCTTCGATGCGGAGGCCTATGCCGCCCTGAACCCCGACCTGTTCGCCGCCTTCGGGTTGAACGAACAGGCGCTGGTGGCGCATTTCATCAATAATGGCAGGGCGGAGGGACGGGCCACGCTGGGCTTCAGTGCCGAGGCCTATGCCGCCCTGAATGGCGACCTGTTCGCCGCCTTCGGCCTGGACCATGCCGCCCTGGTCCGGCATTTCATCACCAATGGAAGGGCGGAGGGGCGGTTGGCCTACAGCCTGGATGGCGGCGTCCCCGATGCCCCGCCCACGGATCTGGCCATCCTGGGGTCCGCCAGCAACTGGGGGCCGGACAATGGCGGCTACTGGTGACGGCAAGGCCCCACTTGCATCGCCGGTCGCAAAAGGTTTCCATGGCGGCTTGCAACCAGGACAAGTAGGGGTAAGCCATGGATTATTCGGACGAGGGGCGGCACAGAAGCGCGCGCATGCTGGTGGTGATCATCAACCTGCTGACCATCGTGGGTTTCGGCCTGATCGGTGTGATCATCGCCTATCTGAAGCGGGCAGACGTACGCGGCACCCTGTGGGAGACGCATTTCACCTATTACATCCGCGGTTTCTGGCTGGGCGTGCTGGGCCTGTGCATCGGCTTCGTCACCACCTTCATCTTCATCGGCGTGCTGGTCATCTTCATCGTCAGCATCTGGTGGCTGATCCGGTCGATCAACAGCCTGCTGAAAGCCATCGACGACCGGCCCATGCCCGATCCGGAAACGCTGCTGTTCTGATCCGCTCCGGCCCTGCCCGATCCGGGTGACAGGGCCGGTAGGCTTCGTCACCGCCCGTTCACGCGATGGGGGCGAAGCCGATCAGGCCGGCGGCGTAGTCGTACATGTAGAGATGGCTGCGCAGCGGGTGGATGCCGACATTCACCTTGTAGGGATCGGCCGCGTTGGTCGACTGGCCCAGATAGACCACATCCGCCGGCGTCTCCGGCGGGGTCGTTGCCGCCGGGCTGTCCACCGTGAACGTATAGGACAGCAGCTGCGCACCGCCCAGTCCCAGCAGCTCGATGCCGATCTGCGTGCCGATATTGGGCACGAACTGCCGCTGCCCGGTGCCGCTTTCCAGCGCATTGGCCGGGATGAAGCTGTCAGGCGCCACCATCAGCATCTGGTTGATGCCGGTATCCATCATGAAATTGGCGCTGGCGCTGGCTGGCTGTGCCTCACCGCTGCCCTTCAGGGTCAACGTGGTCTGCGGCGGTGACCAGATCGGGCTGGACTGCCAGTTCATGGGCACCTGGTTGGTCTGGGCCGGTTCCAGCGGGAGCTCCGTCGGCGTCACCAGCTGCACATAATGGAAGCCCGGAAAGCCCAGATCGGTATGGTCGGCGCCGATGATCGCCGCCTGCTGCGTCAGCACGAAGCTCTGCGTCAGCGGCTGCTTCTGGTCATCCACCGTGACATAGGCGTTCAACAGCGCGTTGTAGGCCGGGTAGGAGGCCTGCGCCGCCACGCCCATCATGCCACCGCCGAAATCGGCCGGATCGTTGATGACCAGCACCATGCAGTTGCTGTCGATGGTTTTGCCCGAGGGCGTGTCGATCAGGCTGATGGGCAGGAAGTACCAGGTGCCCGACCGGATATTGTTCGACGGCAGGTAATGCATCTGGCCCGGCCCGAAGCAGGGATAGTCGTTCAGGTTCAGGTTCGAGGGCAGATAGTTCTGCCCGATGATCATGCCGCAGGAACCGCTATCCAACTGGAACGTGTGCGGCGCGCTGCCGGCCACGCTGGCCTGCACGAAGAAGCCGCCCTGGTCCACGTCGGAACTCTTGTACCCGAAGGAGAAAGTGGTGCCGCCCATATCCCATACTCCCGAAGCGTTAGGTGATTGGTCATAAGCCAGATAACCCGTTTTCCGGGTATTGGCACGGCATTTCTTAGTTAATGCACCCGCTTAGGATGTAAACCGTGGGTGAATGATGCGGGCGATTGACCCATGTCATCGCCCGTCCTTGGTCGCGGTTTATGGTGGCGCCGCTTCCTGGCATGCTGCCGGGGTGGCATGACCCCGTAGCCCGAGGAGCCCCCATGACCATCCGCAACCTGAACAGCCTGTTCAAGCCCGCATCGGTCGCCCTGATCGGGGCCAGCCGGCGGGAGAAATCGGTGGGCCAGGTGGTGGCCCGCAACCTGTTCAATGCCGGGTTCGACGGGCCGATCATGCCGGTGAACCCGCGCGAACGGTCGATCGAGGGGGTGTTGGCCTACCCATCGGTTTCCGACCTGCCGATCACACCGGAGCTGGCGATCATCGCCACCCCGCCCGCCACGGTGCCGGGCCTGATCGCCGAGCTGGGCGCACGCGGCACCAAGGCCGCCGTGGTCATCACCGCCGGTTTCGGCGAGATGGGGGAAGAGGGCAAGAAGTTGCAGCAGGCCGTGCTGGACGCCGCGCGCCCGCATCTGCTGCGCATCATCGGGCCGAACTGCCTCGGCATCATGGTGCCGGGCCAGGGGCTGAATGCCAGCTTCTGCCATGTGCCGCCGCTGAAGGGCGACATCGCCCTGGTGGCGCAGTCGGGAGCCGTGGTCACCAGCATCGTCGACTGGGCCACGCCGCGCGGCATCGGCTTCTCCCACCTCGTCTCGCTGGGGTCCAAGGCCGACGTGGATTTCGGCGACATGCTGGATTACCTGGCCCAGGACGGGTCGGTGCGGGCCATCCTGCTTTATGTGGAAGCCATCACCAGTGCGCGCAAATTCATGTCCGCCGCCCGCACCGCCGCCCGGTCCAAGCCGGTGATCGTCATCAAGGCCGGGCGCAGCGAGGAAGGGTCGCGCGCCGCCAGTTCGCATACCGGTGCGCTCGCCGGGGCCGATGCCGTCTATGACGCCGCCTTCCGCCGCGCCGGCATGCTGCGCGTGGGGGAGTTGGACGAGTTGTTCGCCGCGGTGGAGACGCTGGCCACCGGTGTGCAGATCAGTGGCGACCGGTTGGCCATCGTCACCAATGGCGGTGGCGTGGGCGTGCTGGCCACCGATACGCTGATCGCCGGCGGCGGCAAGCTGGCCAAGCTGGCGCCGGAGACGCTGGAGGGCCTGTCCAAGGTGCTGCCGCCGACCTGGAGCCATGACAACCCGGTGGATATTATCGGCGATGCCGACGGCAAGCGTTACGCCGACGCGCTGAAACTGGTCATGGCCGAC
This sequence comes from Niveispirillum sp. KHB5.9, assembly GCF_048066115.1. Lineage (NCBI taxonomy): Bacteria > Pseudomonadati > Pseudomonadota > Alphaproteobacteria > Rhodospirillales > Azospirillaceae > Niveispirillum > Niveispirillum sp. KHB5.9. Next base: position 415,998 of record NZ_JBLTYX010000003.1, on the reverse strand, counting down.
AAGAACATCGACGGCGTGCTGGTGCTGAACTGCCCCACGGCGGTGGCCGACGGGCGCGATGCCGCCCAGGCCGTGGCCGATCTGGTGCGCGACCAGAACAGCCGGGCCGGCGGCGGGCGCAAGCTGCCCGTGCTGGCCAGCTGGCTGGGCGAACAGCAGGCGGCACCGTCGCGCAAACTGCTGGACCAGGCCCGCATCCCGCATTACCAGACGCCCAACCAGGCGGTCCGCGCCTTCCTGCATCTGGTGCAGTACAAGCGCAACCAGGAACTGCTGATGGAAATGCCGGCCAGCGTGCCGGAACAGTTCGATGTGGATATGGCCGCCGTCCGCCCGATCATCGACCAGGCCCTGGCCGAAGGGCGCGGCTGGCTGTCGGAGTTCGAGGCCAAGGAGGTCTTGCGCGCCTATGGCATCCCCTGCGTGCAGACCGTGATCGCCGCCACCCCGGCGGAAGCGGAACGGGCGGCCAAGCGCATCGGCGGGCGCATCGCCCTGAAGATCCTGTCCCACGACATCACCCACAAGTCGGACATGGGCGGGGTATCGCTGAACCTGCTGCCGACCCAGGTCTGGGCGGAGGCCGAGGCCATGCATGAGCGCATCCGGAGCGCCATGCCCGAGGCTCGGATCGAAGGCTATACGGTGCAGGAAATGGCGCACCGGCCGGGTGCCCAGGAACTGATCCTGGGCATGGTGGATGATGCGCTGTTCGGGCCCGTCATCCTGTTCGGGGCCGGCGGTGTGGCTGTGGAGGTGCTGGACGACAAGGCCCTGGCCCTGCCGCCGCTCAACATGAACCTGGCGCATGAGGCCATGGCGCGCACCCGCATCTACAAGCTGCTGCGCGGGTACCGCCACATGGCCTGTGCTGACCTGGATGCCGTGGCGCTGGCCATGACCAAGGTCAGCCAGCTGATCATCGATTTCCCGGAAATCAGCGAGCTGGACATCAACCCGCTCTATGCCGACGAGGCCGGGGTGCTGGCCCTGGATGGCCGCATCAAGGTGAAGCCGCTGACCGAACGGTCGCTGAAACGGCTGGCCATCCGGGCATACCCTAAGAAGCTGGCGCACAGCATCCAGCTGCGGTCCGGCCGGGAATTCCTGGTCCGCCCCATCCGGCCGGAGGATGAACCGGCCATCCATGACATGATCGCCGCCACCAGTGTGGAGGATCTGCGCCTGCGCTTCTTCGCGCCGCTGCGCCGCCTGTCGCACCAGATGGCGGCCCGCCTGACCCAGATCGACTATGACCGGGAAATGGCGCTGGTCGCCATCCCGACGGACCAGATGCAGGATGACCAGCCCGGCCCGATCTTCGGCGTGGTCCGCATCACCGCCGATCCAGACAATGAACGGGCCGAATATGCCGTGCTGGTGCGCAGCGACATGAAGGGCAAGGGCCTGGGGTCGCGCCTGATGCGCGAGATCCTGGCCTATGCGCAAAGCCGTGGCATCCATGAGGTGTTCGGCGAGGTGCTGCGGGAGAATGCCGGGATGCTGGGCCTGTGCCGCGACCTGGGCTTCACCCTGCATGACAGTGCCGAGGATCACGGGATTGTGGAGGTGAGTTACCGGTTCGGGAAGTGAATGCGCCCTCTCTACCCTGCCCTCCCCCTTTGATGGGGGAGGGAGAGGGTGGCAGCCGAACATCCGGCGTTGTTCCCTCTCCCTCCCAAGCCATCCGGCTTGGGTCCCTCCCTCTCCCGCAAGCGGGATAGGGCGAAAGAACGTCACACCCGCTCGAACCGGGCCGGCTTGCCGAAGAAGCGGGTGGCGAGTGTGGTGATCCGGTCCGCATCGCCGGTGGTGATGAATTTCACCTCACCCCGGCCGGGCTGGTCGAATTCCGGGTGGCGGTCCAGATAGGCGCGCAGGCTCTTGGCCGTCAGGTCGGGTTGCGACAGCACTTCCACCCCCGCCGGCAGGTTGGCGATGAACAGGTCGGCCACCAGCGGATAATGGGTGCAGCCCAGCATCACCGCCTGCGGCACCACCCCGTCCAGCTGGATCATCAGCCCATCGACATAGCGGCGCACCGCATCCTCAAGCTGGATACGCGACGCGTCATGTTCGATCAGCGGGACCAGTTCGGGGCAGGCCTGCTGCACCACCCTTACCTCCGGCGCCCGCGCCGCGATCTCGCGCGGATAGGCGCCGCTATCCACCGTGCGGCTGGTGGCGAAGATGCCGATGGTCCGCGCCTCCCCCGCCTGACGGCTGGCGGCCACGTCCGCCATCCAGGGCACACCCGTCACCGCCTCTACCATGGGCACCAGCACACCCAGCACGCGGCGTCCGGGCCAGGCATGGTCCAGCCAAGTCTGTTGCAGCCGGCGCAGCGCCACGGCCGAGGCGGTGTTACAGGCGACGATGATCAGCCGCGCGCCGCGTTCGAACAGGCGCGACATGCCGGCCAGGGTCAGGTGGTAGATCTCTTCCGGCGGACGGTCGCCATAGGGCGCGTCGGCATGGTCGCCCAGATAAAGGAAATCGTGCGCGGGCAGGCTTTGATGCAGGGCGCGCAGCACCGTCAGCCCGCCATGACCCGAATCAAACACGCCGATCATTCGAAAACCCATCCCCGAAACCTGTATGCGCTGTTTAGCACGGGTTTGGGGCGATGAAAGGGCATTTCCGCCGCTTGCAAGCCGGCGCGCGCTGTGCCTAACTCCGCGACCATAGTTAGGCCCCGCGCTGGAGCGTTCGCGTCCCATGTCCCTGCTGATCCGTTCCCTGTTCGCCGCTTCCCTGACGCTGACCGTCCTGCCGGCGCTGGCCGCCAATCAGGACACCGCGCGCCCTGTCGGCCCCACCATGGGCGATATCGTCAAACAGGCCGAGCAACCCGCCCGCCCGGCCACGCAGGCCGCCCCGTCGGTGCAGCTGCCCTCTGCCGCCAACATGCCGACCATGGGCGACGTGGTGAAGCAGCAGGATGAACGGGCCAAGGCCGCTGCGGCTGCCGCCCCGGGCTGCACCCGCCCCAAGGCGCCGGGCAAGCTGCCCGATGGCAAGACCGCCACCGATGCGCAGATGCGCGAGGCGCAGGTGGCCGTGAAGACCTATGTCACGGAATCGGAAGCCTTCAATGTCTGCCTGGACAAGCTGGTCAAGGCCTCGCTGAACCGCATCTCCGGCCAGGAATATCTGGCGCTGATCCAGCAGTATGACCTGACCGTCACTGCCATGCAGATCTTCGCCGAACGCTTCAACGTGCAACTGCGTGCCTATCGCGCCAAGAGCGGCGGGGCCAACGGCGGCGGGCAGTAACTTGCACCCTGCCCGGCCCCTCCCGTAAGTTGGGGAGGATCAAATGGCCGGGGGACCTTGAATGCTGCGCCGTCAATTCGCATTGCTCTGTCTGGGTCTTGCCGCCCTGGTCCTGCCGGCAAGCGCGCAGGAGAAGCTGGTTTTCGCCACCGACTGGCGCGCCCAGGCCGAACATGGCGGCTTCTATCAGGCATTGGCCGCCGGGCTTTACAAGGCGCGCGGCCTGGACGTCACCCTGCGCCAGGGCGGTGTGGGCATGGACCCGCAGCAATTGCTGGCCGCCGGCGCCATCGATGCCGCCATGGGGTCCAACGGCTATTTCACCTTGAATCTGGTGGAGGCGGGTGCCCCCGTGGTGACAGTGGCCGCCCTGTTCCAGAAGGACCCCGTGATCCTGATGTCGCACGACCGGCCGGACGTGAACAATCTGGCCGACATGAAGGGCAAGCCCATCGCCATCGGCGATCCCACGGTGCACACGATCTGGCGCTACCTGAAATCCCGCTACGGGTTCGAGGATGCGCAGATCCGCAAATACACCTTCAACATCGCCCCGTTCCTGGTGAACAAGGGCGCCATCCAGCAGGGCTATGCGACCTCGGAACCGCTGACGGCGCTGAAGGGCGGAGCCAAACCCAAGGTCTTCCTGCTGGCCGATGACGGCTACCTGTCCTATGCCGCCACGATCATGGTGCGCAAGGAACTGGCGTCCAAACGCCCGGAAATCGTGCGCGCCTTCGTGGAAGCGTCGATCGAAGGCTGGAAACAGTATCTCCACGGCGACCCCACCGCCGCCAATGCCCTGATCAAACGCGACAATCCGGAAATGGACGATGAGGCGCTGGCCTTCGCGCGCGACAAGATGATCGCCTATGGGTTGGTGGAAAGCGGCGATGCGCTGACGCGGGGTATCGGGGTGATGACGCCCGAACGCTGGGAAGAATTCACCAGGCAGATGGTGACGCTGGGCATCTACAAGCCCGGCATCGACTGGCGCCAAGGCGTGGATTTCACCTTCCTACCCAAGCCATAAAACAAAACCCCCGCCGGTCGCCCGGCGGGGGTTCGCTTATCAGCCCGAAAAGGGCCGATATCAGTAGCGGTAATGATCCGGCTTGAACGGACCGGCCACCGGCACGGCGATGTACTCGGCCTGCTTCTCGGACAGCACGGTCAGCTTGGCGCCGATCTTGTCCAGGTGCAGGCGGGCCACCTTCTCGTCCAGGTGCTTGGGCAGCACATAGACCTTGTTTTCGTACTTGGCATGGTTCAGCCACAGCTCGATCTGGGCCAGCACCTGGTTGGTGAAGCTGGCGGACATCACGAAGCTGGGGTGGCCGGTGGCGCAGCCCAGGTTGACCAGGCGGCCCTTGGCCAGGACGATCAGGCGCTTGCCGTCGGGGAACACGACCTCGTCGACCTGCGGCTTGACCTCTTCCCACTTGTAGTTCTGCAGGGAAGCGATCTGGATCTCGCTGTCGAAATGGCCGATGTTGCAGACGATGGCGCGGTCCTTCATGGCGCGCATGTGATCCTGGGTAATCACATCCACGTTACCGGTGGCGGTCACGAAGATGTCGCCGACGGGGGCGGCGTCTTCCATGGTGACGACCTGATAGCCTTCCATGGCGGCCTGCAGGGCGTTGATCGGGTCGATCTCCGTCACCAGGACGCGGGCACCCTGGGTGCGCAGCGAGGCGGCGGAACCCTTGCCCACATCGCCATAGCCGGCGACGACGGCGACCTTGCCGGCGATCATCACGTCGGTGGCGCGCTTGATGCCGTCCACCAGCGACTCGCGGCAGCCATACAGGTTGTCGAACTTCGACTTGGTGACGCTGTCATTGACGTTGATGGCGGGGACCTTCAGCGTGCCGGCCTTGACCATCTCGTACAGGCGATGCACGCCGGTGGTGGTCTCTTCCGACAGGCCCTTAATCTCGGCCAGCATTTCCGGATACTTGTCGTGCATGATCTGGGTGACGTCGCCGCCATCGTCCAGGATCATGTTGGGGGTCCAGCCATCGGCACTGCGCAGCGTCTGCTCGATGCACCACCAGAACTCCTCCTCCGTCTCGCCCTTCCAGGCGAAGACCGGGATGTTGGCGGCGGCAATGGCGGCGGCGGCCTGATCCTGGGTGGAGAAGATGTTGCACGACGACCAGCGCACGGTGGCGCCCAGGGCCGTCAGCGTCTCGATCAGCACGGCGGTCTGGATGGTCATGTGCAGGCAGCCGACGATGCGGGCACCGGCCAGCGGCTTGGACGCGCCATATTCCGCACGCAGGGCCATCAGGCCCGGCATCTCGGTCTCGGCGATGGTGATTTCCTTGCGGCCCCAGCCGGCCAGCGAGATGTCGGCGACCTTGAAATCGGTGAAGGCGGTCATGATGGCTCCCTGTCGCGCCGGGGCGCGACCCCAATGGGGTTTACGAAAACGCAACCAGCGGCAGGCCATGATGGCTGCCGCATCTGGCGCAGGATGTATCAGGCGGAGCGATATGGGGCAAGCATAAAGATATCTTTATGTGTGCATCTGTTTGTTGCGGTTCGGTGTCGGCTCCGCGACACTTTGACGCCAGCCATGTGAATGAGGCGGATTGCCACCCCCGGCAAGCTGACTGAAACTTGATCCGTGGCGGGGGTATTTTCGGGTGGGACAGTGGTATGGACAATGGTGATCGGGAAGAGGACGGCAACCGGCGGATCGTGACGACGGAAGGCCAATCGGACGAACAGCGCCGGCAGGCCAAGCAGGCCGAACGCATCCGGGACCTGGAACGGCAGATGCGTGGCGCCGCGGCCTTTTCGCGCAAGCCATAACCTACGGCTGCAAGAACCCCCGCGTCACCCGCACGGCCTCGGCCAGACCGACCTTGCGCACCTCTACCCCCTCGGGGAAGGCGCCGACCAGACGTGACGGCATCATCGGGTCCAGCAGCACGAACACCCCCTGATCATCGGCGCGGCGTACCAGCCGGCCGAACGCCTGACGCAGGCGCAGGCGGGTGATCATGTCGTCAAAGCCGCGCCGTGCGGCGATCTTGTCGAAATAATTACGCCGCGCCTTGTGCAGGATATCGGGCCGGGGCCAGGGCACGCGGTCGAAGACGATCAGGCGCAGGGACCGGCCCGGCACATCGACCCCGTCGCGCACCGCATCGGTGCCCAGCAGGCAGGCATCCTCCTCTCCCCGGAAGATATCGACCAGGGTCGGCACATCCATGCCGTCCAGATGCTGGGCCAGCAATGGAATACCCGCTTCCTCCAGCGGCTCGGCGATGCGCTCATGCACGCCGCGCAGCCGCTGGATGGCGGTGAACAGGCCCAGGCCGCCGCCGCCCGCGGCCAGGAACAGCTCGCGGTAAGCCGCCGCCACCTGCCCCAGATCATCCTTGCGCACATCATTGACCACCAGCACGCGCGTCTGGCTGGCATAGTCGAAGGGGCTGGGCACGGCGGCGCGCAACGGCAGCGCACCCATATGGACGGTGCCGGTGCGCAGGTGGGCCGCCTGCCAATCCTGTTCCACATCGCCGGTACCGTCGGTCAGGGTGGCGCTGGTCAGGACCAGACCATGGGCGGCGGTGCCCACCGTGTCGGCGAACGGGATGGTGGGGTCCACCCAGTGGCGATACATGCCCAGATCGAAGTCGCGCCCCTCCAGCCGTTCCACCCCGAACCAGTCGACGAATTTGCGCGGCGTCTCGGCCTTCAGGCTTTGCAACATCAGACGCCAGCCATTGACTTCGTTCTGCGCCCGGCGCTTGCAGGCCCGCGCCACACTGTCCATGCGGCGGCGGGTTTCGGCCTCCAGCTCGTCGCTTTCCTCGTCCAGCATCTCGACCAGCCGGTCGGCCAGCTTCTCCAGCGGCGTGGCCAGCTTTAAGAGCGCGATGTCCAGGTCGTCGGCCAGATCCAGCATGCCGTCGGCCACCGGCTTGCAATCGGTCTCCAGGCTGTAGGGATTGTCCACGCCCTGGGCGCGGGCATAGACCTGACCGCGCACGGCCACCAGGAACGCCTCCAGCGGCCCCTTGGTCTCCCCGCCATGGATGCGCTGCGACCAGGCCTCCCCGGGCAGGATTTGGGCCGCTTGCTGAATCTCCTGCAAAAGTTCCAGCGATGCCTTGTCACCACCGACAAGGTCCTCCACCCGGCGGCGCAGGCCCCGCGCCCGGCTGCGACCCGATACTTCCGCGCCCAACAACCAGCGGCGCAGCTCGGCCGCTTCCGCTGCCGTCAGATGCCCGGCGAAGGCATTGTCGGCGGCGTCGAACACATGATGCCCCTCATCGAACACGTACCGCGTGGGCACATAGGCATCGTCTCCGCCACCCAGTGCGGCCTGCACCATGACCAGCGCATGGTTGGCGACGACGATGTCGGCCTTGCGGGCGCGGCGGACCGATTTCTCGATGAAGCAGCGGGTATAATGGGCGCAGGCATTATAAACGCATTCCCCCCGCCGGTCGGCCAGCCCCAGCGTGCGACCCTTGCCCAATATATCGACCAGCCAGCCGGGAAAATCGCCGCCGGCCATGTCGCCGTCACGGGTCGCCGCCGCCCAGCGCGCCATCAGGCCGATGGCACTGGCATAGGCCGGCTGGGTATGGGCGATATTGGCCGCTTCCTCCAGGTTCAGCAGGCACAGGTAATTCTCCCGCCCCTTGCGCACCACCACCCGCTTGGCCTTCACCGCCGGGTCGGGATGCAGCCGGTCCAGTTCCTTGTCGATCTGCTGCTGCAACTGTCTCGTATAGGTTGATATCCAAACGGGACCGTTATTCTTCTCCGCCCAGACCGTGGCCGGCGCCAGATAGCCCAATGTCTTGCCGACGCCCGTCCCGGCCTCCGCCAGCACGACGCGCGGCACGCCCTGTTCATCGCGCGGCGTGAAGGCGGTGGAGACGGCACTGGCATAATCGGCCTGCTGCGGCCGGGGCTCCGCCGCCGCCCCGCTGCCCACCAGTTCGGCCAGACGCCAGCGCGCCTCCGCAGGTTCCACCGGGATATGGCCGGGCGGCGGCTCCGGCGCCTCGGCCTGCCATTCCTTCAGGTGGTTCCAGATCATCAACCCACGCCGCGCCCGCCCGTCGCCCGGCCCGTGCGGCAGGCCCAGCGCCGCCATCACCGACGGCGCCCAGGACCAGCCGGCCTGCCCCATGAACCAGCCGATGCCGGCGGCGTCCGATCGCTCGCGCGGCTGCTTGCGTTTCTCGCCATCGGGCTCCGGCCGGTTGTTCTCCGCCAGTTCCGACAAGAGCGCGGAGGCACTGTCGATCAGCGACAGGGCCTCCGCCTCCGGATCGCCCGGCACCGGCTGCCCCGTGGCCTCGGCCAACCCCTTGGGCGTGGGCAGACAGAAGCGGGCGGGCCGCACGAAGGCGAACAGTTCCAGCACGTCGAACGGATCGGCCAGCCGCTCCGTCTTCAACCGCCGCCCCACGGCGCGGGCATGGGCCAGGATCACGTTCTGGTGACGCAGGCGATAGGCCGCCTCGTCATGCGGGATCAGCTCCACCTCGCCATCGGGCGTCATCCAGGTGACGCCGCGTGCCCCCACCACGATGGCCGGCGCATCGGGCAGCAGCAGGCGCGGCGGGGCCGTGCGCAACGGTGCCACCGCATCCGACGCCGAAGCGGCACCGGGCCGGCGAAAGGGAACGATCTCGCTCATGGGCGCGGAGTATAGGGACTTCGCACCGCCATGCATCAACAAAACAGGAACATCCGGCCGGCGTCAGTGTGGGGCGGGGCCTGCGACAATGTCCAAGGCGCCGTCCAGCCCCCGCGCCACGGCCGCCATGCCGTCTGCCGTCAGGTGATAGGCCAATGTCCCCGGTGGGCCGGGATACCCTGTCATCCAGGGATCGGCGGCGCAGGCATCATGCCCCGCCGACAGGCTGGATGCCTTCACCAGCAGGGCGCCACTGTCGCTGGCCACGCGCGCGGTGACCAGGGCCAGCTGGTCGGCCACCTTGCGCCCCTGGTCAGCCTGTTTCGGGGTCAGCGGCGTGGCGGCACAGATGCCCGTGGGCGGCAGAACGACCGAATAATCGACGAAGATCAGCAGGGCCGACGGCGCCCGCCGGCGCACCGCATCGGCCACCGCGCGCATGGCCTGATAGGCGGCTTCCAGGTCGCCATCCTTCAGTTCCACGCCCTTGACGCATTTGTCCGTCGGCCCGCCCGTGCGCGCCGCCAGGTTCAGGCAGGATTGCGACATCAGATTGCCGATATAGCGCAGATTGTTGCCGCCGATGGTGACGGTGACCAGCCGCGTGTCGGCATCCACTGCCTCCACCTGCGCCGGCAGCTCGTTCCACCCGACCAGCACGGCCGCCGTCGTGGCCCCGGAACAGGTGGCATCGACCAGCGTCAGGCTGCGTCTGGCCGCCAGCAGATGGGCATAGTTGCGGGTGGAGCGGCCGCAGCGGGCCGGCGCATCCGCCACGTAAGGGGGCAGGCCCGGTCCCGAAGCATAGGAACTGCCCAGGGCCACATATTTGGCACCGACCGGCAGTGTGTCGGCCGGTGCCCCCATCGCCATGACCAGAAGGGCGAACAGGCCGGCCAGGACGGAATGGTGGCGGAGGGGCGGCATGGCATGATCCTTGGCGGCGGACGGGAAAATCATCCCCATATTGCCATCGACCATGCCACGCGCGCCTGCAACCAGACGGGTAACCGCCAGGCGGATGGCATAGACGTCGGGGGCAGCGCCAATTGCTCGTCAGAATGCGAAAGCCATTTCACCCGAACAGGACCAGCACGCCGGTATAGCCGTAAAGCTGGGCGTTGGAGATTTCCCCGCCGGCGAAAAAGCCGGTCAAGGGGAAATCACCCAGATGCCGGCGGATCAGGTCGGTTTCCACCCCCTCCCTGCCGAACAGCCGGGCACCCCGCGCCACGCAGGTGACATAGATCCCGGCCTTGGGCGCATCGCCGCCCAGGCGGCGCTTCAGCCCCTCCAGCATGCGGACCATATCCGCCTCGGCCGCATCGGCATCGCGGCGGCAGAACTGGATGGGTTGGCCATCGCTGACATTCTCCCCGATGGCGATCCAGCCGCGTTCCAGGTCGATGGCCGTCAGGTCGCGGACCAGCCGGTCGCCCCGGTCATCGCCGCGAATGGGCAGCCCCGCCATGATCAGCCCGCCGATGCGGCGCAGATCACCGGCCAGTTCCGGGCCGATATCGGCCTTCAGCGCTTCCAGGGGCGACGCCCCGTCGATCTCCATCACCACATGCGCGTCGGCCTTGGTGATGGTGCGGACGGGGCCGATGGGGGTGCAGCCCTGGGTCAGGCCGGTAGCCACCGCGATATCGGCATCGAACATCACGCCCGACAGGCCCGGCCCGCTATCATGCCCGCACAGCACCGCCTGTTCCCCGCGCGACGCCGTCAGCCCACCGACGATGAACCCACCCGTGCGCCCCGCCACATCGGTCAGCAGCGTGGGCAGGCGCGCATGCTGCGGATCGCCATGCATCAGCATCAGCAGAGGCGCATGGTCGCGCAGCCAGGGCTGGACCGCGTCCAGCGGCGCCGTACCGTCGGTCAACGGGCCCAGCAGCTGCGCCGCACCGTCGGGCAGTCGTCCGATCAGGACGGAGATGGCGGGCCGGTCATACTGTTCGACACCGGTGCCGACCACGCCCAACCCCACCGTGCCCACCCAGTCGCGCACGCCGGTGACGCCGCGCAGCAGGGTGGCGATGGAACCCATCTGATCGGCCAGATGGTCGGTGACATAGAGCAGGCCGACATTGGCCCCCGGCACCAGGGTCAGGTTATCCAGGCACTGCTTGGCGGCGCTGGACCAGTCGGTGCCCGTGCCGATGGCGCTGGCGAAACCGTCGGTCACTTCCCACCCGCCTTGATCTTGTCCAGTGCTGCCGTGACCGTGGGCAGGATACGCGACACGATCACCGCCACCCCTTCCGCCGTCGGGTGCATCCCGTCCTCCAGGTTCAGCTTGGGGTCCATGGCCACCCCGTCCAGGAAGAAGGGGTAGAGCGGTACGCCATGCTTTTTGGCCAGTTCCGGATAGATGGCATCGAACACCTTGCCATATTCGCTGCCCAGGTTGCGGGGCGCCAGCATGCCGGCCAGGACGACGGGTACGTTCTTTTCCTTCAGCTTGGTCAGGATCGTATCCAGGTTTTCGCGCGTGCGGGCGGGGTCGATGCCGCGCAACCCGTCATTCGCCCCCAGTTCCACGATCATCAGGCCCGGCTTGTCCGCCAGGATCCAGTCCAGCCGCGACAGGCCGCCCGACGTCGTCTCCCCCGACACGCCGGTATTGGGGACGCTGACATCATAGCCCTTGGCCTTCAGCGCGACTTCCAACTGGCTGGTGAAGGCGCCTTCGCGCGGCAGGCGGTATCCCGCCGACAGGCTGTCGCCCAACACGATGATCTTTGTCGGGGCTGGTGTGACCTGCGCCACCGCACCCGATGGGGCCAAAAGGCACAAAAGCATCAGGATCATTGTGCCGATTCGGTTGAAAGCGCCCCCCAAGGGGCCATATCGGTTCGGATCACCCTTGCTGCGAAGGTTTGTCATGGCGATGCCCATTGTTCCGGCCGATCCCGTTGTCCAGTTGCGCGATATCCGTCTTAAGCTGGAGAGCGAGGCGGGCAGCGTCAACATCCTGAAAGGCATCGATCTGCATGTCGGCCGTGGCGAGAAGGTGGGTGTCGTCGGTCCCAGCGGGTCCGGCAAGTCGTCGATGATGATGATCCTGGGCGGTTTGCAGCCCCCCACCTCCGGCTCCGTGCAGGTGAAGGGCCATGAACTGACACGGATGAGCGAGGATGAACTGGCGCGGTTCCGCCGCGACGAGGTCGGGATTGTCTTCCAGTCCTTCCACCTGATCCCGACCATGACGGCGCTGGAGAATGTCGCCATCCCCCTGGAATTCGCCGGAGCGCCCGACGCGTTCGACCGGGCGCAGAAGGGGCTGGAGGCGGTGGGGCTGGGCCATCGCCTGACCCATTATCCCGGACAGCTGTCGGGCGGGGAGCAGCAGCGCGTGGCCCTGGCCCGGGCGTTTGCGCCCGAACCCTCGCTGCTGCTGGCGGACGAACCCACCGGCAATCTGGATGGCGATACCGGCAAGCGCATCATCGAATTGATGTTCGCCATGGCCGACCGGGTGGGCACCACCATCGTCCTGATCACCCATGATTCCGGCCTGGCGCGGCAATGCGACCGGGTCATCCGGCTGGTCGATGGCCTGATCGTGGATGATACACGCGGCGACGTGAAGCATCTGGCGGCGGGGCGGTGATGACGGCCACGACCCTTTCCCAAGGTACCAGCACGGGTGCGGCCCACGGCGACACCCTGTCGCAATGGAAGCTGGCCTTCACCATCGCGCGGCGGGAACTGCGCGGCGGCTTGTCGGGCTTCCGCATCTTCATCGCCTGTCTGGCCATCGGCGTGGGGGCGATCGCCACCGTGCAGTCGATCTCCAGCGGCATCGAGGATGCGATGCGCAGCGACGGGCGCGCCATCCTGGGCGGCGACATCGCGGCCCGCATCCTCTACCGCCAAGCCACGCCCGAACAGCTTGCCTTCCTGACGGCACGCGGCGAGGTGATGACATCGGCCGAAATGCGCGCCATGGCCCGCGATCCCGATGATGGCGGCACCAGTGCCCTGGTGGAGCTGAAATCGGTCGGCAGCAACTATCCGCTATACGGCAGCTTCGACATCCAGGGGCCGGACGGGCAGCCGCAGCCGGCCGACATCCAGGCCCTGCTGGCCGACCGCGAGGGCCGATTCGGCACGGTGATCGAGGATACGCTGGCCGGGCGCCTGAACCTGAAGGTCGGATCGCTGGTCAGCATCGGCGGCATCAATGTGGAAGTGCGCGGCCTGATCGCGCGGGAGCCGGACAAGGCCGGATCGGGCAGTTTCAGCCTCGGCCCCCGTTTGATGCTGTCCGACGTGGCATTGGCCAAGACCGAGCTGGTGCAGCCCGGCAGCCTGATCACCTGGTCCTACCAAGTGAAGCTGAACCCGGACGTCAGCATCAAGGATTTCCGCGACCAGGCCAAGGCGGAGGTGGCGGATGCCCCCTGGCGCCTGCGCGATTACATGAACGCCGCCCCCCAGCTGGCACGGTTCATCGACCGCATGACCCTGTTCCTGACCCTGGTGGGGCTGACGGCCCTGCTGGTCGGCGGCGTCGGCGTGGGCAATGCCGTGCGGGCGTACCTGGATACCAAGTCCAACACCATCGCCACGCTGAAATGCGTGGGCGCGCCCGGTTCCCTGATCTTCAAGACCTATCTGATCCAGATCCTGGCCTTGGCCACCGTCGGCATCGCGCTGGGTCTGGTGGTGGGCACGGTGGCGCCGCTGGCCACGGGCCAGGCCCTGTCGGAACTGCTGCCGATCACGGCACGCATCGGCGTCTATCCGGGTGCCTTGGCCATTGCCGCCGGATTCGGCTTCCTGACGGCACTGGCCTTCTCGCTTTGGCCATTGGGCCATGCGCGGGAGGTGCCGGCCGTGGCCCTGTTCCGCGAACTGGTGCAGAAGGCCAAGGGGCGGCCACGCGCCGCCTATCTGGCCGGCATCGCCGTATCTGGCCTGGGGCTGGCGGGGCTGGCCGTGGCCACGGCACAGGAAAAGGGCTTCGCCGCCGCCTTCGTCGTCGGGGCGCTGGCCGTGCTGGGCCTGTTCTGGCTGGCCGGGATCGGCGTGACGCGCGCCGCCAAGGCCGTGGGCCGGCCGCGCCTGCCCGTCCTGCGCCTGGCGCTGGCCAATATCCACCGGCCGGGCAGCCCGACCAGTGCCGTGGTCCTGTCGCTGGGCCTGGGCCTGACCGTGCTGGTCGCCATCGCCCTGATCGAGGCGAATTTCCAGAAGGAAGTGTCGGACCGGCTGCCCGCCAATGCGCCGGCCTTCTTCTTTGTCGATATCCAGCCCGATCAGGTGGCGGATTTCCGTCAGACGGTGCTGTCCGTGCCCGGCACCAAAGACCTGAACCTCGTACCCAACCTGCGTGCCCGCATCGTGGCCGTGAACGGGGAGGAGGCGGAAAAGGCGCTGAAGACCAAGGAATATTCCTGGGTTCTGAATGGCGACCGCGGCATCACCTATCAGGCGGAACCGCCGGCCAATGACAAGGTATTGGCGGGCGAATGGTGGCCCGCCGATTACCAGGGTCCGCCCAAGCTGGCCGTGTCGAAGGAGATCGCGGAAAGCTTCGGCATCGGGCCGGGGGCCAAGATCACCATCAATGTCCTGGGCCGCGATATCGAGGGTGAGGTGGCCGTGGTCCGCGAGCTGGACTGGGACACGATCACCATCAATTTCACCCTGGTCTTCTCCCCCGGCGTGCTGGAGGCGGCACCGCAGACCTTCCTGGCGACCGTGCAGGCGCCGGAGGCGGCGGAACCAGCCGTGCAGCGCAATGTGGCCGTGAAGTTCAGCAATATCAGTGCCGTACGCGTCAAGGACGCGCTGAATACCGTGTCGGAGATCCTGGTCAATGTCGGGCTGGCCGTACGCCTGACAGCGGCGGTGACCCTGCTGGCCGGTACGCTGGTGCTGGCCGGCGCGGTCGCAGCCGGTCATAAGCGGCGTGTCTATGACGCGGTCGTGCTGAAGGTGCTGGGCGCCACGCGGACCACCGTATTGCGTGCCTTTCTGCTGGAATATGGCCTGCTGGGCCTGATCACGGCGGCGGTGGCGGGAATTCTGGGCACCATCGTCGCCTGGATCGTGGTGACGGAAGTGATGGATTTCGGTTTCGTCTTCATGCCCTGGGCCGTAATCAGCACGGCCTTACTTTGCACTGCGATCACCTTGACCTTGGGCTTCATTGGCACCTGGCGGGCCCTTGGTCAGCCGGCCGCCCCTATCCTTCGGATTGATTGACGACAATTGCCGCTGTCTGTTGTAGATATGTATCTGATCGTTGCCCACGCGCTATAGGCGTGGGCAACAAACGGCATGTATCGGGTGGGACAGCGATGCAGGTGGCGACGATGGAACCGGCAGTGAAGGCCGATAGTGGCGGCCCGATCCCGGACGAGGCGTTGAATGCCAAGCTGCTGGCCTGCTGGCAGGCGGCACTGAATACCGACGACCCCGATGAAAGCCAGCGCTGGGTGGACATGGCCGAATGGCTGGCCCATCGCGACGATGACCGGCCCGCCCCCAGCAACCGCAAGCGTACCGCCGCCGAACGCCGCCGCTTCCCCCGCGTGCCCGTGCGCAGCCCGGCCCTGTTCGCCCTGGGCGACCGGGTGATCAGGGGGGAAACGGTGAACCTGTCGCGCACCGGCGCCTGCTTCGCCTGCACCGGGCCGGACGGGCTGGAAACGGAAATGACGGGCATCTTCTCCGTCCGCGGCTGGGTGGAGGATCGTCCCGCCCGCATCGTGGCGCTGGACCCCGGGCAGATCAGGCTGCAGTTCGATTGATAGAAACGCCTGGTCGATAATCTACCAAAGAAAAACCCCGCCATCCAAGCCGGACGGCGGGGTTTTTGTTGGACTGAAAGCAGACCCTATACAACGGCATGAGTTCTTGGTTCATGCCGTTGGAGGCCGGCGACTGCCGGCCCGCGCCTCGTGGCGCGTGAGCCAAGCCGCCGGATGGCGGCGCCCGGCACCTGAGGGAGCATAAAAGATCAGGCGGCGGCCTTGCGCTGTTCGACGGCGGCGACGAAGTTGCGCAGCATGGCGTCGACCAGCTCGCTCATGTCTTCGCTGCTCTTGGCGGTCAGCAGGACGCGGTCCTGCACGATGGCCTCGTCCGACCACTTGGCACCGGCGGCCTCCAGGGCGGCGCGGGCGCTCTCGGCACCGGTCACGGTGCGGCCCTTGATGCGCTCCACCAGGGCCAGCAGTTCGACGCCCTTGCCGAAGGCGACGATGCCCTTGCCGCTGTCGACGAAGCTGCCGACGATGCGGCGGGTATGCGGGTTGGCGGCCAGCTTGGCCACCGAACGGTCGCCGCCCGGCAGGACCAGGAAGTCGAAATCGGCGGCCAGCACCTCACCGACATGACGGTCGGTGGGGAAGTAATGGCCCCAGGAAGCGCCGTGCCAGCCATTCACCAGGCCCTGTTCGGGCGAGATCACCTTCGGCTTGGCGCCGGCCTTCAGGAGGGCGCGCTGCGGATCGGTCATCTCCAGCTCTTCGAAGCCATTGGCGACGAGGATGGCGATGTTCTTTCCGGCAAGCAGTTGTTCAGTCAAAATATATCTCCTTCAGGTTGGTCCGCCGAGCCCGATGCCGATCCGGGATCGGCGAAGCCATGGGCGGAGAACGTCCCGGCCGGGCCGGAGCGTCCGAATTAGCCATGCCGAAAGCGGCGTTCGATCCCGATCCCACCATCCGGCCCAGCGGCACGGGGAGCCGGCAGGTGAGCCGGCCCGGGATTGATCCAGGTACGCCGCGAGCATCCGCGCGAACCCGTCAGGCGGGATCGGTCGGGTCTCTGGCCCCCTTGGCATCCCATGGGGATAGGGGGCGGGTTACGTCTTTTCATGCATGGGGCGGTAATTGGCCTTTCGCGTGCGCAAGGTCAATCCGCATTTCCCTCATCCCAGCCATCACACGATGGTGGGCCGGATGTTGAAGGGGATATTAACCTTTCAGGCGAAGCCAGCCGGCCGCCGTTCCAGCACGATGTCGGTGGCGTCGTCGCCGACCAGGATGAAGCCGGCGCGGGCCAGCAGCCGGCGGGCGGGATTGTCGTAGAAAAGGTCGGCACGCAGCGTACGGCCGGCCTGATCGGCCACACCGCAGAGGGCGGACAATGCCTTGCCCCCCCGTCCCTGCCGCCGCGATCCGGGCAACAGCGTCAGGTCCAGCAGGGTGACGATACCGCTGGATGGCCAGTCCAGCATCATCATGCCGATGGTGCGCCCGCCTTCCCCCAGCAGCAGGGTCACCGCCCCGGGGTGCCGCCGGCCCAGGGCAGCCAACCGGCCCTCCACCTGGGCCCCCACCAGCACGGCGCGGGCCGATCCCGGAATGCCGGTCAGCATATGCGCGGCATCCGCCCCGACGATCTGGCGCAGCAACGCCCGGTCACCGCTGAGGGCAACGCGCGCCAGCATCCCGTCCAGGGCGCCAATCAGGGCGGCAATCGGGTCGGCAGAGGGAACCTGTGTCATGACGCAACGATCCTGGGTTGCATGATGCCCCCACGATAACCGCGCATGCCCCCCCTTCGCCTGTGAATTGCTTCACGCCGCGGATTGTGCGCGGCGGCGCCGATTGTGCGCCAGGTGATCGGCGCCTTATACCATGTCCCGGTGATCGTAACCGATCACCGGCCTCAGTCGCCGCCGAACCAATTCCCGATGAGTCCAACTCATCGGGAATTTGGTATTACTCCGCCGCGGCCCCCGCGGTCGGGAGCGGATGGGACAGGAAGCGCTTGCGCAGCTCCGTCTTCAGCAGCTTGCCCGTGGCCGAATGCGGCAGTTCGGGAACGAAGACGATGTCGTCGGGCAGCCACCATTTGGCCACCTCCCCCTCCAGATGGCGCATCAGCCCTTCCTTGTCGGGCTCATGCCCCGCACGCGTCACGATGATCAGCAGCGGCCGTTCCACCCAGCGCGGATGCGGCACGCCGACCACGGCCGCCTCCTGCACCGACGGGTGCCCCATGGCGGCATTTTCCAGATCGATGGAGCTGATCCATTCGCCACCGGATTTGATCACGTCCTTGGCGCGATCGACGATGCTCATGGCGCCGTCGGCGCTGATCACCGCCACATCGCCGGTCTTGAACCAGCCATCGGGCGTGAAGGCGCTCTCATTGGCCTTTTCGTCCTTGTAGTAGCCACGGGTGATCCAGGGGCCGCGCACGGCCAGTTCGCCATAGGAGGTGCCGTCGCGCGGCTGGTCGTTGCCATCGGGTCCGATCACGCGCATTTCCACGCCATAGAGCGGCCGGCCGGCCCGCAGCTTGGCATCATGCTGCTGTTCGACGGGTAGGGCGGCCTCGGCCTGCGACAGCGCCCCCACCGTGCCCACGGGCGACAGTTCCGTCATGCCCCAGCCCTGGACGCAGGCCACACCATGGGTCAGCTCGAATTCCTCCAGCATGGCGCGCGGCAGGGCGGAGCCACCGACCGTCACCGATTGCAGACTGGTGAACTTCGCCCCCGTGGCCCGCATATGGGCCAGCAGGCCCAGCCACACCGTGGGCACGCCCGAGGAGACGGTGACCTTCTCCTGCTCCATCAGCTCATAGACGCTTTTGCCGTCCAGCCGGGGGCCGGGCAGTACCAGCTTGGACCCGATGATGGCGGCGGCATAGGGATAGCCCCAGGCATTGGCGTGGAACAGCGGCACAACCACCAGCACGCTGGCCGATGCCCTGATCTCCAGCCCCGGCGCGGTCAGCACGCCATAGGCATGCAGCACCGACGAACGGTGGGAATAGAGCACGCCCTTGGGATTGCCCGTGGTGCCCGACGTGTAGCAAAGGCCGCAGGCCGTGTTCTCATCGAACTCCTGCCAGTCATATTCGTCACTCTGCGACGCCAGCAGCGTCTCATAGCAGAGCAGATTGGGGATCACGGCGCTGGCCGGCATGAGTTCCGGGCGGGTCAGGACGACCACGCCTTCCACGCCCTTCAGGGCCGGCCACAGCTTTTCCACCAAAGGCACGAACATCGGGTCCACGAACAGGAACCGGTCCTCGGCATGGTTGACGATATAGGTGATCTGGTCGGGGAACAGGCGCGGGTTGACCGTGTGGCAGACGGCGCCAATGCCGGGCAGGGCGTAGTAGAGTTCCAGATGCCGGTGGTCGTTCCAGGCCAGCGTGCCCACCCGGTCACCGGCCTTCACGCCCAAGGCGTCCAGCGCATGGGCCAGCCGCGCCGACCGGTGCCAGGCGTCCTTCCACGTATAGCGATGCGGTCCCTCCACCGCGAAGCGCGAGGTGATCTCCTGATCCGCGTGGTTCAGCGCGGCATGCCGCAGCAGACCGGTGGTCAACAGCGGCCGGTCCATCATCATTCCTGCGAGCATTCGGATCTTCCTCCCAAGGGTTTATCGGCCAAGCCTTCTTGCATGGCTTGCATGCGTATAGCTTGGGGTTTTCCGTCTGCCGTTTCCAGAGGGATTTAAACGCTTGTTCCAAATTTTTCCGACGACGCAGACATGAGTGCGGGCAACAAAAAACCCGACCGCGTTGCCGGGGCCGGGCTTCGATGAAATCAACCGCCGTCAGTTGATCTGCGACAGGATTTCTTCCAACTCGTTGAAGTCGGGCATGTATTCGGTGGGCACCTTTTTTCGGGCCGCCTCGATCGACACCTGCGGCGCATATCCACCCAGATGCGCCACGATGGCCGTCTTGATCACGCCGAAGAACATGCTGTCTTCCTCCGCGATGCCCTTCAGGCGCCCCGCGATGGGGGCGGCCAGGCAATAGGCCAGGAAGATGCCCATGAAGGTGCCGACGAGCGCGCCGCCAATCAGCTTGCCCAGCACTTCCGGTGGTTCGGTAATCGACGCCATGGTCTTGATCACGCCCAGCACCGCCGCCACGATGCCCAGCGCCGGCAGCGCGTCGGCCAGACCCTGGATGGCGTGGGAGGAATGCTGGTCCTCATGCTTCATCTTGTCGATCTCCTGCTCCATCAGGCTTTCCATCTCGATGGGGTTGTCGACCCCGATGGAGAACATGCGCAGGTAGTCGGAGATGAACTTGACCGTGAGGTTGCTTTTCATCACGGCGGGATAGGCGTTGAAGATGTTGCTTTCCATGGGCTTTTCGATGTGCTGCTCGATGGCCAGCACACCCTTGCTCTTCATGGTCTTCAGGATCTGGTAGAGCAGGGAAAGCAGCTCGATATATTCCTTCTTATGGAATTTCGAGCCGGCGAAGATCTTCTTGATATCCGCACCCGACGCCTTGACCGTATGGGCGGAATTGGTGATCAGGAACGATGACAGGCCCGACCCGCCGATGATCATCACTTCCTTGGGCAGCGCCTCCAGGATGATGCCCATCTTGCCGCCGAAGATGACGTAACCGCCGAAGACGCAAAAGAACACGCCGACCAGGCCGATAATGGCGAACATGCGCTACCCCGGATGCTTGGGCCCCGCCTTGGACCGATCGGCCAAGGTAAACCAACATGTTGGCAAAACCAACATGACAGAGGGTCAGGTCTTCCGCCGCTCTCACCCCGCCAGCGACGCCGCCAGCACGATCTTCACATCCTCCAGCGCCACGTCGGCGCAGCGGAAGGCCTTGCCGATGCCACGGGCCAGGATGAAGGTGACGCGGCCATCCTTGACCTTCTTGTCCTTGGCCATATGGGCGGCCAGCTTGTCGACGGTCCAGGTCCCACCGCCCAGATGGGCGGCCGACACCGGCAGGCCGACAGCCGACAGATGCGCCTTCGCCCGCGCCAGATCGGCGGCGGGGCACAGGCCCATGCGCACCGACAGGTCGAAGGCCATGACCATGCCGATGGCGACCGATTCGCCATGCAGCAGGGCGCCGCCATAACCGGCCTCGGCCTCCAGCGCATGGCCGAACGTGTGGCCCAGGTTCAGCAACTCGCGCAGGCCGGCTTCCTTCTCGTCCTGGCCGACGATGTCGGCCTTGGCGGCGCAGGAGACGCGGATGGCCTCGGTCAGCAGCACGTCGTCACCATCGACCAGTGCCTTGCCGTTGGCTTCCAGCCAGGTGAAGAAATCCGGCCGGTCGATCAGGCCGTATTTCACCACCTCGGCATAGCCCGCCAGCACCTCGCGCTTGGGCAAGGTCTTCAGGCTGTCGGTGTCGGCCAGGACCAGGCGCGGCTGGTGGAAGGCGCCGATCAGGTTCTTGCCATGGCGGCTGTTGATGCCGGTCTTGCCGCCGACCGAGCTGTCCACCTGGGACAAGAGCGTCGTCGGCACCTGGATGAAATCGATGCCGCGCAGCGCAATGGCGGCGGCAAACCCGCCCAGGTCACCCACCACGCCGCCACCCAGCGCCACCAGCACCGTCTTGCGCTCGATCCCGCGCGACAGCAGGGCGTCCATCACCTCGCCCAGCTTTTCCATATCCTTGCTGGCCTCGCCCGACGGCACCACGATGGGTTCCAGCACCTTCGCCCCCGCCGCGCGCAAACTGTCCTGCAACGGTGCCAGATGCAGGCCGGCCACGGCGCTGTCGGTCAACACCACCAGCGGCCGGTTGCCCACCACATCGCGGATCAGTGTGCCGGCATTGGCGATCAGGCCCGGCCCGATATGGATGTCATAGGAACGGTCATCCAGGGCGACGGGAACGATGGTGCGCTTGGGCGTCATGGGTACGGTTCCAGATATCGGATAGGTCAGGCGGCGGTGCTGTCGGCGTCGCCCAGCCATTGGCGCAGCGCCACGATCACCCGGTCGGTGGTGACATCGGGCGGGCTGTCGTCGCTGTCCACGGTCAGGTCGGCCTGGGCATAGACGGGGTAGCGCACCTCCATCAGCCGGCCCAGCACCGTATGCGGGTCGCCCTGGCGCAGCAGTGGGCGATGGTCGCGCCGCGCCGTGCGGTGGACCAGCAGGTCCAGATCGGCGCGCAACCAGACGGAGATGCCGCGATCGCGGATCAGCTGGCGGGTGCCTTCATCCATGAAAGCACCACCGCCCGTGGACAGGACCTGGACGGGCTGTTCCAGCAGCCGCGCGATGACCCGGCGTTCGCCGTCGCGGAAACCCGCCTCACCGAACCGGTCGAAGATTTCCTGTATGGTGCAGCCGGCGGCCCGTTCGATCTCATGGTCGGCATCGACGAAGGGCAGATGCAGCTTGGTGGCCAGACGCTTGCCGATGCTGGTCTTGCCGGCCCCCATCAGGCCGATCAACACCAGGGTCTTGGGCACGGGCAGGGGCGTGGCGCACATGGGGATCGGGGTCCTGCTGACCGATGGCGGATGGTGGCGCGATTGCCAGCCCCAGGCATGGACGCTATGGTTGCTGGCAAGGCCACCGGAACGGACGTTTCCATAGCACGAGGGGGTGGGGTCGCCCAACCCTGCGAGCCAAGGGAAAAGCGGAACCGGACCCGGTAGCCGACGCATGGCTGGACCATCCATCCATGCGGCACACCTGTCATCTCGCGTTCGGGAAACCTGGTTCCATGAGCATGCTTGTGAAGATTCTGCTGCTGGTCGTTGTGCTTGTCGGTGTCGGCGGTTTCGCCGTGCTGGCCAGCGTCGACCTGCCCGCCCCCTCGCAGCCGGTGGAACGGGTGATCCCGAATGACCGTTTCAAGTAACCGCCGCCGCCGGCTGGGCTGTCTGACGGCGGTGGCCCTGGTGCTGATGGCGCCGGGGACCATGGCGCAGCAGACGGAGCCCGTTCCTTCCATCCCCACCGGCGCGCCTTTGTCCCTGTTCCCGCCGACACCGTCGGCCGACCCGGCGACACAGGCTGAACCGGACGCGATGAGCGCGGAGCCGGCACCGGCGGCCAACCCTGCCGACGCCCGCTCGCCCAAGGGCGTGATGGTAGAGGAGTTGAAGGCCCAGGACCCGGAACTGGCCGGCACCATGGGCCCCGACAATGGCGGCCTGTCGCCCGACCTGTGGCAGGGCCTGCCGCGTGCCGATGTGGAAGCGCTGATCGCCGGCATCCCCGCCGGCCTGACCAGCCCCGCCCTGCGCAGTGCCACCAGCGGCCTGCTGTTGACCAGTGCCGATGGACTGGGGGCGGGGGAGAAGACCCGCAACCTCGCCGCCTTGCGGGCCGAGGCCTTGCTGCGCATCGGTGATCCCGACGGGGCCGACGCCCTGCGCAATGTGGCCCCGGCGGTGCTGGAGGATGAAGGGGCGGCGCTCGCCTGGCTGGAGATGCAGTATTTCGCTGGCGACCGGCAGGCCGCCTGTGATCAGGCGCCGGGCCTGTCGGCCCGGTTCCAGCATCCCGTCTGGCAGAAATGGCAGATCGTCTGCCAGGTGGCGGCCGGGCAGACCGACGCGCTCTATCTCAGCCTCGACCTGATGCGTGAGCAGGGCGACAAGGACGACATCTTCTCCCGCCTGGCGGAAGGGGTGATGGCCGGCACCAAGACGCCGGTGAAGGGCGTGCTGGAACCCACCGCCACGCAATTCGCCCTGATCCTGGCCAGCGGCCGGCCCTTCCCGCCGGAAACCAAGATCGCCGGCCCCGGCCCGCTGGCTGCCGTGGCCCGGCTGACCAGCCTTCCTCTGCCGCAGCGTCTGGCCGCGGCGGAACGGGCGGTGGCGCTGGGCGGGCTGGATGGTGCCGGCCTGCTGACGGTCTATGAAGGTGTCGCGGACATCGATGCCAAGCTGCTGACCGTCGCCGGTGCCAAGAAGCCGACCGCCCTGTTCCGGGCCCAGGTGTTGAAGGCGCTGCGGGCCGACCCGATGGCCGCCAGCAAGGCCGGCCTGTTCAAGATCGCCATGCTGGCCAGTTCCACCGAACAGCAGGCCGGTGCCTATGGCGCCCTGCTGCTGGAGGAGGCGCGGCAGTTCCGTCCGACCGTGGGCTTTGCGTTCGTGGCCCCGCTGGTCGCGCGCCTGCATCTGTTGCAGGGGGAGAAGACCGCAGCTCTGCCCTGGGTCAATCTGGCCCGTGACGATTTCAATGTGTCCAAGGATGAGGGCGCCTTCGCCCGGCTGTGGCCGCTGGCCGCCGCCTTTGGGGTGGTGCGGGAAAGCGACTTCGAACGGTCCCGCTGGATCAAGGATCTGGGCGGGGAAAGTGCGCGTGATGCCGCCGATGGGGTGCTGATCCTGCTGACGGCCCTGCACGGCGGCAAGGACGCGCCCTTGCCGCCGCTGGCCGACGGGTCGGCCCCGCCGGGTCAGGTGAAGGGGGCTGTACTGCTGGATGCCGTCACCGCCATGGGCAAGGACGGCCCCACCGGCACGCCGGCACTGGACCTGTCGGAAATCCTGACCGGGCTGTCCCGTGCGGGCTTGGGCGATCAGGCCCGCCTGATCGGGGCGGAGGCTATTGCCGCCCTGCTGCGGCCGGGGGCGTAGCGCCATGGAGGGGGCCGCACCCAAGCCGGCCAAGGCAAGGCCCGGCCGGCCGCGCAAGGCCCCCGCCCCGCCCCCGCCCTGGGTCGATGCCTTCCTGGACATGATGGTGGCGGAACGTGGTGCCTCGGCCAACACGCGCGAGGCCTATCGCCGCGACCTGACCGATGTGGCCGCCTTCCTGCGGCAATCGGGACTGGGTGGCCTGGACAATGCGTCCAGCGACGATCTGCGGGCCTATCTGGCGCATCTGGCCGCCGACAGGATCAAGGAGAAATCGGCGGTCAAGACCGTGGCCCGCCGCCTGTCGGCCCTGCGCCAATATTACAAGTTCCTGGTATCGGAAGGGCACCGGGCCGAGGACCCGGCCAGCGTGCTGGACACGCCCAAACAGGGAAGGTCCCTGCCCAAGATCCTGACCGAGGCCGATGTCGGCGCCCTGCTGACCGCCGCCGCCAGACTGGGTGCGCCGGAGGGGCGGCGGCTGAACGCGCTGTTGGAGGTGCTGTACGCCACCGGCCTGCGCGTGTCGGAACTGGTGGGACTGCCGATGAACGCCCTGGGCCGTGACGGCCGTGCCCTGATCGTGCGCGGCAAGGGCGGCAAGGAACGGCTGGTGCCGCTGTCGGCCCCGGCGCGGGAAGCGGTAGAGGCGTACCTGCCGGACCGGCCCTATTTCATGACCAAGGGGCGGGAAGGCAAGCAGGGGGGCTTCCTGTTCCCGTCGCGGGCCACGTCCGGCGCCCTGACCCGCCAGCGCTTCGGGCAATTGCTGAAGGATCTGGCGATCATGGCCGGCCTGGACCCGGCCAAGGTCAGCCCGCACGTCCTGCGCCATTGCTTCGCCACCCATCTGCTGGACCATGGCGCCGACCTTCGGTCGGTGCAGAAGATGCTGGGCCATGCCGATATCGGCACCACCCAGATCTATACCCATGTCGTGGGCGAACGGTTGCGCAGGACGGTGGAGGAACATCACCCGCTGTCGGCAGCGAAGAAGGGCAAGCGGGGGTAACTACCCTCTACCCTCACGCCGCCAGGCCAGCAGCAGCATGCCCACCGCCAACAGCAGCACCGGCAGGGCCGGCAGCAGCGGCGTCTGGGTCACACCTGTCACCACATGGTCGCCATTGCCGCGCAGGCCCAGCCAGCCGGACCCGGCGGCATCGCGGTCCGGGCGCACGCGGCGGATGGCGGGCACGCCCGACCCGTCACCACCCAGCCAGTAGGACCCGCCGCCCGTCGCCTTGAGCACTGGGGCCAGCGGTTCCGGCGTGGAACGCACATCCGCCAGTTCCGGCGGGTTCACCGCGCCGACCACGGCCACGGCCGATTTCTCCCCATCCGTGACCCGCCAGATGCCGGGTTCCGATGCAATCAGGGTGCCGACCGCCTGACCATTGCCATTGTCGCCCATCTCCACCTGAAGCATCTCATCGGCGGGAGATGTGACGCTGACAGGGCGCGTGTCGGGTTCCAGCGACCGGCGGGTGATGGTGATGCGGCTGCCATCGACGGCGGTGCGCAGATCGTTCTCCTCCAACTCCGGTTCCTTCATCAGCCAGTGGGCCAGACGGCGCAGCAGTTCCGCCTGCGGCCCCCCGCCCTCATAGCCCCTGGACCAGAGCCAGAAATGATCGGATGCCAGCTGCGCCACGCGGCCCTGGCCCACCCGGTCCAGGATCAGCAGCGGGCGGCCCTCCGCCCCCGACATCACGGTACTGCCCTTGTCCGCCGACACATCGATCTGCCGCATCCAGCGGCCCCAGGGGCCGACCCCATCGGGCGCATCGGTCAGGCCCGCCGTGACCGGATGGCGCTTGCCCAGTTCCGTCACCGTCGGCTTGAACGGTTCCTCCATTACCCGGCCCGTGGGTTCGGCCGGCAGGACGGTGCCGATGGGAGTACGGTATAGCGACAGCGGCGTGGCGAAGGTCGGGCCGCTGGCCTCCAGAAACGCGCCGCCCTTTTCCACATACTCGGCGATATTGGCCAGGTACATGTTGTTGATGACGCCGCGCTTTTTATAGCGGTCGAAGATGATCAGGTCGAATTCCGACAGCTTCATCTCGAACAGCTCGCGGATCGGAAAGGCGATCAGGGAGAGTTCGCGGATGGGCGTGCCGTCATTCTTCTCCGGCGGGCGCAGGATGGTGAAATGCACCAGATCGACGGCGGGATCGGCCTTCAGCAGGTTGCGCCAGGTACGCTCCCCCGCATGCGGTTCGCCCGAGACCAGCAGCACGCGCAGCCGGTCGCGCACCCCGTTGACCACCACGGCGGCACGGTTGTTGGCCAGGGTCAGTTCCCGACGCCCGGCCTCCGCCGTCAGTTCCACGATGTTCAGGCCGCCATGCGCCAGGGGCAGGGTGAAGGGCACGTCCTGGCCCACCGGCACCGACAGGATCAGCGGGTCCTGCCCGTCCTGGCGCAGGGTGACGCTGGCCACCTCACCGCTCTCCCCACCCGGCAGGTCATCGACGCGGATGGTGAAGCTGATCTCCTTGCCGACAATGCCGAAGCTGGGCGCCTGCACGATGGTCAGGCGGCGGTCGCCCTCGTCCTTCTCACCCGTCAGCAGGGCATGGACCGGGCCGAAATCCTTCAGGCTTGGCAGATTGGCCGCCACGTCATGCACCTGCCCGTCGGTGACCAGGATGGCACCGGCCAGCCGCCCGCGCGGCACGTCGGAGACGGCGCGGGTCATGGCCTCCATCAGGCGGGTTTCCTCCACCTCCGCTCCATCGCCACCCCCGGCGCGCACCACCCGCACCTCCAAGTCGGGGAAGCGGGACAGGCGCTCACGCAAGGCGGCCACAGCCTTTTCCGTGCGGGCCGTGCGCTCGCCGATCTTCTGGCTGGGCGACTGGTCGACGACGATGACGGCCACATCCTTGATGGGCTCCCGCCGTTCGGTCACCAGCGACGGGTTGGACAAAGCGAGCACCAGCACCGCCAGACCCGCCAGCCGCCACCAGCCGCCGCGCGCGCGCCGGTACAGCCCGTATCCGGCGATCAGCAGCGCCAGCAGGCCCAGCGGCACCAGGGCCGCCCAGGGGATCAGGGGGGCGAAGGCGATATCCTGGCCCGTCATTGGCCCAGCCTCTCCAGGATGGCGGGCACATGCACCTGGTCGGCCTTGTAATTGCCGGTCAGGGCGTACATCACGATGTTCACGCCCACGCGATAGGCGATCTCCCGCTGGCGTTCCGGCCCGGGGACCACGGGATAAAGCGGCCGTCCGCGTTCGTCCATGGCCCAGGCGGCGGCCCAGTCGTTCGACCCGATGATCACCGACGACACGCCGTCATTGCTGGCATTGTCCTCCCGCGCCTCGGCCCACAGCTCCCCGCCGGCATAGCGGCCGGGGAAGTCGCCCAGCAGGTAGAAGGCCTTGGTCAGCACATGTTCGGCCCCCACCGGCGCCAGCGGCGGGATGTCCAGGCCGCGCAGCAGCGCCTCCAGCCCCGGCCCGCCCGGCCCCTCCCCCGACGCCACCGGCGTGCGCGTGTCGATCAGCACCATGCCGCCCTGGCGCATATAGTCGTTCAGACGGGCGCGGGCGGCGTCGGACAGGCTGGTCTGCCCCTCCGTCACCGGCCAATAGATCAGGGGGAAGAAGGACAGGTCGTCATTGTCCAGATCCACGGGCATGGCGCCCGCCACCTCCACCGCCGTGCGGTCGGCCAGGACGCGGCCCAGCCCTTCCAGCCCGGCTTTGGCGATAGTGTCCACCGCGCCGTCGCCCGTGCGCACATAGGCCAGCCAGTTCTGGGCCGTCGCCTCGATGGCGCGGGTATCATCGGCACGGGCGTCACCCACCGCGAAACCGGCGGCCAGCAGCAGGGCCAGCCCGGCGGCGGCACCCCGACCGGCCAAGCGCGGCAGCAGCCCGCGCAGCGACAGCGCGATCAGCAGATCGATCAGGCCCAGGATCAATGCCATGGTCAGCAGGGTCGGCTTCAGTTCGGTTTCACTGCCGCCAGCGTACAACCCCTTGGGCACGCCCGCCAGCAGCGCATCGGGCGTGGTCATGGCCGGCACCGACGGCGCCAGATTCAACGCACGGGGCGATTCGGCCGGCCCGTAATAGCCCGGCGGATGGCGGGGCGAGACGGGTGCCGACAGATCGCTGGCCGCCAGCGGGAACACCGTGCCGGCCGGGTCGGTCAGGTGCCCGTACCCGTCCAGGATGGCACGCGGCGCCAGGGTGCCCGTGGCCTCCCCGCCCTCAACCCCCGCCGACAGGGAGACGACCCGGCGCAGCATGTCCACATACAGGCCCGACAGGGCCAGATTGGACCAGTCCGGCCCGGCGCTGGTATGGACCAGCACCAAGGCCCCCCGCCCGCGCCGTTCGGCGGTGACCAGCGGCGTGCCGTCGACCAGCCGTGCCCAGGTGCGCGAGGCAAGGTCGATACCGGGTTCGGCCAGCACCTGCCGCTTCACCGTCACATCGGCGGGCACGGTCAGGCCATGGAACGGGCTGTCATCGGCAAAGGGCGACAGGCCGGCCGGATTATCCCAGGACAAAGCCCCGCCCAGCGCCCGTCCACCGGCCCGCAGCGGCACGGGGATCAGATTGTCGGCATTCTGTGCCAGACGCGGGCCGGCAAAGCGCAGCAGCACGCCGCCACCGTCGATCCAGCCGGCCAGACGCGCCACCTCCACATCCGCCAGCGACCCGACATCGGCCAGGATCAGGACGGACAGGTTGCGGTCCAGCAATTCGCCGATATTGCCCTTGCGCAGCTCCGCATAGGGGGCGAGTGCCCGTTCCAGATAATAGAGATCGGACAGCAGCGGCTGTTCCCCGCTGGCCCGGCCGGAGACCAGCCCCACGGGCCGCCGCCGCCAGCGCTCATCGGTCAGCAGCACGGCACCGGCACTGTCCTGGCCCTCCAGGCGCAGGCTGGCCAGTTCGTTGCGCAGCTCGGTCGGAAGGTCCAGCGGCACCTCCACCCGTCCCTCACCGGCCGCCAAAGTGACATTGGCGGCCCCCAGCAGGCGGCCATCGGCGCCCTGGGCGCGCAGCGTGACGGGCAAGGGCAGACCGGCATCGGAGCGTTCGATGGGCACGCGCAGCACCGTGCCCTCCAGCACAGGCTGGCGGATCAGCAGGGCCGGGCGTTCCGCCCCGTCGCCGCGCACTTCCAGCGAGCCCTGACGGCGCAGAACGGTGGCCAGTTCGGCCGTCGCCGGATCGGAAATACCGGTGGGACCGGCCGCCGCCAGCCCGTCGGTCAGCCAGACCACATAGGGGGTACCCTCGGGCCGGAAATTGCCCAGCGCCTTCACGGCACCGGCCCGGTCGGTCTGCCAGGGGACGGGGGCCATGGTCTGGGCCTGGCGCTTGGCGGCGTCGGCGGGCATGGGGCCAACCAGGACGGGGGCATCGCCATTGGCCGAGGGAGCGGTGGCCAGCAGGGTGACGGTGCGGCCCTGGCGATCGGCCTGATCGATCAAACTGTCCATCGCCGCCAGCCGCGCCGGCCAGTCGCGCGCCGAAGCCCAGCCATTATCCACGACCAGCAGCAGCGGCCCGCCGCCCGGCAGGGTGGCGGCCGGATTCAGCAGCGGACGCGACAAGGCCAGGATGACCAGGGCCGCCAGCAGGATGCGCAGGATCAATATCCACAGCGGCGTGCGGTTGGGTGTCTCCTCCCGATGCACCAGATCGGCCAGCAGGCGGATGGCGGGAAAGCTGATGGTGCGCGGGTTGGGCGGCGTGACCTTCAGCAGCCAGTACAGCACTGGCAAGGCCGCCAGCCCCAGCAGCAGCCAGGGGGCGGCAAAGGCGATGGGGCCCAGGTTCAGCATCGCCTCACCCTTCCCCCGCCAGGGCGGCCCACAGCGACAGGAGCGCCGTCTGCGGCGGCTTGTCGGTGCGGTGCAGGGTCAGGGTCCAGCCGGCGGCCCGCGCGATGGATGCGAGCCCGTCGCGCTGTGCGGCCAGCCGGTCAAGATAGGCGTCGCGCACACCATCGACGCGAGGCACCAGCAGCGATCCCTCGCCCTCCAGCCCCTTGAACCTGACGCGGCCCGCATAGGGCAGGGTTTCCTCACCGGGGTCCAGCACCTGTACCAGATGCCCGCGCACACCGCGCGCCGACAGGCGCGACACGGCCGCCTGGATATCGTCCAAGGGCGACAGCAGGTCACCGAACAACACCGCCTGGGCATTGCGCGGCAGCTGCACGGCGGCGGGCGGCAGGCCTGGCCCATCATGGGTATAGACCTGCCCCGTCAGCCAATCGGCCAGACGCGGCAGGATGGAACGGGCCGATGAGGGCGGCACGTCGCTGCCGGCCAGCTGCACCCGTTCCCCGCCCCGCAGCAGCAGCGCCGACAGGGCGAGCGCCAGCAGGTCGGCACGGTCGCGCTTGGTGGAAAGCTCGCGGCTGGACCGCCAGTTCATCGACGGGCTGTCGTCGCGCCAGACCCAGACGGTCTGTGCCGCCTCCCACTCATTCTCGCGCACGAAGACATGGGCGGACTTGCCGGTCTGGCGCCAGTCGATGCGGTTATGGGCGTCGCCCTGCTGATAGCGGCGGAACTGCCAGAAGGTCTCGCCCGTGCCCACGCGGCGGCGCCCATGCGCACCCTGCGCCACCGTGGCCGCGATGCGTTCGGCGGCCACCAGCAGCGGCGGCAGCCGGCTTGCCAGATCGTCGGCCCGGTGCTGGGCGCGGATGGAGGCGGGCTGGTGGGGCACATCCATGATGCTTACGCCAGCGGGGCACAAAGCTGATCGATGAGGACGTCCAGCGTGATGCCATCGGCGCGGGCGGCGAAATTCAGCGCCATGCGGTGGCGCAACACCGGCTTGGCCAGCGCCACGACATCATCCAGCGACGGCGTCAGGCGGCCATCCAGCAGGGCGCGGGCTCGGGCGGCCAGCATCAGCGCCTGGCTGGCGCGGGGACCGGGGCCCCAGGCCACATGCCGGCGCACGGCGTCCAGCGGGCTGCCGTCGGGGCGGGCGTTGCGCACCAGATCCAGGATGCCGTCCACGACGCTGTCGCCCACCGGCACACGGCGGACCAGGGCCTGGGCCGCCATCAGATCCTGCGGCGTCAGCACCGCCGTCACCCCGCCGGCATCAGCGCCGGTGGTGGCGATCATCATGCGGCGTTCGGCGTCGCGGTCGGGATAATCCACATCCACCTGCAACAGGAACCGGTCCAGCTGCGCCTCGGGCAGCGGATAGGTGCCTTCCTGTTCCAGCGGGTTCTGCGTGGCCAGCACATGGAAGGGCCGGGGCAGCGGATGGTAATGGCCGGCCACCGACACGCGGCCTTCCTGCATGGCCTGCAGCAAGGCCGACTGGGTGCGCGGACTGGCACGGTTGATCTCGTCCGCCATCAGCAACTGGGCGAAGACCGGGCCGGGAATGAAGCGGAAGGCGCGCCGTCCATCGTCGCGTTCCTCCAGCACCTCGGAGCCCAGGATGTCGGCGGGCATCAGGTCGGGCGTACATTGCACGCGACGGTCATCCAGACCCATGACGGTGCCCAGCGTTTCCACCAGCCGCGTCTTGGCCAGACCCGGCACGCCGATCAGCAGCAGATGGCCGCCAGCCAGCAGGGTGACCAGCGACAGGTCGATCACTTCCTGCTGGCCGAAGATGACGCGGCCGATGGCTTGGCGCGCGGCCGTCAGCTTGTCGCCCAGGGCCTCCACATCGCGCAGCAGGGCGTGGGGATCAGTGCCGCGACCGGCATCCAGAGAATTCACCACCGTCATCTTCCCTTCAAACCTCGCCACCCCGATTACCAGATGGGGATGGTGCGCCCTGGGTACCAGAAGCTAGCCATCACGACTATGTTATCAGTGGGGCGTAATGCCCCGCGCTCATACAAAGGGATGGTCCGTTCCACCATGACGGAAAGCAAGCACAATAGGGATGCCAATGCACCGCCCCCCGATGGGGCCACCAGTGCCGATGCCGCGCTGAAGGCCCTGGGTGGCGGCGCCCCCCAAAGCCCGAGTGCCGAGGATGAGGCCTATCCCATCGAGATCCGTGCCGACGGCACCTGGTTCTATCACGGCAGCCCCATCGGGCGGCTGCCGCTGGTCAAGCTGTTCGCCACCGTGCTGCGCCGGGACGAGGCCGGCGATTACTGGCTGATCACCCCGGCCGAGCGCGGGCGCATCACCGTGGAGGATGCACCCTTCGTGGCCGTGGGTCTGGAGGTGGAAGGGGCGGGCAAGGACCAGCGCCTGAGTTTCACCACCAATCTGGAGGCGACGGTCACGGCCGGCCCCGACCATCCCATCCGCGTGGTCACCGATGCCACCACGGGGGAGCCGCGTCCTTATATCCGCGTCAAAGGCCCGGCCGGGACGGGATTGGAAGCGCGCATAAACCGTGCCATCTTCTATGATCTTGTCGAACGGGCCGATGCGGGCGACGGTGACGAGATCGGGGTGTGGAGCCAGGGGATGTTCTTCCCCCTGGGCAAGGTCAGCGAGGACTGAAAGCAAGGTGTTGCAGGCAGAGGCAATGGCGGCCAGCCCCGCCATGGAGGCGATCCGTACCCTGTTCCGCCAGCTGGAACGGCCATCGGGCCGGCGCGGCGATCTGGATGGCAATCCGGGGCTGCCGTCCCTGTCCCCCACCCTGCGCGACGCCGCCGTGCTGGTGCCCCTGGTCGACCGCGACGAAGGGCCGACCATCCTGTTCACCCAGCGCACTGCACACTTGGCGGCTCATGCCGGCCAGATCAGCTTTCCCGGCGGCGGGGTGGAGTTGCACGATACCGACGCCGTCGCCACCGCGCTGCGCGAGACGGAGGAGGAGATCGGGCTGCCCCGCGCCTGTGTGGAGGTGCTGGGCCATCTGGACACCTACATCACCCGCACCGGTTTTTCCGTCGTGCCCATCGTGGCCCGCGTCCTGCCGCCCTTCACCCTGGTGCCCGACCCGAACGAGGTGGATGGGGTGTTCGAGGTGCCGCTGTCCTTCATCCTGAACCCGGCCAGCCGGGTGCGGGAGAGCCGCGAGTATGCCGGCGCGCTTCGGCATTTCTGGGCCTTCCCGTTCGGGGAACGATATATCTGGGGCGCGACGGCGGGGATGCTGGTCAATCTGTGCGATGTGCTGGGGGCGTTGGAGTGAAGGTCCGCATGCTGCTGGCAGCCCTGCTGCTGTCCCTGCCCGTGGCGGCGCAGGAGATCATCCTGGTCCGGCATGCGGAAAAGGGTACCGAACCCGCCGGCGACGTGGCCCTGTCCACGGATGGCACGCTGCGCGCCAAGGCGCTTGCCGACCTGCTGGCCAAGGCCCCACCGGTGATAATCCTGACCAGCCCGGCCCGGCGCACGCGGGAAACGGCGGCACCCACGGCCGAACTGGCCGGCGTGCCGGCGGAGGCGGTGCCGATCCCGCCGGGCGACCTGCCGGCCCATGTGCGGGCGACGGTGGAGAAGCTGGCCCTGCTGCGGCCGGGGGAGGTGGCGCTTGTGGTCGGCCATGGCAATACGGTGCCGGCGATCCTGAAGGCCCTGGGCGGGCCGGGCCTGCCCGACATGCCCGAATGCGCCTATGATCGGGTACTGCGCTGGGACGTGCTGGAGAAATCGCTGAGAGTGCAGCGATACGGGGTGAAGAGCGCGTGCCCGTTGGCGGAATAGACACAAAAACGCCCGCCGCCGGTTTCCCGGGGCGGGCGTTCTGCTTGAACCCGAACCTTACTCTGCCGTCGTCGTGGTGATCTTCGGCTTGGGCAGGTCCAGTTTGATATGCAGTTCCTTCAGCCGATCCGGCGTTGTGGCGTTGGGGGCCTGCATCAGCAGGTCTTCGGCGCGCTGGTTCAGCGGGAAGACGATGACCTCGCGGATGTTCGGCTCGTCGGCCAGCAGCATGACCATGCGGTCGATGCCCGGGGCCGAACCGCCGTGCGGCGGGGCGCCCAGCTTGAAGGCCGACAGCATGCCGCCGAACTTGGCTTCCAGCACCTCGGCCGGATAGCCCGCGATCTCGAACGCCTTGTACATGATCTCGGGCATATGGTTGCGGATGGCGCCCGAGGACAGTTCCACGCCGTTGCAGACGATGTCGTACTGATAGGCGTTGATGGTCAGCGGGTCCTGGTTCAGCAGCGCGTCCAGGCCACCCTGCGGCATGGAGAACGGGTTGTGCGAGAAGTCGACCTTCTTGCGCTCCTCGTCATATTCGAACATCGGGAAATCGACGATCCAGCAGAACTTGTAGGTGTCCTTCTCGATCAGCTCCAGCTCCTCACCGATGCGGGTACGGGCCAGACCCGCCAGCTTGGCGGCGGGGCCGGCCTGGTCGCAGACGAAGAACACGGCATCGCCGTCCTTCAGGCCGACCAGTTCGCGCAGGGCGGCCTGGGCCGCCTCCGGCACGAACTTGGCGATGGGGCCCTTGCCGCCCGCCGCCTCGAACAGGATATAGCCCAGGCCGGGCGCGCCCAGGCCACGGGCCCAGTCGTTCAGCTTGTCGAAGAAGCTGCGCGGCTTGTCGGCGACCGACGGGGCACGGATGGCGCGGACGACGCCGCCCTTCTCGATCACGCCCTTGAAGGCCTTGAACTCGACATCGTCGCGCTTGAAGATTTCGCTGACGTCGGTGATCACCAGCGGGTTGCGCAGGTCCGGCTTGTCGTTGCCGTATTTCAGCATCGATTCAGCATACGGAATGCGCACGAACGGGTAGGAGGACACGGTGCGCTTGGTGCCGGTGAAGCCGCTGAATTCCTCGAAGATGCCGTGGATGACGGGCTCGATTGCGGCGAACACATCCTCCTGCGTCACGAAGCTCATCTCGAAATCGAGCTGGTAGAACTCGCCCGGCGAACGGTCGGCGCGGCTGTCCTCGTCGCGGAAGCAGGGGGCGATCTGGAAGTAGCGGTCGAAGCCAGAGACCATCAGCAGCTGCTTGAACTGCTGCGGCGCCTGCGGCAGGGCGTAGAACTTGCCGGGATGGTTACGGCTCGGCACCAGGAAGTCGCG
The DNA here is from genome assembly GCF_048066115.1 of Niveispirillum sp. KHB5.9. NCBI lineage: Bacteria > Pseudomonadati > Pseudomonadota > Alphaproteobacteria > Rhodospirillales > Azospirillaceae > Niveispirillum > Niveispirillum sp. KHB5.9. The sequence continues at coordinate 380,743 of NZ_JBLTYX010000003.1, read as the reverse complement.
GGCCCCCTCCGGGCTGCTGGCCGTCAGGATCGGGGTCTGGAATTCCACGAAACCCTGTTCGATCATACGGCGGCGGGCGGACGCGATGACGTGGCTGCGCAGCAGGATGTTCTTCTGCATCTTCTCCCGGCGCAGGTCCAGGAAGCGGTAGCGCAGGCGCAGTTCCTCGCCGGCATCCTGGTCGCTGTTGACCTGGAGCGGCAGCGGATCGGCGGACGACTGCACCGACAGGTCGCGCACCTTCACCTCGACATGGCCGGTGGGCAGCTTGTCGTTGACGGTTTCGGGCGTGCGGTTGATGACCTCACCGGTGATGGTGACCACCGATTCCAGGCGCAACCCGTCCAGGGCCTTGAAATGCGGGGACGAGGTGTCGACCACGCACTGGGTGATGCCGAAATGGTCGCGCAGATCGACGAACAGCAGCTGCCCATGGTCGCGCTTGCGGTTGATCCAGCCGGAAAGGCGGACGGTCTGACCGGCATGGTCCGGACGGAGTTGGCCACAATTATGCGTGCGATAGGCGTGCATGGCGGATCGACCCTGGATGCGATAGGCAACAGAAAGGGGACACCGGCGGCAAAGCCACCGGCACGAAGTGCGCACACCACACCGGACGGGCCTTGCTTGTCAAGCGACGCAAAGCGCTTTGCTGCTACCCGGTCTCCCCCCAGCGCCGGATGATGGCATCGATGCTGCCATCGGCCTGGAGGGCGGCCAGGGCCGTGCGCATACGGTCGGCCTTCTCCACCCGGTCGCGCGGCAGGGCGATATAGCGCGGCACGGTGGCCAGCGGCTTGGGCAGGAAACGGATGGCACCCGACAGCCCTTCCCGCTTGGCCTTCCAGGCCAGCGCCAGCCGGTCGCCCACCACCATGTCCACCCGCCCCGACACCAGCTTGCGCAGCGACAGCTGGTCCGACGGGGCCGGATCGCGGATGAAATGCGTGGCCTGGTCGAATTCCGGCATGTAGGAGAAGCGGCGGCCGATGCCGATGGTCAGCCCCTTCAGGTCGTCAAGACTGTCGAAGGTGAGCGCGCTGCCCTTGCGCACGGCGAACACCGTCTGTCCGTCGCGCAGGGGACCGACCATCTGGTATTTCTCGAACCGTTCCGGCGTGGGCACCAGTTCGAACAGGATATCCGGCACGCCCTGATCGAGGCTGGCCAGCGCGCGCGACCAGACCATCTGTTCGATGCGGAACGGCACGCCCAGGCGCGTCAGGATGGCGATGGTGATATCCACATCCATGCCACGCGGTTTGCGCCCGGCGTCAGCCCAGCTATAGGGCGGGAAATCCTCCCCGCAATAGACCAGCCAGGACGTCTCCGCCCGACCCGGGCCTGGAAACATCAATGGCGACAGCAGCCCCGCCGCCAGCAGGCGCCGTCGCGTCAGTTGCTTGAAGCCGCCCCCCGGCCGCCCGTCCGGCATCCGCCCCACCCTCGGAAATCCCAGCCGATGCAAAGCCTACATGCATGCCGGCTTGCCGGATATCGGTATTCGACAGCGCACGCCCGCTGATGTATCAAGTTCGGCCATGAGCCTGATCACCACCACCGAAGCCCTCGCCTCCTTCATCGCCCGTGTCCGTGACGCCGAGTACGTCACCGTCGATACGGAATTCATGCGGGAAAAGACCTATTGGCCTGAACTCTGCCTGGTGCAGGTGGCCGGCCCTGACGAGGCGGCGGCCATCGACCCGCTGGCGCCGGGCATCGACCTGTCGCCGCTCTATGAGCTGCTGGCCGATCCCAAGGTGCTGAAGGTGTTCCATGCGGCCCGCCAGGACCTGGAAATCTTCGTCAACCTGACGGGCAAGGTGCCGGCGCCGCTGTTCGATACTCAGGTTGCGGCCATGGTCTGCGGCTTCGGCGATTCGGTGGGCTATGAGACGTTGATCACCAAGCTGACCCCGGCCCGCATCGACAAGTCCAGCCGCTTCACCGACTGGTCGCACCGGCCGCTGACCGACCGGCAGCTGCAATATGCGCTGTCCGACGTCACGCATCTGCGCCCGGCATACGAGAAGATCCGCGCCAAGCTGAACCGCACGGGGCGCGAGGAATGGCTGGCGGACGAAATGGCCATCCTGAACGATGCCGCCACATACCGCACGGAGCCGGAGGATGCCTGGAAGCGTCTGAAGGTCCGCACGGAGAAGCCGCGCTTCCTGGCCATCCTGAAAGAGGTCGCCGCCTGGCGCGAGCGCGAGGCGCAGCGCAAGAACCTGCCGCGCAACCGCGTGCTGCGGGACGAGGCGTTGATGGAAATCGCCGCCCACGCGCCGACCAATACCGATGATCTGGGCCGCACCCGCGGCCTGGGCACCGGCATGGCGCAGGGCCGTTATGGCACGGAAATCCTGGCCGCCATCAACACCGCGCTCGCCATTCCCGACAGCGCCTTGCCGCGCCCGGAACCGCGCGTGGAACCGGCGCCGGGCATCGCCCCCATTGTGGAGCTGCTGCGCGTGCTGCTGAAGATGGTGTGCGACGATAATGACGTGGCCAGCCGTCTGGTCGCCAACGCCGCCGACCTGGAAGCCATCGCCGGTGACGACAAGGCCGATGTCGATGCCCTGAAGGGCTGGCGGCGGGAATTGTTCGGCGAGGCCGCCCTGCGCCTGAAGCAGGGCAAGCTGGCACTCGCCATCGCCGGCAAGAAGGTGAAGATCGTCGATCTGGGGTGAGGGGGCTCCGTCACCACTACCCGGCGAAAGTTTAGGCTGCCAGGGCCACCCCACTCACTACCGTCACCCCGGCGAAGGCCGGGGCCCAAGTGACAAGCGCTTTGCTCTACGACCTGGGCCCCGGCCTTCGCCGGGGTGACGGTAGAGAGAGTGGCAACGGTTTGCTCAACCACCTTTCCAACGCCAATGGGCTTTCTCCGAGACGCGGTAGAGAGGTGTCATCAAAACGCCGCGTAGACCTCGTCCAGGGCCGCGTCGTCGAACCGGTAGGTGGCATTGCAGAACTCGCACGTCACGGCGACGGCACCGTCCACGCGCATATCCTCCAGGTCACCCCGCTCCAGGCTGCGCAGCACGTCACTGACCCGCTCGCGTGAGCAGCGGCAGCCGGGGCGCAGTTCCTTGCGCTCGAACACCACCGGCGTCTCCTCGTTGAACAGGCGATAGATCACCTCGTTCACCGGCAGGGACGGATCCAGCAGTTCATGCGCCGTCACCGTCTCCAGCAGGGCGCCGGCACGGTTCCAGTCTTCCTCGCGCACGCCGGCCTGGTGTTCGGAAAACACCCCGGCATTTTCCGGCGGCAGGGCCTGGAGCATGATCGCCCCGCCCACCCATTTGCCATCCGCGTCCTTGGACACGAAGCTCTTGATGCTGGCGGCCAGCTGCTCGGACTGCCGGAAATAATGGCGCACGGCATCGGCCAGGGTGGCCCCGCGCAGTTCCACGATGCCCTGGTAGCGCTCGGTATGCTCGCCCTGGTCGACCGTGAAGGCGACATAGCCGGCACCCAGCAGGGAACCCAGGTCGGCCTGGAACCCCCTGTGCGACTTCTGCGCCGCCAGCCGTTCGCCGTCCACCCGCGCATAGCCGCGCAGATCGCCGACCGAGGTGATATCGGCCACCGTATAGGCGACGGGGCCGTCGCCCTTGGTCTGAAGCGTGAAGATACCGTCATACTTCAGGGACGAGGCCAGCGTCGCCGCCATCAGGATGGTGTCCGCCAGCAGCGGCGCCAGCTCGTCCGGGTAATTATGCCGGGTGATGATCTCGTCCAGCGCCGGGCCCAGCCGGATCAGCCGCCCGCGGAAGGAGCTGCTGTCCAGCTGGAACGGCTGGCAGATATCGAATTCGGCCGTGACTTTATCGGTATCGTGGCGGGGATGGCCCGCCACGGGGGACTGGGAATTCATCGGTTCAGACACCAGGTCAGAATGCCCTTCTGGGCGTGCATACGGTTTTCCGCCTCATCCCACACGGCCGACTGGGGTCCGTCGATGACGCTGGAGGTCACCTCTTCCTCTCGGTGTGCGGGCAGGCAGTGCATGAATATGGCGTCTTTTTTCGCCAGACCCATGATCCTGTCGTTTACCTGATATGGCTTCAGCAGATTGTGGCGGCGATGGGCGTCCTTGTTGTGCATGGACACCCAGGTATCGGTGATGATGGCGTCCACGCCGGCCACCGCCGTTTCCACATCGCGATGGATGCTGACGCGCGCACCCTTTTCCTTGATCCAATCAAGCGTCTGTTGCGAGGGCGTCAGTTCCGGCGGGCAGGCGATGCGCATCTCGAAACCGAACAGCCCGGCGGCATGCACCCAGCTTTCGCAGACATTGTTGGCATCGCCCGTCCAGCAGACGACCGCTTCCTCGATGGGGCCCTTGCGTTCCTCGTAGGTCAGGATGTCGGCCATGATCTGCACGGGGTGCGAACTGTCGGTCAGGCCGTTGATGACGGGGACGGTGGCCGCCTCCGCCATCTCCTGCAGCTTCGCCTCATGGTCGGTGCGCAGCATGATGATATCGACATAGCGCGACAACACGCGGGCGGTATCGCCGATGGTCTCGCCATGGCCCAGCTGGATCTCCTTGCCGGTCAGGCAGATGACCTCACCGCCCAGCTGGCGCATGCCCACTTCGAACGACACGCGGGTGCGGGTGCTGGGCTTTTCGAAGATCAGGGCCAGCGTCTTGCCCAGCAGGGGGCGCTCGGCCCCCTGGCCACGCTTCATGAAGGCGGCACGGCCCAGCATCTCGCGCAGTTCGGCGACGCTGTGATCATGGATATCCAGGAAATGGCGGGGGGTCTTGTTATTGGTCATTGCGCCAGCTCCTGGCAGGTCTTGTCGATGATGGCGGCCGCTTCGGCGATTTCAGTGTCGCCAATGGTCAGCGGCGGCAGGATGCGGATGACATTGTCGGCGGCGGGCACGGCCAGGAAGCCGTTCTCGCGCAGACGGGTCACCACCTCGCCATTCGGCTTCACGCATTTCAGGCCCAGCATCAGGCCCTTGCCGCGCACTTCCGACAGCACGGTCGGGTGCTTGGCCACTAGATCGGCCAAGGCCGCCTGCAGCTTCTCACCCGTCGCCTCCACCTGTTCCAGGAAACCCGGGGCGGTGACGACATCCAGCACGGCATTCGCCACCGCCATGGCCAGCGGGTTGCCGCCGAAGGTGGAGCCATGTGTGCCCGGCACCATGCCCTTGGCCGCCTTTTCGGACACCAGACAGGCGCCGACGGGGAAACCGCCGCCGATGCCCTTGGCGATGGGCATCACGTCGGGCTCCACGCCCGCCCATTCATGGGCGAACAGCTTGCCGGTGCGCCCGACACCCGTCTGGATCTCGTCGAACACCAGCAGCAGGCCGAATTCATCGGCCGTGGCGCGCAGCGCCTTCAGATAGTCGTCGCTGCCGACGACGATGCCGCCCTCGCCCAGGATCGGTTCCACCACGATGGCGGCCGTCTGGGGCGTGATGGCGGCGCGCAGCTCGTTCATATTGCCGAACGGCACCTGGTCGAACGCGTCCAGCAGGGGACCGAATCCACCCACCATCTTTTCCGACTTGGCGGCGGCGATGGCGGTGGTGGAACGGCCATGGAAGGCCCCGCCGACCACGATGAAGCGGGTCTTCTCCGGATGGCCGGTATCATGCTGGTACTTGCGCACCGTCTTCACCGCGCATTCGAACGCTTCCACACCGGAATTGGTGAAGAACATCGTGTCGGCGAAGGTCAAGTCGCACAGACGCTTGGCCAGCTGTTCCTGTCCGGCAACCCGAAACAGGTTGGACGTGTGCCACAGCTTGCCCGCCTGCTCGGTCAGCTTTTCCACCAGATAGGGGTGCGCGTGACCAAGGGCGTTCACCGCGATGCCCGCAGTGAAATCAAGGAATCGTCGGCCGGTCGTGTCCCAGATGTAAGCGCCTTCGCCACGCTCGAACACGATGTCGATGCGGGAATAGGTGGGCATCACGGCAGGGATCACGGCTGCAACTCCATCGAGCCTGTTCCGAAACGTCCCGGGCAGGATGCCCGGACGCCGGAACCGGCGACTATTTAGGCTGCAGCCCCCCCTGTCAACGCACCCCCATGCATCCCTAACGTGACGTAGGCAAGAAGCGTTGCGGATTTAACCCTTTCAGCTTATGAATGAAACCGAAATGACGGGCCGTTTTCCTGGCCGTCAATCCCAAGTAATGCCGACCGTCCCCCGGTCCACCCTGGCGGAGTTGTTGAACCGATGCCCAACGATATCCTGGACCCGCGCAGTTTCCAGCGTCCCGGCCTGCATGGCATCGCCGATGCGGCGGTTGAAAGCGGGCCCGTCACAGGGGGCATCACCACCATTTCCGCCGAAGCGCGCATCGAGGGGGCGAAAATCTCCCACTGCCACACGCTGCATGTCGCCGGCCGTCTGGTCGATGTGACGCTGAACGAGATCAAGATCCTGGAGATCGCCGAGGGCGGACATTTCGAGGGCGTGGCCAAGGTGGAGCAGATGCGCGTCAATGGCCGCGCCACCGGCACCCTGGAAGTGACGGGCATCCTGTCGGTGGGCGAGACGGGGCAGGTGGACGGCACCATCCGCTATGGCCGTATCAACATCGCCGATGGCGGCAGCGTCACGGGTACGTTGCAGACCGGCAAGCCGGCGTAATTCGGATTTACTGTTCCAACTGTCATTCCCGCGAAAGCCGGAATCCAGTGTAAGGCGCGGTCGGCGCCAATATGAGTCATGTCGCGGCAGACGCCGCTCTCGCTGGATCCCCGCTTTCGCGAGGATGACGGTAGAGCGAATTCAACCCCGCTTCACCGCGAATTCCGGCCATTCCTTGGCCACCACCTCCCCATCGGTCGCCCAGACATGGCATGTGTCCAACATGGGCGGGCGTGGCCGGGGCGGCGGGGTTTCGCCTTTGGCAACCATCACCTTGCGCGCCTTCTTGTCCATATCGTCGAAATAGGGCGCGATCGTCTGGAACGCCGTGGTGGCCACCGGCCCCAGCAGTTCCACCAGATGGGTGCAGCCCTCCACCCCGCCCAGCCGTTCCTTCACCGCCGCCGTCCAGCCGCTGACGATGGACAGGCCGACCAGTCGCTGGAAATTCTCGGTGATCGACGGGCACAGGCGATAGGGCGCGGCATCGGTGACCGCCGTCACGGCCCGCACCTTCAACCGGTTATCCAGCGTCAGGCGTATCCACATCTCATGGATCGGATCGCCCGGCGTCACCGTGCGCCCGTCGCGTTCGAACGGGTAGGATTTGGTGTCCTTGATATGGCCTTCGATATCCCATAGTCCGTCGGCCCGCATGAAGCCTTGGCAGGTCACGGCACGGGTGTGGAAGGGCTGCCGTTCGGCATCCGGGGGCGGCAGGGGCATGGCGTGGGCTCCATGGCATGAAACAGGCCGCATCTTGGCGCCCCGTTCGCGCAAGGGTCAAGGCTTCAGGCTTACGTTTTGGTAAGCCACTTTAACAGGGGGGCATGGAAGGGCTGCCGCAACGGCCCTTCGCGGGGGCGTCGATCCGCGTTAAACCTGCCCAACATTCCCTCTAGGAGCTTCAAAGCCATGCGCCCCACCGACCGCGTCTTCGTCGCCTTGGACATGCACGACATTGCCGGGGCCAAGGACATGGCCGCCAGGGTGTCCGGTCTGGTGGGTGGGGTGAAGCTGGGCCTGGAATTCTTCATGGCCCAGGGGCCAGCGGGTATCCGCGATGTCGTGTCGGCGGGTGACCTGCCGCTGTTCCTGGATTTGAAGCTGCACGACATCCCCAACACGGTGGCCGGTGCCGTGCGCTCCGTGGCCCCGTTGGCACCGAAATTCCTGACCATCCATGCCGGCGGCGGCCCCGCCATGATCCGTGCGGCAGCCGATGCGGCGCAGGAAGAGGCCGATCGCCTGGGCCTGCCCCGCATGCGCATCCTGGCCGTCACCGTTCTGACCAGCTTGTCGGACGAGGATTTGGCCAGTGTGGGCCAGGCCGTGCCAGCCGCCGATCAGGTTCGCCGTCTGGCCGGCGTGGCCCAGGCCAATGGTGCCGATGGCGTGGTCTGTTCCCCCGCCGAGGTGGCCTTGCTGCGCCGTGACCTGCCCGCCGATTTCACCCTGATGGTGCCCGGCATCCGCCCGACCTGGGCGGTGGCCAACGACCAGAAGCGGGTGATGGGTCCGCGCGACGCCGTGGCCGCCGGCGCCGATCATCTGGTGATCGGCCGTCCCATCACCGCCCATGCCGATCCCGCCATCGCCGCCCGCCTCATCGCCGAGGAATTGGGCGCATGAGCGGGGTGAAGGCCAAGATTTGCGGCATCAGCACGCCGGAGACCATGCAGGCGGCACTCGATGGCGGGGCACGCTATGTCGGGTTGGTGTTCTTCCCCAAATCGCCGCGCAATGTCGCCATCGCGACCGCCGCCGAACTGTCGCGCATGGTGCGTACCGGCACGCGGGTGGTCGGCCTGTTCGTCGATCCGACGGACGCGTTGCTGGACGATGCGCTGGGCCAGGTGCCGCTGGACCTGATCCAGTTGCATGGGTCCGAGACGCCGGAACGGGTGGCTGCGATCAAGGCTCGATTCAACCTGCCCGTCATGAAGGCCGTGAAGGTGGCCGAAGCCGCCGACCTGGATGCCGCCAGGGCCTATGAGCCAGTGGCCGACATTTTACTGTTCGATGCCAAGCCGCCCAAGGGTGCCGTCCTGCCCGGCGGCAATGGCGTGAGTTTCGACTGGTCGCTGCTGGCCGGCCGGACCTGGGCCAGGCCCTGGATGCTGTCGGGCGGGCTGGACCCGGCCAATGTTGCCGACGCCATCCACGCCACGGGGGCCGACGCGGTGGATGTATCGTCGGGCGTGGAAGATGCGCCGGGCGTCAAGAGCGTGGAACGGATCGGGGCTTTTCTGGCGGCGGTGGCCGCATCGTAGGTCGGGAGGAGCATCGCGAACCCCGACGAGCGACATTCATAAGGGAGTGGATATGAGCGACAACGCCTTCACCCCGCCGCCCGGCGGCACGTCAGCCGCCTTCGGCCCACCCGGCCTGTGGCTGCGCGCCCGCCGCGTCGATGATGCCGAGGCCGTCAATGCCATGGCGTCGCTGCCCAAGTTCCGCCACGGCACGCTGCGCCCGCCCTTCCCCAATGTCGACGCGACACGCGCGTGGCTGGAGAAGGTCGGGCCGGATGATCTGCATATCGTGGCCGTGCTGGACGACCGGGTGGTCGGTTCCGCCGGCCTGTACCGCCAGGGCGGGCGGCGACGGCATGTCGCCGATTTCGCCATCGGCGTGCATGACGAGGCGCAGGGCAAGGGCGTGGGCAAGTCGCTGATCCATGCCCTGGTCGATGCCGCCGACCGCTGGCTGGACTTGCACCGGCTGGAACTGACGGTCTTCGCCGACAATGACGGCGCCATCCGGCTGTACCGGCAGTTCGGCTTTGTCGAGGAAGGGCGCCTGCGCGACTATGCCTATCGCGACGGCACCTATGTCGACGCACTGTTCATGGGCCGCATCCGGCCTGCGCGGGCATGAAAAAACCCCGCCGGTCATCCGGCGGGGTTTTCCATTCAAGGTCGGTACCGACGATTACTCGTCGTCGCCTTCCTCGGCATCGGCTTCGATCTGGTCGGCCAGATCGCGCAGCATGTCGGCCACATCCTCGTGGCTGGTCTCTTCCACGGCTTGGTTGACGGCGGCTTCGATCATGGCGATCGCCACATAGCCGGACAGGGCGCCGCCCTCCTTCATGGCCGCTTCAAGATGCTTCTCAGCCAGGTCGAGGGCCTTCTCGAAAAGCTGCTCGGCGGCGCTGGTGTTGGGCTCGGACATGGGTAAGGCTCCCTTCCGGGTGTCAAAGTGTTTGGTGCCCACCTTCTAGCATCCTTTCTCGCGGACTTCTTGCCAAAATCGCATGTCCCGCCTATGCCGGAGACAGGATTGATAAAGCCCATGGGCATTCCCATGGGTTTCTATATTTCGATATCGAAATAATAAAATCCCCCACAACACCGTTCCGGAATCGCACCAATGCTACCCCGTCGCCAAGCCCCCCGCCGCCCTGCTCAGCGCCCTGTACCCGAGCCGCCGACGCGCGGCCCGGTGGAAGTGGTGATCACCCGCGTGGGCGGTCGCGGCGACGGCTTGGCGGAATGGCAGGGCAGCCGGCTTTATGTGCCACAGACGCTGGTCGGCGACCGGCTGATGGTGAAGTTCGGCGCCCATCGCGGCGATGGCTGGGAGGGTGTGCCCGTCAGCCTGCTGGAGGAAGGCAAGGGAAGGGCGGAGCCGCCCTGCCCGCATTTCGGCAGCTGCGGCGGCTGTGTGGCCCAGCATATGGACGACGCCACCTATGATGCCTGGAAGCTGGAATCCCTGACCACCGTCCTGTCGCGCTGCGGCCTGCTGGGCGAGGACGTGACCCTGCATCCCGTGTCCCGCACCCCCGCCGGCAGCCGCCGCCGCGCGGTGATGAATGCCGTGCGCCGGGGCAAGCGCGTCTGGCTGGGCTTCAACGAGGCGCATTCCCACCGGCTGGTCGATCTGTCGGCCTGCACCGTGCTGGCCCCGCCGCTGGTGGCGCTGATCGCGCCGCTGCGTGATGCCCTGGCCCCGCTGCTGGCCGACGGGCAGTCGGTGGATGTGGCGATGACCCTGCTGGATGACGGGGTGGATCTGGTGCTGGAAGGGCTGAACCGCCCCGACCTGCGCGCCCTGGAACATCTGGCGGATTTCGCGGCGGCGCAGGATCTGGCCCGCCTGTCCTGGCGCCCGCACGACGGCCAGCCGGCCGAACCCATCGCCATGCGCCGCACCGGCCTGCTGGGCTTCGGCCAGGTCAGCGTTTCCCCCGCCCCCGGCGCCTTCCTGCAGGCCAGCCGGGAGGGCGAATCGGCCCTGGTCACCGCCACCTTGGCCGGCGTAGGCGAGGCCGACACCATCGCCGACCTGTTCGCCGGCAGCGGCACGTTCAGCTTCCCGCTGGCCGTGAAGGCGAAAGTGCACGCGGTGGAAGGCGACCCGACAGCCTTTGCCAGCCTGATGGGCGGGGCGCGGCAGATGGCGGGCAAGGTGACGGCGGAAAAGCGCGACCTGTTCCGCGACCCGCTGCCCCCCTATGACCTGAACCGGTTCCAGGCCGTGGTCTTCGACCCGCCGCGCGCCGGTGCCCAGGCCCAGGCCGCCCAGATCGCCGACAGTACCGTGCCAAACGTGGTGGGTGTGTCCTGCAACCCGATCAGCTTCGCCCGCGATGCGGAACTGCTGATCAAGGGTGGCTACCGCCTGACCGATGTCTGGCCCGTGGACCAGTTCCTGTGGTCCTCGCATATGGAACTGGTGGGCTGGTTCAAACGCTGACCAACAACAACAACCACAGCCCGGTCCAGTCATCCGGGCCGGGCTGTGGCGTCAGGCGGGCTCCCAAGTCGAGGGACCTCAGGCCGCCTTGTGGCTGCCACCCTGGGTGCCCAGGGTGAAGATGCGATCGGTGGGCAGAACCGTCGTCGGATCAACCTCCGCCATGGTCTTCAGGCGCGCATAGATCGGCGTGAAATCCACCGCCGTGGCGTCCATCAGCTGTTCATAGCTGTCGAGCACGAAATAGGTCTGCTGGTAGTCGTCGATCCGGTACTGGGTGCGCATCACCCGTTCCAGATCGAACCCGACGCGGTGGGGCGACGGGCTGTCGATGCAGAACTGCGTCTCCCCGCGCGAGGACAGCATGCCGGCACCATAGGCGCGCAACCCGTCCTTGGTGTTGATCAGCCCGAATTCCACCATGTACCAGTATAGCCGCGTCAGCTGTTCCTGCGCGGAATTGGCGATGGCCTTGGCCCCGCCGACACCATAGGCCTGCATATAGTCGGCGAAGACCGGATGGGCCAGCAGCGGCACATGGCCGAAGAAATCGTGGAACACGTCCGGTTCCACCAGATAATCCATCTCTTCGGGCTTGCGGATCCAGTTGGTCACTGGAAAGCGCCGGGCGGCCAGATGTTCGAAGAATTCCCGCTCCGGGATCAGGCCGGGCACGGCCACAAGGGTCCAGCCTGTCGCCTTGTCCAGAACGTCGGACGCGCGGCGGAAATCCGGGATGGCATCGCGCACATCCAGGCGCTTCAAACCTTCGATGAATTCGGGCGCTGCATAGCGTTCCAGCAGGGAAGACTGCCGGTCATAGAGCGTGCGCCACATGGCATGGTCGGTGTCCGTATACCGGTCCCAGCCCTGGTCGATGGTGTAATCGGCCCGCACGGCGCTGTAATCACCGCGCAGGGCGGTGTCGGTCTTGCCGCTGTCGGCGACGCGGGCGGCAAAGTCGCCGGTAACGGCGTTTTCGGTGTTCATGGCTTCCTCCCCAAACGATGTGGGAAACGTTGAAACCATGATAGCGCCGGGGCGGGGGCATTTCCTTGCGGATGCGCCCTGGCCATGCGGTAATTGCGCAATTCCTGCTGGTCATTGGACCAGCATTGCGCCATTTCCTGCCTCAATCAGGTCGGTTTCGGCAATGGCAGGGCGGTGGAATGTTTCACCACATCCAGCACGAAGCTGGACCGCACCTCCTTCACCCCCTTGATGGCCAGCAGCTTGCGCATGGACAGGTCGGCGAAACTGTCCAGATCCTCCACCACCACCTGCAGCAGGTAATCCATGGTGCCGGTCATCACGAAGCAGGACACGACCTCCGGCAGCAGCAGGATGCCACGGCGGAAATCGGCGTCGCCTTCGGCATTCTGGTCGATCTTCACCTCCACGAAGGCGACGACACCCATGCCCAGCTTGCGCCGGTCCAGAATGGCGGCATAGCCCTGGATATAGCCTTCCTCCTCCAGGTCGCGGACCCGGCGCAGGCAGGGGCTGGGCGATAATCCCACCTGGTCGGCCAGATCGACATTGGACAGGCGGCCATTGCGCTGCAATGCAGCAAGTATGCGGATATCTGCCGCGTCCAAACCACTCCTGCTCATCTTCTGCCCTCAAATCCTAGATTGGCGCAATTTCTCACCAGAGACTGCCAGAATCCGGACGCAGTTCGCAAGGACATGCCCTGGCCATCGGCGCTATCCTGGCAACAATTCCCCAACCGATGGATTTCCCGAGGAGAGCGAGATGGCGGACGGCAGCACGGCACGGGTCGAAAACGGCCAGATCGTGGGCGACCTGTGGGACAATCCCATGGGCACCGACGGGTTCGAATTCGTCGAATACACGGCCGAGGATACGGCCGCCCTGGACAAGCTGTTCACAATCCTGGGCTTCACCAAGGTGGCCCGCCACCGGTCGAAGAATGTCACCCTCTATCGCCAGGGCAATATCAACTTCATCGTCAATGGCGAGGGTGACAGCCTGGCGCAGCAATTCGCCCGCGACCATGGGCCCAGCGCCTGCGCCATGGCCTTCCGCGTCAAGGATGCGGCCTTCGCCCACAAGCGCGCCCTGGAACTGGGTGCCAAGGATGTGAAGGGCGCCATCGGCCCGATGGAGCTGAACATTCCCGCGATCGAGGGGATCGGCGGCAGCCTGATCTATCTGGTGGACCGCTACAAGTCGCCGGCCTCGATCTATGATATCGACTTCGTGCCGGTGGATGGTGCGGATCAGAACCCCGTGGGCTGCGGCCTAGTCGAGGTCGACCATCTGACCCACAATGTCCATCGCGGCCGCATGGACCATTGGTACGATTTCTATGCCAAGCTCTTCAGCTTCCGCCAGATCCGCTATTTCGATATCGAGGGCAAGCTGACCGGCCTGAAGAGCCGGGCGCTGACGGCACCCTGCGGCAAGATCCGCATCCCGATCAATGAAAGTGCGGGCGTCGAAGGCCGCGTCGACCAGATCGAGGAATATCTGCGCGAATACAAGGGCGAGGGCATCCAGCACATCGCCCTGTCCACCACCGATATCATCAAGACCTATGATGCGCTGAAGGCGAACGGCGTGGTGTTCATGACCCCGCCGCCGGGCACCTATTACGACATGCTGGAAGGCCGCCTGCCGAACCATGGTCAGCCGACCGAGGAACTGCGCCAGCGCGGCATCCTGCTGGACGGCGCGCCGGGCGGCGGTCTGCTGCTGCAGATCTTCACCAGCACGGTGATCGGCCCGATCTTCTTCGAGATCATCCAGCGCAAGGGCGATGACGGCTTCGGCGAGGGCAATTTCCGCGCCCTGTTCGAAAGCATCGAGCGCGACCAGGTGGAGCGCGGCGTACTGTCGGCCGATTGATTGGTTGGTAAAATGAGTGTTCGTGGAAAGGGCCGGGGAATTCCCCGGCCCTTTCTGCGTCAATATTTACCCGACAGGCCGATGAACAACCGCCGTCCCTGTTCGGGGAACCCATCGGCCAGCGTATATTGGCGGTCGAACAGGTTCTGCCCCCCGCCGACAGTTCCAGCGCATCGGTGACCCTGTATTCCGCCCGCAACCCGACCAGGGCATAGGCGCCGGTGCGGTAATAGCGGGTGCCGGCGGTGTTGACGGTCCAGCGACTGGAGGCCAGTTCGACATTGGGCACCAGACTGACGCCCTCCGTCACCGTCCAGTCGACATAGGCGAAGCCCTTGTGCCGGGGCACGCCCGTGGGGTGGAAGGCGGGGATGGACGGGTCGTCCAGGTCGCGTGCCAGATAGGTGTAATTGGCCCCGGCCCACACCGCGTCGGACAGCACCGCCGTCACCGACAGTTCCAATCCCGTCTGTTCGCTCTTGCCGACATTGCGGCTCTGGCTGACGGCATTGTCGGTGCAGACAACGGCCGCTATGCAGGTACGGTAGATGAAGGGGAAGGCGATGATGGCATCATCCAGCCAGGCATGGAAAACCGCACCCTCCAGGGTGACATCGCCCAGGCGCTTCACCCCGCCCACTTCCACCTGCGTGGCGCGTTCGGCATCCAGGTCGGGATTGGACACGGCCCCGCCGAATCGGGAACTGAACCGTCCGAAGATGGTGGGGAAGCGGGTGCGGGACGACAGGCTGGCATGCAGCTCGGTATCCTGCGCCACGGTCCAATCCACTCGACCCTGGACGTTCCAGGCCCGGCTGTCCTTGATCGGGTAGGAGAACAGGACGGACCCGGTCCGCCCCGGTACGGCACCATATTCCTCGGCCCGGCGCAGATCGCGCCAATCAACGGACCCGCCCAGGGTGAAGGTGATGGCGGGTGCCACCGCCATCCGGTTCTCCAATGCCAGACTGTAGGTGTCCTCCAGATTGGTCTGCTTGGGTTCCGTGCTGCCGGCGGGGAAGCTCTGCTGCCATTCCACATGCCGGTCGCGGCGGTAATGTGCGGCGACACCCAGCTGCGCCAGCGGACCCAGATCGGCCTCCACCCGCGCCGATCCGCCCCAGGCCTCGTCATCGTAATAGCTGTTGAAGGCGCGGCCCAGGGTCTGGCTGTTCTGGTTGCGGTTGTCTAAGGCGCGCAGCAGATTGTCGAAGCCGGTGCGATAGGCCCGCGTCTTCAGCGTGACCTTGTCGCCCAGGGAAGTGGTCGACAGGAAATACATGCTGTCGATATCCCATTGCGGCCAGGACCAGAAACGCTGGGTCGACAGCGCGTCGCTGACATGCAGGGGCGCGTTCTTCGAGCCTTCCTGTCTTGTATAGTTGATGGCGTATTCGTCCGTCGCATTGGGCGTCCAGCCCAGCTTCAGGTTCAGCCGGTCATCACGGGACCGGCTGAAATCCCGTTCCCCGCCATCCTCCGTCGCGGTCGGCGTGAAATCGTCGGGCAGATCCCAATGGTCGGTGAAGCTGCGGCTGTAGCGGGCCTGGGCGTACCAACTCTCCTGCTTCGTGCCCAGCCGGGCGAAGCCGGTATAGCCCTGGTAATCGCCGTCATTGTCGAAGCTGATGGTGCCGCGCGCTTCGGCCTCCGCTTCCTTCGTCGGGCGGATGGTGACCAGATTGACGGCCCCGCCAAGCGCCCCAGGCCCGTCCAGCACCGACGCATAACCCTTGGCCACCTGGATCTGCGCGATGTCGGGCGTCAGGAAGCGGCCATAATCCAGGCGTTTTCGGCCGGCAGATAGACGCGGATGCCGTCGATGGACAGCGGCACCTGGAACCGGTCGAAGCCGCGGACATTGATCATGCGCTCATTGCGCGATCCGCCGCTGTTGGTGGCGGTGACGCCGGGGATCAGCTTCGCCGCCTCGTCCAGGCTGTCGCGGTTGAAGCGGCGGATGGCGGCGGCCGACAGCGTTTCACCACCGACAAGGGCCCCGGCGCGGGGTGCGGTGACGATGATCTGGCCCAGGGTGAACACATCCTCGGCCGCGAAGGCGGGTGCCGCCGTCAGGATGAAGGGAAGCGTGCCGGCCGCCAGCAACAGGCGACCAGGGCGGGACTTGTGCATTTCTTTGTCTTTCCAACCCGATTTCGTTATATTTGTTTGGATATAACGATTCATGGAAAGATGTAAATGCCCCGGATCGCCGCGCCCATCCTCGCCCTGACCCTGTTCCTGGCCATGCCCGCCTTGGGGGCCGACAAGCCCGGACGCGGACCGATGCCCGCCGCCCCGCCGGCGGAACTGGCCGCCTGGGCCGCCCCCGTGCCCGACGGGCTGTCGGCCGGGGCATCGGTGGATGCCGCACCGGTCATCGCACCGGGCAAGGCCGTGGAACTGGCGCTGCGCCCGGAAGGCGGGGTGAAGCTGGCCGCCACACCGGGCAAAGTGGGTACGGGCACCAGCTTTGCCGGCCTGTTCAGCCTGACCGTCGATCGGCCCGGCACTTGGCGGGTGGCATTGGGCAAGGCCGCCTGGATCGATCTGGTCAAGGATGGGGCGGCCATCGCCTCCACCGCCCACGGCCATGGCCCGGCCTGCACCGGCATCCGCAAGATCGTGGATTTTGACCTGAAGCCAGGCCGATACCTGATCCAGCTGTCGGCCTCTCCCGCCGACCGGATGACGGCCCTGGTGCTGCCGCCCGCGTGATTTCACCCGTCACCCGCGCTACAGTGCCCGCCGTTCCCCCCGATACGGCGAAGGTCCCCCATGTCCGATCAATTGCTCCTGTCCGGCGGTCTGGTGTTCGACGGGCTGTCGGCCCCGAAATCCGGCCTGGGCGTGCTGGTCAGCGACGGGCGCGTGGCGGCGGTGGCGCCGGTGGCGGAATTCGCGGGCTATGCCGGTCCGCGCCACGACACGGGCGGTGCGACCCTGATGCCCGGGCTGGTCGATGCGCATGTGCATCTGGCGCTGGAGGCGGTGGGCGATGTCGTCACCACCCTGCGCCAGCGACCCATGGGTGACCTGACGCTGCGCCTATTGGAAAACGCCCAGGCGACGCTGGCTGGCGGCACCACTTCCATCCGCGACCTCGGTGGGGTTGAATGGCTGGAGATTTCCATCCGTGATGCCATCCGCAATGGCCGGCACCAGGGGCCGTCCATGCGCTGCGCCGGCAAGGCGCTGACCATCACCGGCGGGCATGGCGCCTGGATCGGCATCGAATGCGACGGGCCGAACGACTGGCTGCGCGGCGTGCGCACCAACGTCAAGCATGGGGCGGACTGTATCAAGCTGATCGCCACCGGCGGCGTGCTGACCGGCGGGGTGGACCCGCTGGCCCCGCATCCGGCGGAGGCGGAACTGGCCGCCGCCGTCACCATGGCCCATGATTTCGGCCTGAAGATCACCGCCCATGCCCAGGGGGCGCGCGGCATTGCCCGTGCCGTCGCGGCCGGAGTCGATTCGGTGGAACACGGGTTCGAGCTGACCGACGAGCAGATCGCCATCATGATCGACCAGGGCGTGCGGCTGGTGCCGACGCTGGCCGCCATGATGGCGCTGCTGGAGATGAAGGACCGGCTGCCGGCCTTCGTGCGGGCCAAGGCGGAACGGTTCTCCACCATGCATTTCGACAGTTTCCGCCGCTTCGTGGCGGCTGGCGGCGTGGTCGCCATGGGGACCGATGCCGGCACGCCCGGCAACCGCCATGGGGAGAATGCCCAGGAACTGCGCCACATGGTGGCCCTGGGCATGGACCCTTTGGCCGCCCTGAAATCCGGCACGTCGGTGGCCGCCGACCTGTTGGACTTTACCGACCGGGGACGGATCACCAAGGGAGCGGCGGCCGACCTGCTGCTGGTGCCGGGCGATGTGACGGCGGATATCGAGGCGGCGGCGGATGCGTCGCGCCATCTGGCCCTATGGAAGGATGGCGTGCCGGTGAAATTGTCGCGCGCACCGGCACCCCAAGATTTTGCTGCCGCCTCCGCTGCCGGCTTCTGACGCAACGCCCCCCTGTGGCAAAACCGGTTCCCCGCCGCGCACCCCGCGCGGTAGGGTCGCCGCCTGTTTTCCGGCTTTGGTGAAGGGGGATGGTGATGGTGACGGCGACGGGTGACCCGGCTTTGACGATCATTCCGCCTACCCATCCCCTGACGGGCCGCGTGATCCCGCCGGGTTCCAAATCCATCACCAACCGCGCCCTGCTGCTGGCGGCCCTGGCTGCGGGCACCAGCCGCCTGACCGGTGCGCTGAAAAGCGACGACACGCGGCACATGGCCAATGCCCTGCGCCAGATGGGCGTGAGGGTGGATGAACCCGACGCCACCAGCTTCATCGTCACCAGCAGCGGCCGCCTGGCCGCCCCCGCCGGGCCGCTGTTCCTGGGCAATGCCGGCACCGCCACCCGGTTCCTGACCGCCGCCGTCGCCACGGTGGACGGCACCGTCGTCGTCGATGGCGATGAGCATATGCGCAAGCGGCCCATCGCCCCGCTGGTCAAGGCGTTGACGGCGCTGGGCGTGGATCTGGACGCTCCCACCGGCTGCCCCCCCGTCACCGTACGCGGCAAAGGTGCGCTGGCGGGGGCCCGTGTGGAGATCGATGCCGGCCTGTCCAGCCAGTATGTCAGCGCAATCCTGATGGCCGCCGCCTGTTCCAGCGGGCCGATCGACATCGCTTTGACGGGCAGCGAGATCGGTGCGCGCGGCTATATTGACCTGACCGTGGCCGCCATGCGCGCCTTCGGAGCAGAGGTGGAACAAAAGGATGCGGCCACCTGGCGCGTACTGCCCACCGGGTACCGCGCCGCCGATTATGTGATCGAACCCGATGCCTCGGCCGCGACATACCTGTGGGCGGCGGAAGTACTGACCGGCGGTCGCATCGATCTGGGCGTGCCGACGGCAGCCTTCACCCAGCCTGACGCCTGCGCCCAGGCGGTGATCGCGCAGTTCCCCAACATGCCTTCGGTCATCGACGGATCGCAGATGCAGGATGCCGTGCCGACCCTGGCCGTGCTGGCGGCCTTCAACAACAATCCCGTCCGTTTCGTGGGCATCGCCAATCTGCGCGTCAAGGAATGCGACCGCACCCGTGCGCTCTCCACCGAACTGTCCAAGATCCGGCCGGGCCTGGCCTGGGAGGAAGGCGACGATCTGATCGTGGCTTCCGATCCGGCACTGGCCGGCCAGACCCTGCCCACCGACATCCACACCTATGCCGATCACCGTATCGCCATGTCGTTCGCGCTGGCCGGGCTGAAGATCAGCGGCATCACCATCCTGGACCCCGGCTGTGTCGCCAAGACCTATCCGGACTATTGGGACGCGCTGCGCTCGCTGGGTGTGGAACTGGTGGATCGCGGCTGAGCCCCTATTCCCGGAACCGACTCCAGTCACTGGCCACATTCCCCGTGATATCGGCGGCCTCTCCTGGGCTGCCGGCTGGCCTTCGCATGTCCGGCGCTTTCACATCAAAGGGCAAAGCCCTTTCCACCGCCACACGGCGCAGGAATACCCGCACCGCATCCGAAACGGTCAACCCCATGGCGGCCAGTGCCTCCGTGGCCTGGTCCTTCGTCTCCACATCGATGCGGACATGAAGCATGGTACTGGGCATGGCAGGCTCACTTAAGGAAATTGAGATACATTGTATCTCAATCGGTATCATTTGGATACAGGCCCTGTTCCCAGGGCGGGATGCCATGGAAGGCAGCGGCCAGGAAGTCCACCATGACCCGCACCTTGGCGCTGAGATGCCGGCGGGAGGGATAGACGGCCAGCACATCGATATCCGGCAACCGGAAACCGGGTAGCAGCGGCACCAGCCGCCCGTCGCGCAGCTCCGGGCCGATCAGGAAAGTGGGTTGCCAAATGATGCCCGCCCCTTCCAGCGCCGCGACGCGCGCCGTATCGCCATTGTTGGTCAGCATCGCGCCATTCACCCGCACGGCATGTTCGCGGCCCTCCCTATCGGTCAGGCGCCATTCCTCCGCCATCGCCGCCTGGGTGTAGATAAGGCAACGATGCTGCGCGCTGCCCAGGTCGGCGGGGACCTGCGGATGCCCATGGCGAGCCAGATAGGAGGGGGAGGCGCAGACGATATTGCGCGATACGGCCAGCCGGCGGGCCACATGGCTCTGCGATCCGGCGCGGGAGATGCGAATGGCCAGGTCGTAGCCTTCCTCGACAATGTCCACCACCCGGTCGATCAGCGACACGTCGAGCAAAACGTCGGGATAGCGTTCCATGAAGCGTGGCCAGAGCGGGGCCATGTGCTTGATGCCGAAACTGACCGGCACATTGATGCGCAACCGCCCGCGCGGCCGCACCGCCGCCGCGCCGGCCAGCGCCTCCAGCTCCGCCACCTCGTCCAGGATGGCCCGGCCCCGGTCGAACAGGGCCTGTCCCGCCTCCGTCAGCGATATGCGGCGTGAGGTACGGTTGAGCAGCCGCGTGCCCAGATATCCCTCCAGTTCCGCCACATAGCGGGTGACGTTGGCGGGCGAGGTGTTCAGCGCGTCCGCCGCCTTGGCGAAGCCGCCCTTGCCCACCACGGAAACGAAAACCTCGAACGCGCGCAGCCGATCCATGGGTAGGTCTTTTATTCATAAAAACTGAATGATCAAACCATTTTCGCGCCATCGATGAAAGCAATCATGTGAGTTAGGGTTCAACCATCAACGGCGCCGATGAGGGCGCCTGACCAACCCGGAGGACCCGAACATGAACCGCTTGCAGAACAAAGTCGCCATCGTCACCGGCGCCAGCGCCGGTATCGGCCGCGCCACCGCCCGTCTTTTCGCCGCCGAGGGCGCGAAGCTGGTCGTCGCCGCCCGCCGCCAGGCCGAGCTGGACAGCCTGGTCGCCGAAATCCAGGCCGCCGGCGGGGAGGCCGTGGCCCTGGCCGGTGACGTGCAGTCCGAGGCCTTCAACAAGGCCCTGGTCGATCTGGCCGTCAGCCATTATGGCAAGCTGGACATCGCCTTCAACAATGCCGGCACGCTGGGCGCCATGGGCCCGACCGACACGATCGAGGCCGATGCCTGGAACCAGACCCTGGCCATCAACCTGACCAGCGCCTTCCTGGGTGCGAAGTACCAGATCCCGGCCATGGGGGCCGGTGGCTCGGTGATCTTCACCTCCACCTTCGTAGGCTATAGCGGGGCCTTCCCCGGCATGGCCGCCTATGCCGCCAGCAAGGCCGGCCTGATCGGCCTGACCCAGGCGCTGGCCACCGAGTACGGCCCCAAGGGCGTGCGGGTGAATGCCGTGCTGCCGGGCGCGGTGGAGACGGAGATGTACCACACCGCCAACGACACGGCCGACAAGCAGGGCTTCATCAATAATATGCATGCCCTGAAGCGGGCCGGGCAGCCCGATGAACTGGCCAAGGCCGTGCTGTTCCTGGCGTCCGATGACAGCAGCTTCGTCACCGGCACCGCCAGCCTGGTCGATGGCGGCCTGTCGGCGGCGCGGGCTTGATCGGGTGTTTCGCTTAAGACCAGTTCCCGATGAGTTTGACTCAACGGGAACTGGTCCAGCGGCGACCGCCGCCGCGCCGCACATGCGGCGTAGCCAAGCTGCCGGATGGTAGCGCCGGCGATTGAGGTCGGTGATCGCTTGCGATCACCGAGCCTTAGTATAACAAGCCCGGCCGTGCTATCACGGCCGGGCTTTTCCCGTTCCAGAGCCTTGCCATGCCCGAATTGCCCGAGGTGGAAACCGTCCGACGCGGCCTTGCCCTGAAGCTGGAGGGGCGGCGGCTGGCACAGGTGGATCAGCACCGGCCCGATCTGCGCTTCCCCCTGCCCAAGGATTTCGCCAAACGGCTGACCGGGCGCCAGATCCTGTCGCTGGACCGGCGGGCGAAATACATCCTGATCCGGGTGGAAGGCGGGCTGGTCTGGATGATCCATCTGGGCATGTCGGGCAGCATGGTGGTGAAGCCGGGCCCGGCCCCCGCCCCCGGTGCCCATGACCATCTGGTCTTCCATACCGATGATGGCTGGGTCGTCACCTATAATGACACCCGCCGCTTCGGCTTCATGGACCTGTTCGATGAGGCGGGGATGGAGGCCCATCCCATGCTGGCGGCCTTGGGGCCGGAACCGTTGGGCAACGGGTTCCATGCCGGGGGCCTGTCGGCCCGGCTGCGCGGGCGGGCCGCCCCCATCAAGGCGATGCTGCTGGATCAGAAGGTCGTGGCCGGCCTGGGCAATATATATGTGTGCGAGGCTTTGTTCCGCGCCGGCATCCACCCGACCCGCAGCGGCGACAGCGTGGCCGGGGCCGATACCGAACGGCTGGTCCCCATCATCCGCGACGTGCTGAACGACGCCATCGC
This sequence comes from Niveispirillum sp. KHB5.9, assembly GCF_048066115.1. NCBI lineage: Bacteria > Pseudomonadati > Pseudomonadota > Alphaproteobacteria > Rhodospirillales > Azospirillaceae > Niveispirillum > Niveispirillum sp. KHB5.9. Next base: position 358,169 of record NZ_JBLTYX010000003.1, on the reverse strand, counting down.
CGCCGGCGGCTCCACCCTGCGCGACTTCGTGCAGTCCGATGGGGAGCTTGGCTATTTCCAGCACAGTTTCCAGGTCTATGGACGGGAAGGCGAAACGTGCGCCCGCTGCGGCAGCGACCCGGCCGCCACCGGCGGCATCCATCGCATCACCCAGTCGGGCCGCTCCACCTTCTTCTGTCCGCAGTGTCAGCGCTGAAACAGCCGTTCCGGTCACGCTCGTTTGGGGCGTGAATCAGGCGGTGAAATGGGGTATCGAGAAGGAATGAAGCACCTGCTCCGGGGGCTGCGTGCCCCGCTCACCGCCACCCTGATCGCGCTGGCCGTTTCCATGCCGGTCACGGCACTTGCCGCCTTCGTGCCGGGGACGGAGGATGTGCCGCTGGCACCCGGTCTGGCGGCGGTGGCCGATGACGCGCTGGTCTTCGACAATCCCACCGGCCGCATCGTGCAGGCCGTGGCCACCGGCGCCAACGATGCCGACACCGTCACCCGCTTCTATGCCGAAACCCTGCCGCAGCTTGGCTGGGCGCGTGGCGGTGACGGGCGCTGGACCCGTGCCGGCGAGGTGCTGGATATCGCCATCGCCATGGATGCCACCAGCCGCCGCCTGACCGTGCGGTTCCAATTGTCACCCAAGGGCAATTGACGCAACCCAGGGCAAACAAGGGATGGGGTATCCAAATCAAGCGACACCCCATATACACATCATTACTGTTCGCGATCTTGGACTCCACGGCCCAACGACTCGGACAGGACTCTGGCAAACCCCATGGGGAGATGGCCAGACAAGCAAGTTTCGTATGGGCGCCTTGCCCGCACCCGCTTGACGGGGCGGTGGGGCCCCTGTATAAGCGCCGCTTCCTACGGCACATCCATGTCCCGCGTAAAGGTTTCCTATGGCCAATCATAAGTCCGCTGAGAAGCGCATCCGTCAGACCGCCACCCGGACTGAGGTCAACCGCGCCCGCGTCAGCCGCATCCGCACCTTCCTGAAGAAGGTCGAGACCGCCATCTCTTCCGGCAACAAGACCGCCGCTGGCGAGGCTTTCAAGGAAGCCCAGCCGGAGCTGATGCGCGGCGTGAGCAAGGGCGTGCTGCACGCCAACACCGTCTCGCGCAAGCTGTCGCGCCTGTCGAGCCGCATCAAGGCCCTGGCCTGATCACTGGCTTGCCGTAAGGAACCCGCGCGGTGCGATATCGCCCGCGCGGTTTTCTTTGTCGCCACGGGATCGGGTCCGCCAAAGCCTGTCGTCCGCCGATTTTGAAATCAGCTTGCGAACGATTTTTGCTTTTTTCGGCGTTCCCTTTTCGGTCCCGTTGCGACTCTTCCGCGGCCCCTCTAGCATCCCTCGTCCGCCGTTCGGCGTGACAAATGGAAGTGATGCAGACGGGTGTAGTCGCGCTTGGATTGCAATCCAAGTTAGCGTGCGGATAATGGATGCCAAGAAGCATCCCAGTTCCGGCCCCCGCCGGTTGGCTGCCATTTCTTAAAATGAGACCTGTACGAAGGGGGTATCCCGCAAGGGAACGTCCGTTGTTACGGTTTTGTGTTTCCGCAACCATTCCCATTACCCACTATAGGGGTGAACCGAAAGAGGAATGGGCGGGTCGGGTACCGGGTGGGGACGGTGCCAATGGCGACATTGGCCCACGACATGGGGAGGGGGCTGTCTGATCGGTTGATACCGGTGGGATGGTTTTTGATAACCGTGGACCGGACGGGTCTGCGGATGGGGTGGCATTGCCACCGGTTACGGTTGAACCATGTTGCGGAAAGCGCGCCACCGTGATTGCGGGACGTGCTGCTGTGAAGTTGGGCCTTGGGGCGGGGAGCAACGGTCGAATGTCGGTGCAGGGTTCGCTGGATCAACAGTGGGCGCGCGTGCGGGGCCGCTTGAAGGACGAGGTGGGGGAGACCGCCTATCGTTCCTGGCTGAAGCCGCTGACCGTCGGCACGCTGGATGGCGGGCAGCTGCGCATCCTGGTGCCCACGCGCTTCATGCGCGACTGGATCCGCACCCATTATGCCGACCGTATCCGCGCCCTGTTTTCCGGTGAGAATCCCGGCGTGCAGTCGGTGGAGATCGTGGTGGCCAGCGCCGCCAAGCCCGAGCTGATCGCCGCCGCCAATGATGCGCCCGTGGCCGCGACCGCCGTAGCCGCGACCCGCGTTCCGGAACCCGTCACCGAACTGGTGATCGAGCCGACACCGACCCTGACGGTGGTGGAAGACCGCACCGACGAGATGTCGGCGCCGCTGGACCCGCGCTTCACGTTCGAGAATTTCGTGGTGGGCAAGCCGAACGAGCTGGCCTTCGCCGCCGCCCGGCGCGTGGCCGATGCGCAGGCCGTGCCCTTCAACCCGCTGTTCCTTTATGGCGGCGTGGGCCTGGGCAAGACCCACCTGATGCATTCCATCGCCTGGGCCATCCGCAAGAAGGACCCGTCGCGCCGGGTGATCTATCTCTCGGCTGAGAAGTTCATGTACCAGTTCATCCGGGCCCTGCGCTTCAAGGACACGATGGCCTTCAAGGAGCAGTTCCGGTCGGTCGATGTGCTGATGATCGACGATGTGCAGTTCATCTCCGGCAAGGACAGCACGCAGGAAGAATTCTTCCATACTTTCAACGCCCTGGTGGACCAGAACCGCCAGGTGATCATCAGCGCCGACAAGAGCCCGTCGGACCTGGAAGGCATGGAGGAGCGGCTGCGCTCCCGCCTGGGCTGGGGCCTGGTGGCCGATATCCATCCCACCACCTATGAGCTGCGCCTGGGCATCCTGGGCCAGAAGGCCGACCGGATCGGCGCCAAGGTGCCGCCCAAGGTGCTGGAATTCCTGGCCCACAAGATCACCAGCAATGTCCGCGAGCTGGAAGGTGCGCTGAACCGCATCGTCGCCCATGCCGAACTGGTGGGCCGCGCCATCACACTGGAATCCGCCCAGGACGTGCTGCACGATCTGCTGCGCGCCAGCAACCGTCGCGTGACGATCGAGGAGATCCAGAAGAAGGTCGCCGAACATTTCAATATTCGCCTGGCGGATATGAGCAGCGCCCGGCGCGCCCGCGCCGTGGCCCGGCCCCGGCAGGTGGCCATGTATCTGGCCAAGCAGCTGACCCAGCGCTCGCTGCCCGAGATCGGCCGCAAGTTCGGCGACCGCGACCACACCACCGTCATGCATGCCGTCCGCAAGGTGGACGAGCTGTGCGGCACCGACCCGGCTTTCGCCGAGGATGTCGAGCTGCTGCGCCGCATGCTGGAAGGGTGATGTCACCTTTCCGTCACCCTGTGCCCCCTTGCCATCGTTGATCCGGAATGTTTCCCTCATGGAATCGCCGTAGGGAAATGCCGGGAGCGCGCATGATGCTGGGACGAATGTCCCGTTGGATGGCGATCGCCTGGCTGGCACTGGTGCCGGCCCTGACCGTTTCGGGTGCGGAGCCCGAAGTGGTGCGCGTCTCCGACTGGCGCGGACCGGGAGATGATGTCGAGCGGCCCGACTATTTCCACGATCTGTTCCGCCGCCTGATGGTGGAGACCGCGCCGCGCTATGGTGCGGTGAGGGTGGAGACGGTGAATGACCGGTTCAGCCAGGGCCGCCTGTTGGCCGAACTGAAGGCCGGCCGCATCGACGTCACCTGGACCGGTACCAATATCGAACGGGAAAAGCAGGGCCATCCCATCCGCATCCCCATCGATATGGGATTGATCGGCCAGCGCGTGCCCATCATCCGTGCCACCGACGCTGCGGCCTTCGCGCAGGTGCGCAGCGTGCAGGACCTGAAACGCTTCACCGCCTGCCAGGGGGCGCAATGGCCCGATGCCGATGTGCTGGCGGCCAGCGGCCTGCCACAGGTGACCAATGTCTATTTCGACCAGCTTTACGCCATGCTGCGCGCCGGTCGCTGCGATTATTTCGCCCGCGGCCTGGCGGAGGTGGCGGGCGAATTCGAAACCTATGGCGGCCCCGACCTGATGGTGTTCGACAAGCTGGTCGTGGCATATCCGATGCCGGTCTATTTCTACGTAGCCCCAAACCTGGACACTCTGGCCCGCCGGCTGGAGGAGGGGCTGCGCGCCATGCTGGCCAGCGGGGAGTTGCGGCGCATGCTGTCCACCCATCCGTCCACGCGCGGTGCCTTCCCGCTGGAACGGTTCAACGACGCCACCATCATACGCCTGCCCAACCCCAACCTGCCACCCGCCACGCCCCTGTCGGACCCCACCCTGTGGCTGAGCGTCGGTCGCACGGGCCAGGGTCCGTCCTGATGGTGCTTGCGTCCGTCCGGACCCTGAACGATTATCGAACATCCGGAACCCGACCACCCGCCGCACCCACCTTGTCCGCCCGCCCGACCCCGCCAGCCGCCAAGCGGCCCCCTGCCGGCGCCCCCGATCCGGGCGCTTCGCTGCTGGCTGCCGTCACCGCCTTTTCGGCGCAGAATAGGCGGCAGCAAGCGGTGCTGGTGCAGCAGGTGGTGCGCGCCTGGTGGCAGGCGCTGGACACAGGCCTGGACCTGACGCCCCCGCCCGTCCTGCGCGGACAGGCGAGCCTGGATGCCGGCGTTGCCGCGTCCGCCCGTGACTATGGCGAGGAACTGGCGTCCCTGCCCGTGACGCAGGTGGCCGACCGTATCGGCGCCCTGCATGCCGGCCTGATGCCGGGGGAGGAACGGGCCAGGCACGGCGTCTATTACACACCCCCTGCCCTGGCCGCCCGATTGGTCGATCTGGCCGAAGAAGGCAAGGTTGATTGGGGTACGGCGCGCGTGCTGGATCCCGCCGCCGGCTGCGGCGCGTTCCTGGTGCCGGCGGCCCTGCGCATGGCCAAGGCGTTGAAGGGCGTGGAGCCGGCGCTGGCCCTGCGGTCCATCGCCACCCGCCTGCGCGGGCTGGAACTGGACCCGATGGCCGCCTGGATATCGGGGGTGATGGTAGAGGCGGCGTTGCTGCCCCTGGTCCGGGCTGGTGGGCAGCGTCTGGCCCCCTGCCGGGCCGGCGATGCGCTGACCGCCCCCGCAGCATCGGAATATGATCTGGTGATCGGCAACCCGCCCTATGGCCGCCTGACCCTGGCACCGGAGGTGCGCGCCCGTTTCGCGCGCAGCCTGTATGGCCATGCCAATCTCTATGGCATGTTCATGGATCTGGCCGTGCGCTGGACCGTGCCCGGCGGGCTGATCGCCTTCCTCACCCCGTCCTCCTTCCTGGCGGGGGATTATTTCAAGCATCTGCGCCGCACCTTGTCGGACATGGCCCCGCCCGTGACCCTGGACTTCGTCGATGAACGCAAGGGCGTGTTCGACAATGTGCTGCAGGAGACGGTGCTGGCCACGTACCGCCGCACCGGCGGACGCAGGAAGCGGCCGGAACGCGCCCTGGTCAACATGATCCGCGCCGGCGATGGCGGCGGCGGACTGACCATCGTCGGCTCCGGGTATTTCACCCTACCGGACGAGCCGACGGCGCCCTGGATTCTGCCCCGCCATGCCAGCGAGACCGGGTTGGCCACGCGATTGCGTACCCTGGATTGCCGGCTGGCCGACTGGGGCTATCGGGTGGCCACCGGGCCACTGGTCTGGAACCGCTACAAGCCGCAAATATCGGACAAGCAGGCCAAGGGGGCCGTTCCCCTTGTCTGGGCAGAGTCTGTCACACCCGACGGCCGCTTCGCCTATCGCTGTGAGAAGGCCAACCACAAGCCCTGGTTCCAGCCGGCCTTGAAGGGCGATGAATGGCTGCTGACCCGCCGGCCGTGCGTGCTGTTGCAGCGGACGACGGCCAAGGAACAGGCCCGCCGCCTGATCGCCGCCGAAATGCCGGAAAGCTTCCTGGCCAGACATCCGCGCGGGGTGACGGTGGAAAACCACCTGAACATGCTGCTGCCCCTGGACGAGCGGGTGCCGCCCGTGCCCCCCGCCGTGCTGGCCGCGTTCCTGAACAGCCGGGCCGCCGACCGCGCCTTTCGCTGCATCTCCGGCTCCGTCGCCGTGTCGGCCTATGAGCTGGAGGCCATGCCTTTGCCCAACCCGGCGGCACTGAAGGAGTTGACCGCGCTGGTAACAGCGGGTGCGTCACGCGAACGGCTGGACCAGGCCGCCGACCGGCTGTACGGGATCGGCTGATGACCCTGCCCGCCTTGCTGGACCGGGCGGAGGCGGCCCGCCGCCTGCGTCTGATCTTCCCGGAAGGCACGCCGGATCGGGACAAGTGTGTGCGCGATGCCGCCGCCGCGACCGTGGCCGCCTTTCTCTATATCGGTGCCGTGGAAGGGGCCGATATCTGGCTGAACCCCGTGCATGTGGTGCGGCTGGGCGATACGCGCATGCTGTTCTACGCCGACCCCGCGTCGCGCGCCGATTATGCCAAGGCCCCGCGCGCGACGGGGGAGCGCTGGTATCAGGATAACAGCCGCGAACAGGTGCGGGACGAGGTGATCCGCCAGGGCCTGATCCCCAATGGCGCCGTCATCGAACGGCCGGGCGTCCCCACCACCTCCTCCAAGCCGCGCTATGCCCTGGCCGCCCCCTTCGCCGCCCTGTTCGACCCGGCCCTGCAGGGCCATGCCCTGGCCAGTGCCGCGAAGAAATGGGCGGATGAGACCCTGAACCCCATGGCCCTGGCCCGCATCGTCAGCTTGCGTGGCGCCGCCGACCGTGACGGAGCGGATGTGCTGGTGCGCTTTCCCAATGGGGAAACGCGGTTGCTGGCCCCCGGCCCGTCCAGTCGCATCGCCCGGGCCGTGGTGGAGCAGTTCGCGCCGCGCTTCCTGGCCGATCCGGTGGTGCTGTGGCTGTCGGAAAGTGCCGCCAAGGTGGCGGCCCGCGACGAGGGCTGGATCAGGAAGCTCCGCCTGCGCATCACGCCCGACCGCACCCTGCCCGACATCATCCTGCTGGACCGGGGGAAAAGTGCCGCCGACCTGATGCTGGTGTTCGTGGAGGTGGTGGCGACCGACGGTCCCGTCACCGAACAGCGCGCCCGCGCCTTTCTGGAAATCGCGGCGGAGGGTGGGTTCGATGCATCCCGCGTGGCCTGCATCACCGCCTTCCTGGACCGTGACCGGGCGGAGGTGAAGAAGGCCCTGCCCTCGCTGGCTTGGGGCGGCCATGTCTGGTTCGCCTCGGAACCCGACCGGCTGGTCCGGCTGCTGCCGGAGCCCGGCAAGCTGGCAGGGATGGCGTAGGGCGGGTATCCTCCGCCCGATCACCACCACCGGACCCGCACCATGACGCTTTCCATCCCCCGCCTGATCGGCCATCGCGGTGCCGCCCGCCACGCGCCGGAGAACACGCTGGCCGGCATGCGGGAGGGCGCCCTGCAGGGAGCCTTATGGGTGGAATTGGATGTGAAGCTGACGCGCAACGGCGTGCCCATCCTGATGCATGACGATGATCTGGACCGCACGACCAATGGCCATGGTCCCGCCGCCGCGATGGATTTCGAGGATATGCGTCGCCTGGATGCCGGATCCTGGTTCGGCGCGGAATTCCGGGGTGAACGTGTGCCCACATTGGCGGAGGCCATCCAGGCCGCCCAGTTGCTGGACATCAACCTGAATCTGGAGATCAAGCCCTGTCCGGGACGCGATGAACAGACGGCGGGCATCGCCCTGTCGCTGGCCCTGACCCTGTGGCCCGCCGACCGGCCGCCGCCGCTGGTTTCCAGCTTTTCGGTGGAAGCACTGGAGATGGCGAAGATCGTCGCCCCGCATTGGCCGCGGGGATATCTGATGGATGAGGAGCCGACGGACTGGGCCGCCATCGCCGACCGGCTGGAGGCCACCACCATCAATATCAACGCGAAGCGGCAAAGTGCCGACAGCATCAAGGCGTTCCGCGCCACCGGCCGGCCCGTCCTGGCCTATACGGTGAACGAGGCGGAACAGGCCCGCCAGCTGTTCCAATGGGGCGTGGCCGGGGTCTTCACCGACACGCCCAAGGGGCTCTATCAGGGGCTGACCGGCAAAAGCTGAAACAGAAGAAGCCGCAGCGCCCGAGCGCTGCGGCTTCTTCTTTCATCGGGTAACCGGCTTGTACCATCAGGCCGGCGACTGCCGGCTTAGCACTCTCATGGGCGCGTGAGTCAAGCCCGCGGATGCGGGCGCCCGGCGCCTGAGGGAACACGAAACAAATCAGGCGTTGCCCTGGGCATCGCCGATCTCGCCCTGCTGGGCCAGGACCTGGCGGCGATACAGGTCGACGAAGTCCAGCGGCTGCAACAGCAGCGGCGGGAAGCCGCCCTGGGCCGTGACGTCGGCGATGATCTGGCGGGCGAAGGGGAACAGCAGGCGCGGCCCTTCGATCAGCAGCACGGCGCGCTGCGTGTCGGCCGGCAGCGGCGGCAGGGTGAAGACACCGGCATAGACCAGCTCGGCGATGAAGGCCGTGGCCTCGCCCACCGTGGCTTCGGCGCGCAGGCGGATCTGCACTTCGGCGACATTGTCGGCCAGACCCTGGGCCTGGAGGTCGACCTGCAGGTCGATCTTGGGCTGCTCGCTGGCGCCGGTCAGGATGCGCGGCGCGTTCGGGTTCTCGAACGACAGGTCCTTCACATATTGCATATTGACGACCAGCGGCGGCACCGGGCCTGCGGACTGGGCTTCGGCGGCGTCTTCGGCCTGGTTGACCGTCTCGTCGGACATCTGGAACTCCGGAAAAAAGCGTGAAGGGTTTGGCGCGGGACCTAGCACGGAATAGACCCGTTCGGCAACCGGCCCCGCGCCGTCCCCCTTACTCCCGCCCCATGGTGACAATCGCCTGGAACCCACCCAGGATCAGGCGCCGTGCATCGAATGGGATGTCTTCGGGGGCCACATCCATGCGCGGGTCCCCGTGCATCCTCGCCTCCGCCGCGTCCAGGGTGGCCTTGTCGGGCCAGATTTGCCAGCAGAAGACGATCCTCTCCCCCTCCTGCGCCGCCACGGCCCGCCTGAAATCGGTCTGCTTGCCTGAAGGCACATTGTCTTCCCAGGCATCGACCGTTTCCAGGCAGCCATATTCCTTGAAGAAGGCGGCACTGCGTTCCGCCCAGCGCCGGTAATCCTCCATCCTCTCCTCCGGCACGGGGATCACCAGGCCGCAGACATACATGGGCGGTCTCCGTCAGGCCGTTTGCGGGCGCAGGATGCGGGCCATGGCCAGCCCGGCCAGCGCCCAGCCCGTCACGTCGAAGGCGGCGTAATAGAGGAAGAATCCCCAGGGCATCTGGTACCAGATCGGCTCCGAAAGCCGCCCGGCGAACCCGATCAGCAACCCCGCCCCGACCACGAAGGCCCAGCGGTCGCGGAAGCCCGGCAGCGGCCCGCCGGCCCGCAGATAGAGCCAGCCGATCAGCAGGGCCGAGACGAAGAAATGCAGAAAGCCCATGCCCATGACGCCGGGGTCCATGAAGCCCGCCCCGGCATTGCGGTAATGGATCATCGCCACCGGGCCGGCGGCATAATCGGCAATGGTCCGCGCCGTGATCTCCGGCGTGCTGTCATCATAGGCCGGCGACATGTAGGTGCCCGATGCCAGCTTGGCATCCACGAAGGCCGCGATGCCCGGCTTGGCCGCATCCGGCAACGATTGCAGCGACTGTTTGACCAGCGGCGAGATGCCGAACCAGAAGAAGCCCCAGAAGAACAGGATGAAGGCGGCCGCCAGTGCCGCAAGCCCCAGACGCTTGATCATGTCGATACCCCCTGTCGGTCGATCTTTATGGTTAATGGTTGTCCCGCCAGCCTAAGGCCGATCGCGGGCGGCGACCAAGGGGGTGCAGGGCCGGCCATGGAGTTGTCTCCATGCAATGGCATGGCTTGACAAGTGCCGGCCGGCGGGATTTAACCGTTGCCACGTGGTGATTTGGTGACCGGATTGCAGGCCACGTCTTAAAGAAGCTGCTAAAAGGTCGAAGCCATGGATTGGACGCCGTGCAAGGCGCGACCAGGGCCTCGATCGAACCGGTCGAAGGCTTTGAAGGACCATGGCGATGAGCGACCTGCCCGACGATTTAAATTCCGCCACCCTGCTGGTGCATGGCGGCACCCGCCGTTCCCAGTTCGAGGAGACGAGCGAGGCGATCTTCCTGACCTCCGGCTTCGTCTATGGCAGTGCCGAAGCGGCAGAGGCCGCCTTCGCCAATGACGGTTCGCGCTTCGTCTATTCCCGCTTCCGCAACCCCACCGTCGCCATGTTCGAGGATCGGCTGGCACAGTACGAGGGTTACCCACGCTGCTTCGGCACCGCGTCCGGCATGGCCGCCGTCCATGCCGCCGTGTTCGGCCTGCTGAAGGCCGGCGACCGGCTGGTGGCCAGCCGCGCGCTGTTCGGTTCCTGCCTCTATATCGTCAGCGATCTCGCCAAGCGCTTCGGCATCGAAAGCGTGATCATCGACGGCACCAGGCCGGAAGAGTGGGAAAAGGCCCTGTCGGTACCCACCAACCTGGTCTTCCTGGAAACGCCCAGCAATCCCTGCCTGGAGGTGGTGGACCTGGAACATGTGGTGCCGCTGGCGCACAAGGCCGGGGCCCGCGTCGTGGTCGACAATGTCTTCGCCACGCCCGTCCTGCAAAAGCCGAAGAAGTACGGCGTGGATATCGTCGTCTATTCGGCCACCAAGCATATCGACGGCCAGGGCCGTTGCCTGGGCGGTGCGGTACTGTGCGATGACGAGGTGGCGGCCCTGATCGCCCCCTTCCTGCGCCACACCGGCCCGGCGCTGAGCCCCTTCAACGCCTGGACCCTGCTGAAGGGCATGGAGACGCTGGAACTGCGGGTGAAGGCGCAGTCGGCCTCGGCATGCAAGGTCGCCACCTTCCTGGAGGCCCATCCGGCGGTGGAGCGTGTGCTCTATGCCGGGCTGGACAGCCATCCGCAGCGGGCCCTGCTGAAGAAGCAGATGAGCAGCGGCAGCAACCTGATCTGCTTCCACCTGAAGCCGGTGAATGGCGATGCCAAAGCCGCCGCCTTCGCGACGCTGAACGGGCTAAAGATCGTCAAGATCTCCAACAATCTGGGTGATTCGAAGAGCCTCGCCACCCATCCGGCCACCACGACGCACCAGCGCCTGACGGTGGAGGAAAAGGCCATCCTGGGCATCGGCCCCGGCACCATCCGCCTGTCGGTGGGGCTGGAGGATGCCGACGACATCATCGCCGACCTGAAGCATGGTCTCGACAGTCTGGTCTAAGGGCGACCGCCCGCCGGCGCGGAGTGGTTAATCCTCCGCGCCACCCCATTTATGCACCCGTGACCGGCATTCGGCCCGTGTGACCCGGCGCTTCATGTGGTAGGGATAGCCATCCGGCCGCCCATATCCAGGGGGTCGGGCCTGGTGCTTCATGGATGGAACTGGTCAGGCCATGACGATGATGAGCGGCACCCCGGCGATTGTGCCGGAGGTGGGGCGGAGCCCCGATCCGGTAGCAGGCGCCAGGCGCCTGCTGGCCCGATTGCGCGACGTCATGGCCGGCAGCGGGTCGGCCCAGGACCGTCTCGACAAGATCGTCATGACCATCGCCCATGAAATGGCGGCGGACGTCTGCTCCTGCTATGTCATGCGCGCGGGCGAGGTGCTGGAACTGTTCGCCACCATCGGTCTGAACCCCGACGCCGTGCACAAGACCCGCATGCGGGTGGGCGAGGGTCTGATCGGCGATGTGGCCGCCCATTCCCGGCCCATCGCGCTGGCCAATGCGCCCAGCCATCCCAATTTCGCCTATCGCCCGGAAACCGGCGAAGACCCGTTCAACGGCTTCCTGGCCGTGCCCATCCTGCGCGGCGGCCGCGTGCGCGGCGTGCTGGCCATCCAGCACAAGGATCGCCGCGATTATGACGAGCAGGAGGTGGAGACGCTGCAGACCATCGCCATGATCGTGGCGGAACTGGTCGTGGCGGGCGAGTTGGTGGACAGCCGCGAGCTGTCCATGGTCAACGACCTGGTGCTGCTGCCGTCCCGCGTGGAGGGCACCAGCCTGAACCGCGGCGTCGGCATGGGCGTGGCCGTCCTGCACCGGCCACAGCTGACCATCCGGCAGATGGTGGCCGATGATCCGGATACCGAACTGGCGCGGCTGAAGGAAGCCGTGACCAGCATGCATTCGGCCATCGACCAAATGCTGATCGCGGTGGGCGAGTCCGACAGCGAACATGCAGAGATCATGCAGACCTATCGCATGGTCGCCGCCGACCGCGGCTGGCTGAACCGCATCCGCGAGGCCATCCGGTCCGGCCTGACGGCGGAAGCCGCCGTGCAGCGCGTGCAGGACGACAATTCCACCCGCATGGCGCAGGTGGCCGATCCCTATATCCGCGACCGGTTGCTGGACCTGAACGACATCACCAACCGCCTGTTGCAGCATCTGGCCGGCAAGCCCGTCGTGGCCACGGGCGGCACCCTGCCCGACGAATTCGTGCTGGTGGCTCGCAATCTGGGTCCGGCCGAACTGCTGGATTACGACCGCCGCCGCCTGCGCGGGCTGGTGCTGGAGGAAGGGTCGGCCTATTCCCATGTCGCCATCGTGGCGCGTGCGCTGGACATCCCCGTCGTGGGCCAGGCGGCCGACATATTGCGCCGCGTGGAGCCGCTGGATTTCCTGATCGTCGATGGCGATAACGGCCAGGTCTTCGTGCGCCCTGCCGACGATATCCAGGCCGTCTTCGTGGCCAGCCTGGCCGCCCGCCAGCGCCGGCAGGCCGAATATGCCAAGCTGCGCGACCTGCCCGCCGTCACCCGTGACGGGCAGGATGTGAAGCTGATGCTGAATTGTGGATTGCTGATCGACCTGCCGCATCTGGTCAGCACCGGGGCGGACGGGGTCGGGCTGTACCGCACCGAAATCCCCTTCATGGTCCGCCCCTCCTATCCCGATGTGGCGACCCAGCTGGACAATTACACCAAAGTCCTGGCGGAAGCCGGCGACCTGCCGGTGAATTTCCGCACCCTGGATGTCGGCGGGGACAAGGCCCTGCCCTATTTCCCGGAACTGGGGGAAGAGAACCCGGCACTGGGCTGGCGCGCCATCCGCATCGGGCTGGACCGTCCGGCCATGCTGCGCAAACAGCTGCGCGCCATGCTGCTGGCGGGTGCCGGCCGCGACCTGCGCATCATGTTCCCCATGGTGGCCACCGTGGCGGAATTCGTGCAGGCTCGCCGCATCCTGGATTTGGAGGTCAAGCGCCTGAAGAATGCAGGCCAACCGGGCCCGCGCGACCTGAAGGTCGGCGTGATGATGGAGGTGCCGGCTCTGCTGTTCCAGTTGGACGCGCTGCTGCCGCTGGTCGATTTCATGTCGGTCGGATCGAACGACATGTTGCAGTACCTGTTCGCCAGCGATCGCGGCAATCCCATGCTGAACAACCGCTACGACCTGCTGTCGCCGGCGCTGCTGCGCGTGCTGAAGATGCTGGTAGAGAAGTGCGACGCGGCCGGCGTCACCCTGTCGCTGTGCGGGGAGATGGCCAGCAAGCCGCTGGAGGCCATGGCCTTGCTGGGCGTCGGCATGCGCCATCTGTCCATGTCCGCCCCCGCCTTTTTCGAGGTGAAGGGCATGCTGCGCACCGTACATGTGGCGGAAGTCGCGGCCTATATGGACCGGCTCTATCACCTGCCGGTCCGCAGCCTGCGCCCGCACCTGCGCGCCTATGCGGCCGATCATGGCGTGCTTCTGGGGTAACCCCTTTCCCTGGCCGGGCGGGTTGCGCCTCCGGCGGGCGGTTGCTAAGACAAGGGCTTGCGGCGAAGGCCAGGCCGGCGGGGAATGATGGGCGACCAGTACGGACGACAGCACGACATGCGCGACCTGCGGAACGGCGGAGGCACCACGGTTCCGGAAACGGAGGGCACCCCGGTGCCGGCCGGCCCGCGCCATGTGGGCGAGGCGCTGAAGGCGCGGCGCGAGGCGTTGGGCTATGCCCTGCCCGATCTGGCCGCCAGCCTGCGCATCCGCCTGAACTTCCTGGAAGCGATCGAGGAGGGGCGCTGGGCCGACCTGCCGGGCCATGCCTATTCCACCGGCTTCCTGCGTTCCTACGCCCAGATTGTGGGGCTGGACCCCGGTGCCGTACTGCTGCGGTTCAAGCAGGATGCGGCGGGGCATGAGCCGGCACCGGAACTGTATTTCCCCGAACCGGTGAATGAAAGCCGGGTGCCCGGCGGTGCCGTGCTGCTGATCGCGGCCTTGCTGGCCGTCGGCGTCTATGGCGGCTGGTACGTGCTGTCGGCATCCGACCGATCGGTGGGCGATCTGGTGCCCGCATTGCCGGAACGGCTGTCCAAGCTGATCTATGGCGATGGCACCATCCCGGAACCGCCGCCCGTTCAGACCCAGGTGCTCAATCCCGGCCAGGTGGAAGCGCTGGTGGAGGGGTCGTCCCCCTCGGCGCCGGAGGTAGGGTCGACCACCACCGCCACTTTGCCTTCCCCCCCTGCCCCGGCTGGAACGGACGCCCCCCTGCCCGCCACCGACACCACGCCCGTGGCCCAGGGCCCGGCGACGGAGGAGGATAGCGAGGTTCCCCAGCTTCCCGACCTTGGTCAGGCCCCCGCCCCCGCCCCGGCCGCCGAGCCGGTGACGCCCGACGTGGAGCCGGTGGCCGCCGGCGAGGCGCCGGCCGCCCCCGCCGGTCCTGCCGCCAATGCCGCACCGGCCCCGGTGGAGAATGTGGTGCCCACGGGCCGCGTCTTCGGTCAGGCCGACGGCAAGGTGCGCGTCACCATCCGCGCCGTTGAAGATAGCTGGATCGAGGTGCGCGACGCCAAGGGCACGCTCTGGGCCTCGCGCGTCCTGCGCCGCGGCGACCTGTTCAAGGCACCCGACGTGCCCGGCATGGTGCTGAACACCGGCAATGCCGGCGGTCTGGTGGTCAGCCTTGACGGCCGCGACCTTGCCCCGCTGGGGGCGAAGTCCCAGGTTATGCGCAGCGTGCCGCTGGCGCCCGAGGCGCTGGCCGCACGGTAATGCGGATCATCTCGCGCCGAAGCCTGCGGGAGCATTGGGAAAAGCCGGGACGGGGCGATAGCGAGGCGCCGCTGACCGACTGGTACAACATTGTCCGGCGGGCCGATTGGGCGGATACTGCCTCCGTAAAGGCGCAGTTCCGGTCCGCCTCCTTCGTGGGCGACCGCATCGTCTTCAACATAGCGGGTAACAAATATCGTCTGGTGGCGAGCATCGACTATCGCTACCGGACACTCTATGTGAAGTGGGTCGGCACACACGCCGACTATGATCGCATCGACGTCAGGGAGGTCTGAGGCATGGAAATCCGTCCTATCCGCTCCGACGACGATCATTCGGCGGCACTGGCCGAGATCGACCGTCTGTGGGGTACCGCCCCCGATACGCCGGACGGGGCGCGGCTGGAAGTGCTGCTGACCCTGGTGGAAGCCTATGAGGAGGCCAGCCACCCGATCCCGCCCAGCGACCCGGTCAGCGCCATCCTGTTCATGATGGAACAGCGCGGCCTCGGCCCAGGCGATCTGGAGCCGATGATCGGCCGGGGACGGGTAATGGATATCCTGAACCGCCGCCGCCCCCTGACCTTGACCATGATCCGGCGACTTTCCGCCGGGCTGCACATTCCGACCGATATCCTGGTGCGTCCCTATCCGGTTTCCCGCGCCGCCTGACCCCCAGAGAAGCGACCTTCCAGCATCATGAGCAACCACGACGCCGCCGCCCATCGCCCCTGGCGCCAGATCATGCGCCGCAAGTCCCGCCAGGTGCGGGTGGGTTCCGTACTGGTGGGCGGTGACGCGCCGATCACCGTTCAGACCATGACCAACACGGTCACGGCCGATGCCAAGGCGACGATCGAGCAGATCCGGCGGATCGAGGAGGCAGGGTGCGACATCGTCCGCGTCTCCTGCCCCGATGAGGAGAGCACGGCCGCCATGCCGGAGATCGTGCGGGCCGCACAGATCCCCATCGTCGCCGACATCCATTTCCATTACCGCCGCGCCATCGAGGCGGCGAAGGCCGGCGTGGCCTGCCTGCGCATCAATCCCGGCAATATCGGGTCGGCGGAACGCGTGCGCGAGGTGGTGCAGGCGGCACGGGATTACGGGTGCTCCATGCGCATCGGCGTCAATGCCGGCAGCCTGGAACGCGAGTTGCTGGAACGCTATGGCGAGCCCTGCCCCGATGCGCTGGTGGAAAGCGCCCTTACCCACGCCAAGATTCTGGAAGACCACGACTTCCGGGACTTCAAGATCTCGGTCAAGGCGTCCGACGTGTTCATGGCCGTCGCAGCATATCAAGGGCTGGCGGAAGCCTGCGATTATCCCCTGCATATCGGCATCACCGAGGCCGGTGGATTGCGCGCCGGCACGGTGAAATCCTCCATCGGCCTGGGCATGCTGCTCTGGTCGGGCATCGGCGACACGATCCGCGTCTCCCTTTCCGCCGATCCGGTGGAAGAGGTGAAGGTCGGGTACGAGATGCTGAAAAGCCTGGGCCTGCGCCGCCGGGGCGTCACCGTCATCTCCTGTCCGTCCTGTGCCCGCCAGCAGTTCGACGTGATCAAGACGGTGGAGGTGCTGGAGGAACGGCTGGCCCATATCACCACGCCACTGACGGTCAGCGTCATCGGCTGCATCGTCAATGGCCCGGGCGAGGCCACCATGACCGATATCGGCTTCACCGGCGGCGGCAAGGGCACGCATCAGGTCTATCTGGGCGGCCTGCCGGCCCACCGGCTGAAGGATGAGGGCATCGTCGACCATCTGGTGAAGCTGGTCGAGGCCAAGGCGGCAGAGATCGAGGCGGCGAAGGTTTGACCCCTCACACCACCTCCTGCTGCTTGGCCCACAGCGCCGCATAGGCCCCGCCCAGCGCCAGCAGGGCCGCGTGGCTGCCACGTTCGGCGATGCGGCCGGCTTCCAGCACGATGATCTCGTCGGCATCCACCACGGTGGACAGGCGGTGGGCGATGACCAGGGTGGTGCGGCCGCGCGCCACGTCGCCCAAGGCCGCCTGGATTTCCCGCTCCGTATGGGTGTCCAGCGCCGATGTCGCCTCGTCCAGGATCAGGATGGGCGGGTCCTTCAGCAGGGTGCGGGCGATGGCCACGCGCTGCTTCTCCCCACCCGACAGCTTCAGCCCGCGTTCCCCCACCATCGTGTCCCAGCCATCGGGCAGGGCCTTGATGAAATCCAGGATTTGCGCCGCCTCGGCCACGCGCTCCAGCTCCGCCTGCTCCGCACCCGGCCTTCCATAGGCGATGTTATAGCGGATCGTGTCGTTGAACAGCACCGTGTCCTGCGGGACGATGCCGATGGCACCGCGCAGGCTCTCCTGCGTCACGCCCCGCACATCCTGCCCGTCGATCAGGATGCTGCCGGCCGTGGTGTCGTAGAAGCGATAGAGCAGGCGTGACAGGGTGGATTTTCCGGCCCCCGTCGGCCCGACCACGGCCACCGTATGGCCGGCCTGGATGGTGAAATCCAGCCCCTTCAGGATGGGCCGGCGGGTGTCATAGGCGAATTCCACACCCTGGAACCGCACCTCACCTCCCTGCGTGGCCAGGGCCGGCGCGCCGGGGGCGTCCTGCACCTCGCGGTTCACGGCCAGCAGTTCGAACATCCGCTCCATCTCGTTCAAGGATTCCTTGATGCCGCGATAGACGAAGCCGAAAATGTTCAGCGGCTGGTAGAGCTGCAGAAGATAGGTGTTCACCAGCACGAAATCGCCGATGGTCAGGCTGCCCTGGATGATGCCGTCGGCCGCCATCCACATCACGGTAACCACGCCGACCGCGATGATGATTCCCTGGCCGACATTCAGCAGCGACAGAGACGACTGGGTGCGCACGGCGGCATTCTCATAGGCCAGCAGCGCCTTGTCGTATCGCCGCGCCTCGAACGCCTCGTTCCCGAAATATTTGACCGTCTCGTAATTCAACAGGCTGTCGATGGCCCGGGCACTGGCGCGGGTATCGGCATCCAGCATGTCGCGGCGGATGCGGGTGCGCCAGTTGGTGACAGCGATCGTGTACCAGATATAGCCGGCCACGGTGCCGAAGGTGACGGCAGCGAAGCGGATATCGAACAGGTGCCAGAGGATGCCGGTGACCAGCACGATCTCCAGCAGGGTCGGCAGCACGTTGAACAAGGACGTGCCCAACAGGCTGTCGATGGCCTTGGTGCCCCGCTCCACCACCCGGCTCAAGCCCCCCGTCTGCCGTTCCAGATGGAAGCGCAGCGACAGGGCATGCAGGTGCTGGAAGACGTTCAGGGCGGCCACCCGCATGGCCCGCTGGCTGACCCGTTCGAAGATGGCGTCGCGCAATTCCCCGAAGGCCAGGCTGAGCACGCGGGCCAGCCCATAGGCCAGGATGAAGCCCACCGGGATCGCAATGGCCGGGTTGGTGGCCACACCACCACCGGCGGTCAGGGCATCGACGGCCCCCTTGTACCAGACGGGGATGGAAACGTTGGCCGCCTTGGCCGCCGCCAGGAACAAGAGTGCTGTCACCACCCGCACCTTGATCCCGGTCTGCCCCGCCGGCCAGAGATAGGGCAGAAGCTGGCGCAGCACCTGCCCATCGGACAGGCGCTGGGTCTTGGCAAGGGAAGTGTCCTGGCCGGAAGGGCGGTCGTGACGGCGCATGATGGTCCGGGATTTGGGGAGGCGCGGGGGTGGGAAGGGATGATATGGCTGGAACCGCAGGCAATGACAGCGCGGTCACTCGTCATGGCTGCCATCCGACCTTGAGCGCGCTTTATTCCGTCATCGCTTCTCCCTTATCCTAACTCCCCTTTCATGGAGGTCGCCCGCGCATGCCGCCTTTGCCCGACCGTGCCACCGCCTTCTGGACGCTCGCCCCCGGCAAGGGGGCCTTATGCCAGCAGGAACTGCCGGAACCGCTGGCGGGCGATGTGCTGATCCGGACCCTGGCCAGCGGCATCAGCCGGGGCACCGAGTCGCTGGTGTTCCGCGGCGGGGTGCCGGCGGAGCTGCAGCCCATCATGCGTTGCCCCTTCCAGGACGGGGATTTCCCCGGACCCGTGAAGTACGGCTATGCCCTGGTCGGCATCGCCGAATACGGCCCCGCCAATCTGGCCGGCCGCCGCGTCTTCTCCCTGCACCCGCACCAGGATGTGGCCGTGGTGTCGGTGGAGGGCTGTCGCCCCGTACCCGACAATGTGCCCACCGAACGCGCTGTGCTGGCCGCCAATATGGAGACCGCGCTGAACATCCTGTGGGATGGCGGGGCGGCTCCCGGTCAGCGTATCGCCGTGGTCGGCGGCGGCATTGTCGGCGGGCTGGCAGCATATCTCGCCGCTCGCATGCCGGGGGCGGAGGTCACCCTGGTCGATATCGATCCCGCCCGCGCCGAGATGGCCAGCACCTTCGGTGCCCGCTTCGTGACGCCGGACCAGGTGGAGACCGGCGATTGTGACCTGGTCGTCCATGCCAGCGCCACCGGTGAGGGCCTGAACACCGCCCTGCGTCTGGCGGGGCAAGAGGCGACGGTGGTGGAGGCGTCCTGGTATGGCGACCGGCCCATCACCCTGTCGCTGGGCGGCACGTTCCATCCCGGCCGGCTGCGTATCATCTCATCGCAGGTGGGCAAGGTGTCACCCGCCTTCCGCCCGCGCTGGACCCTGTCGCGGCGCCTGGACAAGGCCCTGTCGCTGCTGGCCGACCCGGTTCTGGATATGCTGCTGGGCCCGCGCATCGATTTCGTCGATCTACCCAGGGCCATGGCGGAACTTTCCACCCTGCCCTTCGGTTGTCCCGTCGTCCGCTACCAGCGCTCCGTTCCCTGAAAGGACTGCCATGTATCTGCTGTCGGTGCGCGAGCACATCATGATCGCGCATAGTTTCGTGGGTGCCATCTTCGGGCCCGCCCAGGGGTTGCACGGCGCCACCTTCGTCGTGGATGCTGAATTCCGCCGCCGGCAGCTGTCGCCGGAAGGGCTGGTGGTCGATATCGGGGCGGCGTCGGTGCTGCTGAAGGATGTGCTGGCGCCGCTGAATTACCAGAATTTGGACGAGCTGCCGGAATTCAAGGGCCGCAACACCACCACCGAATTCCTGGCCGGCGATATCCATCGCAAGCTGGCGGCCGGCATCCGGGCAGGCGCGCTCGGGGCGGACGGGCCGGCGCTGGACAGCCTGCGCATCACCCTGTCGGAAAGCCATGTCGCCTGGGGCGCCTATGACGCGCCGCTGAACGAGGGGGCCAAATGAGGGGCCGGACGCTGCACATCATCTGCCCCGGCGACATCAACCAGCTGACCGGCGGCTATTTCTATCTGCGCCAATTGCTGGCAGGCCTGCGCGACCTGGGCGTGCCGGTCGCACTGCATGAACTGCCGGGGCCGCATCCCTTCGTGGACGAGGCGTCGCGCACCGCCGCCGACGCCATCATGGCCGCCATCCCTGACGGCGATCTTGTGCTGATCGACGGTCTGGCCCTGCCCGTGTCGGCGCATGCCGTCTGGGTCGACCGCTACCGCCTGCGCTTTGCAGCATTGGTGCATCATCCGCTGCATCTGGAAAACGGGTTGACGCCGGAACAGGCCGACACGCTGTTCCGCATCGAACGCGACGCCCTGTCCCATATGCGCCACGTCATCGTGCCCTCGCGCACCACGCAACAGGGTGTCATCGACCTGTCGGTGCCGGCGGAGCGCATCACCATCGCCAATCCCGGCACCGATCCGGCCGAACCAGCCAAAGGCAGCGGTGACGCCATCCCCACCATCCTGTGCGTCGCCACCCTGACCCCGCGCAAGGGGCATCTGGTGCTGGTCGAAGCCCTGGCGAAAGTCAAGCACCTGCCCTGGCGGCTGGTCCTGGTGGGCAGCGATGCCCGCCATCCCGGACAGGCGGCCGCCATCACGCAAGCCGTCGCCAGCCATGGGCTGGGTGATCGGGTGCGCATGGTGGGGGAATTGTCGGGGACGGCGCTGGAGGCCGAATGGCAGGCGGCCGACCTGTTCACCCTGCCCAGCTTCCATGAAGGCTATGGCATGGTGGCGGCCGACGCGCTGAAACGCGGTCTGCCCTGTGTCGTCACCGACGCCGGTGGCCTGGCCGAAGTGGTGTCGGCGGAGGCCGGGGCCGTGGTGCCACCGGGTGATGTAGCGGCACTGGCGGCCGCCTTCGAAAGGCTGCTGTCCGATCCCGCTGCCCTGTCGGCGGCCCGCGTGGCGGCCCGGCGACAGGGTGCGGCGTTACCGTCCTGGCAACAGTCTGTGGCGTTGATACGCTCGGCACTCTCCGGCATGCTGGTTTCCAGGGAAGATGATCGGACGACGGCATGAATCTTGACTTCGAACCCGAATGGCTGCGCCTGCGCGAACCGCTGGACGAGGCAGCGCGCGCCGTGGGGCTGGCCTGGGCCTTCGGCCGTGTCCTGCCGCAGCATCCGATGATCATCGACCTGGGGGCCGGTACCGGCAGCAATGTCCGCCAGCTGGCCATGAAGCTGGGGCGTGGCGAGCAGGACTGGACCCTGATCGAGAAGGACCGCAAGCTGCTGGCCAAGGCGCCGGGGGAGATCGGCCGCTGGGCCGACCGCAATGGCTGGGAACACAAGGAACAGCGCCGCGCCTACATGATTACCTGCGACGACATGGCCGTGCGGGTGGAGATGCGCAGCTTCGATCTGGCCCAGGACCCGGTGGAGCTGGGCCTGAACCAGTATGACGGCGTCACCGCCAAGGCCCTGTTCGACCTGGTGTCGCAGCCCTGGCTGGACCGGTTCGTCAAGGAGCTGGCCGGCTGTGGCTTCCCGCCGCTGCTGGCCACATTGACCGTGGACGGGCGGGTGGAATTCTCCATCCCGGATGAGGATGACGGGTTCGTCCTGGACCTGTTCCACACCCATATGGGCCGGGCCAAGGGCCTGGGCGGTGCGGCCCTGGGGCCGGCGGCACCCGCGGCACTGGTCACAGCATTGACAGGGGCCGGATACAAGGTGGAAACCGCCCAGGCCGATTGGAAGATCGGGCCCAAGCAGATCGCCGCGCATCTGGCCATGATCGCCGGATACGAGAAGGCGGCGGGCGAGCAGGACCCCGGCAGCGCCGCCCGCATCCACGCCTGGGCCGAACGCCGCAGCACACTGGCCAGCGAACAGGGGGCGCGGCTGATGGTCGGGCACCTGGACGTGCTGGCACGGCGGTAATCAGCCCGCGACCAGCCCGTCCCTGGCATCACGCAGCGCCCCCACCAGCCGCTCCAGCCAGGGGTCGCCCGGCGCGTCGGCCGCTGGCAGCTGTCTGCGCCGCCGGGCCAAGGCCATGCGGGCCGCCATCCCCTCCGCCAGCAGCCGGTCGCACTGCGCTTGCGATGCCACCCCTGCCAGGACAGCATCCCCAGCCGCCAGGGCAACAAGCCGCCGGTCACGCGGGGGACGCCCGTCATATCGGGCATGGAGATCATCCAGAAGGGTGCCCGCATCGGGCGCGGATGGGGTAGGCAACGGCGACATGGGGGCGACTCCGGCCGTGGAAAGGGGCTTCCCGGCAGGATAGGTGGTGCCTCGCCATCAGGTCAATGAATAAAATCCTAGGACAATCAAGCCAAGGAATCCGACTCCCGACCTGTCCTGCGACTCGAGTCGCCATAATGGGACAAGGGAGGGGTACCGCCACAAGCGCTTGGGGGTCGCGGGGCGCACAGCCCCTACTGGCTGGCCCACATGATACGGGCGATCCAGGACACGTCGCCCATGGCCAGCGACCGGTCGGGATGGGCCCGGTTCAGCGAGGTCAGTTCCAGCCGGTTGGCGGTCTGACGCGCCAGCTGCTTGGCCATCACCTCTCCGTCGCGCGTGCGGACCACGACACGGTCGCCCCGACGCAGGGACGCGGCGGGAGAGACGACGATGATGTCGCCGTCGCGATAGACCGGCTCCATGCTGTCGCCCGACACTTCCAGCGCATAGGCATGATCGTCGGCGACATGGGGGAATTCCAGCTCGTCCCAGCCATTGCCGGCCGGATAGCCGGCATCGTCGAAATAGCCGTCATTGCCGGCCTGGGCATAGCCGATGACCGGCACGCGGCGCAGGGCGGCCACGGCCACCGGCACCTCTCCGATCCCCGCCCCCTCGCCCGTCATGCCGACGAAATCGGTGAAGCTGCTGCCCGTCGCCTCCAGCACCTTGGCGATGCTTTCTGTCGACGGCCAGCGCAGCTTGCCGTCCGGCGTCATGCGCTTGGACTTGTTGAAGGTGGTCGGATCCAGGCCGCCGCGCTTGGCCAAACCGGAAGCGGAGAGGCCATGTCGCTGCGCCAGCCGGTCGATGGCCCGCCATATGTCTGCATGCTTGAGCATGGGAGTGTTATCCCAGAAACCTCACCCCCTGTCCCTAGGATAATTTTCATTATACCCTTGACTTAGGAATTTAAACATGTAGTTCTGAGGTAAATTTCCCCAAGCCGCGGAATGCGGCCAGCCGAAAGACCTGGAATGACCCTGCACAGACCCGTCCCGGGCCCGCGCCCGCGGGCCCTGCCGCCGCTGCCGCCCACCGAGACCACGCCGTTCGACAGCGCGGAGGAGGCGTGGCTCTGGTTTGTCCCGGCGCATGAGGCCAAGCTGACCGGCGCGCGGGTGCGGGCCGGCCAGGGGCTGGTCACCCGTCCGTGCGAACCGGGCGACATCCTCTGCATGGTGGACCGGCTCTACCGCCGGCGCCGGTTGCTGCGCGATCATCTGCTGGTCCTGGCCCATTATGGCCGCCGCCAGATGGCACCGGAGCCCGACAGGCGGCGCGAGATGCGCGACCATGCGCTGTGGGTGGAGGCCCTGTCCGCCCTGGCGCCGGTCCTGCGCGAGAAGGGGATCGTGCGGTGAGGGGGCCGGCGCTGCTGGTCTTCTGCCATGAGACGGAGATCGCCTGGCTGCGCTGGCTGAAGCCCGGTTTCCGCCACGTCTTCCTGGCCCTGCCCATGCCCGGCGGCTGGGTCACGCTGGACCCGCTGTCCACGCAGCTGGAGGTGGAATTCCACCCCCTGCCCGCCGATGCCGACCTGGCCGCCTGGTTCCGCGCCCGTGGGCACATCGTTCTGGCGGCCGTCCTCCGCCCGCCCCTGCCCGTGCAATGGCCGCTGGCCCCCTTCACCTGCGTGACGGTGGCCAAGCGGGTGCTGGGCATCCGCGCCGCCCATGTCCAGACCCCCTGGCAGCTCTACCGCCATCTGGGCGGCGCCCCGCCCATCCCCCAGAAGAAGGAGTGCGCAATCTTGGCCCGCCTCGTCTCCTCGCCCAAACCCCGCGCCACGGCGGCAGCCCCCGCCGCAGCCGTGCCTGTGGCTGCTTCCGTGCCCGCTGCCGCCCCGGCCTCACCCGCCGCCGTGACCAGCCCCGACCCGCTGTCCACGGCGGGGGAACAGAGCCTGTTGCGCCGCACCGCCGGCCGGGCCGGCACTGTGCTGACCGGATGGCGCGGGGTGCTGGCCCCCGGCACCCTGGCACCCGCCCGCAAGACGCTGCTGGGGGAATAGGAAGATGCAGTCACAGCCCCCAGCCCCGGCAGCGCCCGACCCGCAGGCGGCATCGCTGCTGGACCGCCATGCCCGCGCCGCCGCCCGCCGCGCCGCCTGGGAACCCTTATGGCGGGAATGCTATGAGCATGCCCTGCCCCAGCATGCCGGCTTCGATACCGGCGCCACACCTGGCGCGCGGCGCGGCGACCGGCTTTACGACGCCACCGCTGCCGATGCCGTGGACCAGCTGGCCGCCTCCCTGCTGGCGCAGCTGACGCCGCCCTGGTCGCGCTGGATGGGGCTGACCCCCGGCCCGGCGCTGGAGGAGGACCTGGCCACCCGGCTGTCGCCCCTGCTGCTGGAAGCGGCCGGCACGTTCCATGCCCAGATCGACCGGTCCAACTTCGCGGTGGAGGCACATCAGGCATTTCTGGATGTGGTCACCGGCGGCACCGGCTGCCTGCTGGTGGAGGAGGCCGCCCCCGGCGCCCCGTCGGCCCTGCGTTTCACCGCCGTGCCCTTGCACGATCTGGTGCTGGAGGAAGGGGAGGAGGGCCGCCTGGACCATCTCCACCGCCGCCAGCGCCTGACCCTGGCTGAGCTGGCCGCCCGCGTGCCGGTGGAGCGTATACCGGAGCCGGTGAAGCGCGACGGTGCCGCCGATCCCGCCCGCCGCTTCGCCATCATCGAATCGGTGATGGCGGAAGGTGCCGCCTGGCGCTGGCGGGTGGTGCTGGAGGAGGGGGAGGCGGTGCTGCTGGCCGATGGTCGCTTCGCCGAGATGCCTTTCATCGCCTTCCGTTGGCTGAAGGCGCCCGGCGAAACCTATGGCCGCAGCCCGGTGATGAAGGCCCTGCCCGACATCAAGACCGCCAACAAGGTGGTCGAACTGGTGCTGAAGAACGCGTCGATCGCCGTTACCGGCATCTGGCAGGCGGATGATGACGGGGTGCTGAACCCCGGCGCCATCCGGCTGGTGCCCGGCACCATCATCCCCAAGGCGGTGGGATCGGCCGGGCTGACGCCGCTGGCCAGCCCGGGGCGCTTCGACGTCAGCCAGCTGGTGCTGGACGATCTGCGCCGGCGCATCCGCCATGCCCTGCTGGCCGACCGGCTGGCCCCCGTGGACGGGCCGCGCATGACGGCGACGGAGGTGCTGGAGCGCGGGGCCGAGATGGCCCGCCTGCTGGGCGCCACCTTCGGGCGGCTGCAATCGGAACTGCTGGTGCCGCTGGTACGGCGCTGCCTGTCCATCCTGCGCCGGCGCGGGCTGATCCCCGACATCGCCGCCGACGGACGGCAGGTGCTGATCCGCATCCTGTCGCCCCTGGCCCGCGCTCAGGCACAGCGTGACGCGGAGGCCACCCTGCGCTGGCTGGAAAGCGTGGCCACCCTGGGGCCGGATGCCCTGTCCGTCGTCGACCTGCCCGCCTGCGCCCGGTTCCTGGCCGATGCGGCGGGCGTGCCCCCCACCCTGGTCCGGCCCCTGCCGGCGGTGGAGGGGAGCGATGGCTGATCCCGGCTGGCCCTGGGCCGAACCCGTTGCCGATACGGTGCCCGAGGATCAGCTGGCCGTCGCCTGCGCCCGGCTGTTTGCCGGCACCGATGGCGCCCTGCTGCTGTCCCACCTGACCCGCGTGACACTCGCCACCACCCCCGGCCCCGACGTGACGGAGGCGCGGCTGCGCCATCTGGAAGGGCAGCGGGCCCTGGTCCTGACCCTTCGCCATCTGGCCGCGCGCGGCGGCCTGTCCCCCCTTCCCCCCATCCTCTGAAGGAGATCGCCATGGATGCGACCGATATCGAGACGCCGACGGCCACCATCCCCGCCCGCCCCGACCATGTGCCGGTGAAGTTCTGGGACCCGGAGACAGGCACCGTCCGGGTGGAAGCGCTGCTGAAATCGTACCAGGAGCTGGAACGCAAGCTGTCCACCCCGCCCGACCCGGCTGCGGAGAAGGCCAAGGCCCTGGCCCTGCTGGGCATGCCGGCCAGCGCGGAGGATTACTGCATCCGCTGCGACCACGGAATGTTCGAACCGGATGCGGAGATCAACAGCCGCCTGTTCGGCGCCGGCTATACGCCCGATCAGGCGCAATTGCTCTATGATCTGGCGGCGGAACGGCTGCTGCCGCTATTGCAGGAGATGGCCGCCGGCTTCCAGGCGGAAGCCGAGCTGGAGAAACTGGTCGGCCATTTCGGCGGGCAGGAGAAATGGCGCGACCTGTCGGGCCAGCTCCTGGCCTGGGGCAGCCGCAACCTGCCTGCCCCGCTGTTGGATGCCCTGTCGGGCACGGCCGATGGCGTGCTGGCCCTGCACCGGCTGATGCAGGATGGCGGCGGGGAACCCAAGCCGCTACGGCCCGGCGCGGAGGGCGATGGGGTGGGCCAGGTCACCGACCTGAACCGCATGATCGCCGATCCCCGCTACTGGCGCGACCGCGACCCCGCCTTCATCGCCAAGGTCACGGACGGGTTCCGCCGGGCCTATGGGGGTTAAGAGAGGGGGCGTCGCATGCGCTGACGCTTATGCACGCCCCTACACCGCCCCCACGCTGACATAGCTGGAAACGCCCCTGATATGCTCATCCACCGCCAAGCGGTGGGAGAGCGGGGGGAAGGCGCGCTGGGTGCAGTCCATCCGCGGACAGATGCGGCAATTCACGCCGATGGGTGTGGCCGCATCCACGTTCGACAGGTCCATTCCATCGGCATAGACCAGCTGTCCCGCATGGGCCAGATCGCTGCCGATGGCCACCGCGAATTGCCGTGCCGGCTGCTTCCAGCCGCCGCCCGGCTTCTCCACCGTGCGCACGATGGAGAAATAGGCGGCGGCGTCCGGCATGCGGGCCAGCTGCGTCTGGATCACGCCCGGCCGGCGGAAGGCGTCATGCACATGCCAGCGCGGGCAGGCGCCGCCGAATCGGGCGAAATGGAAACCGGACGCGGCACTGAACCGTTTCGACATATTGCCCGCCGGATCGACCCGGGCGAAGAAGAACGGCACACCCTTGGCACCCGGCCGTTGCAGCGAGGTCAGGCGGTGGCAGACCTGCTCATAACTGGCCACGAAACGCCGGGACAGGATTTCAATATCGTAACGAACCTCCTTGGCCGCGGTCAGGAACCGGCCATAGGGCATCATTATTGCGGAAGCGAAATAATTGGCCAGGCCTACCCTTGCCAGTCGCCGCGCCTCCTCATGGCTGAAATTGCCGCGGCCCACGGCGGCATCGATCAACGCCGTCTGACCCAGCAGTCCCGCCTGACTGGCCAGTTGGAAGGTGCGGCCGGCCGGGTCCAGCATTTCGGAGATCAGCACCCTTTTGGAATGCCGGTCATAGCGACAGATGGCCCCGCCCATCACCTCTGTCGGCATCAGGCGCACACGCACGCCATGCTTCTTCTGAAGATAGGCGGCCAAGGTGCCGTACAGGTTGCCGCTATCCAGATCGCCATCGATCCACAGGCTTTCGGCGGCGGTTTCCAGGTCGGGGAAATGGTTCTGTTCGGCCTGGAAGAATTCAGACACCTCCTCCTGCGGGAAGGCCTGGGCGCCCATGACTTGCAACTTGTCGCGGTCGGCCACCTTCTCCGCCAGCGCCCCCAGATCCTCCCGCGCCTCGCGGAAGGCACGGTACAGCGCCACGACGGCATGGCCCAGATTGGGGGCGGCCGCCGCCACCTCCTTCATGTCCTGGCCCTTGATGTCGCCCGTCTCGAACAGCGGATCCGCGAACACCTCCCGCAGGCTGGCCACCAGCCGCGTCTCGTCATCCTCGGCGAAACTGGCCATGTCGATGCCGTAGACCGACGCGATCTTCAGCAGCAGCGGCACGGTCAGGGGGCGTTGGTTGGCCTCGATCAGGTTCAGATAGCTGGGGGAGACGCCGATCTCCTCCGCCATCTGCGCCTGGGTCATCTTCAGATCACGGCGCAGGCGGCGGACCTTGTGGCCCAGCATGGCCTTCTTCTCGGACATGGACCTCAGCCTTCCTTACGGGTGATGTTCTTCACCTCGTCCCGATAACGGAAGCGCAGGGCCGACCAGTCATCATCCAGCGCGATCTGGGTGACGGGGATCAGGCCGGCCGCCGTCAGTCTCTGCCATCCCGCATCGCGGGAAAGATCGCTCCTGATCGACCCGCTTTTCTTCGGGTGTGCGAACCATAAGCTGCCGCCACGTTTGTAAATCGGCAGGACCCGGTCACAGACCGTCTCCAGGGCTGCCTGATCGATGGCGAAACCCAGCAGCAGGTCAATGTCACCCTCGGGCCGCACCACAGGCAATCCAATGATTGCGCTGAGATTTTCAGGCGCATTCACCATCCAGGCCCGCTTTCCCGACTTGAAACCCAGCTTGTCCGCGATGGTCTTCATGGCCCGTCCCTCTCCGTTGCGCATTGTCAATTTACAAACTTTACAACATGACAGCAATGGTCATTACAGACTGTGACAGCAACACTATTTTACGAACAACACCGTATTGATCATTTTCTGTCTCCACTCCATGTTCATCTCAACGGCGCTGCACCGCACACCAAACCCACAAACGGGACCGTGCGATCAAACAGCCCTTCCCGAGAGACACCCAGAGAGCCCCACCAGGCCAGGAGTTGAGAGATGTCCCCGTTGGACCAAGCCCAGAGCATCGATCTCGCCGCCGTTCACGCCAAGCGCTATGACGGCATCAAGCGGGACTTCACGGCCGAGGATGTGCGCAAGCTGTCCGGCTCGGTGAAGATCGAATACACGCTGGCCGAAATGGGTGCCCGCCGCCTGTGGGAACTGCTGCACACCCGCCCGTACGTCCATACGCTGGGCGCCTTCACGGGTAACCAGGCCCTGCAGCACGTCAAGGCCGGCCTGGAAGCCATCTACCTGTCGGGCTGGCAGGTCGCGGCCGACGCCAATCTGGCCGGCCAGATGTATCCCGACCAGTCGCTGTACCCCGCCAACTCCGTCCCGGCCGTCGTGAAGCGCATCAACAATGCCTTTCAGCGCGCCGATCAGATCCAGACGGCCGAAGGCAAGGGCGACACCTACTGGTTCGCACCGATCATCGCCGACGCCGAGGCCGGCTTCGGCGGCCCGCTGAACGCGTTCGAGCTGATGAAGGGCATGATCGAGGCCGGTGCTGCCGCCGTCCATTTCGAGGACCAGCTGGCGTCGGAGAAGAAGTGCGGCCATCTGGGCGGCAAGGTGCTGATCCCGATCCAGCAGTTCATCCGCACCCTGAATGCCGGCCGTCTGGCCGCCGATGTCTGCGGCACCTCCACCCTGGTCGTGGCCCGCACCGATGCCGAGTCGGCGCAGCTGATCACCAGCGACATCGATGAACGCGATCACCCGTTCATCGACCGCAACGACCGCACGCCGGAAGGCTTCTTCCGCATCAAGAAGGGTGTCGGCGTCGATTACTGCATCGCCCGCGCCCTGGAATACGCCCCCTATTCCGACCTGATGTGGTGGGAAACCTCCAAGCCGAACCTGGACGACGCCCGCCGCTTCGCCGAGGCCGTGCACAAGAAGTTCCCCGGCAAGATGCTGGCCTATAACTGCTCGCCCTCCTTCAACTGGAAGGCCAACCTGGACGAGGCGACCATCGCCAAGTACCAGGCCGAGCTGGGCGCCATGGGCTACAAGTACCAGTTCGTGACCCTCGCGGGCTTCCACAGCCTGAATCTGGCCACCTTCGAACTGGCCAAGGGCTACAAGGAGCGCGGCATGGCCGCCTATTCCGAGATGCAGCAGCGCGAATTCGCCGCCGCCGACCAGGGCTTCACCGCCGTGAAGCACCAGCGCGAAGTGGGTACCGGTTACTTCGACGCGGTGGCCGTGGCCATCTCCGGCGGCACGTCCTCGACGACCGCCATGAAGGACAGCACCGAGACCGACCAGTTCCATTGATCGGCTCCAGACTTCTCAAATCGATCCGTCATCCTTCCTGAACAGGGTGACGGGTCCGCCGGGGTTAGGGGCTGCATCCTTTCCCCAGGCTCTTGGCCCCAGGGCTGAAACCTTTCCGCCTCCCTCCGCGCTGGATGGGAGGGGGCGGCGGAAAGCCGGCGGACGGCGCGATGGATCGCCGACCCCTCCGGATCGTGACAGCCAGGGGCCCTTTCAAATCGGGACCGGGGCAGCGCTCTTGCCTTTGGTCCTTCCGGGGTCCGGTTCGCCGGGCCCCGGGTTCGATCCCCAGGATGATGACGCACCGCTCAACCCGGCGACAGGGGTGGGGCGGTGCGTCGTCATGTCTCCCCCCCTTCCAAAGGCGCCGGCATCACCCATTTGAAACCATCGCATCTGACTTTTTACAGGAGAATGCCCATGGACGGCTTTGCCACCCTTTCCCCGAAAGAAGATCAGGAAATCGCGGTCCCCAACGGGCCGGTGATGGAAGCAGGTGAATGGGTCGCCGTCAGTGCCGGCGACAGCGCGTATATGGTCTGGTTTCCGGCTGCGGACAGGGACTGAGTCCCCGTTACACGAACAGCAACTGATCCCCCGGCCGCACGCGGCCCAGCAGGCTGACCATGCCGGTTGTCTCCACCTCCAGGCCCTGGCGCAATACCGGTTCCCGGATGCCCAGCGCCCGCCAGCCCATCTCGCAGGCCAGGAAGGTCACGCCCAGTTCGGCACAGCCGGTCAGCAATTCCTCGAACGTGCCGACGCCGCGATGGGCCAGGGTGGCGTCGCGCGCCTCCGGGCTGGTGCCGTCATCGGAGAAATCCAGCCGCTTCCAGCCCTCGCGGTCCAGCAGGGCCGGAAGGGCGCGGCCGGTGAAGAACAGGGTGACGGGCCTGCCCGTGGCCACGGCCGCGGCGGCCGTCACCAGGGCGTAATGCACACGGTCGAAGCCCCCGGACTGGATCACCAGCGCCAGGCCCCATTTGCCGTCAGACATCGAATGCTCCCCGTCGGTTGCAGCGGTTTCCAGACATCCGGGCGCCGCTTCGACGGCGACTGCCGCCGCGCGCCACGTGGCGCGAAAGCCAAGCTGCGGATGCAGCGCCGGCGATTAAGGGCACCGAACTATCGTTTCAGAACGGATGGTGCGAAAGATCAACGTAGGTGGGATTTGTACCGCAGGTGGGGCAGTCGGGATCGCGGCGGATTTTCACGGTGCGGAAACTGGTCTCAAGCGCCGAATACATCAACAGCCGGCCGGACAGGCTATCGCCGATGCCCAGCAACTCCTTCAACACCTCAACCGCCTGAAGGCTCCCCATCGATCCGGCCAAAGCGCCCAGCACCCCGCCCTCCGAACAGGACGGGATCATGCCGGGCGGCGGCGGCTCGCGGAAAATGCAGCGATAGCAGGGGTGCGGATCGCCCAGATGCGCCTTGAAGGTCGATAACTGCCCGTCGAAGCGCAGCATGGCGGCACTGACCAGCGGCTTGCCCGCCAGATAGCAGGCATCGTTCAACAGGAAGCGCGTGGCGAAATTGTCGGTGCCGTCGGCCACCACGTCATATTGGCCCACGATATCCAGCACATTGGACCGGTTTAGGCGGGTCCTGTGGATCTCCACCTTCACGTCGGGATTGATGGCCGCGATGCGGGCGGCGGCGCTGTCCACCTTGGCCACGCCGATACCGGCCGTGTCATGGATCACCTGGCGCTGCAAATTGGACAGGTCGACCACATCATCATCGACAATGCCGATTCGTCCCACCCCGGCCGCCGCCAGATACAGCAGCATCGGGGCACCCAGCCCGCCGGCACCGACGATCAGGGCGGAAGATGAAAGCAGCTTCGACTGCCCCTCCCCACCGACCTCGCGCAGCATGATATGGCGGGCATAACGGTCGATCTGGCTGTCGGTCAGGTCCAGCATAGGGTCCCTCAGGCGGCGAACAGGTCGCGGATGAAAACATATAGGGGGTGGTCGGGCTGCGCCACCAACCGGATGGTCATACCCAAACAGACAATGACCAGCAGCGGTCGCACCAGCTTCGCCCCGAACCGGATGGCGGCATGGCTGCCGGCCCAGGCGCCGATCACCTGCGCCAGGGCCATGATCAACCCGGCCTTCCACACGATCTGCCAGCCCAGCGCGAACACGCCCAGGCTGACGACATTGCTGGTGAAGTTCAGCAATTTGGTGTTGGCCGTGGCCCGGCGCATGTTCATGCCCAGCAGCGCCACGCAGCCGAGTGCAAAGAAGCTGCCCGTCCCCGGTCCGAAGAACCCGTCATAGAAGCCGATGGCGAAACCGATCGTCAGGCTGAAGGCCGGCAGGCTCATCCGCGCATGCGCCTCCACATCGCCCACGCGCGGGCTCAGCAGGAAATAGAGCGCGATGGCGACCAGCAGCAGGGGGATCACCGTGACCAGGAACCCCGTCCCCGTCACCTGTACCGCCACGGTCCCCGCCGCCGATCCGACGAAGACGCAGGCCACGGTGAAAGCCATCCGCTTCAGCTCGATCTGTCCGGCCCGCCAGAAGGTGAAGGTGGCCATGGCCGTGCCGAAACTGCCCTGCAGCTTGTTGGTGGCCAAGGCGGCGGCTGGCGGGATGCCGGTGGACAGCAGGGCGGGAATGGTGATCAGCCCGCCCCCGCCCGCGATGGCATCGACGAAACCGGCCAGCAGGGCGGCAAAGGCCAGGAAGAACAGGATGTCGGTGGACAGAAGCTCGGACACGGGTGGGGCCTGTCACGGAAGGAGAACCGGTGACAGTGATAGGGGGTGATGCGGCCGGGGGGAAGGGGTTGACCGGTATGGCAAATGCGCCCAGGCTTATTCATACAAATGGGGCACCGACCCGAAGGAACGCGGACCATGCGTGAATTTCAGTCCACGGAAGCGACAGCCCAACTCTCTCAGATTCTTGACGCAGTGGAACGGGGAGAGACGGTCGCCATCACCCGGCATGGGCGCCGAATCGCCCGACTGGTGCCGGAGCCTGATCAACGACGCGAGCGAGTGGGCCGAGCCATTGAGGAACTGCGCGCGCTGGGCCGAGAGAATGGCCCCATAACGGCGGAGGAGCTTCTCTCTGCCCGGCATGAAGGGCGGCGTGGCTGATGCCCTTCATCCTCGACGCCTCAGTTGCTGCGAGTTGGGCGTTTGATGACGAGAAGCTGCCGCTGGCGCAGAAGATTCTAGAACGGTTGAACAGCGATGAGGCGATAGTCCCCGCCCTCTGGTGGTTCGAGATATTGAACATCATGGCTGTGAATGAACGGCGCGGGCGTATAAGCGCGATCATCGCGGCACGCTTCCTGTCGTTGCTTCGGGAACTGGAGATCGGTGTAGATTATGCGGCCGATCATGGCGCCATCCTGTCACTTGCCCGCCAGCACCGCCTGACCGGCTATGACGCTGCCTACCTGGAACTGGCGATACGGGAAGGGCTGCCACTGGCCACGCTGGACAAGGAATTGGCCAAGGCGGCGGCATACGCCGGCGTGCGGCTGCTATCCGCATGACCACCGATTACCCTCGCCCCCCGCTTCCGCGTTTGCTAAGAAGATTGTTCCACTCGATCTCGGGGGCTGAGGGGATGGCCGGGATGCCGGAACATGGGACGGATGGGCGGCGGAATGTTTCCCGCCCTGGTTCCTGATCCCGTCTGTTGGTGATCATGGTCCAGATACATGCAAGCTGTGTCGCCATCGACGGTCTGGCCCTGCTGCTGCGGGGCCCGTCGGGGGTGGGCAAGTCCGATCTGGCCCTGCGCCTTGTCGATGACGGCGCGCGGCTGGTTGCCGACGACCGTGTCGACCTGATGCCAGATGGCAGGGGCGGGCTGCTGGCCCGCTGCCCGCAGGCGATTTCCGGCCTGATGGAGGTGCGCGGTCTGGGCGTGCTGCCCGTCCCATCCGTCGAAGCTGCCCCCCTTTCCCTGATCGTTGACCTGGGAGAGGACGCGGAGCGCCTGCCGCATCCGGGATTCGAGATCATCGCCGGCGTCGCCCTGCCCCGCATCATCCTGAACCCGTTCCACGCCTCCACCTCAGCCAAGCTGCGCCTGGCCATGGCCGCCCTGTCGCGCGGCTGGCCGCTGGTGCCGGGCGAGGATGCGTGGGGTCGTCTGGCGGCGACCGCCACCGGAGGCCGGGCATGACCGCGCTGGGTCCTGACGGCCGCCTGCCCGTCGTGGTCGCTACGGGCATGTCCGGCAGCGGCCTGTCCACGGCCATGAAAAGCCTGGAGGATCTGGGCTACGAGGCGGTGGACAATCTGCGCCTGTCGCTGTTGCAGCCCCTGGTCAGCCAGCCGCACGACCGGCCGCTGGTCATCGGCATCGACAGCCGCACCCGCGACTTCAACGCCCAGCAGCTGCTGGCGGAGATCGCACGCCTGCGCGACCGGCCGGATTTGCGCGTCCGGCTGCTGTTCATGGATGCCCATGCCGACGCCTTGCAGCGCCGCTATACGGAGACGCGCCGGCCCCACCCGCTGGCCGCCGACCGGCCGGTGCTGGACGGCATCGCCACCGAACGCGTGCTGACGCAGCCGCTGCGCGACGCGGCGGACGAGGTGGTGGATACCACCAATTTCTCCGTTCATGACACGCGCCGCCACCTGACCGGCCTGTTCCGGCTGGAAGGCGGGCCCGGCCTGTCCATCTTCTGCACCAGCTTCGCCTATCGCCATGGTGTGCCGCGTGAGGCCGATCTGGTCTTCGACGTGCGCTTCCTGGACAATCCGCATTGGGATACGCAGCTGCGCCCCCTGACCGGGCTGGACCAGGCGGTGGCGGACTACATCACCCGCGATCCGGATTATAACGAGTTCTTCGGCAACCTGACGCGGCTGCTGGAACCCTTGCTGCCCCGCTATGTGCGGGAGGGCAAGCATTACCTGACCATCGCCATCGGCTGCTCCGGCGGTCGCCACCGGTCGGTCTTCATCACCCGCAACCTGGCCCTCTGGCTTCGGGAGCGCGGATACAAGGTGGGCGAGGCGCATCGCGACCTCGACCGCAAGGAGCAGGCTGCACCCGTCCCCGAGGACAGGGCGGCGGCCGGCACGAACCTGAGGGAAAGCGCATGATCGGCCTGGTCCTTGTTACCCACGGCAATCTCGCCGTGGAGTTCATCGCCGCCATGGAACATGTGGTGGGTCCGCAGAGCCAAGTCTGCGCGGTCTGCATCGGGCCCGAGGATGACATGGAACAGCGCCGCAACGACATCCTGGCCGACGTCGCCAAATGCGATGCGGGCGACGGGGTCGTGGTGCTGACCGACATGTTCGGCGGCACGCCGTCCAACCTGGCCATCTCCATCATGGACCGCGCCCGGGTGGAGGTGATCGCCGGCATGAACCTGCCCATGCTGATCAAGCTGGCATCGGTCCGCAAGACCGGCGCCGACCTGAAGGCCGTGGTGAATGCCGCGCAGGAGGCGGGGCGCAAATATATCAACGTCGCCTCCGCCCTGCTGTCGGACAGCTGAGCCCTCTCAACCCCTGCCCCCGGTCCCCTGATGAGCGAAAGCATCCTGCCCCCCGGCGCCCTGTCGCGCACGGTCACCATCCGCAACAAGCGCGGCCTGCATGCCCGTGCGGCGGCGAAGTTCGTGCGGCTGGCCGGCGACTATGATGCGCAGGTGGAGGTGGAGCGTGCCGACAATATCGTGTCGGGCGTGTCGATCATGGGGCTGATGATGCTGGCGGCCAGCATCGACACCACCATCGATATAAGAGCGGCCGGGCCCCAGGCCCGTGAGGCGCTGGACGCGCTGACCGCCCTGGTCGATGACAAGTTCGGCGAAGACTAAAAAAACACCTTTTGGGGAGTGCCCGCCATGACGCTGCGACAGCACCCGCCCCGCGATGGCGCGGGGGAAACAGCCACGGCCGAGCGCATGCTGCGTGGCCTGGGCGTGTCGCCCGGCATCGCCATCGGTCCCGCCCATGTCATGGAGGCGGGCGCCATCCAGGTGCCGGAATATTCCGTGGCCGACAGTGCGGTGGATGAGGAGGTGGCCCGCTTCCACATCGCGGTGGACAAGGCGCGCCGCCAGTTGGGCAAGCTGAAATCCAAGGCCGGCACCCTGCCCACCGATGCCGCCGCCGACGTGGCCACGCTCTTGGAGGCGCACCAAGCCATGCTGTCCGGGTCGCGCCTGATCCGCGGCGTGGAAAAGCGTATCCGCACGGAACGGCTGAACGCCGAATCGGCGGTGCAGCAGGAGATCGCGGTCCTGGCGCAGAGCTTCGCCGCCATGGACGATGCGTACCTGTCGGCCCGTGTCGATGATGTGCGCGAGGTCGGGCGCCGCCTGATCCGCAACCTTATGGAAACGCCCTATCAGGCCTTCTCCCGCCTGCCCGCCGGCGCCATCATCCTGGCGGAGGAACTGTCGCCGGCCGACACGGCCCTGCTGGACCCGCGCCGCATCGGCGGCTTTGCCACCGTGCTGGGCGGGGCGGAGGGGCATACGGCCATCATGGCCCGGTCGCTGGGCCTGCCGGCCGTGCTGGGTTCCGCCGGATTGCTGCAAGGCGTGGAGACGGGCGACATCGTCGTGGTCGACGGGCGCGCCGGCCGCGTGCTGATCAACCCGTCCGACGATGTCCTGGCTGATTACCGCCAGCGCCAGGCCCTGTGGCGGGCGGAGCGGGAGCAGCTGAAGGCATTGGCCGGCCTGCCCGCCATCACCCGCGACGGCACCGACGTGACGCTGTGCGCCAATCTGGAACTCCCGCGTGAGCTGGACGGCGCGCGCGAGGCGGGGGCGGCCGGCGTCGGCCTGCTGCGCACCGAGTTCATGTATATGAACCGCGACGACCTGCCGGGGGAGGAGGAGCAGTACCAGGTGCTGCGCGACCTGGTGATCGCCATGGAGGGCAGGCCGGTCACCGCGCGCACCCTGGATGTGGGCGGTGAAAAACTGGCCGGTGCTTTGGCCGACCGGTTCG
This sequence comes from Niveispirillum sp. KHB5.9, assembly GCF_048066115.1. Lineage (NCBI taxonomy): Bacteria > Pseudomonadati > Pseudomonadota > Alphaproteobacteria > Rhodospirillales > Azospirillaceae > Niveispirillum > Niveispirillum sp. KHB5.9. The sequence continues at coordinate 320,860 of NZ_JBLTYX010000003.1, read as the reverse complement.
CCACCCCGGCCAACCCGGCGCTGGGCCTGCGTGCCATCCGCCTGGGCCTGAAGGAACCCAAGCTGCTGGAAACGCAGCTGGCGGCGATGCTGCGTGCAGGCGCCCACGGGCCCCTGCGCATCCTGGTGCCGATGATCAGCAACCCGTCGGAGATGCGCAAGGTGCGCGAGCTGATGCGCGCCGTGGCCCGCCGCCTGCTGCGCCGGGGGCACACGATCGCCGATCCGCTGCCCCCCCTGGGTGCGATGATCGAAATTCCCGGTGCCGCCCTGGCCGCCGACGCCTTGTCGGCCGTGTCCGATTTCTTCGCCATCGGCACCAACGACCTGATCCAGTACACGCTGGCCATCGACCGCGGCGATGAACAGGTGGCCTATCTCTACGACCCGCTGCACCCGGCCGTGCTGCGGCTGGTGCAGTTCACACTGGAGGCGGCGGGACGGGCCGGCATCCCCGTATCGGTCTGCGGCGAAATGGCGGGCGATCCGCGCTATGCCGCCGTGCTGCTGGGCCTGGGCGTGCGTGAGTTGTCCATGGCGCCCGGCAACCTGCCCTTGGTCAAGCGCCGGGTGCGCGGCATGGACCTGGTGGAGGCCAAGCGCCGTGCCGGCATGATCATGTCGCAGACCGATGGCGGCCGCATCGCCGCCCTGCTGGATGATTTCAACGAAGCGTTGGGGTAAAAGGGAAGGGCCCATCCCTGGGAGGTACCCATGCTGCGCAATGTCCTGGCCCTGTCCGCCCTGCTGCTGGCCGCCCCTGCGGCCCTGGCCCTGCCATCAGAGCCGGAAACGGTGCGCGAGGAACAGCGCCTGACCCTGGATGGACGGGAGGAGGTCTGGCAACTGGTCTGGACCGGCCCGGTGCGCGATTTCTGCGAGGCGGTCAGCCCGGAAATGGCCATGACTGCACCCTGCGCCAGTCTGGCCGCGCGGGAGACGGGCCGGCTGTCGCTGCGCCGGATGCGCGACGGCACGGTCATCGACCGGTTCGATCCCGGCCCCGCCTTCGAGAAAGCCACGGCAACGGTGGAGGCCGGCCTGTCCGTGCTGCCGCGCCGTGCGGCACCCGACAATGAATATGAACGCTGGCTGGAGGATGAGGGGCGGTTCGTATCCGCCGCCGAACAGCGCCCGCCCCTGTCCGTGATGCGCTTCGGCGATTATGACCGCGACGGGCGGGCGGTGGAATTCCTGTTGCAGACCGATGCCGAACCGCAGGGCAAGCCGCTCTATGCCGCCATCGGCCTGCCGGCGGGGATCGACCGGCTGGGTTTCCTGCGATCCGCCGGCCGGCCGGACCGGACGCTGGTGATGGGCGCACGCGCCTGGATGACCCTGCGCGACCAGGGGGGGCCGGCGACCGTGACCCGCCGCGCCTGTGGTGAGCAGGGTGCCCGGACAAGGTCGGATTATCTGCTATCGGCGGCCAACGGACGCATCGATGTGACGCTGCGTGACAGCGCCTGCCCGAATGGACCGGTGATCGAGGAGACGGCGTGGTAAGCCTACGACCGCAATCCCAATGATTTCATCTCATTGGGATTGCGGTCACGGCGGCGACCGCCGCCGCGCGGCACGTGCCGCGTAGCCAAAGCCCACGGATGTGGGCGCCGGCGACTGAGGCCCAGTGATCGGTACGATCACACTGGGAACAAGCGTTACGAAACCGGTGGGGCGACACCCTTGGGCAGCAGGAGCCAGTAACGGCCGGCGGACTTCATCAAGCCGGCGCGATGTTCGGCTTCCGGCCCGTGCCCCCAGAATACGTCGCCGCGTACCGGGCCACGGATGGCGCCACCCGTATCCTGGGCCACCAGCAGCCGGCGCACACGGGCGCCGGCCTGCACCGGGTCCTCGGCATCCAGCCACATCGGCACGCCATAGGCGATGAAGCTGCGGTCCACAGCCAGCGACCGGCCCGGCGTCAGCGCCACACCCTGGGCGCCCAGCGGCCCCTCCCCCTCCAGCTTGCGGAAGAAGACGAAGGACGGGTTCACATTCATCACCTCCGCCGCCTTGGCCGGATTGGCCTCCAGCCAGGCACGGATGGACTGCATGGACACATCCTCCTTCAGCAGCGCGCCACGCGCCACCAGTTCCCGCCCGATGGCGAAATAGGGCTGGCCGTTCTGCCCGTCATAACCGACGCGCATCTGGCTCCCGTCGGGCAGGGTGATGCGGCCCGATCCCTGGATCTGCAGGAAGAAGGCATCGACCGGATCATCGACATAGAGCAGTTCCAGCCCCTTGCCGTTCAACGCCCCGGCTTCGATCGCCTTGCGGTCGGCATAGGGCTTCAACTGCCCGTCGACGACACGGCCGGCGATACGCTCCCCCTTCAGGTTGGGGCGGAACTCCCCCAGGTCCACCATCACCAGATCGGCCGGCCGCTTATAAAGCGGGGTCTGGTATTTGCCCTGTTTCTTCAAGGACCCGCGCAGGGCGCTCTCGTAATAGCCGGTGAACAGCCCGTCCTCATTGCCATTGTCACCGGCGGCCCAGGGCTGGAACAGGCTTTCCACCGTCCGGCGCAGGGCGACATGATCGCCGACCGGCAGTTTGGTGATCGCGGCACAAGGGGCCATCCAGTCACCGATGCGGCCCATCATGCCGTTGGGCCCCAGCGTCCGGTCCGCCGGTTGCTTGACCAGCCGGTCACAGGATTTCAGCAGCGCCGGCAGGGCATCGGCCTGCCGGTCCACACCCCAGCCCGGCAGCTCGGCGAAGCTGGCCGGGCGCAGGGTCAGGCGGGCGGCGGACTTCTCCACTTCCGGCACCGTGGCCGCCGGCGGCTTGGTCCCCTGCTGGGCGCAGCCGGCCAGCAGGCCGAAGGCGAGAAGGGCGGCGAGGCGGGCGGTCTTGTTGCGGCGCATGGGCATTCCATGGGTCGGATATGAAAAGGGCGCCCGACGAGGGGCGCCCGTGAAAGGCCGGCAACGGACGGCATCAACCGCCGCTGCGGGTTTCGGACAGATGCCAGTTGGGATCGCTGGCGCGGGTGTTGCGGCTGAAGGTCCAGATATCCGTCACTTCTTCCGGCTTGCCCTCGTCACCATCCACGACATTGCCCTGGGCATCGCGGGTGACATGGGTCTGGCGGGTGGTGAAGGTGACGGTGCAATGCGCCGTGCGGCCATCCATGCGCGCGGCCGACAGATCGACCGATTCGAAGCCATGGATGCGGCTTTCCAGCGTCTCTCCCGCCGCTTGACGCTCGCGAATGGCGGCGGCGAACCGGTCATAGACATCGTCGGCCAGCAGCGGGCGCAAGGTCGGCGTATCGCCCTCGGCAAAGGCCTTCACGATCATCTCGAACGCGGCCTTCGCGCCCTGCAGGAAGGTGCGCTCGTTGAAATTCGCATCAGCCGCGCGGATCAGGCGCAGGCCGTCTTCCAGGGAGACGGGGCCGCCGGACGCATCCGGCAGGTCGGGCATATCCGTGGCCGGACCGCGCGACGGCAGCTGGATGACATTGTCGGTATCGGGCGTGCGGGTGGTGGTGGGACCGGTGGCGCCGTTATTGTCGCGCTGGGCGAACGGGTTGGGGCGTTCCTGCTCCTCCCCATGCTTGCGACCCAGCACATTGCGCAGACGGTAGACGAAGAAAGCCGCCACCATCGCGAAAATCAGGATTTCCAGCCAGACGGAGCCGCCACCCATCGCATCACCCATTTCTGCCCTTGGCAACCCGGTCGGTCATCAACACATCTGATGCGGGGAATGATCCCTCGTCATCGGACCGCCGGGGCGTTAATTTATGAAAGCCTGTCCGTTAGATAGGCTCTCAATCGGTAAAGAGCAAGGACAGCCATGCGTTTCCTTCTTCCGTTGCTGCTGCTTCCCCTACTGGAGATTGCCGGATTCGCCTGGGTTGGCGCGCAGATCGGAGCGTTGAACACGGTGCTGCTGGTGCTGCTGTCCGGGGTCGTCGGCGTGCTGCTGTTGCAGCGCACCGGCCTGGAAAGCGTGCGCCGCGCCCAGGTCGGCCTGCGCACGGGCGAAACGGAACCCATGCGCCAGATGTTCAACGGGCTGTGCACGGCGTTTTCGGCCGTGCTGTTCCTGGTGCCCGGCTTCATCACCGACATCCTGGCCCTGATTCTGTTTCTGCCGCCGGTGCGCGCCGCCCTGCTGGCCCGCATGACCATCTTCATGCAGGTCAACGGCCAGACCGTCCGCTCCCGCCCCGGCCCCACGGGTGCCCGGCCGGTGATCGATGTCGAGTATGAAGATGTGTCGAAGCCGGAAGCCGGCGAGACGGCGGGCGATCTGCCGCCCCCGGACAGCAAGTGGCGTCCGCCGGGTGTTTGAGTAAGTCGCGCGTTCCCGACCTAAAAGCCTGGATCGGGGCGCAGATGGTTTACGTCGAACCCGTGTGCCGTGACCAGCCGGTTGGCCACCTCCAACCGGTGGCAATGCGTATGGTCCGCCTCGAAACACAGCAGGCAGGCGGGCTTTTCCAGCGACAGCGAACCGGCCAGCGCCAGTTCATACTGCGCCTCCGGCCTTGCCAGACCTTCCTCTACGATCGACCAGAAATCATCCATCCGCCCCGCGCGGTTGGCCAGCCGCCCTTCCTTGGGTGTGCCCAGCTTCTTCAGGTGCAGATAGTCGATCCCTTCCGCCTCCAGGCTGGCGCGCAGGGGGGACTTGGAGAAGCCGGCCCGGCGGGACGATGGCAGTTCCCGCACATCCAGCAGCAACCGCACGCCCGACGCCTTCAAGGAAGCGATCACCGCGCCCTGGGAAGCGCCTTCATAGCCGATTGTGTGCAGGATCATGGCACTGCTCCCTACCCCGCATCCGCGAACCGGTACCCGATGCCCGGCTCCGTCAGCACAAACACCGGCGCATTCGGGTCATCCTCAATCTTCTGGCGCAGTTGGCGGATATAGACGCGCAGATACTGCACTTCCTCCACCTTGGCCGGTCCCCAGACCTCCTTCAATATCTGGGCATGGGTCAGGATGCGGCCGGCATGCTGGGCCAGAAGGCGCAGCAGGTCGAATTCCGTGGGCGACAAATGCAGGCGCTTTCCCGCCTTCTGCACATGGCGGTTGACCATGTCGATCTCCAGATTGCCCACCGCCAGCAGGGGCCGCCCGCCCACCTGCTGGATGGCGTGGCGCTGGGCCGTGCGGATGCGGGCCATCAGCTCGCCGGCGCTGAACGGCTTGGTGACGTAATCATCGGCGCCCAAATCCAGCGCCAGGACCTTGTCCTGCTCCCGGTCGCGCGACGACAGCACGATCAGCGGCACCGGCCGTTCCCGCTTCAGAGCGGGGATCAGGTCCAGACCGTCCAGATCGGGCAGGCCCAGATCGAGCAGGATCAGTTCCGGCAGGGCCTGACGCGCCACGTTCAACGCCTCGGCGGCATTGGTCGCTTCCACCATTTCCCACCCTTCCGGCGTGATGATGGTCTTCAGCAGGCGGCGGATCGCCACCTCATCCTCCACGACCAGCAGGCGATGAGGTCGCGTCATGGCTGTTCGCTCCCGATCAATCCATCGCCGCGCGGGTCGATGGCCAATGTCAGCTCGAAGCAGGCGCCCGGCCCGCCATCGGGCCGGTCATGGACCGACAGCGTGCCCCCCATGGCTTCCACGAAACCGCGGGCGATGGCAAGGCCCAAGCCGGTGCCGGCGGTGCGATGGTCGCGCGCCTCCACCCGGAAGAACTTGTCGAAGACCTGGGTCCGCGCCTCCTCCGGAATGCCCGGCCCCTGATCCTCCACCCGCAGCTTCACATGCGCGGCCTCGCGCAGGGCCTGCACGCGCACGGCGGTGCCGCGCGGCGCGTATTTGCCGGCATTGTCCAACAGGTTGAACAGGGCCTGTTCCAGCAACAGGTGATCGCCCCGCACCAGGGGCAGGTCACCGGGCATGCGGATATCGATCATGTGGCCGGACAGGATCGGCCCTGCCCGCTTCACCGCCCCGGACACCACATCGGCCAGATCGATGGGCTCCCGCTTCAGATCCAGCGCGCCGGCCTCCAACCGCGTCATGTCCAGCAGGTTGCGCACGAAGCGGCCCATGCGCTCGGCCTCCCCATGCAACGTATCCAGCATCTCCGCCGTCTCGTCCGGCGCCATGCGGCCGATACCGGATTTCAGGCCCGTCACCGTGCCGATGATGGCGGCCAGGGGCGTGCGCAGATCGTGGGAGAGCGAGGTCAGCATGGCGGAGCGCAGCCGCTCCGTCTCGCTTTCCAGCTTGGCCTGGTCGATGGCGCGGACCAGCTTCACCCGCTCGATCGCCACCGCCGCCTGATCCAGCAGCGCATCCAGCAGCCGTCGGTCATCGGGCGTCAGCAGGCCGCCGCCGCCGGCATCATCATTGCCGATCCCGGCCACGGCCACGGTGGCCCGGTCGGTGCGCAGCGGCAGGTACAGGCGCTGCGTGCCCGGCAGGGTGGCCGCCCCCCGCCCCGCCGGCTTGCCATTCTCGAATGCCCAGACGGCGGCGGCATGGTCGGCGGGCGATATCTGGTCGTCGGGCGGGTAGGCAGAGGCGGGATACAGGCTGGCGGCCCGATCCTCCTCCGCCGGCAGCAGCAGGACCACGCGCAGCTTCAGCATCAGGGCGATCTGGTGGCTGGCCGCCCACAGCAGATCGTCCATGTCGCCGATCCCGGCCAGCTTGCGGGCGAAGGCCGACAGCTGCGCGGTGGTGCGGGCGCGGGCCTGGGCAATGGCAGCCTGTTCGCGCACCCGCGCCGTCAGGCGGCTGGTCAGCATGGCGGCGGCCATGAAGAAACCCAGCGACCAGATATTGCCAGGATCGCCGATGGAGAAGGTGTAGAGCGGCGGCAGGAAGAAGAAATTATAGGCCGCCACCGCCAGCACGGCAGTGAACAGGGACGGCAGAAACCCGTGCAGCACGGCGCTGCCCAGCACGGCCATCAGGAAGACCAGGCTGATATTCTGCACGCCCAGCCATTCATCGACCAGGATACCGGCCCCCAGCGCCACGCCCGTGAACAGCAGGCCGGCCAGATAGGCCTTGATATCGGCGGGCCGGCTCTCCGGCCTTGTCGTCACGCGCTTGGCGGCATTGCTGTCGGGATCAGCCTGTTCGCCGGCGATGACATGCACCGAAATGCCCTTGGCCCGGCGCAGCAGATCATGCACCACCGACCCGTTCAGCATCTCGAACCAGCGGGAGCGCTGCGACTTGCCGATGATGATCTGGGTGATGTTGTTGGCGTGCGCGAAATTGACCAGCGCGTCGGTCACCGTGCGGCCCGGCAGGGTCAGCGCCTCACCGCCCAACTGTTCGGCCAGGCGCAGCGCATCGGCCACCCGGTCGCGGTCGGCCTCGTCCAGGCGCTGGTGGCGGGCGGTTTCCACATAGACCGCCGTGAACGGCGCCTTCAACCGGTCGGCCATCCGCTTGGCATGGCGGACCAGCCCCAGCGTCGATGGATCGTCGGAGATGCAGACCAGCAACCGGTCCCCCGCCGCCCAGGGCCCGGCGATGGCGTGGCTGCGCATATAGGTGACCATCTGGTCGTCCACGCGCTGCGCCGTCCGCCGCAACGCCAGCTCGCGCAGCGCCGTCAGGTTGCCGGGCGAGAAATAATGCTTAAGCGCCCTTTGCGCCTGATCGCGGACATAGACCTTGCCCTCACCCAGCCGCTTGATCAGGTCGGACGGGGTCAGGTCGATCACCTCCACCTCGTCCGCGCCATCGATCACCTGGTCGGGCACCGTCTCGCGCACCCTTATCCGGGTGATGCGGGCCACGACATCGTTCAGGCTTTCCACATGCTGGACGTTCAGGGTGGTCAGCACGTCGATCCCGGCCTCGCGCAACTCCTCCACATCCGAATGGCGTTTGGCGTGGCGGCTGCCAGGCGCGTTGGTATGGGCCAGCTCATCGACCAGCACCACCTTGGGTCGCCGCGCGATCAGCCCGTCCAGGTCCATCTCAGCCAAGTCCTGACCGCGATAGGACAGGGCCTTGCGGGGGAAGATTTCCATCCCCGCCAGCATCGCCTCGGTCTCCGCCCGCCCATGGGTTTCCACCACGCCGACAACGACATCCACCCCCTCCGCCTTCATGGCATGGGCGGTGCGCAGCATCTCATAGGTTTTGCCGACACCGGGGGCGGCGCCCAGGAAGATTTTCAGCTTGCCGCGCCGTTCGGCCGTCGCCGCCTGCAACAGGGCGTCGGGGGACGGACGGGCCGGATCGGATGACATGGATATTTACGCCTGTTTCGCGTCGATGATCGACCGGCGGACGGCGCGGGTACGGGTGAACAGCTCATGCAGCTTGTCCCCCTCGCCCCAGCGGATGGCCCGCTGCAGGGCCGTCAGGTCCTCCGTGAAGCGCTGGATCACCTCCAGCACCGCCTCCCGGTTGTTCAGGAAGATGTCACGCCACATGGTGGGGTCGGATGCCGCGATGCGGGTGAAGTCGCGGAAGCCGGTGGCGCTGAACCGGATCACCTCGGATTGGAGATGTTCCTCCAGGTCGGTGGCCGTGCCCACGATCGTATAGGCGATCAGGTGGGGCAGATGGCTGGTGATGGCCAGCACCCGGTCATGATGGCCGGGTTCCATCACCTCGATCATGCTGCCGCAGCCCGTCCAGAAGGCGGCCAGCTTGTCCACCGCCGCCTGGTTGGTGCCGGGCACCGGCGTCAGGATGCACCAGCGGCCCTTGAACAGGGCGGCAAAGCCGCTGTCGGGGCCGGAATGTTCGGTGCCGGCCAGCGGATGGCCCGGAATGAAATGTACCCCGTCCGGCACGAACGGGGCGATATCGCGCAGCACCGACTGCTTCACCGACCCGACATCGGTCAGGATCGTGCCCTCGCTCAGGTGCGGGCCGATCTCCGCCCCCAGATCGGCGAAAGCGCCGATGGGGGTGGCCAGGATCACCAGGTCGCATGTGGATACCAGCGCCGGATCGGTGCCGGCTTCCACCGCCAGGCCCAGTTCCAGCACCCGGTCGCAAACCGCCTGCGACCGGTCCACGCAGACCACCCCGTTGGCCAAGCCCGGATATTCCGCCACACAGCGCGCGAGCGAGGAACCGATCAGGCCGAAGCCGACGATGGCAACCTTGTCGAACAGGGGGGCGGTCATGGGAAAGGGTCCTGAAAAGAAAAGACCTGGGTTCACTAGCACAGTGAACCCAGGTCCGTCCAAATCGGCATGTCGCATGCGGCCCTTGCGGGCCTTATGCGACAGAACCCCGCTCACATCTTGTACGTCAGGCGCGCATAGCCGAACTGGCCCGGCGCGTCATAGGTGGTGGGATCGAAATTGTTCAGGCCACAGCTGAAGCAGGCCGGCGGGTCCTTGTCGAACAGGTTGTTGACGCCAAGCGTCAGGCCGACCTTGTTCTCGAACATCGCCGGGAACCAGCTGACCTGCACGTCGGTGTAAAGACGGGCATTCAGCTTGTTGTCCGCCTGGCTTTCCTCGACGCTCTTCACATAGCGGTTGGTCAGCGAGGCGGAGAAATCGTCCTTGGCCCAATCCAGGATGGCCGTGGCCTTGTATTTGGGGAAGGCCTGGTCGGGGCTGCCCTTCTCCGTGCCCTCGCGGTCGATCTTCGTGCTGCCATTGGTGGCGGGCACGGTCTCGGCATAGTTCAGCAGGAAGGTCTGGTTCAGCGACAGGCGGAAGGTGCCGATATCCGACGCCGGCCCCTGCCAGTTGATGGTGAAATCGATGCCGTCCGTGTCGATGGCGCCGATATTCTGCAACAGGCCGGTGATCTGGTTGATGGCACCCGACGCGGTACGGGTAACGGAAGCGCAGGAGAAAGCGTCGTTGTTCTGCTCGCACCGGCCCAGGATGGTCTCCGCACCGATGGGCTGGATCGCGTTCTTCAGCTTGATGTCATAATAATTCACCTCGAAATCCAGCCGGTCGGCCCAGTCCATTTCCCAGGACGGGCTGAACACCCCGCCGAACACCCAGCTTTCCGAGGTTTCTGGCTGCAATTCGTCATTGCCGCCGGTGACCACCGACAGCTGCGGATTGGCCTGGACGTAGGAGCCATTGGCCGGCACGCCATGGGCGATACAATTGGCCCGGATGGCGGCCGAGGCGGCGGTACCGCCCGACAGGCCCAGCATGTCGGAGCAGGGGTCGACCAGTTCCTGGTCGAAGCGCGATGGCGTGCCGAACAGCTCGCCGATACCAGGAGCCCGGAAGCCCTGGCCATAGGATCCGCGCAGCAGCACATCGTCCGTCACGCGCCAGTTGACACGACCGCTATAGGTGGTCTCGCTGCCGAAAGTGGAATAGTCGGAGTAACGGACCGCACCCGACACTTCCAGCAGCTTGGCCACCGGCAGATCGGCCAGCAACGGCACCCGCAGCTCGCCATAGGCCTCATTCACGTCGAAGCTGCCCTTGGACGGCAGGGCCGGGATGTCGGAACCCAGGCCGGCGGCCACCACGGCGTCCGGCTGGAACTCGCCACGCTGGTCACGATATTCGTAGCCCAGCGCCACGCCCACGCCACCGGCCGGCATCTGGAACAGGTCACCCGACAGGTTGACGGAAGCGTCGCCCAGGCGCTGCTTGCTGCTGTCCTGCTGCGTGAACAGCACGTAATCCATCTGCTGCTGTGTGATCGACCCGGCACCGCCGAAGATATTGAAGGGCACGCAAGGTGCCGTGCAGCCCGACACGGGGCCGAGCGCCTGGGCCAGGCGCTGCGCATTCACGTTGCCGGTGAATTTCTGCGTGGCGCTGTTGCGGGAGAAGATGGTGTTGACGTCCCAGTACCACTTGTTCTCGCCCAGCATCAGCGAGCCGTCCAGCGTGCCCGACACGTACCAGGTGTTCACCTCCTGCTCATAATGGCGGGGGCCCGCCTCCACGAAGCGGCGGCCGATGAAAGCGTAGTTGGCCGGGCCGTTGGCCCCGCCCGACGACAGGGTGACGCCGAACGGGTTGTAGGGGTTGGTGACGTCGATGCTGATCCGGTCCAGCATGTTGCCGTTGCCGGCATCCGGCCCCACGAACAGCGGGATGGGGGCGGCCTGGTTGGCGGACTTGCGATTGTTATAGACGGCCTTCAGGCGGAAATTGATGTCGGGCGTGATCTCCTGCGTCACCGTGAAGAAGGTGCCGATGCGCTCCGACGGGGCTTGGATGTAATTGTAGGGCTGGAAATTGAACCGGTCGGCCGTGGTGAAATCCTTGAAGCTGCCCGCGGTGGGGGCCAGCGGGTTGAACACCGGCTTGCCGGTCAGCACCGCCTGCTTCAGGGTCAGGTTCATGCCGGCCCCGGTGACGGGGTTGTTGACGATGAAGCGGCCCAACGGCGTGCCCGACGAACAGGAACTGTCGCATGCCGTGACGCCAGGCGTGGGGAATTGCGAGATGGAGCGGTCGCCCGACATCACGTCTTCCACCTTCACATAGGTCACATCGGCCACGATGCTGGTGCCGCCCGACGACGCGCCCCAGGACAGGTCGTATTCCTGCGTGACGCCGTCGCCCTCGTCAAAGGCGCCGACCTGGGCGGAACCGGTGAAGCCATCCTGCTTCTTCTTGGTGATAATGTTGACCACGCCGGAAATGGCGTCGGAGCCATAGATGGACGAGGCACCCTCCTGCAACACCTCGATCCGGTCGATGATGCCCTTGGGGATGGTGTTCAGGTCGGTGGATGACGGGATGCCCGACGCGGAAGCGCCGTTCACCCAGCGCAGCCCATCGACCAGCACCAGCGTACGGCGCGAGCCCAGATAGCGCAGGTCCACCTCGGCCGCACCCGCACCCACGCCGCCGCCGTCGGGCGGGTTGCCGAAATTGCCGCTATTGTTGAACTTGCTGTTCAGGCCGCCGCCGGAGATGGGCAGGCGCTGCAGAATCTCCGCCGTACTGGACAGGCCGGTGCGGGCCATCGCCTCGCTGTCGACCTGGATGACGGGCTGGGTCTGGGTCAGCGGGCTTTGCCGGATACGCGAACCTGTGACGACAATTTCATCCAGCGTATCCTGGGCGGAAGCCGGCAGGACCGGGATGGCAGCAGCCACCATGAGGGCGAGCGAAGCCGCCCCGCGAAGCAGATTGTGTTTGGATTGCATGTATATCCCCTGTCCGAGAAAGGTTTGTTTTTAAACGCGGTTTTTTCATCCGCGCCGACAGGGTTAACAGAATGTGACACCGGGAAGGAAGCCCCCTGATTGCAACGGAATCGTATCGTTGGTCACTGTTTCTTTTCTGCATCTAAACCCTTTGTACCAGCGATTGCCGCCACCGGTGTCAGCGCGCATACTTGGGACTACCCAATAGGGAGGGGGCAAATATGTATAGTGAGGAAGAACTAGACGCTGCGGTAACCGCTGGAGTCTTGACCGATCAGAATGTTGACGGGTTGCGACGCTTCGTGGCCGCACGGCGCGGTCACGTGGACGCAACGGAGCATGAGCGCTTCCGCCTGCTGACCGGTTTCAACGACGTGTTCGTCGCCGTCTGCTGCATCATGATCCTGGCGGCAGCGGCCTATCTGGGCAGCCGCGTGCATGAGGCGCTGGCGGGGGCCGCCATGGCCGTGGTCAGCTGGGGCCTGGCCGAGTATTTCACCCGCCGCCTGCGCCTGTCCCTGTCCAGCATCGTGCTGCTGATCGGCTTTGCCGGCGGCACGCTGGCGGCTGGCCTGATGGGCATGGTCGATCTGCTGGACCTGAAGAATGTCCGCGACCCGGCCGATGCCGCCGGTGCCGTGGCCGCCGCCACCCTGCTGGCCGGTGCCGGTTCCTATGCGCATTGGCGCCGTTTCATGGTGCCGATCACCGTGGCGGCGGGGTCCGCCATCGGGCTTTCCGCCCTGTTCGCGCTGCTGCTGCTGGCCGTGCCGTCGCTGAGGGACAGCATCACGGTGATGGTGCTGGTGGGTGGGCTGGCCATGTTCGCCATCGCCATGCGCTGGGACAGCCAGGACCGGGAGCGCAACACGCGGCGCTCCGACGTGGCTTTCTGGCTGCATCTGGCGGCCTCGCCCATGATCATCCACCCGGTCTTTTCCTGGGTGGGCGTCAATGGCGCGGTACAGGTGGTCAGTCCCGGTCTGGCGCTGGCCGCCTGCATCGGCACGTACCTGGCCATCGCCCTGGTGTCGCTGGCCATCGACCGCCGCGCCATGCTGATCTCTGCCCTGGTTTATGTGCTCTATGCGATGGGCCAGCTCTTCTCCATGGCCGGCACGGCCCGGGAGATGAACATGGCGCTGGCCGCCCTGGTCATCGGGTCGGGCCTGCTGCTGCTATCGGCCCGCTGGGAAGCCGCCCGCCGCCTGCTGGTCCCGCGACTGCCGGGTCAGGTGCGGGAGGCGCTGCCGCTGGCGCGATAACAGCACCGGTTACAGACGTACCAAGGGGGTGGCGGGGCTGTGGGGCGCCGCTACCCCTTCCATGCGTAACTTCCTTGCCTCATCACACGTCCGCTATGCTACGCACGGCCCCTTGACCAAAATGCGAGCAAAGCCCGGGTCCGGGGTCCCATCCCCCGCCAGGGCAAAGGATTGATGTGATGAACAAGCGACGCGACGGCGGCCACGCCGACAAGGGACCCAGCCAGCGCCAGTTGCGCGTGGGCGAGGAAATCCGCCACACCCTGGCCGACATCTTCCGCCGTGGGGAATTCCGCGACCCGGAACTGATGGACCTGAACGTCACCGTGTCGGAAGTGCGCATCAGCCCCGACCTGAAGAACGCCACGGCCTTCGTGATGCCGCTGGGTGGGTCCAAACCGGAACTGGTGGCCGCCCTGAACCGCGCCTCTGCCTTCCTGCGCACCCAGGTGGCGCATGAGATTCGCCTGCCCTATGCCCCGCGCCTGTCGTTCCAGCTGGATACCAGCTTCGACTATGCGGAGAAGATCGACCGCATCCTGCACGACCCGCATGTCGCCCGCGACATGAGCGGCACCCGCAAGCCCGGCTATGCCGATGACGAGGAAGAGGGCGGGGACGATAACCATGGCGCGTAAGCGCAAGGGTGTGCCCCGGCACGGCTGGCTGGTCCTGGACAAGCCCGGCACCATGACCAGTACCCAGGCCATGGCGAAGGTGCGCTGGATGATGAATGCGGAAAAGGCGGGCCATGGCGGCACGCTGGATCCCATCGCCACCGGCATCCTGCCCATCGCCTTCGGCGAGGCGACGAAGACCGTCCAGTACGCCATGGATGGGCACAAGACCTACCGGTTCGTGATGAAATTCGGCGAAGCGACGGACACCGACGACCGCGCCGGACAGGTCATCGCCACCGCGCCCTCGCGCCCCACGGACGAGCAGATCGAAACGGCGCTGGAGGGTTTCCAGGGCCTGATCAGCCAGGTGCCGCCGCAATATTCCGCCATCAAGGTGGATGGCGAGCGCGCCTATGACCTGGCGCGTGAAGGCGAAGCGGTGGAATTGGCCGCCCGCATCGTGCGCATCGACGGGTTCCACCTGACCGGCCGGCCCGACCTGGACCATGCCGAATTCGAGGTGGAATGCGGCAAGGGCACCTATATGCGCTCGCTGGCCCGTGACCTGGCGCTGGCCGTGGGCAGTGTCGGCCATATCACCGTGCTGCGCCGCCTGTCGGTGGGACCGTTCAGCCTGACCAACGCCGTAACGCTGGAGGAACTGGAACGCATCGTGGCCGAGGGTGATCCCGACAGCCTGCTGATGCCGGTGGCTGCCCCCCTGGACCGGTTGCCCGCCATCGACCTGTCCCCGGCGGAGGCCGACCGGCTGCGCCATGGCCAGGGCGTATCGCTGCTGCGCCAGGGCGATCTGGCCCGGCTGGAGGCGCTGCGCGATGCAGGTGGCGAGGATGGGGCCGCACTGGCCGTGTCCGCCGGCCGCCCGGTGGCGCTGGTGCGGCTGGAGGCCGGGGAGATCCGGCCGGCGCGGGTGTTGAACCTGTAGAGAGGCTACCCTCTCCCTCCCATTGGCTGCGCCAACGGGCCCCTCCCTCTCCCACTGCGTGGGCGAGGGTAGATGACTGCGCTATGACCAATTTCTACCCTCTCCCGCCTGCGGGAGAGGGAGGGACCCAAACGCGCCAGCATTTGGGAGGGAGAGGGTAATCCCAGGAAAGGTGGAAGCCCCCCCTACCGTCCCAACCCCTTCGCCGTCAGCGCCGCCAGATACGCCTCCCACAGCGTGTCCCGCTCCCGCCCCAACCGGTGCAGCAGGGTCCAGCTGTAGATGCCGCTGTCATGCCCGTCATCAAAGGTCAGGCGCACGGCGTAATTGCCCACGGGGTCGACGCGGGTGATGGCCACGTGGCGCTTGCCGGCCACCAGCTGCTTCTGCGCCGGGGTGTGGCCCTGCACCTCCGCCGACGGGCTTTCCACCCGCAGGAATTCCGCCGGCAGGTCGAAGCGGCTGCCATTATCGAAGCTGACGGACAGCACCCGTTCCGCCCGGTTCAGGCGCAGTTCGGTGGGCCAGTGCGTGGTCCCGCCCGCCTCGCTGACGAAAAGTTCCTCCGCCACGATCAGACCGCGTCGTCCAGGCGCCGCGCCTCGTCCACCAGCATGATGGGAATGCCGTCGCGGATCGGATAGGCCAGCTTGGCCTGGTCGGAAATCAGTTCCTGGGCCGCCGCATCGTAACGCAGCGGTGCCTTAGTCAGCGGGCAGACCAGGATCTCCAGCAGGCGCGGATCGACACGGGCTTGGGAGGTAGTATCGCTCATCGCGAGGTTCCTTTTGAGGCAAGTCTCAAGTGTCAACAATCAATGGCGGGCGGAACCGCCGCCATCGCCATCCTCATGCACGGCCATTTCCACCAGCGCCAGCAGCAGCCGGGCGCGGCTGTTCACATCCGGGCTTTCCAGCAGGGCCTGCTTCTCCGGCGCATCGAACGGACAGATCATGGACAGCGACGTGACCAGCCGGTCCAGCGGCGCCTGGGATACCGATTCCCAATTGGCGCTGATGCCCTGCTGCTTGAAATAGGTCTGCAGCACCGCGTCCAGCCGTGAACGGTCCAGATCGCAGGGGCCGTCCTCCTCCAGGTCCGCCTCGAACCCCGACCAGTCGGTGATGGCCCGGCGATAGCCGCGCGTGGTCGGCACTTCGCCGGTGATCCTGAACCGGCTGATCCCCGTCAGGGTGATCAGGAAGCGGCCATCCTCGGTCTCGTTGAAGCTGGTGATGCGGCCGGCACAGCCGATCTCGTACAGCGGCGGGTGGTTGCCCGCCCCGCCGTCGCGCGGCTGCACCATGCCGACCAGCCGGTTGGTGGCCAGCGCGTCCTGCACCATGTTCAGGTATCGCGGTTCGAAGATGTTGAGCGGCAGCTTGCCCTTGGGCAGCAGCAGCACCCCCGTCAGGGGAAAGACGGGGATGGTCTCCGGCAACTGGTCATGGGGCAGGTCGAACGGGTTCTGGCTCATGAGAACAGCAGCGAGGACAGCTTGCGGCGGGCCTGGATGACCAGCTTGTCGGTGAAGCCCATCGCCTCGAAGATCTTCAGCAGCTGGGTGCGGGCGGCCTTGTCGTTCCATTCGCGGTCGCGCTTGACGATCTCCAGCAGCGATTCCACCGCCTCCTCGTTGCGGCCGGCGGCGAACAGGGCCACGGCGTAATCGTAACGGGCCTGGTGGTTGGCCGGATCGGCATCCACAGCGGCCTTCAGCCCGTCCAGCGGGCCGGCATTGGCCGCCTGCTCCGCCAGCTCGACCTGCGACTTCACGGCGGCCAGCTCAGGCGACTTGGCGATGCCGGCCGGGGCGTCGGCAATCATGCCCTTTGCGGCATCCGCCTCCGCCACCGCCAGCAGGCAGCGGATGACGCCGGCATAGGCCGCCGCGTTCTCCGGCTCCTCCGCCAGAACCTCCTGATAGATGGCGGCCGCCTCCTGCGCATTGCCCTCATCCAGCATGGCCTTGGCTTCGGCCAGGATGGCGGCGATGTCGATGGCGCCCGGCGCACCCGACAGCTTTGCCAGCTTGTCGACGAACGCCTTGACCTGGCTTTCCGGCAGCGCCCCCTGGAACCCGTCCACGGGACGGCCCTTGAAGAAGGCATAGACGGTGGGGATCGACTGCACGCGCAGCTGCCCGGCCACGGCCGGATGCTTGTCGGTATCGATCTTCACCAGCTTGACGGCACCCTTGGCGGCCGTGACGGCCTTTTCCAGCAGGGGGCCCAGCGTCTTGCAGGGGCCGCACCAGGTGGCCCAGAAATCGACAATGACCGGCACCGTCTGCGATGCCTCGATGACGTCGGCCATGAAGCCGGCATCGCTGCCATCCTTGATCAGGTCGGTGGCAGCGGGCTTGGGCACAGGGGTCGGCGTGGGGGAGAACATCGGCGGCTTGTTCCTGGATCGGGTGATCGTTGCTGGCCCCCGCCGGTGCGGGAGCGGTCATGGGCTTATATAGAGCGCCAACCCGCCGTCGGCAAACCTCCCGATTGGGTGCCATGCATGGATAAGGGCGAAGCTTTCCGGGAAAAGCGTCAGGGGGGCCAAAAAAACCCTTGCATGGCAAAGTTTGATGGCTATATTCCGCGCTCACCGCCGGGGACGACCCGGACGGAGTTCGGAAATGGGCGGGCGTAGCTCAGGGGTAGAGCACAACCTTGCCAAGGTTGGGGTCGAGGGTTCGAATCCCTTCGCCCGCTCCAGTTCCGAAAATACCCACCGTCGCAAGACGGGCCTGTCTGGTCATGCGGGCGTAGCTCAGGGGTAGAGCACAACCTTGCCAAGGTTGGGGTCGAGGGTTCGAATCCCTTCGCCCGCTCCAGACAACACATTATATATGCATCGAAAAGGCCGTCCCTCGGGGGCGGCTTTTCGCATTTGTGGCCGTCGCATGGTCACCAGCGAGAATCGGTCCAATCGACGAAAGGGGCCATGTGCGGCGAATGCGTACATGCTGACGGAATATTGAGTGGCAAACCGATCAGCGCTTCACACATTGCCGATGCTTTTCGAACGCACAGCGCGGCCGGTCATTGACTGGCGGTGGGTTGACCAACACATCGAAGAACGCTTCCCGGTCCACTTCCGACAGACTCAGAGCCACATCGCTGTGGGCAGCCTGTCTTTCCGCCCCTTGCTGTGGAGAGCGCACTGTCTTCTGATCCATGACGACTCATCCATGGGCTGCTTGAAGCCTTCCAGACTTTCGCGCTCTTCCGAAACAGCAGCAACCCCAAATGTAAAAAGCCCCGCCGGGCGAACCCGGCGGGGCTTTTCCAAGAGAGGATCATCCCAGGCGGGAGATCACTTCATCTTCGATTCCTTGAACGCAACGTGCTTGCGAGCAACCGGATCATACTTGTTGAATTCCAGCTTCTCGGTCGTCTTGCGGGGGTTCTTCTTCTTCACATAGAAGTAGCCCGTGTCGGCGGTGCTCACCAACTTGATCAGCACGGTGTTCTGCTTAGCCATGATACCCTACCTGCGTCTGCTTGCGGCCACCGCAAGGACGCGCGGCCGATCCATATAAACGTTCCCCGCCGGGAAGGAACCCCCGGACGGCACAGCGGCGGAATCTACGCATCCGCCCCCATCTGTCAAGGACAAAGACCCTACCTCTCCGCAACGTTGATGTGCCGGGATGCAAGGGCTTGGCGATAGAGGCCCGCATCCTCCAGCAATGCACGGGCCAGCGCCAGGGTCGTGGCCGTCGCCGCCACGCTGTCGGCGGGCTTGGACGGACAGGCGGCCCGCAGCTGGGCCAGCGCTTCGGCATCATCCGGGGCGGCCAGCCGGTGGCGCGACAGGACCGCCTGTTCGCCCCGGTCGCCACGGCCGGCCTCGACCAGCAGCGACTGGACGTTGGCGCCGGGCAGCGAGGTGCAGAGGCTGGGCAGCACGCCCTGCCCGTCGAAACTGTAACCGCTGGGCGCGTAGATGCGTGACCAGGTGATGAACAGTTCCCCGCCATTGGGCAGTTGCGTCACATGCTGCACGCTGCCCTTGCCATAGCTGGAGGACCCGACGATCAGCGCCCGGCCGGCATCCTGCAACGCCGCCGCCACGATCTCCCCGCTGGACGCGGTCTGCCCGTCGATCATCACCACCAGGGGCAGGTCGGGAAACATGGTGGTGGGCCTCTGCGCCTCGAACCATTGGATGGAGCTGGGGTTGCGGCCGCGGGTGGTGATGATGCGGCCCTGCGGCACGAACAGGTTCACCACTCCCACCGCCTGTACCATCACCCCGCCGGGATTGCCGCGCAGATCCATGATGACGCCGCGCACCGGCCCCTTATCCAGGTAACGCTGGATGGCTTGGCGGACATTGTCTTGGGTGGCGTTGTTGAACCGTTCGATTCGGATCGTGGCGACGCCATCGGTCAGGCTGGCCTGCACCGTGTTGGGCACCAGATGGCGGCGGCGGACGGTGACGGTGCGCGGGCGCTGCTCGCTGGCCCCCACCTTCATCTCCACCCAGCTGCCTTCCGGCCCCTGGATCAGGGCCGACAACCGCTCATAGGGCAGGCCCACGGTGCGCGTGCCCGCCACCTCGAAGATACGGTCGCCGACGCGCACGCCGGCATTGGCCGCCGGCCCGTCGGCCACCATGTCGGAGATCTCGAAGAACCCGTCATTGGACCGGATGCCCACGCCGATCCCGTCATAGCCTTCACGCTGCGTCCGCTCCCCCTGGGCGCGGTTGGGCTCGGCATAGCGGGAGTAGGGGTCCAGGTCGGTCATCATCCCGTCGAACATGTCGCGCCACACCGCCTCCCGCTCCCTGGCGGCGATGGCGGGGGATGCGGCGGCAATGGCGCGCAGCATCTCCGCCGTGACGTTGGCCCAGCGTTCCGGGATCGTGTCGGTGGGCAGGGTGACGCGCGACAGCTCCACCCCGTCGCGGGTCAGCAGCAGATGGCCCGGCACCTGCACGACACCCAGCATGCGGTCTGATGAGGCCACCCGGCGCAATCCGTCGCCCAGCAGATCACCCATGGCGGGCGGCTTCAGTGCATTGTCGATGATGGGACGGAAGGCGACGGAGAAAAGCTGTTCGGCCGTCAGGTTCGATATCGCCGGCAGGACCTGCTGTTCGGCCCGCACGGGTGCCACCGCGGACAGAAGGCCCAGAACAACCAGCATCGGCGCGAACCGTGATGCCATGCGCGTTTCCCCCGTCGGGCGTCGTCTCGATGGCGACGCTTCCTCTGATGACAGAGTGCCGCAGGCAAAAGGGCGCGTAAAGCCCATGTACCGACCAAAAGGCTAGGACAAATCCATCCCAAAGACATGAATCCCTGTGGCAACAGCGTCCGTTATTCGGCACTGCCATCCCATCGGCGCATTTGACAGTCACGCTGGAAAAGCGTGAATAAATCCAAACTTGGTAGGCGTTGGTGCCATGTCCCCCAGATATTGGTTAATTCCGTTGTTGGCGGTGCCCGTGATGGCACTGGCGGCACTTGGCCGCGCGCCGGCCAATACGGAAAGTGCCGCCCGCTATCTGCGCATCGCGGCCGACCCGTCGGGGGAACGCGGTTTCGATGTTGGCGCAGCCCTGGCCTCCATGCTGTCGCGGCCGCCGGGCATGCCGGCCTGCGCCGATGACCGCGCCTGCGGCGTCCCGGGCCTGGTGGCCCTGACCCAGAGCCTGCCCGACCGCCGCGATATTGTGGAGGCGGTGGCGTCGGGTGCGGTGGAAACCGGTCTGGCACCGGCCGACCGCATCTATGCCGCCCGCTGCCTGCCAGCCCCCGGCGCCAAGCCCGCCGATCTGGTCATCCTGGGCGAGATCTACAGCGAGGCGCTGCATGTGCTGGTGCGCGGCGACGCCAAACTGACCGATATCGATCAGTTGAAGGGCAAGCGCGTGGCCGTCGGCGCCGCCGGATCGGACGAACGCCGCCTGGCCGAACGCATCCTGTCCGCCCACGGCCTGCGCCGCCAGCAGGTGCGGGCGGTTGAGATCGGCGGGGAACAGGCGGCCCTGGCATTGGCCGATGGCCGCATCGACGCGCTGTTCCGTATCGCCGCCACGCCGGACCCGGTATCCGCCATGGCCGTGTCGGCGGGTGCCCGGTTGCTGCCGGTGACCGGCGACGCTGCCGGCCGCCTGTCCGGCCTGCACCCGTTCGGCGCACCCGGACAGATCAGTGCCGGCACCTATGGCGCCGACCAGGCGGACGTGGCCACCATGATGCAACCCGTGGCCTGGATCGCCGGTCCCGGCCTGGACCCGGTGCTGGCGGCCAAGCTGACGGCGGCGCTGGCCAGCCGGGCGAATCGCGACGCGCTGCACCGCCAGGACCCGGACATGGTTCTGTTGCGCCCTGTGGCATTTCGCATGTCGGCCCCCCTGCACCCGGCGGCCGGAACACGCTATGGTGTGGATCCCATCGCCATGGCCTGTCCGGGTCAGAAGCCCCGCTGAGTGCGCCGCCCATGTTCCTGCCGCAGGAGATCATTCGCCGCAAACGCGACGGGCTTGCCCTGTCGGCGGTGGAGATCGGCCATTTCATCGCCGGCCTGACCGACGGATCGGTGACGGAGGGTCAGGCCGCTGCCTTCGCCATGGCCGTCTATTTCAAGGGCATGGATAGTGACGAGCGGGTGGCCCTGCTCCAGGCCATGGTCGGGTCGGGCACCATCCTGGACTGGTCGCGTGAAGGGCTGGGCGGGCCGGTGCTGGACAAGCATTCCACCGGTGGGGTGGGCGACAAGGTCAGCCTGCTGCTGGCCCCGATCATCGCGTCCTGCGGCGGCTATGTGCCGATGATTTCCGGCCGGGGGCTGGGCCATACCGGCGGCACCCTGGACAAGATGGAAGCCATCCCCGGCTATGACGGGCAGCCCGACCTGCACCGGCTGAAAACCATGGTGCGCCGTGTGGGCTGCGCCATCGTCGGTGCGACAGGGGAGATCGCCCCCGCCGACCGTCGCCTCTATGCCATCCGCGACGTGACGGCGACGGTGGAAAGCATCGACCTGATCACGGCCTCGATCCTGTCCAAGAAGCTGGCGGCCGGCCTGAACGCCCTGGTGCTGGATGTGAAGTTTGGCTCCGGCGCCTTCATGGCGGACCAGGGCCGCGCCCGCGACCTGGCCGGCACGCTGGTGCGCACTGCCACCGGTGCCGGCCTGCCCGCGCGTGCCGTGCTGACCGACATGGGCCAGGTGCTGGGCCACAGTGCCGGCAATGCCCTGGAACTGCGCGAATGCCTTGCCATCCTGGCCGGCGGGACGGCGGAAACGCGGCTGTGGCGGGTGACAAGGGCCTTGTGCGTGGAAATGCTGGTCCTGGCTGGCCTTGCCCTGGATGCCGACGGTGCCGGAGCCCTGGTCGATCAGGCCATCGCCACCGGGGCCGCCGCTGACCGGTTCGCCCGCATGGTTGCGGTGCTGGGCGGGCCGCCCGACCTGATCGAACGGCCAGACCGGCATCTGGCCACGGCCCCCGTGGTGGTGCCCGTCCTGCCCGACCGGCCGGGATTTGTCACAGGCCAGGATGTGCGGGCCCTGGGTCTGGCCGTGGTGGCGCTGGGCGGCGGGCGCACAAGGCCGCAGGATGGCATCGATCCGCGCGTGGGGCTGGATCAGGTGGCAGGCATCGGGGCCGAAGTGGGACCCGACTGCCCGCTGTGCCTTGTGCATGCGGCGGACAGGGCTGCGGCGGATGCGGTGGCGTCGGCGGTCCGGAACGCTTATGTCATAGGCGAAACCGCCGCGGCGGCCGCCGACCCGGTGGCCGGAACGATCGGCGGGCCTTGAGGATAGTGCCAGACCGGAGTGCCCCATGATCAAGATCGTCCGCGCCAAGTTCCACGGTATCCGCGTCACCGGTGCCGACCTGAACTATCACGGTTCCATCACCCTGGACCCCGAACAGTGCGCGCTGGCCGGCATCTATCCGCTGGAATTCGTGGAGATCTGGAACAAGAGCAGCGGTGCCCGCATCTCCACCTATGTGATCTTCGGGGAACCGGGGTCCAAGGCCTGCGTCCTGAACGGTGCCGCCGCCCGTACCTGCCAGAAGGGGGACGAGGTGATCATCGCCGCCTCGGCCAGCATCACGCCGGACCAGCTCTATTCGATCAAGCCCAAGGTCCTGACCTTCCATGCCGATAATTCGGTGGACCGGGTCCTGGAATATGATGTGTTCAAGGGTCCGGAACGCGATTTCGACTTCCGCACGCTGGACATCACCGACGGCCGTGACGCGGCGGTGGAACTGTCGGTGCCGATCCGGACGTAAGGCTCTTCCCGCCTTTCCCGCTTTCGCGACGCCTTTGCGAAACTCTGGGGCACTATCGTTGCCACCCTCTCTACCGTCACCCCGGCGAACGAAGGCCGGGGCCTAGGTCGTAAAGCAAAGTGCTTGGAGCAAAGTGCTTGTCACTCGGGCCCCGGCCTTCGCCGGGGTGACGGTAGATATTGCTGGGACCCTCAGAGCACACGCTTTCGCAGCGGAGGGCAACAAACCGCTCCCCCCAAACCCCAAAACGAAAAACCGCCCGAGGTTTCCCACGGGCGGTTTTCCTGATCACATTCCTGTCGGAACGTCCATCGCGGCTCTAAATCAGCCGACGATCTCCGTGCCGGCGAAGAAATAGGCGATCTCGATCTTGGCATTGTCCAGGCTGTCGGAGCCATGGACGGAGTTGGCCTCGATGCTCTCGGCGAAGTCCTTGCGGATGGTGCCGGCGGCGGCGTTGGCCGGGTTGGTGGCGCCCATGATCTCGCGGTTGCGGGCCACGGCGTTGTCGCCTTCCAACACCTGCACGACCACCGGACCGGAGATCATGAAGGAGACCAGTTCGCCGAAGAAGGGACGCTCGCGGTGAACGTCATAGAACTGCTCGGCCTGCTGCTTGGACAGCCACACGCGCTTCTGGGCAACGATGCGCAGGCCGGCTTCTTCGAAGCGGGCATTGATCTTGCCGGTCAGGTTGCGGCGGGTCGCGTCGGGCTTGACGATCGACAGCGTCCGTTCGACAGCCATGGGTATCTCCATAAGACATAAGGCTTGAAACTGGGCCGGCTTATACAGGGGGTCCCGCCATGCTGCAACGCCGAATCCGGCGGACCATGTATGCGTCCCGCTTCTGCGGTATCGCGCTTTATGGTAAGGGGCGGTCATCATGCTGCAGATCACCGACCTCACCTATCGCATCGCCGGCCGCCTGTTGCTGGACCAGGCCTCCGTCACCATTCCCGCCGGGCATCGCGTGGCGCTGGTGGGGCGCAATGGCACGGGCAAATCCACCCTGCTGCGCCTGATCGCGGGCGAGGCACAGCCCGATGCAGGCGCCATCACCCTGCCCACCGGCCTGAAGATGGGCTGGGTGCGGCAGGAGGCGCCAGGCAGCGAGACGACGCTGATCGACGCCGTGCTGGCAGCCGATACCGAACGCACGGAATTGCTGGCGGAAGCCGAGACGGCGACCGATCCGCTGCGCATCGCCGAAATCCATCACCGCCTGTCCGACATCCAGGCCCATTCGGCCGAAGCCCGCGCCGCCCGCATCCTGTCCGGTCTGGGTTTCGATACCGAGGCGCAGCGCCGGCCCTGTTCGGATTTCTCCGGCGGCTGGCGCATGCGCGTGGCCCTGGCCGGCGTGCTGTTCGCCGAACCCGACCTGCTGCTGCTGGACGAGCCGACCAACCACCTGGACCTGGAAGCCACCCTGTGGCTTGAGGAATATCTGCGCAACTACCCCCACACGATGCTGATCGTGTCCCATGATCGTGGCCTGCTGAACCGCGTGCCGACCAGCATCGTGCATCTGGACCAGTTGAAGCTGACCGCCTATGGCGGCAATTACGACCAGTTCGTGCAGATCCGCACCATGCGGATGGAACATGCCAAATCCCAGGCCGCCAAGCAGGACGCCCAGCGCGCCCATCTTCAGGCCTTCGTCGACCGGTTCCGCGCCAAGGCCAGCAAGGCCACGCAGGCGCAGTCCAAACTCAAAGCCATTGAACGGCTGGGACCGCGCATCCAGGTCATCGACGACACGCCGGTCAATTTCAACTTCCCCTCCCCGGACGAGCTGGCCCCGCCGCTGATCCGGCTGGACGATGTCTCCGTCGGCTATGGCGACCGGGTGGTGCTGAAACGGCTGGGCCTGCGCATCGATGCCGATGACCGCATCGCGCTGCTGGGGGCCAACGGCAACGGCAAATCCACCCTGGTCAAGCTGCTGGCCGGCCGCATGGGCACCATGGCGGGGGAGATGTTCCGGTCCTCCAAGCTGCGTGTCGGCTATTTCGCCCAGCATCAGCAGGACGAGCTGAACATGGGCTGGAGCGCGCTCCAGCAGATGCAGGCGGTGATGCCTCAAGGCACGCTGGAGGGCCAGGCACGCGCGCATCTGGGCCGGTTCGGCTTCAACCAGTCCAAGGCGGACACCAAGATCTCGTCCCTGTCGGGCGGGGAAAAGGCCAAGCTGCTGCTGGCCATGATGACCCGCGACGCGCCGCATATCCTGATGCTGGACGAACCGACCAACCATCTGGACATCGACAGCCGCGAGGCTTTGGTCGAGGCGCTGAACGAGTATGAGGGGGCGGTCATCGTCATCAGCCACGACCCGCATCTGGTGGAACTGACCGCCGATCGCCTGTGGCTGGTCAATGACGGCACCTGCAGGCCGTTCGAGGGTGATCTGGAGGATTACAAGCGCCTGCTGCTGGACAAGAGCAAGGCGGAGCGGGCGGCGGCGGCCGGTGTGGGCGGTGGTGCCGGGGCCGACAAATCCGGCGGGCGCGATGCCCGCAAGGAGGAGCGCCGGGCGGCGGCAGAGCTGCGCCAGCAACTGGCCCCCTTGCGCCGGCAGATCGAGGCGATTGAAAAGAAGATGGCCACCTTCACCAAGCGCAAGGCGGAGATCGAGGCCAAGCTGGCCGACCCCAAGCTCTATGAGGGCCCGTCGGACAAGGTCACCAAATTGCAGATCGAGTTGGGTTCCGTGTCCGATGACCTGGAGGGTGCGGAACTGGAATGGCTGGACCTGTCCGAACAGATGGAAACGGCGCTGGCGGCCGGCACCGTGTAAGCCCACATCAGGAATGGGGTGCGGCGAGACATCCCAGGGCCGCTTTGGTGGCGACATTGCAATGCGGCAATGGGCGTGCCATGTCTGGTATCGGCATAACCGCCAGGTTGAGAGAATGATCCATAGGCACGCCACGGTCCGCACGCATCAGGAAGCCAGCGCCGCCTGGCTTTTCTTCAAGCGTTGGTTGGCCAATCCGCTCTCCATGGCGTCCATCACCCCCTCCGCCCCCTCCCTGTCGCGCCTGATGGCCGCACAGATCACGCGGGCGCCTGACGAGGTGGTGGTGGAATTCGGCGGCGGCACAGGTGCCGTCACCCAGGCCATCCTGGAAGCCGGTGTTCCGCCCTCCAAGCTCTATACGGTGGAGCGTGATCCGGAACTGGCGGCCTATCTGCGCCGGCACCTGCCGGGCATCCATGTGCTGGAAGGCGATGTGGCGGACATCCGCTCCATGCTGCCCGAAGAGGTGCGGGGCAAGGTCGGCACCGTGCTGGTCTGCCTGCCCATGATCCTGATCCCCGTGGAGGATCAGCGCGCCATCGTGGATGCGATCTTCGAGGTCATGCCGCCGGGCCGCGCCTTCTACGCCTATACCTATTCCGCCCGCTCACCGCTGCGGCGCAAGGCACTGGGCCTGAAGGGACGGCGTGTCGGCTTCACCATCGCCAACATCCCACCGGCCAGCGTCTGGCGGTTTGTCAGGGACGGGGTGTAGGGCCTTCAATCGACAGTGTTTTTGCCTTCCCGGCGAAAGCCGGGACCCAGGGCCACGAGCCCAACCTATCCGCTGCGTTGATCGATGCTGCTGAGAGGTTGACCCTGTGGCCCTGGGCCCCGGCTTTCGCCGGGGAGGCAGATATAGATGAAGCGATATGCGTTCTTTACGCCTTCGTCAGCACCAGCGACACCGACGTCCCCGACAGGTCTACCGACACCGCGCCTTCCGGCAACGCTTCCGGGTTCACCGTCAGCGACAGCGCCAGCGTCTCGCGCTTGATGGTCTCGGCATGCGTGGTCAGCGCACCGGCGATGGCGTCCGGCACCTGGGCCGCGATGATGATGCGGTCGGTGACCTGGAAGCCCGAGTCCTTACGCGTTGACTGAACCGCGCGCACGAAGTCGCGGGCCCAGCCTTCGGCCTCCAGTTCGGCATCCACGGTCACGTCCAGCACGACAACGCCCTTGCCGCCGGCGAAGCGGGCGGCGTGGGTGCCTTCCTTGGCCTGGACGCGGATGTCGAAATCGCCCGCTTCCAGCACCACACCGGCCAGTTCGACGGTACCGTCGCCCTTGTCGGTCCAATTGCCCTGCTTGGAGGCGGCCATCACCTCCTTCATCTTCGGGCCGACCTTGGGGCCGACGATCGCCGCGTTCACCGCCAGCTGACGGGTGCCGACCAAGCTGATGTCGGACGACACGGTCACCTGCTTGACGTTGACCTCATCCGCCACCAACGCCCCCAGCACGGCGTCGAACTGGCCCTTCAGCCGGTCGGCATCCGGGTGGACGATGGTCAGGGTGCGCAGCGGCAGGCGGATGCGCAGCTTCTTGGCCTCGCGCAGCGACATGGTGGCCGCACAGATCTCCCGGACAAGGTCGATCTGGCTGGTCAGATCATGATCGGACGGCAGGTGCGACACGTCCGGCCAGTCGGCCAGATGCACCGACGCCTCACCGGTCAGCGCCGTATAGATCCGCTCCGTCACATGCGGCAACAGCGGGGCCAGGGCCTTGGTCGCCGTCACCAGACAGGTATAGAGCGTGTCGTATGCATCGCGCTTGTCCTGGGCATCGCCCTCCCCGGCCTCGCGCCAGAAGCGGGAGCGGGAACGGCGGATGTACCAGTTGTTCAGCGCGTCGTAATAGCCGGTGATGATCGCATAGGCGCCGGGCAGGTCGTAGGCGTCCATGCGGCCTTCGATGCCCTCCACCAGCTCGCGCGTCTTGGCCAGGATATAGCGGTCCAGCAGGCCCTTCTGGTCGGCGCGGATCGTCCCCTTCACCTGATCGATATTGGCATAGAGCGTGAAGAAGCTGTAGGCGTTCCACAGCGGCAGCACGCCCTGGCGCAGGGCCTGGGCGATGCCGCGCGCATCCTTGGGCATGGCCAGATCGCCCCCCACCATCAGGGGGCTGGACACCAGATACCAGCGCAGCGCGTCGGCACCCTGGTTGTTCAGCACCTCCACCGGATCGGGATAGTTGCGCAGGCGCTTGGACAGCTTCTGCTTATCCTCGTCCAGCACGACGCCGTGGCAGATGACGTTCTTGAACGGCGCGCAGTCGAAGAGCGCCGTGGACAGCACCATCAGCGTGTAGAACCAGCCGCGTGTCTGGGCCACATATTCGACGATGAAATCGGCGGGGAAGGCGGCTTCAAACCGTTCCTTGTTCTCGAACGGGTAATGCTGCTGGGCGAACGGCATGGAACCGCTCTCGAACCAGCAATCCAGCACATCCTCCACCCGGCGCATCATCGACTGGCCGGTCGGATCGTCGGGGTTCGGGCGGACCAGATGGTCGATGGCGGGGCGGTGCAGGTCGGTGACCTTCACGCCGAAATCGCGCTCCAGCTCCGCGATCGAGCCATAGACGTCGATGCGCGGATAGCGCGGGTCATCGCTGCGCCAGACCGGGATGGGCGAACCCCAGAACCGGTTGCGGGAGATGTTCCAGTCGCGCGCGTTCGCCAGCCAGTTGCCGAAGGAACCATCCTTCACATGGCCGGGAATCCAGTTGATCTGCTGCTGGTTCAGCTCAACCATCCGGTCCTTGAACTTGGAGACCTCGACATACCAGCTGTTCACCGCCTTGTAGATCAGCGGCTCGTCCGTGCGCCAGCAATGCGGGTAGTTGTGCAGGTAGGTCTCGTGCCGCAGCACGACGCCGCGCGCCTTCAGATCCTGGATGATGGGCTTGTTGGCCTCGATCACGTTCAGGCCGACATAGTCGGTGATTTCCGCCGTGAAGCGGCCGGCCACGTCCACCGGCACCTTCACGGGCAGACCGTGCGCCTTGCAGACGGCCAAATCGTCCTCACCGAAGCCGGGCGCCATATGCACGATGCCCACGCCGTCGCCGGTGGTGACGAAATCGGCCACCAGCACCTGGTGCGACTTTTCCAGCCCCTTGAAATAGGGGAAGATCGGCTCGTAGGTGCGGCCACGCAGGTCTTCCGCCGACAGGGTGCTTTCCTGCTCGTACCCTTCCAGTTCCTTGGCATATTTGCCGATGGCGCTGGTGGCCAGGATCAGCCGGTCATCGCCCTTGCGCATGACCGCGTACTCGATCTCCGGACCGACCGCCAAGGCCAGGTTGGACGGCAGGGTCCAGGGCGTGGTCGTCCAGGCCAGGATATCCAGCGGGCCGGCATCGCCGGGCCGCACATCCAGACGGAAACGCACGGTCAGGGCCGGGTCCTGGCGCTCGCGGTAGGAATTGTCCAGGCGGGTTTCGAAGTTCGACAGCGGCGATTCCACGGCCCAGCTATAGGGCACGACGCGGTAACCCTCATAGACCAGCCCCTTGTCCCAGAGCTGCTTGAAGGCCCACATCACGCTTTCCATGAAGCTGATGTCCATGGTCTTGTAATCGTTCTGGAAATCGACCCAACGGCCCTGGCGCGTGACGTAATATTCCCATTCATGGGTGAAGCGCAGCACCGACACCTGGCAGTGGGCGTTGAACTTGTCGATGCCGTATTTCAGGATGTCGTGGCGCCCGGAAACGCCCAGTTCCTTTTCGGACTGCAGCTCCGCCGGCAGGCCGTGGCAGTCCCAGCCGAAACGGCGTTCGACCTTGCGGCCCTTCATGGTCTGGTAGCGCGGCACCAGATCCTTCACGAAGCCCGTGACCAGATGGCCATAATGCGGCAACCCGTTGGCGAACGGCGGGCCGTCATAGAAGACGAACTCGTTATGCTTGCCGTCCTTTTCCAGCGGGCGGAAATCCACCGACTGCTGGAAAACCGCGTTCTCCTTCCAAATCCGCTGCACCTCTTCTTCGATCCGGGGGAAGTCCGGATTGGGTTCGGCGGCGGGATATGGTGTGAAGGTTTCGTTGGACGCGGTCATGGGACACCCATGTGGTTGGCAATACCCGAAAGGTCACGGATTTACATCCGCATCCGTGGGAAACTCTCATGTAGCTGTCGGCAAAGGCCCTGTCCAGGATGGCCGGGCGCAAAGCACGCCTGCGGGCTTCTCGTTCCCTCAGACGCCGGGCGCCGACATCCGTCGGCTTGGCTTACGGCGCATGAGCGCCGGGCCGGCAGTCGCCGGCCTCCGCTGGCATGATGCCAGCGGCCTTACAAGTCGGGCAACTGCATCGGCAGGTCGGCACGGCAGTCGCCCACCGCCACCGCATCGCGCAACCCGTCGGACAGAACGGAAACCACCAGATCGCGGCCGGGCAGGCGCACCAGTTCCCCCGCCTCGTCCAGCTTCAGCCCACGGCGCGCGGCCTGGGACTGGACGGCGGCAGCGATGGGTTCCTGGCCGGAATGGCTGGTGCCGCATTGGACCAGGGCCAAGCGCGGCGCGTCGGTGCCCTGGCGCATCAGCGCGAAGAAGGCGAAGAGATAGCGTTCCTCCGCCTCCCCCTCCGCCAGGGTGCGGGCCAGATCCTTGGCGCGGCGGGTGCCATGCAGCAGCCGTTCCAGCCCGGCCTGGGTCACGCGGCCCTGGGCCAGGAACAGGGCCCGCGCCTCCCCACCCGGCACCTGGATCTGGGCCAGCGGCACGCCGGGAATGGGCACGAAGGCGATGGACCCGACCCGGCCGCCCGGTGCGCTGGCCACATAGCGCATGCCCACCCGCAGCGATTCCTCCACCACGGTCAGCGTATCGCCGGTGCCGGTGGGCAGGTCGCGCGGCACCGTACCGGCGGGCAGTTCCACGCCGGTGGGCAACACGGGCACCCGTGATGTCAGGACGGGCTTGCACCCGGCCAGCAACAGGGGGGCCAGCAGCACCAATGCCAGACTGCGGCGAGCAGTCTGGTTGGCGCGTTGAGCGCCCGCGGGCCCGTGCCCGCGTAGCCAAGCCGCCGGATGGCGGCGCCCGGCGACTGAGGGAAAAGCGAACAAACCCTTCATCGCGTCTTCCAGGTGCGGTTGGGGCCTGTGTCTATATGGGTATGACCGGTGGAAGGATAATAGGCGGCCCCGCCACGCTGCATGGTCTTGGCGATTTCGCCCAGGGCGGCCCCGGGCAGCAGCGGCACCTTGAAATCCATGGCGCGGCCCTGAAGGTGATAGCTTTCGCGCGCCGCATTGGCATTGTCGCGCACCAGGTCGGCATTGGTGCCCGGCGACCGGAACCCGTCCGTCACCTCCACCACCGTGGTTGGCGGCAGGCCGGTGCGCTGCAACAGGTCGAACATGAAATCCATCAGCAACGGATCGATGCGCCCCACCTGCCCCGTCCGCCGGTCGCGCAGCAGCTGGTCGATCTGCTGCAGGGCACGGGGATCATAGGCGCCGCTATGGAAATAGATGACGTCGACCCGTTCCCTGCTTTTCGGGTGCGACAGCACGATGCGCCGCACGTCGGGCAGGGGCGGCAGGTCGGGCGGCGGTCCGTCCTCCTCCCCCGCCGGCGGGCGGGTGGAACAGGCGGCCAGCGGGACCAGCGACAGAACGGACAGCAGCAGCGCGCGACGTGACAGAAGGCTCATGCCGGCACCGGCTCCCCCGCCAGACGATAGCCACCCTCGACCCGCACCAGCAGTGACGCCCCCAGCTTGCGGCGCAGGCGGTAGATATGGGTTTCCAGCGTATGGGTGTCGATCCCGGCGCCATAACCCCAGACGGCCCCCAGCAGATCCTCACGCGGGGCCATGCCCCCATGGCGGCAGAGATGATGCAGGATCTGCGTCTCCTTCTCGGTCAGGCGGATGCGGGACCCGTCCACCGCCTCCAGCCGCTTGGCGGCTGGCAGGAAACGGTAGGGGCCGATGATCAACGCTTCCACCATAGCGGCAGCCACCGTGTCAGCCTGACGCAGCAGGGCGCGCAGCCTTGTCAGCAGGGTGCCCAGGCGGATGGGCTTGGCCAGATGATCATCACCGCCGGCCGGCACGCCCAGGCCGGGCGGCAGCAGCAGGACCAGCGGCCCCGACAGCCCGCCGGCGCGCAGGGCTGGGATCAGACCGTCACCGGCCAGCGTGGCATCCAGCAGGGCCGCATCCGCTCCATGCCCGGCCAGCAGTGCCAGTGCCGCCTCTCCGTTCGTGGCGCACAGGGCGTGCAGACCGTCCTGTTGCGCCAGCTGTTCGGCCAGCACGCGGCACAGGGTATCGTCGGAATCGATCAGCAGGATGCGCTTGGCGGCTGCCCTGTCCATGCCGTCCCCGGTCACTCGCCGGGGCCGGGGCCCAGGGGTTCGCGGCCACGCGTGGCCTGGGGCATCAGTTCCACGATGGTCAGGCCCAGGCGCCCGTCGACCACCACCAGTTCGCCCCGCGCCACCATGCGGTCATTGACATAGACGTCCACAGGATCGCCCACCACGCGTTCCAGATCGACGATGTCGCCGGGCCCCATGCGCAGAAGCTGGCTGATGCGCAGCCGCCGCCGGCCCAGGCGGACCGACACCTGCACCGGCACGGACAGGATGGAGGAACGGTCGATATCGTCGCCGGACATCGGGTCGGGCATAAGGGTCGGTTCTTTCCACTAGCCGTGGGAAACATCATTGCCGCGACTATAGGGATTTCCGCGCCGCAGGAAAAGAGTCCGCCGCCGTCAGGGCTTGGAAAGAGCGGCGATGGCGGCGTCCAATCCATCGGGCCACAGCGCCAGATTGCCGGATTTCGGCGTGACGGCGATATTGACCCCGCCCACGCGCCAGACCCCGTCGATCTGCACCAGCAGCGGCCCGCCGCTGGTCCCCCGGCTGGCGGAACAATCATGGAAGACCAGGGTGCCGCCGGCCCCTTCCGCCCGCACCTGGGTTTTCACCGCACAGTCGCGGTCGGCCATCAGCAGATGCACGCGGTCCTGGCTGAAGCCTGCCACCGCCACCTTGTCGCCCGGCTGCGCCCCGCGCCCGGCCGGTGCCAATACCGGGACCAAAGCGGGGCCGGACAGGCGCAGCAGGGCCCAGTCATGACGCATACTGTCGCCGGGCCGCGTGCCGTCATAGGCGGGCGGCACATGCAGCGTGTCGACCGTCAGGTGGGTCTTGTAATCGCCGCGCTCATAGCCCAGCAGAACATGCAGCGACCCCGCCTCCAGCAGGCGGCGGGTGCGGGGATTGTAAAAGCAGTGGGCGGCCGTCAGCACCAGCCTGGGGCCGATGACGGTGCCGGTGCATTTGCCGCCGATATTGGTCTGTACCCGCGCCACGCTGTTCCAGGGCGGGGTGGCGATATCCACGATCTGCCGGCTGTCATCCGCGGCCACACCAGGCGCGCGTATCTCCTGCGCCGATGACAAGCCGGCGCAGAGCAACAGGGCCAGGGCCAGAAGCGGCAGACGGCGCATGGGGCCGGATCAGAAGGGGCTGTTGTCGCCGCCGCCCGGATCACCACCCGTCAGGAAGGTCCAGATGGCGTAATAGAACACCCCGGCGAAGGGCAGCCCGATGAGCATGCCCAGCAGCATATAAATCACATACATGACGCACCTGTCTTGAAAGCGGCTGCGCGAATGGAAAAGGGCCGCCCGTCCGACGGCGCGGCCCTCCACCACTGCTACGCCTGCCTTCGCCCCTTGTCATCGGACAAAAGGACGCGGACGGATATGTCATACCCATCGGCAATGAGTGAACTCATTGCCGATGGGTTGGCGCATTGAGCGCCCGCGCCCATGGGCGCGTAAGCCCAGCCGCCGGATGGCGGCGCCCGGCGTTTGAGGGACGGAACAACTCATCCAATCCAGTCCATGGTCGGGTTGGACAACTGGGCCAGCCGCCCGTCGGCCGCACCGATATACAGGTAATGCAGCAGCGGGTTCAGGCCACTGGCCCCGACATCATCGTTGGTCGCCAGATACGCTCGGGTATTGAAGAAGGCCGATGGATCGCGCCCTTCCTTCCAGCCATAGTTGCTGTAGTGCGACCAGGCGGTGGTCTGCCCGCCGGCCACGGCGGCCGCCACGTCCTGGTTGTTCGCCAGATAGAAACCCACGTCGAACAGGGCGTTGGGGTCACGGCCCTCCCGCTCGCCATAAAGCTGGAAATGCTCCCAACCGCTGGCCACCGCCCCGTTACGCACGGCAACGGCGACATCGCCATAGCGGGACAGGTACAGAGCCTCGTCAAAGCCGTTGCGCGCCGTACCGGGGGCATGGGGCGTCAGCAGCTTCACATCCGTGCCGAACACGGCGATTTCCACGCCGCGCATGTCGGCGGATTCGGCGAACTGCGGCAGGTGCGTGTTGGTGACGAAGGTCTGCGCGCCGGTCACCGTGAACTGGTAATGGCTGGCCGGGCTGCTGAAGACGGCGATATCCAGGCCTTCGCTACCGATCAGCCGATCCTCACCCAGGCCGGCGATCAGCAGATCGTCGCCCGTCCCGCCATTCAGCAGGTCGTTCCCGGCCTCACCCAGCAGGATGTCGTCGCCGCTGTCGCCCAGCAGCAGGTCATGGCCGGTGCCGCCCAGGACCAGATCATCGCCGCCACCGGCCCGCACGAAATCATCGCCACCCAGCGCGCTGATGAAATTGTCCAGCGCATTGCCCTGGATGTCATTATCCAGCGCATTGCCGATGCCGATCTGCGGACCGCTGGTGACCGGGTTGGGAATATGGCCGCGATCGGCATATTCCATGGTCAGGTCTTCAACGAAGTCCGGCAGCACGAAATCGATATGCGCGACCACCAGATCGGCGCTGTCGCCACCCGCCTCCTCGCGGATGACGGTGCCGTAATGCAGCACGTCATAGGTGTCGTTGCCGGCCCCGCCGGCCAGGGTGTCCCCGGCCGACAGGGAATAAAGCGTGTCGTCATTGGGCGTTCCCGCCCGCAAGGTACCAGACATGATGTTCTCAATTCGCAAGAAACGGGTCGCTGCCGCTCCCTCATGGAGCGACTGTCGCGAAGCCCATCCGCCGACAATTCTCCAAAGGAAGACCAATCAGGCCCGTCACAACCCCTGTAGAACAAACATTCGGCGCATTAAGCAAAAAATCAATAGAATTTACGCAATGAAATAATAGAAACAATGCTTGCATCGATACAATTATCCGGTCAACAGATGCTTTATATTTACAGAAATTTTCATTTCACTTTTGATATGGTTTTCACTCAACATGTTGAGATCGCTGAGCACAGTGGATGATTGCCCCGGCACCCGTCAATCGACCGCCCGGATCCAAGCATCCGCCCCGGCGGCGGCATCGACCGGACCATCCGATCCGATCAACGCAGCCATGCCGGATGGGGTTACCCGCCGATCCAGTCCAGCGTGGTGTTGGACAATTGTGCCATCTTGCCGGCATTGATGCCGATGTGCAGGAAATGCACCAGCGGGTTCAGGCCGGTGACCGCGACATCGTCGGTCGTCTCGGCATAGGCGCGGGTGTTGAACCAGGCGGACGGGTCGCGCCCTTCCCTGCCGCCGTAATTCAGGTAATGCCCCCAGGCCGTGGTTTCACCGCGCGCCACGGCGGCCGCCACGTCACGGTTGTTCGCCAGGTAATAGTCGGTATCGAACAGGGCGTTGGGGTCCCGGCCTTCCCGTTGCCCATAGGTGCGGAAATGGTCCCAGCCGCTGGCCAGGGTCCCATTGCGCACAGCGGCGGCGATGTCGGCATTGCGGGACAGGTACAGCGCCTCGTCAAAGCCGTTGCGGGCGGTACCCGGTGCCGGCTGGGAATTCACCAGGACCTCCGTACCGAACACCACCAGTTCGACACCCTTCAGCACATCGCTGGCATCGCTGGTCATGCTGGTGACCCTGATGGTGCCGTCCAGGTCGCGGACGGCACTGTGTTCGCCGCCGATGAAGCTCAGCCGTCCGTCATAAAGCACGACGTCCAGACCGTCGCCGCCGAAGATATTGTCGTCGCCGGCACCGCCGATGATGACATCATCACCCGGGCCACCGGCCAGGTCGTCATTGCCGGCACCACCGATCAGCGTGTCATTGCCCGCCCCGCCGGTGAGCAGGTCGTTGCCGTCGCCGCCCTCCAGACTGTCATCGCCGCCATTGCCCAGCAGCGTGTCATTGCCGGCCAGGCCCTTGATGGTGTTGTCCAGGCTGTTGCCGGCGATCATGTTGTCGCGGCGGTTGCCGATGCCCAGTATCGCACCGGCCAAAGCCGGATTGGGCTGATGGCCACGCTGGGCGTACTCCATGCTCAGATCCTCGACGAAGTCGGGAAGCATGAAATCGATATGGGCCACCACCACATCATGGCCGCCGTCGGGCATCTCCTGCACCGCGACGCCGTAATGGGCGATGTCATAGATGTCGTCGCCGGCCCCACCCGACAGCCTGTCGCGCGGGGATTGGGAAAGCAGTATGTCATCACCGGGCGTCCCCGCCCGCAAGGTACCAGTCATTTCTGTCGATCCATACGAGGATGGTCGCCGCCCCGTACCCCAGCCGATATCGGCCCGTCGCATTCATTCATGCCGGATCGATCGAACGGGGGCTTTGGCAACCAGGTGAATGCCCCTGCGACGGCTTATAGGCCACCCGTGCCGATGACATGGATACCGTGTCGGGCGGGCCGCATGGGGCCACTTGGCAGGGCTCGCACCGTCAATATGTCGTTCCTGTAACGGGTCGTCGGCCCGACGGGCATTTTCCCGTCCCCCCAGGCCGACCGGGGCCGGCCCGCGCGACGGGTGGCACCATTGCCCCACCGGGGGAATGGACCGGTCGGCCGCAAGGGCCGGAAACAAGAAAGGGCCCCGCCATTTCCGGCGGAGCCCTTCTCATTTTGGTGGAGCCAAGCGGGATCGAACCGCTGACCTCTACAATGCCATTGTAGCGCTCTCCCAGCTGAGCTATGGCCCCGAAACTGTTGGCACCGTCTGGGTCGTCGGCGCCGTGCGCGGGTTTATCTAGAAACTCGGGCACAGATGCAAGCGGAAAATGACGGGCCGATGACGGATTCTTGGGACATCCTCCATCAAGGCCGGCCCGCCGGTCCGATCAGACCTCTTCCTCGCCCTCGACATCGACGACTTCGCCCATGTCGTCGCCATCATCCAGCTCGTCGGCATCTTCCAGCAGGACGTCCTCGTCGTCGCCCACGCCGTCATCAACCTCGTCGGCTTCCAGATCGTCGGCAACGTCGGCCTCGTCATCGGCCACGTCATCGGCGACCTCCAACTCCTCCTCGGCCTCGTTATCCAGCGCCTCCTCGTCATCCCGCTTGGCGACGGCCTTCTTGGTGTCCTCCACCGGCAGCGGACGGGCGCGGCGCGACTTCAGCAGCGCCTCGGGATCGAAGACGGTGCCGCACGACGGGCAGGTCGGCGGGTTCTTCTGCATGTCGTAATAACGTCCGCCGCAATTCGGGCAGATGCGCTTGATACCCCACTCGGGTTTGGCCACGGCAATACCTCCGTCACAATTACGCGCGCCGGGAAATGCGCCGCGGTTCGGGCCGCATCTGCCATGGCTGGCGGCCCCTGTCAAACGGAAGTGTGACAGCTTGTGCGTGTTGCCGCCATGCTGGGCTTCGGGGGGCACGCTTTCGGCCCGTCCGCTTCCATGCTATTCCCGGCACTGCACCCCCTTTGCCAAGGCCCACCGATGCCCGCGATCGACCTGTCCTCCCTGGCCCTGATCCTGGGCGCGATGGCGCGCGGTCCGACGCGCGTCACCGGCGCGGACGATCCGGGACTGGATGGGCTGGCGGCGGCATTGGGTGCCCTGGGCGTCCATGTGACAAAGGCCGGTGCCGGCGGGTGGGCCGTACACGGCACCGGTGTCGGCGGCTGGCGGGAACCGGACCGGGTGCTGGACCTGACCGGCCGGCCGGGGGCCGTGCCGCTGCTGGCCGGCGCGCTGGCCGCACATCCCTTCACCGCCGTCCTGGTGGGCGACTCGGATGCGACCCTGGCCACATTGCGCGGGCCGCTGGAACGGCTGGGCGCCGGTTTCGCGCTCCGTCGGCTGGACCGGCTGCCGGGCAGCATGACGGGGGCGGAATGGCCGCTGCCGGCCCTGCACCGGGGGATGGGGCCGGCCGACGGGATCGCCCTGCTGCTGGCCGGGCTGAACAGCCCCGGCCGCACGGGCGTGACGGATATGCGGGAACTGGCCCCCGGATTGGACCTGCTGCGCCGGTTCGGGGCGACGATCGATCAGATCGACGGGACGGCCTGGGTCCGCGGCCATCCCGACCTGACGGGCGCCGACATCGCGGTCGGCCCCTGATCACAGCATCACGGCACCGCCGCAGGGGCTGATGCATTGGCCGATCATGTGATGGGCATCGTCCGACGCCAGGAACAGGTAGGCGGGCGTGACATCGGCCACGGTACCCAGGCGCTGGCTGGGCAGGGCGCGGCGCAGCGCGTCCACCCCGGCCTGGGCGACGCTGGTATTGGCCTTGGGATCGATGGCGCCCGGCGCCACGCAATTGGCCGTGACATTGCGCGGACCGATATCATGGACCAGGCTGCGGGTGAAACCCAGCAGCGCGCCGGCGGCGGCACCATAGAGCGTATAGCCAGGCGCCCCGTGATAGGCCACGTCCGACACGGTGGTGACGATGCGCCCGTAATTCTGCGCGAACATCAGCGGCAGCACCATGCGCGTCACCATAAAGGCGGAACGCACATTGGCGGCCATCACCACATCGAACTGTTCCGCCGTGGTATCGACGAAGGAGATGGCGGGCCGCAGCCCGGCATTGTTGACCAGCACGTCGACGCGGCCCAGGCCGGTCACCGCACTTTCCACCAGCCCGTAGGCGCCGTCGGCATGGGTGACGTCGGTGCGCAGCGCCAGGACCCGTCGCCCAAGCCGCTCCAGCTCGCGCGCCAGCTCACCCATATCGTTGCGCTGGCCCTCCTCCTCGTAATGCAGGACAAGGTCGGCGCCTTCGCGGGCGAACGCCAGGGCGACGGCCCGGCCGATGCTGTTCCCGGCCCCCGTGATCAGGGCGACACGATCCTTGAGGCGCGGCATGTTCTTCTTCCCCATGGCAGGCTGCGACATGGGCGCATCCTGACCAGCCCGGGGGTTCGCGTCAACCTGTACGGGCGGCAGTGGGCCCAACCTACAATATCTTGCCGAAGCAGGCCGATTCCACCCGCCCCTGATAGGGCCCGTAATTGGCTGCCAGCCGGTATCCGTGGCGGCGGTAGAAGGCCACGGCCCGGTCATTGGCCCAGCGCGTCTCCAGCAGCAGCCTTTCATAGCCCAGCCCACGCGCCGCCTCCTCCAGGAAGGCCAGGACGACCGCGCCCACCCCGGCACCGCAGGGAACGGCGTACATGCGCTTGATCTCCCCCACCCTGCCATCGAACGGGCGGACGGCACCACAGCCCACGGGCACCCCGTCCAGCCGGGCCAGGGCGAATATCGACCGGTCGGCGACATCCGTCCAGCCGGCCAGCCCGCCGCGCCCGTCACTGCCGAAACGGGCCGCCAGATCGGCGGACAGGGCATCGATCAGGGGCAGCGCATCGGGATCGTCGGGCGACGCCGCCGCCACCGTCAGACCCGCCGGCCGTTCCCGCAGCTGCCGGTACATGACATGGGTGGCATGGCTGGTGCCGTCGCCATTCAGCGCGTAGTCGGGAATGATGCCGCAGCTTTGCCAGCCCAGCCTTCCGTAAAGCCGCTCCGCATCGTCACCCTGGCGCGTGTCCAGCACGAGAAGGCGCCTGCCGTGGAGCCGCGCCACCTCCTCCGCCCGTTTAAGCAGCGAAGCGGCGATGCCCCGGCGGCGGGCATCGGGATGCACCAGCATCTTGGCGATCTCCGCCCGATGGGTGCCGTTCACCTGCGGCGCCAGGGCCAGGGTGACGGTACCGACAACACGGTCCCCGTCGGTCGCCAGCAGGATGATCTTCTCCCCCGCCCGCACCGCCGATTGCTGGCCTTGCCAGAAGGCGGCGGCCATGTCGGCCTCCAGCGGCGGGATGAAGCCGACCGCGGCCCCGTTCATGACACAGGCCCGCAGCAATTGGGCGAGTTCGGGGATCGCGGCCGTGAAACTCTCCCCGGCCGCGGTGACGATGTCATACTGCATGAAAGCCTCTTATACAGTTTCCGGTGATCGTTAGGCGATCACCGGCCTCAGGCGCCGGCGTCCACATCCGTGAACTTGGCTCACGCGGCACGGGCCGCGCGGCGGCCGTCGCCGCCGAACCCGATCCCGGTTTGGCCGGGATCGGGTTTCAGGGTCTTGTGATGGCGATGATGTAGCGGGCAGGCACGTCGCCCAGGCTGTGGAAGCGCGTGGCGCCATAAAGCCGGAAGCGCAGGACATCGCCCGGTTCCAGCACATGCGCCACCCCGTCCAGCCGGTATTCCAGCCTTCCTTCCAGCAGCCAGATATGCTGTTCCAGGCCCGGCACGGGCGGGGCGTCGTAATCGATGATGGTGCCGGCCGGCATTGTGCCGTGGATCATCTCCGTCTCCAGCCCGGAGGCGGGCGGAGACAGGGATCGGCGGACAAAGCCGGTGGCGGGATCGGTCCAGACCGGTTGGTCCGCCGCCCGGATCAGCAGGGCGGGCTCCGCCTCCACCTCCGCCAGCAGGCGGGACATGGGGCGGCCATGGGCGGCGCAGAGCCGGCCCAGCAGGCTGGCGGTGGGGCTGGTCTCTCCCCGCTCCAGACGGGACAGGGTGGCCTTGGGGATGCCGCTGCGCGACGCCAGCTCATCCAGGGACCAGCCGGCGTCCCGGCGCAGCTGCGTCAGGCGGTTGGCCAAGCGTGTGTCGATATTTTGTTCCATAAATGAGATAAAATCCCATTTATGGAACACCGTCAAGTGTGGAAGTCGTCAAGCAGGGATATCATTCCCCGCGCAGCATGCGCCGGATCGCTTCGGCCAGCATCCGATAGGGGTCCTCCCCCTTTTCCTTGGCGGCGCGCTGCACCTGCTCCTTGAAACCGCGATCCTTGGCCTGGCGGCGCAGGCGCTCGATCTCCCCCTGCCGGATACGGCCATCCAGCTCGCCCTCCGCCGGGGCGGGGGCGGGGACCGGTGGCTTGGGCGGGGGGCGACGGGCGATCATCCCATGCCCTCAATCCCCGACGAAGGTGTTGCCCACGCCGGTGTTGCGGACATTGGCCTTGCCTTCATGCTTGGCGATATGGACGTTGCCGGAACCCGATGCCACCACCAGCGGGTCATAGGCCGTGCCGTTGAATTCGAACGTGCCGGCGCCGCTGACATTGGCCTGCAGCGGCCGTGCTTCGCCCGACCCGATGCTGACACTGCCGGCACCGGGGAAATCCACCTTGATGGGGCCGTCGGCCCGGCCGATATCCACCTCGGCATGGCCGGGGATGGACAGGCTCACCCCCTCCTCCACCCGGCCGAGCGAGACATTGGCATGGCCCTGGATTTCCAGCTGCGCGCTTTGCGCCCGTTCCACGGACAGTTCACCCGAACCGCTGACATTGAAACGCACATCGCCTTCCACGCGCTGGACGGAAACCGACCCCGATTCCTTGATATCGACGGACAAGGCGCCCACGCGTTCGGCCGACACGTCGCCGCGCAGCAGCTGCACCGACAGCTTGCCGTCCGACCGGCCGCCGATGGACAGGTTGCCGGCCAGCCCGGCCACGGTCAGGTCGCCTTCGCTGGGCATGGTCAGACGAATCTCGGCATTGCCGACATGCGGATCGCTGTTGCTGCGAACAGTCAGCACGCCGTCCTTCACCACGACATCCATGGTGCGCGCACCCTTGTCGATCTCCAGCTTCACCTTGTCGGCACGCGAAGACCGCTCGATGGTGACGTCGCCGCCGATATTGACCAGCTGCACGCCCTTGGGCGCGTCGAA
The DNA here is from genome assembly GCF_048066115.1 of Niveispirillum sp. KHB5.9. Classification (NCBI taxonomy): domain Bacteria; kingdom Pseudomonadati; phylum Pseudomonadota; class Alphaproteobacteria; order Rhodospirillales; family Azospirillaceae; genus Niveispirillum; species Niveispirillum sp. KHB5.9. Next base: position 278,955 of record NZ_JBLTYX010000003.1, on the reverse strand, counting down.
ACTCTGCATCAGGCTGCCTTCGCCGGCATTGGCGCTGTTGGCGGCCCCCATGGCCGCACCCGATGCGGCGGCCACCCCCATCTCGGCGACACGCAAAGCGCCCTCGGCGATGGCGGGCACATCCTTGCCCTCCGCCCGCAGGCGGGCACGCGCCTCTTCGATCTCGCGCCGCGCATCGGCCAGACCAGCCTGGGCATCGCGCAGGGCCTGCATATGGGTGGCATCGACATCCACACCCCGCATGGCGTCGCGCACCGTGCGCTCGACCATGGCCGGGTCGATATCAACATTGACATGCACGTCGCCGGGCGCGCGGGGCGGACGCGGCGGAGTGGGGGCTTCCGGCGGCTCGGGCGGTTCAGGGGGCTCCGGCGCGTCGAAGCTGACACTCATCCGGTGATTGTCGCGACCATCGCCGCCGGCGGCCAGGCCCCAGCCGATGACGCCCAGGGCCACGATGATGGCGGCTATGCCGCCGGCCGGCACGCCCGGCGTCAGGCGCGGGCGGCTGGACAGGCTTGAGGGCGGGTTGGGGGAAAGCGCGCCATCCATGGGTCGGTTCCTGTATTTCATCGGTTCCGTTGTCTCACCTTGGATATTGCGGCAGCCCGATCCCCCTGTCCGCCGCGTTTGCAGGGGGCTTACAAAAATCCGGCCTTGGTAACGGACCGACGCGTGTCCGTTACATAAGCTTAACTCTTCATACGCCATCCCGTCGAATAAAGCCGCACGGCCAGCGCCAGCAGCGCCATGATCCCGATGCCCAGGAACAGGGCGGACAGGGCGGGCGACTGTGCCGCGCCGCCCAGCATGCCGTGCCGGAACCCCTCCATGGCGTGATAGAGCGGGTTCAGCTTCACGATGGCGGCAAAGGTGGCCGGCATCGCATCCACCGGCGCGAACAGGCCCGACAGGAAGGAAAGCGGGGTGAACAGGAAGGTGAAATAGGCGGAGATATGGTCCCACTTGGTGCTGGCCATCCCGCACAGGAAACCGCACAGCGCCATGAACAGGGCGGCGGCCAGCACGAAGCCGATGGCCGTCAGTGGATGGGCCACCGGCAGCGGCCAGAAGAACAGCGACGCGATCCACACGGCCAGGCCGCTGATCAGGCCCGCCGTCACCCCGGCCAGCAGATAGGCGGGCACCGCCTCCCGCGCGCCGACGGGGGCCATCAGTTCATCGATGATATGGCCTTCGATCTTGCTGTAGAGCAGGTAGAACCCGCCGCTTTCCGCCGCGCGCAGCAGCACCGACAGCATGATCAGGCCGGGAACGAGATAGGAGAGGACGGCGTCGCCCGTCGGGGTACCGCGTTCCGGCCCCAACCCGAACAGGAAGCAGAAGAAATAGATGATGGCCATCAGGGCGGGCGCCACGATGAAGGCCACCGCCATCTTCATCATCCGCCGCAATTCCCGCCGGCACAGGGCCAGGAAGGCGACCCAATGGAAGGACGGCACCTGCCGGCCGATGGCGGCGTTGAAGGCGCCGGCCGGGCGGCCTGTCTGTTCCACGCTGCTCATGCCCCGCTCCTAATCCGGATACCAGACCGGGTCCCGTTTCGGGGCCCGGACAGCGGCGACTGCCGCCGTGCCGCTCGTGCGGCGTAAGCCAAGGCGCCGGTGGCGCCGCCGGCGACTGAGGCCGCTGATCGGTCACGATCAGCGGAAAGGCGTTAAGCCTTCAGCTTGTAACCCTTGGCGATCATCCGCCAGGCAACGAAGCCCAGCACCAGGTTGGTCCCCAGCATCACCAGGATGCCAGTGCCCAGCGTCCCGTCCGTCTGGCCGATGAAGCCGTAGCGGAAGCCGTCGATGAAATAGAAGAACGGGTTCAGGTGCGCGATGAAGCGGAAGGCAGGCGGCACGCTTTCGATGGAATAGAAGGTGCCCGACAGGAAGGACAAGGGCGTGACGATGAAGTTGGTCACCACCGCCATATGGTCGAACTTGTCGGCCCAGATGCCGCCGATCAGGCCCAGCAGCGCCAGCAGCGACGCCGCCGCCACCCCGTGGAACAGCACGAAGCCGATGGAATGGATCGACAGCGGCACGAACAGCGTGATGGCCAGCGCCGTGACCAGCCCCACCATGGCGCCGCGCACCACGCCCCCCACGATATAGGCACTGGTCAGTTCCAGGGCGGAGATGGGTGGCATCAGCACATCGACGATATTGCCCTGGACCTTGGCCACCAGGACCGAGGAGGAGGAATTGGCAAAGGCGTTCTGGGCGATGGCCATCATGATCAGGCCGGGCGCCAGGAACAGCATGAAGGGCACGTCGCCGACCATCCGCACCACCCCGCCCAGCGCCAGGGCGAAGACGGCATAGAACAGCAGGGTGGTGACGATCGGGGCGGCGACCGTCTGCACCCAGACCTTCAGGAACCGGTGCACTTCCTTGCGGATCAAGGTGGAAAGCCCGATCCAGTTGACGGCGCCGACGGCGCGGGGCATGGGGGTGGTCGGTTGTGGCATGTTTGTCCTGGGACGCCTGTCGGGGGCGATGGGAAGGGCCAGACACTATACGGCCGGCCGGATAGGGGCAATGCTGCCCTATCTTCAGGGGGATCGACAGTGACGGACGACACGGGTGGGCGTACAGGCGGGCGCCCGGAGGCGCGAAAGGTGAAGCGGGTAAGTTCCGCCTATCTGGATCGCGCCGCCCTGCATTATCTGGAACGGTTCGCCAGCTCGTCGGCAAACCTGCGCAAGCTGCTGCTGCGCCGTGTCGATGCCTCGGCCCGCGCCCACGGCACCGACCCGGCGGAGGGGCGGGAATGGGTCGAGGCCCTGATCCAGCGCTATCAGCGCCAGGGCATCCTCAATGACGGGCTGTATGCGGAGATGAAGGCCGGCGGCCTGCAGCGCCGTGGCGGGTCCACCCGCATGATCCGGCAGAAGCTGACGGCCAAGGGTCTGGACGACGGGCAGGTGGAAGCGGCACTCGCCGGCCTGGAAGGGGCCGATGAGGGGGAGGCGGAGATGAAGGCCGCCATCGCCTATGCCCGCCGCCGTCGCCTGGGCGGGTTCCGCCCCGACCGGGGATTGCCGGAGGAGGAGGTCCGGGCGCGCCGCGACAAGGATATCGCGGCGATGGCACGGGCCGGATTCGACCTGGAAACGGCCCGCCGCGTCATCGATGCCGACGACCCGTCGGCATTGTGAGATCGGCGGGGGGAGTCCCCCCGCCGTTGGGAACTATTCGCTCTGCAGCTGCTGGCGCGCGGTTTCCAGCAGGCTGTCCAGCTCCTTCTCGATCCGGTGCTCGGACACGTCCACGCCCTTGGCCTGGAAATCGGCCAGCAGCTTGCGGACGATGTCCTTGTGGCCCGGCTCCTCGAAATCCACGGCCACGATCTGCTTGGCATAGGCGGTGGCATCGTCGCCGGTCAGGCCCAGCAGCCCCGCGGCCCATTGGCCGGCCAGCCGGGCGCGGCGGGCATAGATGCGGAACAGAAACTCCTGGTCATGCTTGAACTTGTTTTCGAATGCCTGTTCGCGCTCGTCGAACGTCGTCATTTTTAATCCTCTGCAGGCGGGTCGAACCGATAGCCGGGAAAACTTATATATACGGCCGATGTGACAGAAGCCATCACCCGTCGCACCTTCCCTTCTATAAGGATGGTGCCTTCGTTTCCGTCTTTTAAGGTCCGCTCGCCCATGTGCACCGTCGTCATCCTGCGCCGCCCCGGTCATGAATGGCCGCTCCTGCTCGCCGGCAACCGGGACGAGATGGCGGGGCGCCCCTGGAAGCCGCCAGGCCGCCATTGGCCCGACCGGCCGGAGGTGCTGGCGGGCCTTGATGAAGGTGCGGGCGGGTCCTGGCTGGGCATCAATGACCATGGTGTCGTCGCCACGGTGCTGAACCGCGAGGGCACGCTGGGCCAGATGGCCGGCAAAAGGTCACGCGGCGAACTGGTGCTGGACGCGCTGGACCATGCCGATGCCGAAACCGCCGCCGAGGCGCTGTCGCATCTGGATGGCCGTGCCTACCGGCCGTTCAACCTCGTGGTGGCCGATAATCGCGACGCCTTCTGGCTGTCGCTGCCGGCCGACGGGGCACGGGTACGGTCCACATCGATCCCGGTGGGCCTGTCGATGATGGCGGCAAGCGACCTGGACGACAGGACCCACCCCCGCATCCGCTTCTTCAAGCCGCTGTTCCAGGTGGCGGCTGTGCCGGACCCGGCGGCGGACGACTGGCAGGGCTGGACGGAACTGCTGGGCTGCCGCATCTGGGACGGCGATGCCGGTCCGCGCGGGGCCATGTGCATCGTCACGCCCACCGGATTCGGCACGGGCAGTTCGGCGCTGGTGGCCCTGCCGTCGATGCAGCGTGCGGGCATGAAGCCCCGCCTGCTGTTCGCGCCCGGCCGGCCCGACCAGGTCGGGTACGACACCGTCGCCCTCTGATCGCCGCCACCCAGCCGTGACCCGCCCGCATCGCTGGTTTCATTGTGCCGAACGGTGTAGCTTGCTATAGGAGTGGCCCGGACCCGCTGGCCAGCCGCCATGCGGGTCCGTCTCCCTTTTGGCTGGAACGATTGCTGGACACCAGACCCATGACGCGACGCCGGCGCATCTACGAAGGCAAGGCCAAGATCCTGTATGAGGGCCCTGAGCCTGGCACCCTGGTCCAGTACTTCAAGGACGATGCTACCGCGTTCAACGCCCAGAAGAAGGGCACGATCACGGGCAAGGGCGTCCTGAACAACCGCATCAGCGAGTATCTGATGCAGAAGCTGGGCGAGATCGGTATCCCGAACCACTTTGTTCGACGCCTGAACATGCGTGAGCAGCTGGTGCGCGAAGTGGAGATCATCCCCATCGAGGTGGTGGTCCGCAACATCGCCGCCGGTTCGCTGACCAAGCGTTTCGGCATCCCGGAGGGCACGCCGCTGCCCCGCTCCATCGTCGAATATTACTTCAAGAACGACGAGCTGGGCGATCCGATGGTGTCGGAAGAGCATATCACGGCGTTCGGCTGGGCTGCCCCGCAGGACCTGGACGACATGCTGTCGCTGGCGCTGCGCATCAACGACTACCTGAACGGCCTGTTCCTGGGCATCGGGCTGAAGCTGGTGGACTTCAAGGTGGAGTTCGGCCGGCTTTGGGAAAATGAAGAGATGCGCATCATCCTGGCCGACGAGATCAGCCCGGACAATTGCCGTCTCTGGGACGCCAAGACCAACGAGAAGCTGGACAAGGACCGTTTCCGCCAGGACCTGGGCAATGTCGCCGAGGCCTATCAGGAAGTGGCCCGCCGCCTGGGCATCCTGCCCGAGGCCGGCCCCGGCGACCATACGGCGCCCAAGCTGGTGCAGTAAGCGCCGCTTGATCGTGTAATGAAAAACGCCGGAACCGTCCCGCACGGTCCCGGCGTTTTTCATTTCCGGGTGACCGCATGCCCGCCTGGGACAAGGCTTCCCTGCGGGTTTCGCCATCGCCAAGCAGGATCGATTTTGCTATCCCACCGCCATCGCTTTTCCGACCAAGGACACGGGTGTTCCCATGAAGGCCAAAGTCATCGTCACCCTGAAGAACGGCGTGCTGGACCCGCAGGGCAAGGCCATCGGCCATGCGCTGACCAACCTGGGCTTCGAAGGGATCGGCGAGGTCCGCCAGGGCAAGCTGATCGAGCTGGAAGTGGCCGAAACCGACCCGGCCAAGGCCAAGGCCCAGATCGAGGACATGTGCCGCAAGCTGCTGGCCAACACCGTCATCGAGAATTACTCGATCGAGCTGGTGGCCTGATACCACCAGCCATGCCAACGGCGGCGACTGCCGCCGCGCCGCACCTGCGGCGTAGCCAAGGGTGCCTTATGCGCCCGCCCGGCGATTGAGGGCATGAACCAACCCATGCGGGGGTGATACAGCCCCCGCATTCGGTTGAGATATTTCCGGCCAACGGGTACAGACAGACGCATCGACGGTTCCATAGGGAATTTGACCCGATGCGCGATTTCCGCCTGTCCCGCCTGCTTGCCGCCGCCCTTGTCCTGTCGGGCCCGGCGATATTGCCCGCCCCCGCCCTGGCCGCCGGCCAGGACGATGTGCTGAAATGCCTGGGCATTCTCGACAACAGCGCGCGGCTCGCCTGCTATGACCGCACCGTGCCGGGCCTGCGCCACGCCGCCCCGCCGCCGGCCGCCCCCATGGCTCCCCAGGCCCCGATTCCCCCCGCCCCGCCGGTGAGCAAGGAGCAGGCCTTCGGTGCCGAGCGCATCCAGGACAAGCAGAACCCCGCCGTCGCCGCCAAGCCGGAAGAGGCGGAGAGCATCACTGCCAAGCTGGTCTCCGTCAGCCAGCAGACCATCGACCGCTATACCTTCACGCTGGACAATGGCCAGGTCTGGAGCCAGGTCGTGGCCCGCTCCATCGCCAATGCCAAGACCGGCAAGACCGTGCGGATCGAGAAGGGCATCGTCGGCAGCTTCACCATGACCATCGATGGCGTCACCGGCATCATCAAAGTCCGCCGCGTGAAGTGAGCAGGGCGAGCGCCCCGAAGGGGGCTTTATACCACCGGCGAAGTACTTGCCGGTGGTACGGCGGCGACTGCCGCCGCGCGCCACGTGGCGCATGAGCCAAGCCCGCGGATGCGGGCGCCCGGCGCCTCAGGGAACAAACTATACCGGCGCCACGGAGCGCAGGAAGGCCAGGGGCATGGCCTGCACCCGGGTCGGCGGCAGGGTCACGGTGACCAGCGTGCCATGCTCCAGCCGGCTTTCCAGCCGCGCGTCGCCGCCATGCAGGCGGGCCAGAGCCAGAACCAGCGGCAGGCCCAGGCCGACACCGCCGGCGCTGCGCGAATGGCTACCCTCGATCTGCCGGAACGGCTCCATGGCGGTGGTCATGTCCTCCTCCCGCATGCCGATACCGGTATCGCGGACATAGAGCGACAGGGCCCCATCCTCCTCCACCCGCGCGCCGCAGACGACCTTGCCGCCATCGGGCGTGAACTTCACGGCGTTGGACAACAGGTTGTTCAGAATCTGTTTCAGCGCTACCTCGTCGGCGCGCACCGGCGGCAATTCCGCCTCCATCTCCGTCTCCAGCAGCACGCCGCCCTTGTCGGCGCGTTCCGCCACCAGGCGCATGCTGGACCGGATCAGGCGCGGCACATCCACCAGCTTCTCCGACAGTTCCTTCTTGCCGGCCTGGATGCGCGACAGGTCCAGGATGTCGTTGATCAGGGTCAGCAGCATCTGACCGCTGTCATGGATGTCATGGGCATATTCACGATAGGCGGGCTGGCCGATGGGTCCCATGGCCTGGGTGGCGATGATCTCCGAAAAGCCGATGATGGCGTTCAAGGGTGTGCGCAGCTCGTGCGTCATGTTGGCCAGGAATTCCGACTTGGCGCGATTGGCCATCTCGGCCGCACTCAGCGCCTGTTCCATGGCCAGCCGGTCGCGCCGCCATTGCGTGATGTCGCGCACGCTGCCCTGGAAGGCCACGGCGCGCCCATCCTCGTTGCGGATGATGCGGGCGGAGATGGCGACCCAGAAATGGCTGCCGTCGCGGTGGCGCAGTTCCACCGGCATGCTGCCCACCTCCTCCTGCGCCAGCAGGGACTGGGTGATCGCCTCGCGGTTCTCCTGGTCGACATAGAAGCTGACAGTGGCATCGACCACCTCGGCCTTCAGTTGCGCCTCGTTGTCGTAACCGATCATGGTCAGCAAGGCGGGATTGGCGGACAGGAAGCGGCCGGAAATGTCGGTGGTGAACATCCCCTCCATCGCCGTCTCGTAAATCTCGCGGTATTTGCGCTCCGACTGGGCCAGCCGGTCCAGCGCCGCCTGCTGGCGGCCCACCTGCGCCACCAGGGCGGCATTGGCGGTGCGCAGGTCGCGGCGCTCACCCAACGCATCCGCCTGATGCTGGCGGACGGCATGGATGATGACCCAGAGCAGCAGCAGCAGGGCGATGCCGGCACAGACCAGCGCCGCCGGCTGCCAGGGATCGATCCGGGCGGGCAGGGTCGCCTCCGGCCAGGCCAGGGTCACGACAATGGCAAGAATCCCGACCAGCGCCAGGGGCAGGGCCAGCCAGGGGGAGAACACCGATGCACGCGCCCGGGGGCGGTCCGGTGTATGGGGTGGCCGTTCTGCGCCGGTCGTACCGTCCATCGCCTGCTCGCGGCCAAGAGGATGAATATTGTTAGCACTCCCAACCCCTGGTGTCATGACACACAAGCATAGTATGGCCTTCGTCGTGGGCGTATGACCGCCCCCCGAGCAACCCACCCGTCAGACAGGCATGACGCATCCCACCCCCCTTCCCACCGCCATCATTGGCGCCGGCCTGGCCGGGCTGGCCGCAGCCCTTGCCCTGTCGGCGCATGGGTTACCCGTCACCCTGTTCGATGCGGGCACGGCACCGGGCGGGCGCCTGTCCACGCACCGGGCCGGCGGCTGGCGCTTCGACCATGGTGGGCAGTTCCTGACGGTGCGCGATGCGGGGTTCCGTGACGTGATGGGCGAACTGGTGGGGGACGGTCACGCCGCCCCCTGGATGGGGCATGTCGTGCGGCTGTCCGCCGATGGAAGCGTGCAACCGCATGTGGTGGAACGGTTCGTGGGCCTGCCCGGCATGGATGGCATCATCAGGGGCCTGATCGCTCGCCTGCCGGAGGCGGCCCGTCCGCGCTTCGGCAGCAGGGTCACCGCCGTCACGGGCACACCCGGCCATTGGCATCTGGCACTGGCGGATGACGCGCAGGAGGGGCCTTTCACCCGGGTCGTCATCGCCGTCCCGGCCCCGCTGGCGGCCAGGTTACTGTCCCTCGTTGCCCCCGCCCTGGCGACGCGGGCGGCGCAGGCCGTGATGGCACCCTGCCGGGCGCTGATGCTGGGCTATGGGGCCGCCGTGCTGCCGCCCTGGGATGCCGCCTTCCTGGGCGGTGCGGGCGCAGAGGATCGGCCGCTATCCTGGATCGCCCATGACGGGGGCAAGCCGGGCCGCGACGGACGGGCCGGCTTCATCGCCCATGCCGCCCCTGCATGGTCCGAACGCCACCGGGAGGACACGGACGACGCCGTGATCACCACCCTGCTGCCGGCCTTCCGCGCCGCCACGGGGATCACGGCCGAGCCCGCCTTCCTCGCCCTGCACCATTGGCCGCACGCCCTGCCCACGGCGCCGCTGTCCGACGGATACCTTTGGGACGCCCCCCTGGGCCTGGGGGCTTGCGGCGACTGGTGCCTGGAAGCGCGGGCGGAAGCCGCCTTCGTCAGCGGCGCGCGGCTGGCCGCCGCCATGGGGGCATGAACATGGAGAACCCGAGCCAAGACGATTATGTGCCCAGCCCCTGCATCCGCCGCTGCGACCTGGACCGCAAGCGCCAATATTGCCTGGGCTGCAAGCGGCTCCTGGAAGAGATCATGCGCTGGGGTGTCATGACCCCGGACGAACGCCGCGCCGTCTGGACCCGGCTGGGAAGGCCCGTGCCCGGCACGGACTGACCGTTGGGGCAAAATCCACTGGGCAAAAAGCGCCGGCCCAATGGCAATCCGCAAGGGACATTGCGGATTGCAAGAACATCATACGCCATAACTCATTGTAATCATTGAAATTTCTAGCACTGGCCCGCGCCTTGCTTTTCCACCCCCGCCATCAGCAGCGGGGGATTTCATGGACGGCAGCGCGCATATCCGGTTCATCCAGTCCGGCGAGACCGAAGCCGAGGGCAGCTTCGCCCAGCTTTACCGTCAGGCCCATGGCAAGGCCGGCCTGTCGCGCCTGGGCGTGGGGTCCATCCTGGACTGGCTGACCCGGCGTGGCGGCGAGGCCCAGGGCATCGATACGCTGCTGGAGGATGGCACGCCCCTGACGTCCGACAATCGCGACCGGGTGAAGGGCAACCTGTTCCTGTCCTTCCTGTTCCATGACCTGCGCGACAAGCTGCGGGGGCGCATGGAACTGGCCCGCACCCATGGCGACGGCCCGTTCGCTCCCCTGCCCGCCGGCCTGTCACAGGCGCAGAAGTTGAACTGGCTGCGCGCCCAGGCCTGTATCAGCCTGAACTTGGTGCTGGATGAATGGGCCGCCGAACTGGTGAACAAGCCTGTTCCCGCCTGCCCGTTCGCCCGCATGGCCCGCTTCGCCCAGGGCTTCTTCAAGGGGTCCGCGCTTTACGCCCGCGCCGACCATGACATGGTCTCCATCTCCAAGACCGGCAGCAACACCGCCCTGCATATGTGCTTCAGCCTGGTGGAGGCCTCGCTGCATCTGGGCCTGGACCTGCCCGTCAACCATTGGCGCGACGCCATGTGGCGCAGCCGCAAGGAACTGAAGACGCTTGCCGCCGGCAGCCTGGGCATGATCGTCACCTTCCTGCATGCCTCCAAGCTGGAACCGGAGGGGGAGAGTGCAGTGAACCCGACGACCGGTGAAGCTTGTGCGTTCCGCATCGAACATGCACCGGACGGCATCCGCCTGCGCCTGGATGGCCGTTCCATCACGCCGTTCAGCACGGGCAATGACCGGCTCTACACCGGCTGCCCGGCCTTCCATGTGTCGGGCATGATCGAGATGTATCTGGACTGGGTGCTGGACCTGGCCATCCATCACGGCCTGCAGGCCCCGGAACGCCCGCTCTATGACCGCCCCTGGCCGCAGCGTTGGGAAGGGGCTTCGGCCGTGGCCGATTGATCATTCTGTATCCGGAATAGAAAAGGGCCGCCCGTCACCGGGCGGCCCATTCATTTTATTGCACCACCGGAATGATCAGACTTCCAGCAGGATGCGCTCCGGATTCTCGATGCATTCCTTGACGCGGACCAGGAAGGTCACCGCTTCGCGGCCATCGATGATGCGGTGATCGTAGGACAGGGCCAGATACATCATGGGACGGACCTCGACCTTCCCGTTCACGACGACGGCGCGGTCCATGGTCTTGTGCATGCCCAGGATGCCGGACTGCGGCGTGTTCAGGATCGGGGTCGACATCAGCGAGCCATAGACACCACCGTTGGAGATGGTGAAGGTGCCGCCCGACAGGTCTTCCATCGACAGCTTGCCGTCACGGGCCTTCTTGCCCAGATCGCCGATGGTCTTTTCCACCCCGGCGAAGGAAAGCTGGTCAGCGTTGCGGACGACCGGAACCACCAGACCCTGCGGCGTGCCGACGGCAACACCGATGTCATAGTAGTTCTTGTAGACCAGATCGGTACCGTCGATCTCGGCATTGACCGCTGGCAACTCCTTCAGGGCCACCAGACAGGCCTTCACGAAGAAGGACATGAAGCCCAGCTTCACGCCGTGCTTCTTCTCGAAGCCGTCCTTCAACTGGTTGCGCATGGCGATCACGTTCGTCATGTCCACCTCGTTGAAGGTGGTCAGCATGGCGGCGGTGTTCTGCGCTTCCTTCAGACGCTCGGCGATACGCTGGCGCAGGCGGGTCATGCGCACCCGCTCCTCCAGGTCGGCCTTGGCGCGCGGACCGGACGGGGCCGGGGCGGGCTTGGGTGCGGGAGCCGGGGCGGGAGCGGCGGCCTTCGGCGTGTCGATGGCGGCCAGCACGTCGCCCTTGGTCACGCGGCCATCCTTGCCGGTGCCGGCGATGGCGCCGGTATCGACGCCGTTATCGGCAGCAATCTTGGCGGCGGCCGGGAACACGGGCGCGCCAGCCACCGGGGCAGCGGGGGCGGCCGCCGGAGCCGGGGCGGCAACGGCGGGGGCCGGGGCAGCAGCGGCCGGCTTGGCAGCCGGAGCACCGGCGCCTTCGCCGATGGTGCCCAGCAGGGCGCCGACGGCGACATTGGCGCCTTCGGCGGCCACGATCTCGACCAGGGTACCGGCGGCCTGGGCATTGACCTCCAGCGTCACCTTGTCGGTTTCCAGTTCCACCAGGGCGTCATCGACATTGATCGCGTCGCCGACCTTCTTCAGCCAGCGGGCAACCGTCGCTTCCGTGACCGATTCGCCCAGGGTGGGCACCTTGATTTCCGTCGCCATGTTTTGTGGCCTTCGCGTTTGGATGGTCTTTAAGGAATGGGTGGAAGCCGGTGGATCAGACCGTCAGCGCTTCATCCAGAAGCTTCGCCTGCTCCTGGTTGTGGCGCTTCAGCATGCCGGTGGCGGGGGCGGCCGATTCCGGACGGCCCGCGTATTTCGGACGGCTGGCCTTGTGGGAGATGCTGACCAGCACCTTCTCGATGCGGCGGTCGACGAAGGTCCAGTAACCCTGGTTCTCCGACTCCTCCTGGCACCAGACCACGTCGGCGTTCGGGTACTTGGCCAGTTCCTCGGCCAGCACGTCGGCCGGGAACGGATAGAGCTGCTCCAGGCGCAGTATGGCCACATCCTTGACGCCCCGGTTCTCCCGCTCCTGGAACAGATCGTAATAGACCTTGCCCGTGCAGATGACGACGCGGCGGATCTTGTCGTTGGCCACCAGATCCACACCCGTTTCATAGAGGACGCGGTGGAAGGTCTGGCCGTTGGAGAACATGTCCAGCGGCGATACGGCCAGCTTGTGGCGCAGCAGCGACTTCGGCGACATCACGATCAGCGGCTTGCGGAAGTCGCGGCGCACCTGGCGGCGCAGCGCGTGGAAATAATTGGCCGGCGTCGTGATGTTGCAGATCTGCCAGTTATCCTCGGCGCAGTTCTGCAGGAAGCGCTCCGGACGGGCGGACGAATGCTCCGGCCCCTGGCCTTCCATGCCGTGCGGCAGCAGCATGACCAGACCGGACATGCGCAGCCACTTCGATTCGGCAGAGCTGATGAACTGGTCGATGATGACCTGGGCGCCATTCACGAAATCGCCGAACTGCGCTTCCCAGATGGTCAGCGCATGCGGTTCCGTCAGGGAGAAGCCATATTCGAAACCCAGGACCGCGGCTTCCGACAGCGGGCTGTCATGCACCTCGAAATTGGCCTGGCTGCCCGGACGGATCAGGTTCAGGGGAACCAGCTTCTCCTCGTTCACCTGATCGACCAGCACGCAATGGCGCTGGGAGAAGGTGCCGCGGCCCACATCCTGACCCGACAGGCGCACCGGGGTGCCCTCCACGGCCAGCGTACCGAAGGCCAGCGCCTCGGCCGTGGCCCAGTCGATGCCCTGGCCCGACTCGATCGCCTCGGCCTTAGCCTTGAGCTGACGGGCGACCTTGGAATTGACGTTGAAGCCGGCCGGCACCTTGGAGATGGCCAGGCCAACCTCCTTCAGCACGTCCGGGGCCACGGCGGTGACGCCACGGCGGGCATCCGGCGTGGCGGTCGACAGGCCCGACCACTTGCCTTCCAGCCAGTCGGCCTTGTTGGCCTTGTATGACATGCCGGCCTGGAATTCGGCCTCCAGCGTCGCATTGAAATCGGCGACGTAACCATCGGCCTCGGCGGCTGTCAGCACGCCTTCGGCCACCAGCTGCTGGGCATAAAGGGCGCGGGTCGTGGTCTGCTTGGCGATGGTCTTGTACATCAGCGGCTGGGTGAATGCCGGCTCGTCGCCTTCATTGTGACCCTGGCGGCGATAGCAGACCACGTCGACCACCACGTCCTTCAGGAACTTCTGGCGGAATTCGATGGCGATGCGGCTGACATGGATGACGGCTTCCGGATCGTCACCATTCACATGGAAGATCGGGGCCTGGATCGACTTGGCCACTTCCGTCGGATACGGGCCGGAACGGCTGTATTGCGGGGCGGTGGTGAAGCCGATCTGGTTGTTGATGATGAAATGGATGATACCGCCGGTGCGGTAGCCCTTCAGCTCCGACAGCAGCAGCGTCTCGGGCACCAGGCCCTGGCCGGCGAACGCCGCGTCGCCATGCAGCAGCACGCCCAGCACATTGGCGCGGCTTTCATCCGACGGCGGCACCTGGCCGGAGATCTGGCACTGCTTGGCGCGTACACGCCCGCAGACGACCGGGTTCACGACTTCCAGATGCGACGGGTTGGGCGACAGCGACAGGTGGATGGTATTGCCGTCGAAATCACGGTCGCTGGACGTACCCATATGGTACTTCACGTCGCCGGAGCCCTGCACATCCTCGGGGTTGGCGGGGTTGCCCTGGAACTCGCTGAAGATGGCCTTGAACGGCTTGCCCATGACATTGGCCAGCACGTTCAGGCGGCCGCGATGGGCCATGCCCAGCACGATCTCCTTCAGGCCCATCTGGCCACCGCGCTTCATCACCTGCTCGATGGCCGGGACCAGCACCTCGCCGCCTTCCAGGCCGAAGCGCTTCGTGCCCGTGTATTTCACCTGGCAGAACTTCTCGAAACCTTCCGCCGCCGTCAGCCGTTGCAGGATGGCCTTCTTGCCATTGACGGTGAAGTCGGTCTGGTTGCGAATGCCTTCGATGCGCTCCTGTATCCAGGCCTTCTGCTCCGGGTCCTGGATATGCATGAACTCCACGCCGATGGAACCGCAGTAGGTGCGCTGCACCGCGTCCACGATCTGGCGCAGGGTGGCGGTTTCCATCCCCAGCACATTGTTGATGAAGATAGGGCGGTCCAGATCGGCATCGGTGAAGCCGTGATGGCGGTAATCCAGCTCCGCATGCTCAGCCCGCTTGTCCATGCCCAGCGGGTCCAGCTTGGCCAGCAGATGGCCGCGGACACGATAGTTCCGGATCAGCATCAGGGCGCGCAGACTGTCCAGCTGGGCCTGACGGACCTGCTCGGGCGTGAAGCCGTTGACAACCGGGGCGGCGGCGGCCGGGGTCGGGGCGGCCTTGTCGCCCTTGCCGGGCTTGGCCGGCGGCGGGGCGTCCGGGTCGGCGGCCCCGATGACCTTGGCGGTCGCTTTCGCCCAGGAGGCACCGTTCAGTTCGGCCAGGATGGCGTGTCCATCATCGCCCAGTTCGGCGAAGAAGGACTGCCAGCTGGCATCGACCGCGGTCGGGTCCTGACGGTAACGGGCGTAGAGTTCCGCGATGAAGGTGCCGTTGGCGCCGAAAAGGAAGGACAGGCGCTCGCTCGGGGCTTGATCGTAGGGGGCCATTTGGGGTTCCGGTCGGAAAGGCCCGCGACGTTGGATCGCCGGGGCCGGGTGCAAAGGCTTGAGAATCCGCGACGGTTTTACGTCAGCTAGGCGGTGTCATCAACATGCAGGTCTGCCGAGGCAGCCTTTTGCCGTGAGCACGGGTAACATGGGTAGCCGGACAAAGGTCGATTGAAAACCGCGCGCCCGTGCTAAAGATAGTGTCCGTGCGTGCCAAATCCAGGGAAAGTCAGGGAAAAATCGCCGATGAGCCGTCAGCCCCGCGCCGAACTCGCCAAAGCCGTCCTGCACGAGGCGCGCAAACTGGTCGCCGACCATGGGCTGGCCGCGCTGACGGCGCGGACTTTGGCACTGGCTGTCGGTTGTTCGGTGGGAACACTCTACAACCTGTACCCCAATCTCGACACGGTGCGCCTGCATCTGAACGCAGAGCTGCTAGACCGTTTACAGGTGGTGATGAAGGCGGCCGATGACGCCGTGCCGAGCGACGCGGCGGTGGAAACGCGGCTGCTGGCCCTGGCCAAGGCCTATCTCAGCTTCGCACGGTCCAACCTGAACCTGTTCCAGACCCTGATCGACAACCGCCCGCCGGTCCTGACCGAACCGCTGCCCGACTGGCTGCTGGAACGGATCGTGCGCCTGCGCCGGGGGATCGAGATGGCGGTGGCGCCGCTGATCCCCAAGGCCAGCCCCGACCGGCTGGAACGCGCCGCCGCCACCACCTGGGCCGCCGTCAACGGCCTGGTGGAAGGCATCGTTTCCGGCAACCTGGCCCCGGTCAGCAGCGCCGACCCGGAGGTGATGATGGCCGAACTGGTGGAAACGCTGGCGGCGGGGCTGCGGGTGCGGGGATAGCTCCTGCTTGCCAACATCATCGCTATTGGCGATGATGATTGTGATGAAGCTGATCATCCTGACCAATGCTCAGAAGATGTTGGCCAACATGCCTGCGCATGGTGGTCGGGCCATGCGTGAGACGCTTCGCGTATTCGCCGCCGATCCTTACGGCATCCATCCATGGGCAAAGGCGTTTGGGGACGGCGTGGGCCGTATTCGCCAAGGCGACTGGCGTGCCCTGTATCGTATCGACAATGGAGTGATGACGGTGACGATCACCCGGATCGGCAACCGTCGGGAGGTCTATCGATGAACGCCCTGTCCTTGCGACCGATCCATGAAGACCAGGAAAGCGTCACCCTGCGCCGCGCCGATTTCGAGGCTCTGCTGGAGATGCTGGAAGACGCGCAGGATATGGCGGAAATCCAAGCGGCTATGCGCCGTCTGGAACGGGGTGAGGAAGAGGCTGTTCCCTTTGAATTGGCTGAACAGATCATGGATGGGATGCATCCCGTTCGCGTCTATCGCCAGTACCGGGAACTCACCCAGCAGGCACTGGCCGAACAGGCCAGCGTATCCCCTTCTTATCTTTCCGAGATCGAATCCGGCCGTAAACCTGGCAGCCTGGAGGCCATGACCCGGCTCTCCGGCGTATTGCGCATTCCCGTTGAATGCCTGCTGCCCCCGAAGCGGGCGGATTGATGCGCGCTGCCCGACTGATCGTCGCCACCCTGGCGCTCTCCCTCACCCTCCCGGCCACAGCGCAGGAGGCTCGCCCCAACGCGCTGCTGGAAAGCCGGCTGTGCGGGGCGCTGACGGTGGCGGTCGATGCCGTGCCCGGCAAGGGGCCGGCCTTCCTGCGCAGCTTCGACCACCCGTCCGGTGCCGGGGCCCCGGCCGAGGATGCGCTGAAGAATGCCGCCTTCACCTATGATAATGCGCTGGCCGCCATCGCCCTGGTCGCCTGCCGCCGCGCCATCAAGGCCAGGCGCATTGGCGACGCGCTATTGTCGGCGGTGGACAGTGACCGGGCCGGACCGCAGGGGCGGCTGCGCACCACCTATCGCGCCGGGCCGCAGCAGGAATTCCCCATCCCGCCCAATGGCTGGTGGAACCAGAAATCCCAGCGCTGGGAAGAGGATGCCTATCAGGTCGGCACCGCCACCGGCAATGTCGCCTGGGCCGGCCTGGCCCTGCTGACCCTGGCCGAGGCGCTGGACGAGCCGAAATACCGTGACGGGGCCGCGAAGCTGGGCGCCTGGGTGCTGGCCCACACCGCCGACGCCAAGGGCCCCGGCGGCTTCACCGGCGGCGTGCATGGCGACGGGGCCGGCACAAGGCCGCTGGGGTGGAAGGCCACGGAACATAATACCGACCTTGTCGCCCTGTTCGGCTGGCTGGAAAGGTCGGGCGCCAAGGGTGGTGACTGGCCCGCCGGCAAGGCATCGGCGCGTTCCTTCCTGGACGCGATGTGGCGGACGGGCGCCGGCCATTTCCCGACTGGCACCCTGGAAGACGGGGCCAGCGTGAATAATGGCAATTCCGGCCTGGATGCCCAGCTCTGGCCCCTGCTGCTGCCCGGTGCCGCAACAGAATGGCGGCGCGCCCTGGACTATGCGGACAAGGTGCATGGCGTGGCCGGCGGCTATGATTTCAACGGCGACCGCGATGGGGTCTGGGTGGAGGGCACCGCCCAGGCCGCCCTGGCCTGGTTTGCCGCCGGTGATCGGGAACGCGCCGATACGATACTGGCCACCCTGGTCAGTGACATCAGCCCCGGCGGTTACCTGTGGGCCACGCGCGGGGAGAAACTGTCCACCGGCTTCGCCATCGGACCCGACAGCAAGGATGCCGACTTCTTCTATTTCCGTCAGCCGCATCTGGGCGCTACATCCTGGGCGGTGCTGGCGGCGAAACGCTGGAACCCGTTTACCGGCAAACCCCTCACCACCCCTTGATAGGGCGGGGCCGCTTCTGTGATGCTGCCGCTTCGGCAATCCACGACCAGAAGAAGAAGCGACATGCGCCTGACCTTGCTTGCCACCGCCGCCCTGCTGGCCCTGTCCATCCAAGCCACCGCCGAGGAGGCGCCCAAGCGCGCCACACCGGCGGAAGTGCTGGCGGCATCGCCCGCCACCGACTGGCGGGCGCCTGCGCCGGAAAACACGCTGTACATGGAACTGCCGGGCGGACGGGTGGTGATCGAACTGGCGCCCGGATTCGCGCCCGTGCATGTGGAGAACATGCGCAAGCTGGCACGCGAGAACTGGTACGAGGGCACGTTCATCGTCCGCGTGCAGGATAATTACGTGACCCAATGGGGCATGCCCGACGAAACGCCCAAGCCGATGAAGACGGCGCTGGACAAGCTGGCACCGGAATTCACCGTCAAGGACGGGGCCAGGAGCCTGCCCTTCGCCAAGCTGCCCGATCCGGACGCTTATGCGCCGGAGGTCGGCATCTCCGATATCTTCCCCGCCGCCCGCGATCCGAAATCGGGCGAAGCCTGGATGACCCATTGCTATGGCATTGTCGGGGTCGGGCGCGGCATGCCGCTGGACAGCGGCAGCGGGGCGGAGCTGTACACCGTCATCGGCCACTCCCCCCGTCCGCTGGACCGGGTCATCACCCTGGTGGGCCGCGTCCTGAAGGGCATGGAACTGCTGACCGCCCTGCCGCGCGGCACGGGCGCGCTCGGCTTCTATGAGAAGGTCGAACAGCGCGTGCCGATCAGCACGGTGCGGCTGGCCGCCGACGTGCCGGAGGCGGAGCGGGAAAAGATCGAGGTCCTGTCCGGCCAGTCGGAGACCTACACCAAGTGGCGCGACGCGCGGCGCTTTCGCCAGGATGATTTCTTCATCCGCGCCTCGGGCCATGTCGATGTCTGCAACGCCATGCCGCCGGTGCGGCCGGTAAAGGGGTAGTTTTCAGTTCCCTCGAGAAGCCGGGCCGGCGGTCATGAGAAATGACCGATGGCTCACAGCTGCTTCGGCACCGCCAGACCACGGTCGCGCGCGGCCCTGGTGAAGCTGTCCCACGCCCGGTCGGCCACGCCCTCCGCCCAAGCCTGGCCCAGCGACATGCTCTGCGCCATGATGGTGGGCGACAGCGCCACCAGCTTGCGCCCGGCCGGGGAGCGGTAGAAGGCGATCATCTGATCCAGTTCGGCGGCCGTGAAATGTGCTGCATAGAGGCCGGTGATGCCGCGCGACAGTTCCGGCAGGGCCGCCCTTGCCTTGGGCAGGAAATGGTCGCGGACCAGGATCGTCACCTCCGCCTCCCGCCCTGGATTCTCATGCGCGATCAGTTCTTCCGCCTGGCGCGTCACGGCCAGCAGCGCCTGATCGGCCAGGACATCGCTGCCCGACAGTTCCATCAGCACCCGCGCCTTCTCCAGCCGTGCGGCATCATTTGCCCAGGCAGGGGGTGCAGTCAGGATCAGGGCGAGCAGAAGCGGAAGAAGGAAGCGCACGGGGAACGGCCTGCGGCGGGGGCGGATCATCATGGGATACGCCACCGGCACGCGGCGATCAATGCAGGGTACCGCCCGTGGCCGCCGCCGGGGCCGTGGCGCGGCCGCCGGCCTGATACTTGTCCATGGCACGGCTCATCATGTCGGCGATCAGTTCCTTGGGCAACGGCGTCGCCCCACCCGGTGGCCAGGCGGCGGCCGGCTGCTGCTGCTGCTGCTGCTGCTGCTGCTGCTGCTGTGCCTGGACGCTAGAGACGGTTTCGGCAACCGGAACCGCGGCCGGGGCCACGACGGTGGCCGTGCTGGCGGCCTGCGGCTTCACCGTCTGGGTGGTCATGGCGGGATGGGTCGCGACATTGGCGCCCGGCATGTTGGCACCGGCGGCACGGGCCATCTGGTTGGCACGCGAGGCGACGACGGGCTTGATCTGCATGGACCCGCTGGAAATGGCGGCGGCGCGGTAATCCGCCAGGCCCCTGCCCATGTTGGGGCTCTTGGAACGCTGCTGGTCCTGTTCCATCGCGGCCAGCAGATTGTCGCCGGCACCCGATGCACCCGGCGCCGGCAGGCTGGCCACCACGGCGGCCGATCCCATGCCGCGCGCGGCGGTCAGGGCGGCCGACGCACCGGGCGTGGCTTCCAGGTCCTTCAACTGCTTCGCCGTGGCGATGCCACCGGCGGCAGGGGCATGGGCACTGATGGAAGTGGCGGTGACGGCGGCGGGAGCGGGCGTGACAGCGGCCGCCGGGGCGGCAACGGTTGCAGCGGCGGCGGGCGCGCTGGGCAAAGCCTGCCCACCACCGTTCATCAGCCGCTCCAGCAGGGCCGCCTGACCGGCCGACAGATCGATGGGCTGGCCGGACGGGGTCACCGGCGCGGCGGCAGCGGGTTCTTCCTGCGGGGCCGGGGCGGCTTCCGCCGTTTGCAGGCGCGGGGCGGTGACGGTGAAGGGATCATCCTCGGCCGGCGCCTCGGCGGGGGCGTCCTTGTCCAGGCCCAGGGCACTGGTGACATGGCCCAGCGCATCTTTGCCCGTTTCCTTCTCCAGCACGGCATCGGCGCTGGCCACGGCCATGCCGATGGGGCCGAAGAACAGGGCGGCGCCGGCGATCTTGGCCGGGGTGCGGATCGTGTCGCCGGTGATGGCCTGATAGATCTTGTTGACGCCTGGGATATGCTGCAACGGGTTCACCACGTCCAGCACGTCCCAGAAGGACATGCCCTCGCCCTTATCCGCCTTGTCCGCCTTTTCAGGCTTGGCCGTTTCCGCAGCCGACTGACGTTCCAGCGCCGCGCTGTGCAGGTGCTGGGTCTTGGCACGGATCTGGTCCATATGGATGGCGCTGGGGGGCATGACGTTCCTCCGGGTTCGGGAACATCAATGCAGGGACCGTGCCAAGTGCGGGAGGGAGATTCCTGCCGGGTCATGCCAAGTCACATCTTCGATGTGACTTGGCTGGCGCGTTGAGCGCCCGCGCCCCCATGGACGCGCAAGCCAAGCCGCCGGATGGCGGCGCCCGGCGTCTGAGGGAACTGTAAAAAACCTTAAAACAAATGCCCCGACTTCTCGGCCTTGGTGCGCAGATAGGCCTCGTTATGGCCATTGGCGGGGAAGATGTGGGGAACGCGTTCCACCACCTCCACGCCCCAGCGCGACAGCTGTTCCATCTTGTCAGGATTGTTGGTCAGCAGGCGCACCTGGGCGAAGCCCAGCTGGCGCAGCATGCCGGCAGCGGGCAGATAGACCCGCTCATCGGCATCGAAGCCCAGGACATTGTTGGCATCCACCGTATCCAGCCCGCCATCCTGCAGGCGATAGGCGCGCAGCTTGTTCATCAGGCCGATGCCGCGCCCTTCCTGAGCCAAGTACAGGACGATGCCCTGGCCGGCCTCCGCGATCTCCTTGATGGCGCCGCGCAGCTGCGGACCGCAGTCACAGCGCAAGGACCCCAGCAGATCGCCGGTGAAACATTCCGAATGCAGGCGCGCCAGCACCGGCTGGCCCGGCGCCGGATCACCGATGACGATGGCCAGATGTTCCGGCCCGCCATCGGTGGGGCGGAAGGCGATGATGCGGGTCCGTTCCGCATCCTCCAGCGGCACGGCGGCTTCGGCCACGCGCGCCAGGCTCTGGGCGGAGCGGCGGCGGTAATCGACGATGTCGGCCGCGCGCACGGTCAGCAGGTCGTGACGGCGGGCGAAGGCGCCGGCATCCACAGGTCCGCGTCCGCCGGGCAGCGATGCCACGATGGCGGCGGGCAGCAGGCCGGCGATCTTGGCCAGAATGGTGGCCGCCCCTTCCGCCGCACCGTCGATGGCAGCAGCACCGGCCACCTTGCCGGCACGGGCCGGGCGGGTGGGATCGGTCAGGTCGCGCACCAGATCGGCGGTCAGGCCGGCGGGCGGGGAAACGCGCACAGGCCCGTCCACGGGCACGCCCAGGCCCAGGGCCCGGCCGCGCTGGCCGGTGATCACCAGGGACGGGGCGGCACCGGACAGCTGCGCCAGATGGTTCAGGGCCTGGGTCGTCACCGCTTCCGCCGCCATGACCAGCAGCGCCCGGCCAGCATCGGCCGTGACCACCAGCACCTCCCCCCGGCGCAGGTCGGACAGGGCGCGATCAACCGCGCGCTGGGCCGCATGGTCCGGCGGGGTGGCGTGATCGGCGGAGGCGTATTCCAGAACCATGCTATCCATTTTTCGTTCCACCGGCGTCATCGCGGCGGCTCAGGAGCCAAACCGTATCGGCGCTGAAAGAGAAAAGCAAAAGCGCAAGCGCTGCACCCACCGCAAGGCCGGTCAGCGGCGGCCCGGCCAGCGGCGTGACGGCCAGGGCCAGCACCCCCACCTGCACCATGCAGATGACCCGCCGCCGCTGGCTGTGGGGCAGTGGCCGGGCCACCACGGGCCAGACCCACCCCGCCGCCACGAACAGGGGCCGCAGCAGCGCCGACAGCAGCACCCAGGCCCCCACCTCCCCCGACAGAAAGAGCAGCAGGCAGAGATAGAGGATGGCGAGCGTGTCCATCTCCATGTCGAACCGGGCGCCATAGGGGCTGGACAGTCCCTGCCGGCGCGCCAGCCAACCATCCACCCCATCCAGGACCAGGGCGGTGACGGCGATCACCGCCACCACCCATGCCGGGCCTGTGCCCAACGCATGGGCGAAGGGCAGGGTTCCCCCGACCAGGGCCAGCAGGCCCGACCGCAGCAGGGTGACGCGGTTGGCGTGGCCCCAGCCGGGACCGGCATGCGCCCCCAACCGGGTCAGCGCGAACCACAGCACCGGCAGGAACGCCACCAGCACCGCAGCCGGATAGGCATAGGGCACCCCCATCGCCTGCCCCAGCCCCCAGGCGACGGCCAGCAGCAGCGGGATGGCGGCACCGAGATGCGCCAGCACCGACCGGCGCAGCAAAGGGGCGGGTCCAAGGGTTTGGGTCATGACCATGGAATTAAGGTTGGTGCGACCGCCCGCAAGGCAAGGGGAAATTTTGCACAGGCCCGTGAAGCTGGCTCATGTCGGCCGACCAAGCTATGGTTGCCGCCGCATAAAACCCACCTCCGTCAGGAACGGCCATGACCGGCGATTTCCCCAATCTCTTCGTCCTCGACCATCCGCTGATCCAGCACAAGCTGTCCTGCATGCGGGACAAGGACCGGTCGACCATGGGGTTCCGGCAGCTGCTGCGCGAGATCGCGCTGCTGATGGGGTATGAGCTGACGCGCGACCTGCCCATGACCACGGAGCGGATTGAAACCCCGCTCTGCCCCATGGATGCGCCGGTGATCGAGGGCAAGAAGCTGGCCGTGGTGCCGATCCTGCGCGCCGGGCTGGTGATGGCCGACGGGTTGCTGGAACTGGTGCCGGCGGCGCGCGAGGGCCATATCGGGCTCTATCGCGACCATGAAACCAAGCGGCCGGTGGAATATCTGGTGAAGCTGCCCGACCCGACGGGCCGCATCTTCATCCTGGTCGATCCGATGCTGGCCACCGGCCATTCGGCCGTGCATGCCGTGGATGTGCTGAACCGCCACGGCGTGGCCGACAGCCAGATCCGCTTCATGGCCCTGGTATCGGCGCCGGAGGGCGTGCGCACCTTCCACGCCGCCCATCCGGATGTGCCGGTCTATACGGCGGCACTTGACAGCCACCTGAACGAGAACGCCTATATCGTCCCCGGCCTGGGTGACGCCGGGGACCGCCTGTTCGGGACGAAGTAACTACCGCAAATCCGCCATCGCCAGAACCTGGCGCAGCTGTTCCGCCCCGCCGACATCGCGGATGGTGACGGTGACCGCCTGTTTCGCCCAGTCGATCTCGATCAGGCCGAAATTCTGCGCCCGGTAAGCCTCGCCCACCCGTCGCGCGTTGGGCGGCAGGACGGGCCAGACCTCCGTCAGGCCGGACGAGGTGAAGTCCCACAGCGGATAGGGCACGTTCCAGTCCAGCTTTGAGATTTCCGCGTAATGCGTGTCGCCGGAGATGCAGAACAGGCCGTTGGCCTGCTTCTCGCGGATCGCCTCGATCAGGCGCTGATGGTCATGGGTGAAGTTGATCCAGGCTTCCCAGCCGGGGAAATCGGAGACCACCTGCAGGCTGGATGCCAGGATGCGCAGGTCGGCGGGCCGGGCCATTTGCGCCTCCAGCCATTGCCATTGCGACGCACCCAGCTGCGTGGCCGCATCCTCGGGCAGGCGGGCATAGGGGCCGGGGACGGTCTGGCCGGCCTCATGCCGGGCCGTGGCCCATTCCTTGTATTCCTTGCCACCCATGTCGATGGTGGCCAGCGCCGTACGGTTCCAGCGCAGGTCGGGCAGGATCACCTGCAACCGCTTGCCCCTGGGCCCGAACTCGTACGCCGTATAGATGCCGTCTGGCCGGGTGCGGCGTACGCTGTCGGCCGCTTCGCCGAAGAAGTCGCAGAACAGCTTGCGGCTATGCTCCTTCATCGGATAGTCGGCACCGGCATCATTTTCGCCGAAATCATGATCGTCCCAGGTGGCGACGATGGGAATGGCGTCGCGCACCCGCTGGAACCCCGGCTTGGCCGCCAGCATGGCGTATTTGGCCTTCATGTCGTCGACATTGCGGGTGTCGAGATAGACATTGTCGCCCAGCAGCACCAGCAGGTCGGGCTTGGCCGCCAGAATCGCGTCCCAGATCGGCTGATCCTTGGTCTGGTGGGCACAGGAACCAAAAGCGATGCGGGTGGGCGTGGCGTCGGCGGGCAGGCGGCGGACGCTCTGCGCCTGGGCGGCCTGGACCACGAGCGGGGAAGCGGCAAGCCCGGTCAGCAGCAAACGGCGGTCGAGCAGGGTCATGGGGGCATCCTGTCGGTCAAAGAAAAGACGGAGCGGACCGGCGGCCCGCCCCGTTCAAGGCGACATCAGGGAAGAGAGAGATGAGAGGTGCCGGGCAGAGCGGCTTCCGGAACTCGGAAGCCGCTACGGCGCTTGAGGAACACGAAACTTAAAACTGCTTCTTCAGCGAGACGAAGAACTGGCGCGGTGCGCCGGCCAGCAGGGTCTGGGCGGCCCCGGTCGGGTCGCTGTTGACGAAGCCGTTCGACCCGATGGTCGAGACATACTTCTTGTCGAACAGGTTGGTGACGTTGGCCTGCAGCTCCGCCCCTTCCAGCCAGTCGCTGCCCTCGAACCGATAGCCCAGGCTGGCTTCCACCAGCGTATAGGCATCGACGGCACCGTCATTCAGGTAGGTGTAATAGCGCTTGGACGTGTAGTTGGCGCCCAGCGTGGCAAACAGGTTGCCGTCGTCGTAGCTGACCTCGCCCTTCAGCAGATGCTTGGGCGAATTGACGACGGTCTTGTCCTTGGTGGCGATGACATTGGTGCCGTCCAGGACGTTATCGTCATAGGCGCTGTCATTATAGGTGTAGGAGGCGAACAGCGAGACGGCGTCCATCACCTTGAAGGTGCCGGCAGCCTCGATACCGCGGGTGGTGACGCTGCCGACATTCTGCAGCGACGGCGGCAGGCCCTGGATGCCCGAGCCGACGGTGACGGTCAGCAGGCGGTCGTCGAACTTGACGTCATAGGCGGCCACCGAGCCCTGGAAATTATCGACACGGAAGCGCCAGCCCAGCTCGAAGGTACGGGAATTTTCCGGTTCCAGATTGTCCTTGATCGCATCGAAGGCAACCTTCGTCGTGCTGAACGGACCGCCGGTGCCCGACGATTCGAAGGCGCGCATGTTCTCGGCATAGGAGCCGAACACCTGATGCTCGTCGTCGATTTCATAGACGATGCCGGCTTGGGGCAGGAAATTGTCCTTGGCCTTGATCTTGCCGTTCTTGACCGGGCCGGCGACGGTGGCCCCCGTATTCTCGATATTCAGCGACTTGAAGCCGGCATTGACGGTCAGCTGGTCGGTGACCTTCCACGTGTCGGACAGGTTGAACTGCGTGGTCTTGGTATTGAAGTCGTATTCCCACTGCGTGGCCATGGCCCCGGTCTGGAACTGGGTGGAGGACCGGCCCGGCGAGGCACGGTTCAGGCCATAGAAGCGACGGGCCTGGTTGAAGTCGTTATCCTCGACCCACACGCCACCGCTGACCCTGTGGTCGCCCACCTCGGCTGTCAGCTGGCCGATGCCGCCGACGCGTTCGATGCTGTATTCCGTGGTGCGGATCGACATCGGGGCACCGCCCGGCGTCGGGGTATAGGGCGTGAACCACAGGCCCTGGCCGTCATTCTGGTGGCCATAGCCGGTCAGGTCCAGCTTCAGGCTGTCGGTCAGCGGATAGGTGAAGTTCACCGCACCGATCGTGTCCTTGCGCAGGCCGGCGGCGTCATAATAGGCGTCATCCACGGTCTGGATCTTGCCCGGGAACGGGCCGGTGGCCAGGCCGTTATAGATGTCGGCCACGCGCAGGGCCGTGGCCCAGTCCTTGGCGAAATTGTCCCAGTCGTAACCCAGGCGGTCAATCATCTGCAAAGACAGGTCCTGGTAGTCGTTCTCGCGACGGTCGGACCAGTTCAGCCAGGCGCTGACCTCGCCCTCGCCCACACTCTGGACGACCTTGAAATTGGCCTGATCCTGCTTCTGGATGCCATTGCCCTTCCACTTCTCGGCATTCTGGCGGGTATAGCTGATATAGGCGCTGGTGCCGGTGCTCAGCTCGCCCGTCTCCAGGCGGACGAAGCCGCGGCCCGTGCTCTCGCTGCCGAACATGCCGGCGACATAGGCGCCGGCTTCCTTGGACGGCTTGTGCGAGGTGAACTGCACCGTGCCGCCCAGGTTGCTGGAGGACGCGGTGGAGAGCGAGCCGGCACCCTGGGCCACCGTCACCTCACCGACATTCTCTGAGCTGATGGCGCGGGAGATGTGCAGGCCGTTATGGTTGCCGTACGACATGTCGCCCAGCGGCACGCCGTCCAGGGTGAAGCCCAGCTGGTTCTGGTTGAAGCCGCGGATGGAGATACGGGCCGACCATTCGTAATTGCCGAACGGGTCGGCCGACTGGAAGCTGACGCCGGGCAGGTTCTCGATGGCCTTCAGCGGGCTGGTGCCCGGCGCTTCCAGCGCGATGGCGGCGGCGGTCACGCCCTGGACCTGGCGGGCTTCGCCACGGCCATAGACGATGATCTCTTCCAGCAGCACGGGCTCGGCGGCGGCTTCGGCCACCTGGGTGGTCTGGGCGAGGGCGGGGGAGACGGCGAACAGGGTGGCGAGTGCTGTCGCCTGGATCAGCTGACGATGGTTCATTATTAGGCATCCCTTCGGTCGCCGGCATGGTTGCTGCGGCGCACAAGGGGCGGATAGCATTGTTATATTTCAGGGATTTGACGGGTTTCCGGCGGAAACATGATGGTTGTGTTTCGCGGTTGCGTGACTGTCCGGCACCACATACGCCTTCCGTAACGGAAGGTGAAGTCGTGCAATACCAAGGGCATGAGCTTTTGACTCATGCCCTTGGAGGCTGGCCCTTGGAGGCTGGCGACCGCCGGCCCGCGCTCACGTGGGCGCGTAAGCCAAGCCCGCGGATGCGGGCGCCCGGCGCCTGAGGGACATGAAACTTTGCCGCAACTGTCCCCGCCGCAAAGCGCCATTGTCCGGCAACGGCACTGCGGCTAGAAAGGCCCATCATCCCAAGGTTTTGTTGGCGGAGAGTTCCATGCAGCCGATGTGGCGTGTCGCGTTCGAAGTGCCGGAGGCGCTGGTCCCCGTTTTCGCCGATATGGTGGAACCGCATGTCGACGCCGTCTCCACCTTCGAGTTGCAGGAGGGCGGCCAGTGGCTGATCGAATGCACCTCCTACAGCGAGCCGGACACCAGCCGCATCGGCCTGAAGCTGGCCGTGCTGGCTGCCGCCCATGGCATTGCCGAACCGGAGCTGACCAAGGAACCGCTGGCCCCCATCGACTGGGTGACCAAGACCTATCTGTCCTTCCCGCCGATCGAGGCCGGGCGCTTCTTCATCCATGGCAGCCACCACAAGAAGCCGGTGCCCAAGGGCAAGCTGGGTTTGCAGATCGAAGCCGCCATGGCCTTCGGGTCGGGTGAGCATGCCACGACCCAGGGCTGCCTGCGTGCCATCTCCGAATTCGCCCAGCGCGGGCGCGGCACCTTCCGCAACGCGCTGGACATGGGTTGCGGCTCCGGCATCCTGGCCTTCGCCATCGCCAAGCTGGCGCGCAAGCCGGTGATCGGTGTCGATATCGACAAGCTGTCGATCGAAATCGCCACGGAAAATGCCGAACTGAACCGCGTGCACAAGCTGGTGAAGCTGTACGCCGCCAACGGCTACGCAGCCGAAGCGGTGCGCAAGCATGGCAAGTTCGACATGATCGTGGCCAACATCCTGGCCCGCCCCCTGGCCAAAATGTCGCCGGCGCTGGACAAGTATCTGGTGCCGGGCGGCATCTGCATCCTGTCCGGCCTGCTGCATCGCCAGGAACCGCTGGTCATCAACGCCCACCGCGCCCAGGGCCTGCGCCTGGTCAAGCGCTACCGCCTGGGCGACTGGTCCACACTGGTGATGAAGAAGGGCTGAGGCCTTGGCCAGCGGCACGATCCTTCTTTATATCGTGGCCGCCTTGGCGGAGATCGCCGGCTGTTTCGCCTTCTGGGCCTGGATGCGGGAAGGGCGCTCGGCCCTGTGGCTGGCACCCGGCATGGCCAGTCTGGCCCTGTTCGCCTGGGTGCTGACGCGCGTGCCGGTGGACGCGGCGGGCCGCGCCTATGCGGCCTATGGTGGCGTCTATATCGCCGCTTCCCTGGCCTGGCTGTGGTTGGTGGAGGGGCAAAGGCCCGACCGGTGGGATGTCACTGGTGCCGCGCTCTGCCTGGTGGGGGCGGCGGCGATCCTGTGGGCGCCGCGGGGGGCTTGACGGAAATGAGCCGTAGGTCAGGTCGAGGGCGCAAGCCCGAGCCCTGACAGGCTTCGGCGCCTGTGAATGTCGGGGCTCGCCTATGGCTCGACCTGACCTACGCGCGATCAATCACAACCACCCGCGCTTGCGGAAATACCAGAGCGGCCCCAACGCGGCCAAAACCATCAGCCCCAGCGCCAGCGGATAGCCCCAGGTCCAGTCCAGCTCCGGCATATGCTCGAAATTCATGCCATAGATGCTGGCCACCAGGGTCGGCGGCAGGAAGGCGACGGACGCCACCGAGAAGATCTTGATGATGTTGGTCTGCTGAATATTGATCACGCCCAGGGTCGCATCCAGCAGGAAATTGGTCTGCATGGCCTGGAAGGCGGCATGTTCGACCAGGGAATGCACGTCGCGGCCGATGGTCTTCAGCCGGGATTTCTGGTCCTTGTTCATGCGCGGGCCGGCCACCGTGGTGGCGAATGCCACCAGCCGTTCCAGCCCCGCCAGACTGTCGCGCACCTTCTGCGTCAGGTCGCCCGCCCGGCCCACGGCGTTGATCACGGCACGCATGGACACGGTGGTGGGTGGGCGGCGGCGCACATGCTGCCGGTCGACCACCTGTTTGCGCTGGACCACGCCGCCATCGCGGCCGACCAGCGGTTCCACCGTCCGGTCCTCATGATCGGCGAAGACGCGGTGCGACAGCCGGTCCAGGTCCGCCGTCACCCGTTCCAGCACGTCGGCCGCCCGGTCCACCACCGCCTCCAGCAGGCCCAGGAACGCCTCCAGCGGATTGCACACCAGTTCCGCCTGCCGCAACGCGCGGGCCGCGAAAATGGCGAACCACAGGGGCTCGGTATGCCGGATGGTGACCAACATGTCGGGTGCCAGGACGAAGGTCAGCAACCCGCGTTCCAGCGGCCCGCTGGCCGAGCGCACGATGACCGGCGTGGTCATGAACGCCACATCGCCCTCGGTATAGAGGCGCGAGGAGGTTTCGATCTCGTTGATATCATCCTGTGTCGGCAGATCGACCGACAGCAGGTTGGAAACAGTCAGCCGTTCCGTCTCGTCCGGATACAGCAGGTCCAGCCAGACCGTGCCCGGGGGAACGGCTTCCCCTGTGGCCAGGGCCTGGGCATGCAGCCCTGCCGCATCGCGGACGTAAGCGGTAATCAAAGGCCGATCCCGTCTGGAACTGCCACCCCTGCCGACCGGCAGGCGGCGGTGACGGTGTTGGCCAGCAAGCACGCGATGGTCATCGGCCCCACCCCGCCCGGCACCGGGGTGATGGCGCCGGCCACAGACGCCGCTTCGGCATAGGCAACGTCGCCGACGATACGGGTCTTGCCGGCGGCGGCCGCTTCCGGATCGCGGGCCGGCACGCGGTTGATGCCGACATCGATGACGATGGCGCCTTCCTTGATCCAGTCGCCGCGCACCATTTCCGGCCGCCCCACGGCGGCGACCAGGATATCGGCCTCCCGGCAGACCGACGCGATGTCACGCGTGCGGGAATGGGCGATGGTCACGGTGCAATCGGCCTGCAGCAGCAGCTGGGCCATGGGCTTGCCCACGATGTTGGACCGGCCGACGACAACGGCATGCAGGCCGCGCAGATCCTTCACAATATCCTTCAGCAGCAGCATACAGCCCAGCGGCGTGCAGGGCACCAGCGACGGCAGGCCCACGGCCAACCGCCCGGCATTGACCACATGGAACCCGTCCACATCCTTGGCGGGATCGATGGAGGAGAGCACGGATTGGGCGTCGATATGGGCGGGCAGGGGCAACTGCACCAGGATGCCGTGGATCGACGGGTCCTTGTTCAGCTGGTCGACCAGGCGCAGCAATTCGTCCTGGCTGACCGACGCGTCGAGGCGGTGGGTGACGGAATGCATCCCCGCCTCGCGGGTCTGCTCACCCTTGTTGCGGACATAGATGGAACTGGCCGGGTCCTCGCCCACCAGCACCACGGCCAGGCCGGGGACCAGGGCATGCGTCGTGCGCAGCTGTTCCACGGCGGCACCGATGCGGGACCGGAGCCCGGCGGCGAAGCCCTTGCCATCGATGATGCGTGCCTCGGCCATGCCCGGTCTCCCCGTCTCTCTATCTATATGATGCTAAAGCCCGCCCAGCCAATCCGTCAGCCGGGACATCAGGGCGTCCGTTTGCCCGGCAACGAATAATATCTTTGACCGGTCGGTGCCACCCGCGACGACGCCGATGCTGCTTTTCGGAATTCGCCACGCTTTGGCCAGCAGCTCGATGATCGCGGCATTGGCCTTGCCATCCTCCGGCACCGCCGTCACCGCGATCTTCACCTGTTGCCTGCCGTCCGCCCCCTCCGCCACACCCTGCACGGCGTTGCGGCTGGCACGCGGCGTGGCGCGCACGAACAGGCGCACGCCGCCCTGGGCCGGTTCCAGCGGCGGCTTGGCCATCAGCTCAACAGGCCGTAATTCAGGATCAGGCGCTGAAGGAACATGATCACCAGGATCAGCACGATGGGCGACAGATCGACGCCACCCAGGTTGGGCAACACATTGCGGATGGGCCGCAGTGCGGGTTCCGTCAACCGGTACAGCACGTCGGAGATGGTATAGACGACGCGGTTGCGGGTGTTGACGACATTGAAGGCAATCAGCCAAGAGAGGATGGCCGAGATGATCAGCACCCAGACATAGAGATCCAGCGCCACATAGATGATTTCGGCGATGGTGCGCAGCAGCGGGTCCATGATCGTCCTATCGATGGCCGGGGCGGCGGCACCGCCCCCTCTCAATCTTCCCTGGAACGTAATGTCGCCGCCCCGCCCTGTCCACCCCCACCGCCGAAGCGGCATGGGGGCGTGCGGGCAAAGTGGAACGGGGCCATGATGGCATGCTTGACAGGCGGGGGCCGGATCAGCATTATCCGCGCCACTTCGGAGGCCCGCTGTTCTTGCGGGATCGATAGTGTGGGGCCGTAGCTCAGCTGGGAGAGCGTCGCGTTCGCAATGCGAAGGTCGGGAGTTCGATCCTCCTCGGCTCCACCATTCCTCCTCCTGCCAATCGCAGAGTTTCCATATCGACAATCCTGATGTTCGGGTCTGGCAGATGCAGCGCTGTTCCGGCATGGCCAACCTGATATCCTGTCCATCGCAGGCGATGGTCGGGGAAAGCCGTCATGCCCACTGAGATCCGGCATATCATCTTCACCAATGAAGAGGTGATCCGCGCAGTCGTGGATTACCACAAGCGCGCCGGCAATCCCCTGCCGTCGGGTAGCATCATCCGGCTGGAGATACAGACGGAACCGCAAGTGCGCTGCGCCCTGCATATCGGCCTGGATGACGGCACGCGGCAGGTCAGCTGGATCGACAATCCCACCCTGGCCGCCTGCCTGATCTTCTATTGCATCAACCAGCGCATCCCGCTGCCGACCAAATCGGCCAAGCAGCTGCATATGATGAACGACAAGGTCACCCTGGTCGTCCACAAGAACGCCCAGACCGACCGTGGCGGCGCGCGGGTGGCCTGAATGCGCCGCTGGATGACAGCACCGGGCGCCTGAGGGGATTCAACATATTGCACTGCGGTGAATGTGGACAGGGCGTCGGGACGGGCGCACCATGGCCACCCTTGTTCAACATTTGGTCAGCGCCCCATGCAATCCGGCTCTGCCAACCCGTCGCAACCGCCGCCGCTTCCCCTCGGGGAGGAGCATCCGCCGGCGTTGTTGCAACCCCTGCTGCCCTGGTGGCGTGCGCTGCCGCGGGACGGGCTGCTGCCCTTATGGACGGGGGAACTGGTCTTCGATCTGAAGCCCTGGCTGGGCCATCTGCTGATGGCCCGCTTCCCGCGCAGCGGGGTGGAGGCGCGCTATACGCTCTATGGAACCGAGCTGGTGGAGTTCACCGGTCGCGACCTGACGGGCCGCGGCCTGCGCGACGCCACCAAGTCGCCGGGTTTCCGGGTGACGGCGGAAAGCTATGTAACCGCCCGTGCAAGCGGCCGGCCGCACTGGAGCCGTGTGCGCGTCGACCTGCCGGGTGGCGACAAGGTACGCTATGACCGGCTGCTGCTGCCCTTTTCCTGCAGCGACGGCGATGACCGCGTGCTGGGCGCTATCCGCTTCGACCGCCGCCTGCCCCGATTCTGGGACGCCGACGACATGAGCCTGACCATCGAACAGGAAGCGCTGCTGGCGTGAAGGCAGGTAAGGGATACCAGCGGCATAAATGCCGCCGGATGGCGGCGCCCGGCGCTTGAGGGAACAAAAAATACCCTTAAAACAAAGATGGCGGACCGTCCCAACCAGGAGACGACCCGCCATGTCTTCGATAGCCTCTCGGCTTCAGCCGGATGGGCACAAGCCATATTCAACCGCACTGTGGCGGCGGCCTCGCCGCGATAAATCCGGCCGATTGTCCGGCCGCCCTTCATCAGGATCGGTCGGTCATGGCGGGGATTGGTCCTAATCGCCCCCGTCATGAGATGAATGCTGCGCCCATCCTGGCCGGTGGGCAACGCCCAATGACGTATGGTGCGGGGCGGTAAAATCCCGCTCACCGCATGACTATCAACCATGCTGGGTAAAAACGGGGCTCATACCAATTGCCGATGCGTTCGGTTCGTCGGCGACCCTGGGGGCAGCGATCGGTGACGATCACCGGGACTTTGTATTATCGCACTGCATGCCTGCCCCTTGCCCCCCTGAAAGGTGCGGGCGCTTGACTATCGCGCCGCAGCGGATCACTTAATCGGTACCAAATTGGTCCTGTATTGAGAAAGGTTCGCAACAAGCCATGCTGCGGCTCAGCAAGATGACGGATTACGCCGTGGTGGTCCTGACCACGCTGGCGCATGCCGACGGCGCGCTGCACACGGCGAATTCACTGGCCGACCGCACGGGCCTGCCCATGCCCACGGTGCAGAAGCTGCTGAAGCTGCTGGCAAGGGGCGAGCTGCTGCAATCGCACCGGGGTGCGCTGGGTGGCTACAGCCTGTCGCGCGAACCCGCCCGCATCAATGTCGTCCATATCATCGAAGCGATCGAGGGGCCCATCGCCCTGACCGACTGCGTCGATGGCGGGTCGGGCGGCTGCGGCGTGCAGAGCCTGTGCTCACGCAAGACCCATTGGGAAAAGGTGAACGGTGCCGTGCGCCGGGCGCTGGAGGATGTGACGCTGGCCGACATGGCCACGCCCAGCCTGTTCGATTTTGACCCCAAGCCTGCCGCCCGCGCGGCGCTGGCGGGTCGGTCGACGGCTGGTTGAAGGGCGAAGGGGAGCGACGGATATGGCCGCCACTGAACAGACGATCGAACAGGTCAAGAGCCTGGCGGAGGGGAAGTACAAGTACGGCTTCTTCACCGACATCGAATCCGAAACGGCACCCAAGGGCCTGTCGGAGGATATCGTCCGTTTCATCTCCGCCAAGAAGGGCGAGCCGGAATGGCTGCTGGAATGGCGGCTGAAGGCCTATCGCCACTGGCTGACCATGGACGAGCCGGACTGGGCCAAGCTGCATTACCCGCCCATCGACTATCAGGACAGCTACTACTATTCCGCGCCCAAGCAGACGGCAGGCCCGAAGTCGCTGGACGAGGTCGATCCCGAACTGCTGAAGACCTATGAGAAGCTGGGCATTCCGCTGAAGGAACAGGCGATCCTGGCCGGGGTCGAAGGGGCGGGCGACATGCCGGCCATCGCGGTCGATGCCGTGTTCGACTCGGTGTCGGTCGCCACCACCTTCAAGAAGAAGCTGGAGGAGAAGGGGATCGTCTTCTGCTCCATCAGCGAGGCGGTGAAGACCCATCCGGAACTGGTGCGCCAGTATCTGGGCACCGTCGTCCCCTATTCCGACAATTACTTCGCGACCCTGAACTGCGCCGTCTTCACCGATGGAAGCTTCGTCTATATCCCCAAGGGCGTGCGCTGCCCCATGGAGCTGTCCACCTATTTCCGCATCAATGCGAAGAATACCGGCCAGTTCGAACGCACCCTGATCATCGCCGACGAAGGCTCCTACGTCAGTTACCTGGAGGGCTGCACCGCCCCGCAGCGTGACGAGAACCAGCTGCATGCCGCCGTGGTGGAACTGGTAGCGCTGGATGACGCCACCATCAAGTACTCCACGGTCCAGAACTGGTATCCGGGCGACGAGAATGGCAAGGGCGGCATCTACAACTTCGTGACCAAGCGCGCTGCCTGCCGCGGCCGCAATTCCAAGGTCAGCTGGACCCAGGTGGAAACCGGGTCGGCCATCACCTGGAAATACCCGAGCTGCATCCTGCAGGGCGACAATTCGGTGGGCGAGTTCTACTCCGTCGCCATCACCAACAATATGCAGCAGGCCGATACCGGCACCAAGATGATCCATATCGGGAAGAACACCCGCTCCACGATCATCTCCAAAGGCATCTCCGCCGGCAAGGCGCAGAACACCTATCGCGGCCTGGTCCGCATCCTGCCCAAGGCCCAGAACGCCCGTAACTTCACCCAGTGCGACAGCCTGCTGATCGGCGACAAGTGCGGGGCGCACACCGTGCCCTACATCGAAAGCCGCAACCGCACGGCGCGGGTGGAGCATGAGGCGACGACGGCGAAGATCAGCGAGGACCAGCTGTTCTATTGCCGCCAGCGCGGCTTGAGCGAAGAGGACGCTGTCGGGCTGATCGTCAACGGCTTCTGCAAGGAAGTGCTGAAGGAACTGCCGATGGAGTTCGCCGTGGAAGCCCAGAAGCTGGTGGCGATCAGCCTTGAGGGCTCGGTGGGCTGAGGCCCCTTGGATGAAGAGATGACGCGGAGGGCCCGGCCCTCCGCCATGAGATTTGAGTGGAGCAGCAAATGTCCCTGATCGAAATCAAGAACCTGCATGCCTCGGTCGATGGCAAGGCGATCCTGAAGGGGGTCGATCTGACCATCAATCCCGGTGAGGTGCATGCCATCATGGGCCCCAACGGGTCGGGCAAGAGCACCCTGTCCTATGTGCTGGCCGGCCGTGAGGGCTATGAGATCACCGAGGGTTCCGTGACCTTCGACGGCCATGACCTGCTGTCCATGGAGATCGAGGAGCGCGCCGCCGCCGGCCTGTTCCTGGCGTTCCAGTATCCGGTGGAAATCCCCGGCGTCACCAACACCACCTTCCTGAAGGAGGCGCTGAACGCCATCCGCAAGAGCAAGGGGGAGACGCCGCTGGACGCCATGCAGTTCCTGAAGCTGATCCGGGCCAAGGCCAAGGATCTGTCCATGACGGACGAGATGATCAAGCGCGCCGTCAATGTCGGCTTCTCCGGTGGTGAGAAGAAGCGCAACGAGGCTTTGCAGATGGCCGTGCTTCAGCCCAAGCTGGCGATCCTGGATGAGACCGACAGCGGCCTGGATATCGACGCGCTGAAGATCGTGGCCGAAGGCGTGAACAAGCTGCGCGGGCCCGAACGCGGCATGCTGGTCATCACCCATTACCAGCGCCTGCTGGATTACATCGTGCCCGACGTCGTGCATGTCCTGGCCCATGGCCGCATCCAGAAGACCGGCGGCAAGGAGCTGGCGCTGGAGCTGGAGGCCAACGGCTATGCCCAGTTCGGCGTGACCGAGGCGGCCTGATCCATGACCGCCCCGGATGTCCGCATCAGCATCGAATATGGCGTGCCGGTCACCGGACCGGACGCGGATATCGTGCTGGGCGGGTTGATGGCCTATAACGCCGCCGCCCTGCCGGCCGTCACCGGCCGGTTCAGCATCGTGGCCAGCGACCAGGAGAGCGCCGACCTGCGGGCCGGCCTGTCGATCTCGCAATGGGGTCGCGACGCCTATTGCTTCTGGGGCATCTGGGTCGTGCCGGGCGTTGAACCGGGTCCCGCCATCGCTGCCGTGCTGGCACGGACGGAGGCGGAACTGGTCCGCCGGGACGCCGACAGGCTGATCATGGTGGTGCGGTCGCATGACGACACCGCCCCCTATCTGGCGGCCGGCTATGGCGTGCGGCAGGTGATCGGCCCCCACATAAGGGGCGGCAATTTCACCGTGCTGGAAAAGCGGCTGGCCCGTGGGGCGGAACCCGCCGCCCCGGGTCTGGCGCTGGCGGTGCATGAACCGGCCCCCAAGCGTCTGGCCAAGGAAATCTGGCGCATTACCGATGCCCGCCGGCAGGGTCTGCTGGCAGCGCCGGTGAAGCTGGTGGCGGCCTATGTCCGCGATGTGTCGGCCGGCACACCGCGTGGTGCCGCCCTCTGCTATGCCGTGGAAAACGACTTCATGGTCGACATGGTCTGGCTGGACGACAGCCTGCGCGGCACCGGCACCGGTTTCGCCATGCTGGCCGCCGCGCTGGACGAGGGGCGCAAGCTGGGCTGCACGCGCGCCGCGGTGGAGACCATGGATTGCCAGGCGCCGACATTCTATCCGCAGCATGGGTTCCGGCGCTTCGGCTATGCCGAATACGACGTGCCGGGCCTGAACATGAACTTCTACGACATGAAGCTTTGAACGATGCGCGACGAACAGAACCAGACGGCCGCCAAGGGCTTCGTTGAACAGGTGACGGCGCTGCACCCGTCGCTGGGCGGTACCCCGGCGCTGGCCAGCCTGCGCGGCGCCGGCCTGGACCGCTTCGCCAAGGGCGGCCTGCCCACCACGCGGATCGAGGCCTGGAAATTCACCAATCTGCGCGGGCTGGACAAGCTGGTGCTCGCCCCGGCGCCCGATGCCGCCACGGTGGCGGTGGATGCCATCCCGTCGGCGCTGGAGGCCCAGGGCCCGCGGCTGGTGTTCGTGGCCGGGCAGTTCCGCGCCGACCTGTCGCGTGTGGGTGAACTGCCGGACGGCGTGGTGCTGGAAAGCCTGTCTTCGGCCTTGACCCGCGACCCCGCCGGTCTGGCCGCCCTGCTGGATGGTGACACCACCGGCACCTTCCGCGCTCTGAACAACGCCTTCCTGGCCGAAGGGGCCGTGCTGCGCGTGGCCGCCGGCGTGAAGCTGGCCAGCCCGGTGGAACTGGTGTTCATCGCCGCCACGGCGGGTGACAAGGCCAGCCTCTGGCACCCGCGCATCGTCGTGGATATCGCCGACGGAGCCGAGGCCACGATCGTCGAGCATCATACGGGTGCCGATGCGAGCGCCTATGTCAGCAACATCGCCGCCGATATCCGCGTCGGCGCCAAGGCCCGCCTGCATCATTACAAATTGCAGACCGAAAGCCTGGAGGCCTTCCATCTGGCCAATGTCACGGCGGTGCTGGGCAATGAGGCCACCTACGACACGTTCGTCCTGAACCTGGGCGCGCGTCTGGCCCGGCATGAGGCCCGACAGGTGCTGGGTGGCGAGGGGATCGAGGCGCGGGTGTCCGGCGCCTATGCCATCCGCGGCAACCAAGTCAGCGACATCACCACCCTGATCGACCATGCCAAGCCCAACTGCACCAGCCGCGAGGTGGTGAAGGGCGTCATCGACGGGTCGGCCCGCGCGGTGTTCCAGGGCAAGATCATCGTGCGTCCCGACGCGCAGAAGACCGATGGTTACCAGCTGAACCGCGCCCTGCTGCTGTCGGACAATGCCGAGATCAATTCCAAGCCCGAGCTGGAGATTTACGCCGACGACGTGAAGTGCAGCCATGGCGCCACCGCCGGGGAGCTGGACGAGGACCAGATGTTCTATCTGCGCGCCCGCGGCGTCCCGCGCGACGCGGCCCGCGTCCTGCTGATCGGCGCCTTCCTGGACGAGGCGTTGGACGAGATCATCGACGAGGAGGTGCGGGCCTATTTCCGTGCCCGCGCCGAGAGCTGGATGGGGACGCGCTGAACCCATGCCCGACAGCCTGTCCCGCCACCCGGTCTTGAGCTTCACCCACCGCCACCCGGCGGATGGGGAGGTGATGGGCTGGCTGCATGGCAAGGCCATGGCGGCGGAAAAGGCGGCCCTGGGCGTGGAACGCCGGCCGCTGGGCCTGTTCATCCGCGACACGGCCGGCACGATCCAGGCGGGTGCGGTGATCTGGCTCTATGCCAGCGATGCCTATATGCATGTCCTGTGGGTGGATGCGCCCTGGCGCGGCAAGGGGCTGGGTGCGGCCCTGCTGCGCGCGGCGGAGAACGCCGCCGTGGCGGCGGGTGCTGGCCGGCTCTATCTCTCCACCATGGGGTTCCAGGGGCCGGATTATTATCCGCGCTACGGGTTCACGGCCCAGGGCGTGTTCGCCGACTTCACCTGGGGCCATGCACGACATTATTTCAGCAAGGCGCCGCTGGCGACCGGTGCGGCCCTGCCGCTGCCTCCCGGCCTTTATCTGCACCGGGCGGAAGCGCCCGATGCGGCGGATGTCCAGGCGGTGGAAAACGGCCTGGACGCGCACTGGTACCTGACCATCCCCGATCCCTATACCGAACTGACGGTGGAGGCGGTGGATGGTGCCGGCACGCGGCTTGGGGCGGCCCTGGCCGTGGTGGACGGCGCCTATCTGACCCTGGTCGATCTGCATGTCGAGCCGGAATGGCGCGCACACGGGATCGGCCGGCAATTGCTGGGTGAGCTGGAGGCGGCCGGGGCGCAAGCGGGCTGCCGCTGGGCCACGGTGATGCCCATGGATTACCAGCATCCGGAATTCTTCCTGCGTCACGGATACGAGCGCCGGATGCGGGTGGACACATATCTTCTCGGCCAGGGGCGCGACTGGTTGCGCCGCGCCATCGGGGACGATCATGAGTGAAGTGCTGCACAAGCTGGGCAATGCCCCCTACGACGTGACCCGCATCCGCCAGGATTTCCCGATCCTGACGCGGCTGGTGCATGAGAAGAAGGGCCGTCCCGGCAAGCCCCTGGTCTATCTGGACAATGGCGCGTCGGCGCAGAAGCCGCGCCAGGTGATCGACGCAATGTCGCACCTGCTGGAAAACGACTATGCCAACGTGCATCGTGGCGTGCATTTCCTGTCGCAGCGTTCCACCGACCTGTACGAGGCGGTGCGCGGCAAGGTGGCCAAATTCCTGAACGCGCCCAGCCACGAGAACATCGTCTTCACCCGCAACGCCACCGAGGCCTTCAACCTGCTGGCCCATAGCTGGGGGGGCAAGTTCCTTAAGGCCGGTGACGCGGTGATCATCTCCTGGATGGAACACCACGCCAATATCGTGCCCTGGCAGCTGCTGCGTGACCGGATCGGCATCGAGATCAAGGTGGTGCCCGTCCTGGACGATGGCAGCCTGGACATGGACGCGTATGAGGCCATGCTGACGCCGGAGGTCAAGCTGGTCTCCATCACCCATGCCAGCAACGTGCTGGGCACGGTGAACCCGGCGGCCCGCATATCCCGTCTGGCCCATGCCAAGGGCATCACGGTGATCTTCGACGGCAGCCAGGCCGCCGTCCACCAGCCGGTGGACGTCCAGGCCATCGATGCCGATTTCTACGTCTTCACCGGCCATAAGCTGTATGGCCCCACCGGCATCGGCGTGCTCTATGGCCGCAAGGAGCTGCTGGACGCCATGCCCCCCTGGCAGGGTGGCGGCGACATGATCAGCACGGTCAGTTTCGAGAAGACGACCTATCGCGAGGCGCCCTACCGGTTCGAGGCCGGAACGCCGGCCATCGTGGAGGGGATCGGGCTGGGCGCCGCCATCGACTATGTGACGGCTTTGGGCATGGACGCCATCCAGGCGCATGAACAGCGCCTGCTGGCCTATGCCACGCACAAGCTGTCGGAGATCGAGGGACTGCGCATCATCGGCAACGCCCCGGACAAGGCGGCCATCATCAGCTTCACCATGGACGGCATCCACCCCCACGATATCGGCACCTTGCTGGATCGTGGCGGGGTGGCGGTGCGTGTGGGGCGCCATTGTGCGGAGCCATTGATGGACCGGTTCGGGGTGGGGGCCACCGCGCGGGCCAGTTTCGGCCTATATAATACTGAGGGCGAAGTGGATGCCCTGGTGGAGGCTGTTCAGGCCTGCAAAGCGTTCTTCGGTTGAGGCGGCACCAGAATGTTTGATGACCTTCGCGATCTTTATCAGGAAGTGATCCTGGACCACGGGAAACACCCGCGGAATTTCGGCAAGCCCGGTGCCTTCAACCGCACGGCCAGGGGCGACAATCCCATGTGCGGGGACAAGATCGCCATCTACCTGACCGTGGGTGATGACGGCATCATCCAGGACCTGCATTTCGACGGTCGCGGCTGCGCCATCAGCCAGGCCAGCGCCAGCCTGATGACCGAGATCCTGCGCGGCAAGGACATGAAGGAGGCGGAACAGCTGTTCGGCTTCTTCCACGACATGTGCACCAAGGATGAGGATGAGCAGGGCGACCATGGCCCCCTGGACGAGGAAGCCACGGACAAGCTGGCCGTCCTGTCGGGCGTGCGCGAATTCCCCATGCGGGTGAAATGCGCGACGCTGGCGTGGCACACGATGAATGCCGCCCTGCATGGCGAACAAGCCGCCTCCACCGAGAACGCGTCCTTCTGAGGGCCAGGTAATGAACCAGAGCACCACCCGCCCCATCGCCCCCGACGTCTCCATGGGCTCCCCCGTGGATGTGCCGGAGCATGAGAAGCTGCCGCCCGACGCCCCGCTTGAGGATCGCGTCATCGAGGCGCTGCGCACCGTCTATGACCCGGAAATCCCGGTGAATATCTACGAGTTGGGGCTGATCTACCGCTGCGATGTCGATGCCGATGGCGATGTCGAGATCGACATGACGCTCACCGCCCCCGCCTGTCCCGTGGCCGGTGAGATGCCGGGCCAGGTACAGCAGGTGGTGGCCGCCGTGGAGGGGGTCGGCAGCGTCCATGTCGAACTGATCTGGGAACCCGCCTGGGACCCGTCCCGGATGAGCGACGAAGCGCGCATCGCGCTGAACATGTTTTGAGCCAAGGGAGAAAGATGATGGCCCGCGCCCTGCCCAAGGCCCTGACCCTGACCGACGCCGCCGCCGAACGGGTCAAGGAACTGATGTCCCGCTCCGAAAAGCCGCTGGTCGGCCTGCGTGTCGGCGTGAAGACCCGTGGCTGTTCCGGCATGTCCTATTTCGTGGAATATGCCGAGGAGAAGAAGAAGTTCGAGGAGGTGGTGGAGGACAAGGGCGTGACGATCCTGATCGACCCGGCCGCCACCATGTTCCTGATCGGCAGCGAAATGGACTATGAAGAGGACAAGTTCCAGTCCGGCTTCACCTTCAAGAACCCCAACGAGAAGGCGCGGTGCGGCTGCGGGGAGAGCTTCTCGGTGTAAATTTTCCGCCTCCCCGCAAATATGTGGGCTGCCAGGGTTCCGACAATCTCCACCATCACCCCGGCGAAGGCCGGGGCCCACGTCGTAGAGCGAAGTGCTTGTCACTTGGGCCCCGGCCTTCGCCGGGGTGACGGTTGAAGAAACGACAGCGCCAGTGCCCATAGTTCCCCTTTTCCAAAATCACCCATGTCCCTTCCCCCCACCCTCTCCGCCGCCGCAATCACTGTCCTGACCACGGCAGACGCGCTTGAAAAGGCCCGCCAGACCCGCGCCTTCGCCGCCGCCTGGCGCGAGGGCGCCATCACGGAGCTGGGCCGCGGCACGCCCCCCGTCCGTCCCGCGCGCCCGGCCCGGCCGGAATTGTGCCATCCCAAGGACATGCCCAAGCGCGGCAAGGGCCAGTCGCTGGCCAACCGCATCGCCCTGCTGCATGCCATCGCCCATATCGAGCTGAACGCCATCGATCTGGCCTGGGACATCCTGGCCCGGTTCCATCAGCTGCCCGACGGCACGCCCCTGCCCATCGCCTTCCACACCGACTGGCTGCGCGTGGCGGATGAGGAGGCGCTGCATTTCTCCCTGGTCGCCGACCGGCTGGCCAGCCTGGGTGCGGCCTATGGCGACCATCCCGCCCATGACGGGCTGTGGCAGGCATCGGAAGCCACCGCCCATGACCTGCCGGCCCGACTGGCCGTCGTGCCCATGGTGCTGGAGGCGCGGGGCCTGGACGTCACCCCCGGCATCATCGCCAGCCTGACCAAGGCCGGCGACCATGAAAGCGTGGCGGTACTGGAGATCATCCTGCGCGATGAGGTCGGCCATGTCGCCACCGGCCGGCACTGGTTCCAATTGGCCGCGCAGACCATGGGGCAGGAGGCTGGCCCCTGGTGGCAGCATCTGGTCCGCACCCATTTCAAGGGCGAGTTGAAGCGCCCCTTCAACGGTCTGTCGCGCGATCTGGCCGGCCTGCCATCGGATTGGTACGAGCCGTTGGCCGGGAATTGATCCCTTCTACATCTTTTGAACTATGTTCATTCATCACGACCTGTGACATGGTGCACCGCAGGGTGGCTGAATGGGGGCGAAGCACATGCGGTTGATGCTGGAGGCGGGGCTATTGCTGCTGTTCGCCGTGCTGTTCCTGCTGATGGCCGCCCTGGCGGTGAAGGCGCAGCAGCCGGATGCCCAGCCGCAGGGCGCCAAGGCCCAGCAGCAGCCCGCCATGGAGGATGAGATCATCGTGCGCGGCCGGCGCAACGAGCCCGACTTCCAGGAGGAATGGGAGCATCACCGCAAGGAATTCGACCGGCTGAGCAAGATCTATGGCGACCCCTTCACCCCCAACCGCCGATCCGACCGGATGACCGACACCCCCAATCCCGACAAGGGCAAGAGCGTGATGCGCAGCCCCAGCAGCGATACGGTCCAGGGGCGTCCCAGCCGGGATTGATGCCAACGGTCATTGACAATGACCGTTGGAGACCGGCGACCGCCGGCCCGCCGCCCATGCGGCGTGAGCCAAGCCCACGGATGTGGGCGCCCGGCGCTTGAGGGAGCAAAGGCTTCCCGTTACAGCTTGTTTACAATGGATTTCTTGGCCGGAAATTGAGAACGGGTAGGATGCTGCCTCAGCAATCCAATCGTTGCAAACCGGAGCCAATATGCCCGTCCTGTCCCGCCGCGCCGCCCTTTCCGGCCTGTTCGCCCTGTCCGCCACCGCCATGGCGCTGGAGGGCATCATGCCCCGCCTGGCGCTGGCCGGCCAGGACAGCCCGGCCGACAAGGCGCTGAACGATTACCTGGAGAAATGCTGGCAGGGCGATCTGGCGCGCAGCCCGGAACAGCGCACGCGCATGGGCCTGCCCGGCCCCCATGATGCCTGGACCCTGCCGGACGAGGCGTTCCAGCAGCTCTCCCTGTCGATCGCCGCCGAACAGCTGAAGGGCCTGTCGGCCTTCGATCTGGAAGGTCTGTCTCCCACGGCACGCGTCTCCTACAAGCTGTTCGAGGGGCAGCTGCGCCGCGGCCTGGAAGGCTATCGCTGGCGCCGC
Organism: Niveispirillum sp. KHB5.9; assembly: GCF_048066115.1. Classification (NCBI taxonomy): domain Bacteria; kingdom Pseudomonadati; phylum Pseudomonadota; class Alphaproteobacteria; order Rhodospirillales; family Azospirillaceae; genus Niveispirillum; species Niveispirillum sp. KHB5.9. The sequence continues at coordinate 235,081 of NZ_JBLTYX010000003.1, read as the reverse complement.
CACGGCTATTCCGTCAGCCACCTCCAGGGTGCTCATACCGACATCCCCTCCTTCCTGATCGGCTATCACGCCATCACCAGCGAAGGTGACGCGCGCGATTACGTGAAGCGGCTGGAGGGTGTGGCCGCCGTCATCGATGTGGCGGCGGAGAATATGACGCGCGACGCCAAGGCCGGCGTGCTGCCCCCTTCCTTCAGCTTCGACCGCATCGTCGAGGCCGCCCGCAACGTCATCTCCGGCGCGCCATTCGACAAGGGTGCCAAGAGCGACAGCCCGCTGCTGGCCGACCTGAAGGAGAAGGTGGGCAAGCTGACCTTGCCCGAGGCGAAGAAGAAGGCCCTGGTCGCCGCCGGCACCAAGGCGCTGACCGCCGGCGTGAAACCCGCCTATGAGCGGTTCATCGCCACCGTCACCGATCTGGCCGCGACCCAGAAGAACAGCAATGGCGTCTGGGCCCTGCCCGACGGGGCCGATTTCTACAAGGCGCAGATCAAGCTGCATACCGGTCTGGACATGTCGGCCGACGATATCCACGCCCTGGGGCTGGCGGAGACGGCCCGCCTGCATGGCGAGCTGCGCGATGCCATGGTCAAGCTGGACTTCAAGGGCAGTGTCCAGGATTTCTTCAATTTCGTGCGCACCGACCCGTCGGTCCGCTTCCCCGATACGGAAGAGGGCCGCAAGGAGTATCTGGCCACCGCCACCGCCTATATCGACGACATGGCCGCCCGCCTGCCGGAGATGTTCGGCACCCTGCCCAAGGCCAAGGTGGTGGTGAAGCCGGTGGAAGCTTACCGCGAGAACGCCACGCCCAGCGCCTTCTACGAACCCTCCTCGCCCGACGGCACGCGGCCCGGCGTGTTCTATGCCAACCTGGTCGACATGTCGGTGCAGACCCGCCACGACCTGGAGGCCCTGTGCCATCATGAGGGCTTGCCCGGCCACCATATGCAGATCGCCATCGCGCAGGAGGTGCAGGGCCTGCCCACTTTCCGCAAATATGCCTGGGACACCGCCTATGGCGAAGGCTGGGCCATGTATACCGAACGCATGGCCAAGGATTACGGCTTCTACAAGAACCCGCTGTCGGAGGCCGGGCGCATCGTGTCGGAGCTGTTCCGCGCCGGCCGCCTGGTGCTGGATACCGGCATCCATCACAAGCGCTGGACGCGCGAGCAAGCCGTGACCTGGATGAACGAGAACACGGCCAACCCGCTGTCCGACAACAAGACGGAGATCGACCGCTACTTCGTCTGGCCGGGCCAGGCGCTGGGCTACAAGATCGGGATGAACAAGATCCTGGAGCTGCGGGAGAAGGCCAAGGTGGCACTGGGGCCGAAGTTCGACATCCGCGGCTTCCACGACGCGGTCCTGACCAACGGCCCCGTCACCCTGCCCATCCTGGAGGAAGTGGTCCAGGGCTGGATCGACGCGCGCAAGGCGGCGGCGTGAGGGACGAGAGCGGTTTCCGGTTACCCGGAAACCGCTTCGGCGGCGACTGCCGCCGCGCCGCACGTGCGGCGTGAAGCCAAGCCGCGGATGCGGCGCCGGCGCTTGAGGAAAAAATAACCTTTCACCAATCCACCGGCTCGTACGCCAGCACGGCATCGAACTCGGCATTGGCCGGGTCGATGTCGGCGGTGATCGGGTCGGCCTTGCCCAGCACCTTCAGCACGAAGCGGCTGGCCACCAGCCATTTGCGCCGGTCGCCCCATTTCAGTTCCGCCACCGCCTCCTCGCACAGCAGTGCTGCCGCCAGCGTATCAGCCATCAGGGTCAGCAGGCGCCGTCCATGGCGCGGCCCCTGTTCCGGATTGCGCCGCAGGAAGGACAGGGCGGCGCGGCATTCCTCGACCGCCCCTTCCAGGATGGCCGATACATCCGCCGCCGCCGGTTCGCGCGATGTCGGCGGCAGGTCGGACAGGATGGTGCCCACCCGGCCCAGGAACATCTGGTCGCCCGGCCGCTTGCCCGTGACCATGCGCAGCAGTTCCAGGGCCTGGATATTGGCCGGCCCTTCCCAGACCGACACGACCAGGCAGTCGCGATAGAAGCGGCTGGTCGCCATCTCGTCGGTATAGCCGTTGCCGCCCACCATCTCCACCGCCTGACGGCAAGCCGTCACCGCCTGCTCGGCCGTGCGGTACTTGGCCAAGGCGGTCGCCAGCCGCAGCCAGTCCCCGCCCATGTCGGGATCGGCCAGATGCGCATCGAAGGACAGGACCGACTCGAAAGCCAGGGCGGTGGCCGCTTCCTGCTCCATCATCATGTCCAGCAGCTGGTCCTGCACCATCGGATACTGGCGGATGGGGTTGCCGAAGGCCACGCGGTGCGTGGCCCAGCCCGCACTTTCCAGGAACGCCCGGCGGATCAGCCCGGCCGACCCCACGGCATTATGGATGCGGCTGTATTCCAGCGCCGCCATCATCATCTTCAGCCCGTCGGGTGGTGGGGCCAACTCCACGGCCCAGCAGCCATTCAGGTCCAGCTCCGCCGTGGCCAGCCCCTTGGTCCCCGCCTTCTCCTTCAGGCGCCGTGCACGCTGATGGTTTTGGGTGCCGTCCTCCAGGTGGGAGGGAACGAGGTAGCAGCCCAGCCCCCTGCCGCCCGGCTCCGCCCCATCGGGCCTTGCCGTGGCCATGGCCAGGCCGGCGCCGGCATTGCTGGTGAACCATTTGATGCCATGCAGGCGGTGGCCGTCGTTACGCCGCTCGGCCCGCGTCGTGGTGGCCCCCACATCCGACCCGCCATGCAGCTCCGTCGCCCAGGTGCCGCCGGACAGGGCCAGCCCATCCATGCGGATCATCTCCGGCAGATAGCGGCCGCGCACATCGGCCGGCGCCAGCGTATCCAGCACATGCGCCACCGCCCCCGTCATGGTGACAGGGCAATGGATGGAGATGTCGGCCTGCGACAGCATGTATCCCATGGTGAAACAGGCGGCATGGCTGGGCGCCCCCGTCGGTCCCTTGCCCTCGGGCAGATAGGCCAAGCCCACGGCCCCGCGCTTATAGGCTTCGGCATGGCAGGCCAGGTAATCGGGGTTGAAGACGACGCGGCCCGTGCGGTTGCCGTCGATGTCGTACCCGTCCAGACGCGGCGGGGCGAACCGGTCGGTATATTCGGCCTGCCGGTCCAGCGCGTCACCGGCCCAGGCGCCGAATTCCGACAGCCTGCCCTCATGCGCCTCCAGCACATGCGGCGCGCGGCGTTCCAGCAGGCGGATCAGGTTGGTGTCGGTTTCAAAGAAATTGCTGCCGCGCGCCGTGCGCGGATAATCGGCGGCGTCACTCATGCCCGCATCCTCCCCGTTTGGTCAAAGGATGACGAAACGGGGAGGTCGGGGGAAGGAGTATTAAGCAGCCAGCCCTTCGGCCACCGCGAACTCGGCCTCGGTCTTCTCCTTGATCTCGTCCAGCGTCACGCCGGGCGCCAGTTCGATCAGGGTCAGGGGGCCGGTGCCCTGCTTGTCCACCTGGAACACGCCCAGGTCGGTAACCACCAGATCGACGACGCGGGCGCCGGTCAGCGGCAGGGAACAGGCCTTCAGCAGTTTCGGTTCAATGGCGCCCGTCTTCTTGTCGACGGCGCAATGTTCCATCACCACCACGACCTTCTTGACGCCGGCCACCAGGTCCATGGCGCCGCCCATGCCCTTGACCATCTTGCCGGGGATCATCCAGTTGGCCAGATCGCCATTGGCGGCCACCTGCATGGCGCCCAGCACCGACAGGTCGATATGCCCGCCACGGATCATGGCGAAGCTGTCCGCACTGCTGAAATAGCTGCTGTAGGACAGTTCGGTGATCGTCTGCTTGCCGGCATTGATCAGGTCGGCATCCTCTTCCCCTTCAAAGGGGAAGGGGCCCATGCCCAGCATGCCGTTCTCCGACTGCAAGGTCACATGCATGCCGTCGGGGATGAAGTTCGCCACCAGGGTCGGGATGCCGATGCCCAGGTTCACATAGAAGCCGTCGCGCAGTTCCTTCGCAGCACGGGCGGCCATTTCCTCACGGGTCCAAGCCATTTTATTTCCCCTCGCCCTTAGTCGCGCTTACGCGTGGTACGCTGTTCGATGCGCTTCTCGTGCGTGCCTTCGATGATGCGCTGCACGAAGATGCCCGGCGTGTGGACATGGTCGGGATCGATGGTGCCGACATTGACCAGCTGCTCGACCTCGGCCACCGTAACCTTGCCCGCCATGGCCATCATCGGATTGAAGTTCCGCGCGGTCTTCCGGTAGATCAGGTTGCCTTCCGTGTCGCCCTTCCAGGCCTTCACGATGGCCAGGTCGGCGCGCAAGCCCCGTTCCATGACATAGGTCTCGCCGTCGAATTCGCGCAGTTCCTTGCCTTCCGCCACCAGCGTGCCCACGCCGGTCTTGGTGAAGAAGGCGGGGATGCCCGCACCGCCGGCGCGGATGCGCTCGGCCAGCGTGCCCTGCGGGTTGAATTCCAGCTGCAATTCACCGGACAGGAACTGCTGCGCAAACAGCTTGTTCTCACCCACATAGGAGGAGACCATCTTGGCGATCTGCTTGGTTTCCAACAGCTGGCCAAGACCGAACCCGTCCACGCCGGCATTGTTGGAGATAACCGTCAGGCCCTTCACGCCCGACAGCTTGATCGCCGCGATCAGGTTTTCGGGAATGCCGCAGAGGCCGAACCCGCCGGCCATCACGGTCATGTCGTCGCGCAGCAGCCCAGCCAGGGCCGATACGGCATCGGTATAGACTTTCTTGCTCATGTGCGCGCCCGCGGCCTCCTCCATTATGGGCTTTTCCCCAGAGGTGTACGGCGGTGCAGCATGGGAGTCAATGCGCCATGACCCACAAATATGAAAGTTGATTCGATTTTCATGTTTGAAATATGTAGTGCGTGGACGGGCACTACCTTGTTTCCAATGTTACTCCTGTGGCGCGGCCGTGGCGAGGGCGGCAAGATTATCTGCAGATGGGTTGGCGGGCCGGGATGGCCCCGGGATCGGACCCGAAACGTCATCCGAAACGTCAAAGGTGTTTTCAAATCATGCGTACGCGTTTCAATCCGGGCCGCCTTCTGCGCCCGGCCCTGGCCCTTTCCCTGCTGCTGGCCGCCGCCATCGACGCACCCGCCCGCGACACGGCGCGCGGGGCCTATCTGGTGGGCATCATGGGCTGCGGCGACTGCCATACGGCGGGCACGATGCAGGGCAAGCCCGATATGGCCCGGCCTCTGGGCGGCAGCGATGTCGGCTGGCAGGTGCCGGGCATGGGCGTCTTCGTCGGGTCCAACCTGACCCCGGACCGGGAAACCGGCCTGGGTGCCTGGTCGGATGCGGAGATCGTCACGGCCCTGCGCACCGGGGTACGCCCCGACGGGCGCCAGCTTGCCCCGGTCATGCCCTATATGGGTTACAAGAACATGACGGACGCGGATGCCGATGCCATCGTCGCCTATCTGCGCAGCCTGAAGCCGGTATCGACCAAGGTGCCCGGCCCCTTCGGCCCCACGGAAAAGCCGACCCTGCCCTATTTCACCCTGGTCATGCCGGGCAAGTGATACGGCAGGTCACAAGTACGGCGCCACGTGACGCGCAAGCCCAGGGCGCGTATGTGTCCGCCCGGCGCCTGAGGGAACATAAATGCAAGGGGCGAATGCCCCTTTCGGGCTTTCACGGGAAGGTGGTGGCGTGACAGGATGCCGGCCACCTCCGTACCCCCGACCCAGGACCATCATGACCTACTGTCTCGGCATCAAGATCAAGGACGGGCTGATCGCGCTGGCCGATGGCCGCATCACCGCCGGCACCCAGGTGACGGCCGCCCGCAAGGTAACCCTGATCAAGAACGGCAAGGACCAGTTCTTCGTCATGACCTCGGGCCTGCGGTCGGTGCGCGACAAGACGCTGGCCTATCTGCGCCGGGAAATGGCGGAGAAGAAGGCCAAGCCCTTCCCCACCATGCTGGACGCCGCCAACGCCTTCGCCCAGTGCCTGCGCACCGTGGCCAAGGAGGACAAGGAGGCGCTGGAGGCGTCGAACCTGAAGTTCAACCTGCACGCCATCATCGGCGGCCAGCTGTCCAAGGATGAGGAACCGACCATGTTCCTGATCTATCCGGAGGGCAACTGGATCGAGGTGGATGAGCGCACGCCCTACCTGTCCATCGGCGCCACCACCTATGGCAAGCCGATCCTGGACCGGGCGCTGAAGCATGAGACGACCATGCCGATGGCGCTGAAGCTGGCCTATCTCTCCTTCGACAGCACGCGCTATTCCTCCGCCGACGTGGGATATCCGATCGACGTGATGACCTATCATCCGTCCGACCGGAAATGGCGCGAGGACCAGTTCGACTATGACCATCTGGTCGAACAAAGGCATTGGTGGAACAAGCACATCACCGACCTGGCCAACCGCCTGCCCAATGGCCCGTGGATGGATACGCTGCTGCCCAAGTGAACATCCTTGCCGATTCGCAAGGACCCGTCATGGCCCATGGAGGGGCCGTGACGGGGAACCGCCATCCTCGGCAAAAGATTGCATACGCCGATGTGCCTTCCCCGCACCCGGGCGTGACAAGTCCGACGGCACACCCCCAAAACGGGTAAAGCTATTGGACATGAACACGCCTGGGGACGTAACCTTGCTGTCGGCATGGTTAACGGGAGTTCCCCGCAGTGGCGGATTTCAGCATCGTCCCCCCCGCGCCCGAGGATGAGGCGGACTGGCGCCGTCACTGGGCCGCGTACCTGACGCGCTATACCGTCAATGTCGAACCGCTGACCACCGACATCATCTGGGCCCGGATGCTGGACCCCACGTCTTCCATGCGCGGTTTCATCGCCCGTGACGCGGACGGCACGGGCATCGGCTTCTGCCACCTGATCCTGCATGACAATACCTGGTCGCTGCATCCGTTCTGCTATCTGGAGGACATGTTCGTGGCGGCCGAGCATCGCCGCCGCGGTGTGGGCCGCGCCATGCTGGACCGGATCATCGACACCGCACGGGCCAGCAACTGGGCCCGCGTCTATTGGACCAGCTGGAACAACAACGCCCCGGCCCGCGCGCTCTATGACAATGTCACCGGCGGCGCCGACCAGCTGGTGCATTATACGGTGAAGCTGCTGGCCTGATCCCCCGCACCCCCGATCCGGCACACACGCCCGAATTCCGACAGCGTTGTCGTTCCCCTTTGGTTCCGGCGGTAACCATGATAGGGTCGCTGCCGCCATGCGGGTCGGGAGGCCGGGGATGGCGGGCGGGCGCGTTTCACGAAGCCGCGGGTTTGTTTCGCGTATTCGGGCGTGAAAACGAAGGCGCCAGTGCAGATATCCAAGCCGCCCCGACCGACCTCCCCCTCCGGTTCCGCCGAGGCCGGCGGGGGAATTGTCTGGATGCTGGACGGATACGATGACTGATAAACGTGACCTGCTGCGCTCCCTGACCATCGACCGCCCGGCCGAGATGCCGGCGGCGGGCCTGGCCCCGCGCCGGTCCGGCCTGCCGGGCTGGGCCAAGGGCGTGGGCGTCGTCGCCCTGCTGGGCCTGGGTGTGGCCGGCGGCGTCTATGGTCCCGCCCTGTTCGGGGGGGAAGAAGCGGCGCCGGCCAAAGCGCCCGTCGCGGCAGCCGCCACGGCGGGCAGCGGCACCGCATCGGCCGCCACGCCCAGCGCCGCCCCCGCCCCGCGCCCGTCCAACACGCTGGTGGCGTCGGGCTATATCGTGGCACGGCGCACGGCCACCGTGTCGGCGGAGATCACCGGCCGGGTGCAGGATGTGCTGGTCGATGAAGGCATGGTGGTGACCAAGGGCCAGGAACTGGCCCGCCTGGACGCCACCCTGGCCGGCATCGACCTGGACCTGGCCAAGGCTCGCGTCGCATCCGCCCAGGCCCAGATCGAGGGGCTGGGCGCGGACTTGCGCGATGCCGAACGCATCCTGGCCCGCACCTCCTCGCTCTCCCGCGCGTCCAACGCTTCCGAAGCGGAGCTGACGCGCGTGCAGGCGCGCACCGAAACCCTGCGCGCCCAGCTGAAGGGGGCCCGCGCCGATCTGGAGGTGGCCCGGATTTCCGTGGCGCGACAGACGGAGACGGTGGACCGCCATATCGTGCGGGCACCCTTCAATGGCGTCGTCATCGACAAGAACGCCCAGCCGGGCGAGATCATCTCGCCCATGTCGTCGGGCGGCTTCACCCGCACCGGCGTCTGCACCCTGGTCGACATGGACAGCCTGGAGGTGGAGGTGGACGTGAATGAGGCCAATATCGGCCGCGTCCGCCCCGGCCAGAAGGTGGAAGCGCTGCTGGACGCCTATCCGGACTGGAAGATCCCGGCCAGCGTCATCGCCGTCGTGCCCCGCGCCAACCGCGACAAGGCCACGATCAAGGTGCGCATCAAGCTGGAACAGCGCGACACCCGCGTCCTGCCCGACATGGGCGCCAAGGTCACCTTCCTGGACGCGCGCCCGACCGGGAACTGAAATCCGATCCCCGGTGAGAAGTCACCGGGGATCGACGGCGGCGACTGCCGCCGCGCGCCTCGTGGCGCGTAAGCCCGAGCCCACGGATGTGGGCGCCGGCGCCTGAGGCCCGATGATCGGTCACGATCAGCGGGAATGCGTTCACATCTTTCCGGCTTGCTGGCCGGCACTTGGGGGAAGAACCATGACGGCACTGATCAGCATCCAGGGTGGGGCCAAGCGCTTCGTGAAGGGGCGGGAGACCATCACCATCTTCGACCATCTGGACATGACCATCGAACAGGGTGATTTCATCGCCATCATGGGGCCGTCGGGGTCGGGCAAGACGACGCTGTTGAACCTGCTGGGCGGCATCGACCGCGCCACGGCCGGTTCCATCACCTTCGCCGGCCAGCGTCTGGACCAGATGGGCGAAGGCCAGCTGTCGGCCTGGCGCGCCGCCAATGTCGGCTTCATCTTCCAGTTCTACAATCTGATGCCGGCGCTGAACGCCGCCCGCAACGTGGAACTGCCGCTGCTGCTGACCAGCCTGGGGGCCGGGGAACGGCGCAAGCGGGTGGAAACCGCCTTGCAGATCGTGGGCCTGGCCGAACGCGCCAAACATTTCCCGCGTGAGATGTCGGGTGGCCAGCAGCAGCGCGTAGCCATCGCCCGCGCCATCGTCGCCGATCCGCGCATGCTGCTCTGCGACGAGCCGACGGGCGACCTGGACCGCAAGACGGCGGATGAGATCCTCTCCATGCTCCAGCTGCTGAACAAGGAAATGGGCAAGACCATCATCATGGTCACCCATGACCCGGAGGCCGCGCGCTATGCAAACCGGGTCCTGCATCTGGACAAGGGCCGCTTCGTCGAGCAGGTGGCGGCATGAGCGACTTCTCCCTGATCCTGGCCAACCTGTTCAGCCGCAAGCTGCGCGCCGCCCTGATGATCGTGGCGATCTTCTTCGCCTTCCTGATCTTCGGCGTGCTGGCCGGCGTGCAGAACGGCTTTGACAGCTTCGGCAACGCGGCGGGTGAGAACCGGCTGGTCGCCATGAATAAGATCAACTTCACCCAGCCGCTGCCGCTCGCCTATATCAACCGCATCCGGTCGGTGGAAGGCGTGGTCCAGGCCAGCCATGCCAACTGGTTCGGCGGCTATTACCAGGACCCCAAGAACCTGGTGATGACCTTCGCCGTGGACCCGGAAAGCTATCTGGACATCTATGCCGGCGACGTCCTGCTGGCCGCCGACCAGAAGGCCGCCTTCCTGGCCGATCGCACGGGCCTGCTGGTCGGCCGCAAGATCGCGGAAAAGAACGGCTGGAAGGTGGGCGACCGCATCCCGCTGAACTCCAACATCTACACCAACAAGAATACCGGCAAGCAGAGCTGGGAGTTCACCATCTCCGGCATCGTCGATCCGGCGCGCGAGGATGGCAGCACCGATTGGGGCATCTTCCATTACGACTATTTCAGCGAGTCGGTGACCTTCGGCCAGAACACCATCGGCTATGTCATCATCGAAACGGCGGACAAGGCGCTGAACCAGAAGATCGCCAAGGTGATCGATGAGATGTTCGCCAATTCCCCCGCCGAAACCGCCACCGACACGGAAAAGGCCTTCGGCCAGGCGTTCGCGGCGCAGTTGGGCAACATCGCCCTGATCATCACGCTGGTGGTGGGGGCGGCCTTCTTCACCATCCTGATGATCGTCGGCAACACCATGGTCATGGCCGTGCGCGAGCGGACGAAGGAGATCGGGGTGATGAAGACGCTGGGCTTCCCGTCGGGCCGCATCTTCCGGCTGGTGCTGGGGGAAAGCCTGCTGCTGGCCGCATTGGGCGCGCTGCCGGCGCTGGGCGCCGCCGGCCTGCTGCTGCTGTGGATGAAGAAGGCGGTCGGCATGCCGGGCCTGGCGCTGACCCTGCCCTATGTGGCGCTGGGGGTGGGCATCATGCTGGCGCTGGGTCTGATGACCGGGCTGGTGCCGGCCTGGAATGCGCTTCGGCTGAACATCGTCACCGCCCTCGGGCGGCAGTGAGCGGGGAGCGACACATGCGTATCCTGAACCAGATCATCGCCGTCTCCGCCATCAACCTGAAAAGCCTGCCGCAACGCTTCTGGCTGTCCTTCTCCACGATCGTGGCGGTGGCGATGGTGGTGATGGTGCTGCTGTCCTTCCTGGCCATGGCGGCCGGGTTCCAGCGCACCATCAGCGGCTCCGGCTCCGACAACATCGCCATCCTGATGCGCGACGGCTCGCAGCAGGAGATCAATTCCGTCGTAATGCTGGACCAGGTGCGCCTGGTGGGCGAGGCGCCGGGCATCGTACGCAAGCCGGATGGCAACGCCGTCATCTCGGCCGAACTCTACGTCATCGTCGATGGCATCAAGCGGTCCACGGGCCTGAAATCCAACCTGCCCATGCGCGGCATCGGGCTGGACGGGGCGCCGCTGCGCGACGGCTGGGCCATCACCCGGGGCCGGATGTTCGAACCCGGCAGCAACGAGATCGTGGTGGGGGAGAACCTGCTGCGGGAATTCGCCGGCTTCGATCTGGGCCGGGAGATCAAGCTGGGCACGGCCACCTGGAAGGTGGTGGGCGTGTTCGCCATGAACGGCTCCGTCTTCGAAAGCGAGCTGTGGGGCGACGTCACCGTGGTGCAGAGCATGTTCCGGCGCGGCAACAGCTTCCAGACCATCCGCGTCCGGCTGGAGAACCAGGACGCCATCGACGGCCTGCGCACCTATGTGGAAAACGAACCGCGCCTGAAGCTGGCGGTGCAGTCGGAAAAGGGCTTCTTCGCGGGCCAATCGTCCGGCACCATCAAGCTGATCCGCAATGCCGGCTGGCCGCTGGCCATCGCCATGGCGATCGGCGCATTGGCCGGTGCGCTCAACACCATGTACAGCTCCGTCGCCGCCCGCTCGCGCGAGATCGCGACCCTGCGCTGCCTGGGCTTCGGCGGTTTTCCCAGCTTCGTGGCCACCCTGCTGGAAAGCCTGGTGCTGGCCGCCATCGGCGGCGGACTGGGGGCGCTGGTCACCTTCCTGTTCTTCGACGGGTTCAGCACCTCCACCCTCGGCGAAGGCTTCACCCAGATCGTGTTCAGCTTCAGCCTGACCGCGGCCCTGGTGCAGCAGGGCATCGTACTGGCCCTGATCGTCGGCCTGATCGGCGGCTTCTTCCCGGCCCTGCGCGCCGCCCGTCTGCCCATCGTGGCGGCCTACGCGCAGGGGTGAAGCCACTTTTGCCAATGGCATGAGTTTTTTCTCATGCCATTGGAAGTCGGCGACTGCCGGCCCGCCGCAGATGCGGCGTAAGCCAAGCCCACGGATGTGGACGCCCGGCGCCTGAGGGAACATAGAAAAAAGGCCCGGTGATCAGCGCTGATCACCGGGCCTTTGCTTTTACGCCATCGCCATCACGCCGGTCCGCCGGCCCAACGCCATCGGCGGCGGCAAGGTCGGGGCCATCTCCGCCTGGGACCGGACGCGGCGCACCACCTTCTTGTAGGCGCCGCTTTCGATCTGGCGGATACGCTCCTTGCTGACGCCATACTGGCGGGCCAGCGTCTCCAGCGTCACCGGCTGGTCGGCCAGATTACGGGCGGCGAAGATATGCCGCTCGCGGTCGCCCAGCTGGGTCAGCGCATCCTTCATCAGGGCACGGCGCGCGGTCAGCTCGCCACGGTCGGCCAGCCGCTCCTCCACGCTTTCCGTCTCGTCGGCCAGCAGGTCGATGGCCTCGTGGTCGCCATCCTCGCCCACCGGCACGTTCAGCGAGCTGACGGGCGTGGCGAAACGATGTTCCATCTCACGCACATCCTCCAGGCTGGCGCCCAAAGTCTCCGCCACTTGCCGGGCCTCCGCATCGCTCATGATCCGGTCATGGATACCCAGCCTGCGCTGGGTCTGGCGCAGGTTGAAGAACAGGCGCTTCAGGGTGGCGGTATTGCCGCCCTTCAACAGCGACCAGTTATGCAGCACGAAGGATTGCACCTCCGCCCGGATCCACCACAGGGCATAGGTGGCCAGACGGAAGCCACGGGTCGGGTCGAAACGCTGCACGGCCTTGACCAGGCCGATATTGGCTTCCGACACCAGATCGGCGATGGGCAGGCCGGAACGGGCATATTTGCCCGCCACCTTCACGGCCAGGCGCATATGGGAATGGACAAGCTTGTCGAAGGCGCGGCGGTCCTGGCGTTCGGTCCAGTCGCGGGCCAGCTGCGCCTCCTGTTCAGGCAGCAGCATCGGATAACGGTTGGCCTGGGCCGTGAAATTCCGCAGGAATTCGCCGCTGTCGGTATAACTGGCCATGATCTGTCTCCCCGGGGGTCGCGAGGCCGCAAGGGCGGCCCGGGCGCGTCCACCCGTCTTAGAATAATTCTAAGATAAGATGCCGGTATGCGGGCCGCAAGCCCGCCCAGGGTACTATCCGCAAGGACATAGCGGCCCTTCGTCCCCGGCATTGCTCTACAGGGACAACAACGATCGGTGGTGGGAAGTTCCCCCCTCCACCGACTTCAAGTGTCAGTTGAGAAGAGGGGGTAAGCTGCGCCCTCAGGCCGCCGGCAGCCCCGACAGCGCCTCCAGCACGATCCCTTCCGTCAGGATCTGCGGCAGGATCACCGGTTCCGCCTTGCCCGGCAGATACAGCAGATAGAGCGGAACGCCGCTGCGCCCATGGCTTTCCAGGACGCGGGCGATGGTGGCGTCGCGGTTGGTCCAGTCGCCCTTCAAATAGGCCACACCCTTGTCGGCCAGTGCCTTTTTCACCGCCTCACCCGACAGCGACGTGCGTTCATTCACCAGGCAGGTCACGCACCAGGCGGCGGTGAAATTCACGAAGACCGGCTTGCCCTGGCCGGTCAGGTCGGCCTGACGCTCCGGCGTCCAGGGCTCGAACCCGGCGGCCTTGGCTTCGCCTGCCGTCGCCACGGAGGCGGTGACGGGTGTCGTCCCTGTGGCGCCGATAACAGCACCCAACAGCAGGGCCAGTGCCGCAACCGTACCCACGCCGCGGCCCACCGTGCCGGCATAGCGCGTCTGGCCGTAAAGCCAGGCGGCGAAGCCGATGGCGACCATGCCGGCAAGCACCGTGGCCAGCGCCCCCGGCCCGGCCTGGATCGACAGAACCCAGACCAGCCAGGCAGCCGACGCATAGAGCGGGAAGGCCAGCACCTGCTTCACCCGGTCCATCCACAGGCCCGGCCGCGGCAGGCGCGCCAGCAGGGCGGGGGAGAAGGACAGGGCCAGGAATGGCAGGGCCATGCCCAGGCCCAGCGCCAGGAACACCGACAGGGCCACCGGCCAGGGCTGGGTGATGGCATAGCCCAGGGCCGTGCCCATGAAGGGTGCCGTGCAGGGCGTGGCCACCACGGTGGCCAGCACGCCGGTGAAGAAGCTGCCGGCCAGCCCGTCGCGACCTGCCAGCCCCTGGCCCACCCCCATCACCGACCCGCCCAGCGTGAACACGCCCGACAGCGACAGGCCCAGCAGCAGCATGACATAGGCCAGGATGGCCACCACCGGCGGGTCCTGCAACTGGAAGCCCCAGCCGATGGCGGCCCCACCGGCGCGCAGGGCCAGCAGGGCACCGGCCACGACGGCGAAACAGACCAGCACCCCGGCCGTATAGGCCAACCCGTGCCGGCGGGCATGTTCGGGCCCGTGCTTCAGCAGGGCCAGCGCCTTCATCGACAGGACCGGAAAGACGCACGGCATCAGGTTCAGCACCATGCCCCCCAGCAAGGCCAGCAGCAGGGCCATGGCCCAGCCCGTCTCCAGGGTGGCGCCTTGTTGTGCGGCCACGGGCGGGGGGGCAGCGGCTTCCGTCGCCGCCAGGGCCAGCACCTGTGCCTCCACCGCCAGGACATGCGCCGTCTCCTGGCCCTCATATTCCTCGGTGTAGCGCAGGACGCCCGTGACCGGCCCTGGGGGCAGCGCCCCGCCGGGCACCAGGGTCAGGGTCAGGCCTTTCCCATCGACAACCGCCTCCTGCGCCCCGTTGGCGCTGGCCACCTTGTAATCATGGGGAAAGAAGAAGGCGTCCTTGATCGTGTGCCCATGCAGGGCGGGGTCGGCCAGGGTCAGACGGTGGGTGTCGCCACCCGGCACCAGATCGACCGGATAGGCGCTGGGCACGGGCAAGCTGGCGCGGGCATCATGGAACAGCGACGCCACATCATGTTCCAGCAGCGCGGTTCCCACCGCCACCGGCACGTTCAGCGACAGGTCGGCACTTTCCGGGATGCAGATCTCCTCGCAGACCAGCCAATCGACCTTGGCATCCAGCTTCACCACCCCACCCGGCTTCACATCCTGCGGCACGGTCAGGGGCACCAGCAGATGCACCTGATCCTCGTACCCGAAATTGACCAGCGGCCCGATGGGGAAGCGGGTGGGGGCGGGCCAGACGATGGCACCGGCCTTCCAGCCCTCCGGCAGGGTCCATGTGATCTCGGTCGGGATGCCGCTGTCGCCGGGATTGATCCAGTAGGTGTGCCAGTGCGGGCGGATCCTCTGGGTCAACGCCGCCCAGACCGTCTGGCCGGGCGCCACGCCCTTGGTTTCCAGGGTGATGAAGGTTTCCACATTGTCCGTGGCCACCAAGTTGGACCGGACGGGTTCCGCCCGGGCGGCACCGGCCAGCAGCAACAGGGCGGACAGCACGGAAAGACCGAGTTTCTTCATCACCGCAACCATGCGTGAGGGCAACCGCATCCTATGTAATGTGCCGGCGGCCTTTCAGCCAGTGCCGCTATGGCCGCAGGTGGCTTATTCGGGACAATAATCGCGATAGGCGTGTTTATTCCCGCGCGGGTCCTCCACCTGCCACTCCCCCTCGGCCACCGGCGTCAGATAGCTTTCGGTCATCGGCACCTTCCCGTGCCCGCCGGGAATGTCCAGGATATACGTGGGCTGGCAGAGGCCCGACACGTCGCCGCGCAGCGCCTTGATCAGGGCGCGGCCGTCGGCCACGCTGGTGCGGAAATGCGCGGTGCCCTTGGCCAGGTCGCCATGGTTCAGGTGATAGGGCTTGATGCGGTTGGACACCATGGCGCGGAAGGTGCGGGTCAGCGTCTCCACATCATCGTTCACGCCGGCCATCAGCACGGTCTGGCCCAGCATGGGAACGCCGGCATCGACCAGCCTTGCCACGGCCGCCCTGCCCTCTTCCCCGAATTCCCGCCAATGGTTGGAATGCAGCACCACCCAGGTGGCAATGCGCGGGCCCTTCAGGGCTGCCAGCATCTCCACATCCACCCGTGCCGGATCGACCAGGGGCACGCGGGTATGGATGCGCACCAGCCCCAGATGCGGAATGGCGTTCAGCCGGGCGATGATCTCCCCCATGCGCCGGGGCGACAGGATCATGGGATCGCCGCCGGTCAGGATGACTTCCCATATCTCCGGATTGCCTTCGATATAGGCGATGGCCGCGTCCAGCTCGTCCGCGTTCAGCGCGTCCGCCCCCGGCCCCACCATTTCCCGCCTGAAGCAGAAGCGGCAATAGACCGGGCAGGCATGGACGGGCTTCAGCAGCACCCGGTCCTTGTAGCGATGGACGATGCCCTTCACCGGCGTGAACGGATCGTCGCCGATGGGATCGGCCAGTTCGTCGTCCCGAATGTCCAGTTCGCGCGCATCGGGCAGGAACTGGCGGCCCACCGGATCGTGCGGGTCGGTCGGATCGATCAGATCGGCCATGGTCGGGGTCACCGCGACCGCGAACTGGGCGGCCACCCGCTCCAGTTCGGGCAGGTCGGTCTTGTCCACCAGGCCCTGATCCGCCAGATCGCGGACATGGCGAAGGGTTTTGGGACGGGGGGCGGGATCGCGTGGCATGATGGGCCCTATGGGCGCCTTGCCATGCCCGCCTGTCAAGCGGCGGGCCGGCGGGGCGGCCATGCTCCCCCGCCGCAACGCCGGAGATGATGATCATGGTGCAGTCCAAGGCCGCGACCGTTGATGAATATCTGGCCCAGGCCGATCCGGCCCGACAGCCATGGCTGGCACGGATTCGGGAAGTGGCGCTGGCCAGCCTGCCCGACCCCGTGGAGAGCATGCAATGGGGCATGCCGGCCTATGGCGTCGGCGACCAGGTGGTCTTCGCCTTCGCCAGCCAGAAGCAATATGTGTCGCTCTATGTGACCAACCTCAGCATCCATGAACGCCACGCCGAGGCGCTGTCCCGCCTGGACCATGGCAAGAGCTGCATCCGCTTCCGCAAGCCGGAAACCATCGATTTCGACCTGCTGGCGGCCCTGTTGCGCGAAGGGGTTTCCCCCGTCACCCCGTGACGCCCGCCCCTTCATGCCGCAGCAGCCATTCCTTGCGGTGCAGCCCGCCGCCATAGCCGGTCAGCGATCCGTTGGCGCCGATGACGCGGTGGCAGGGCACGACGATGGCGATGGGATTGGCGCCATTGGCCAGTCCCATGGCCCGCACCGCCGTCGGCTGGCCGATGCGCACCGATATGCCGCCATAGGTCGATACCTCCCCTGGCTTCAGCCGGCGCAGTTCCGCCCAGACACGGGTCTGGAAATCCGTGCCGTTGGTGATGGTGGGCAGGGCATCGACGGCGGTCAGGTCGCCGTCGAAATAGGCGGTCAGCGCATCGCGGATGGGCCGGGGCGGCGCCCCGTCCATCAGTTCCACCGCTCCATAGTGCCGGTGTAGCAGCCGATCCATGCGTGGCCGGTAATCCTCGAAATCCAGGGCACGCAGCGTGCCGGCATCGTCGGTGACGATCAGGGACGTGCCGATTGGCGTGGACAGGGTGGAAAGGGTCAGGCGCATGGGCTTGGTCCTGCGAATGGCGACGGAGGATGGGTTAGCATGCCCCATCCCCTGTCGCTGGCGGTTATCGGACCTTTACGCTGATTTCTTTGAGACAAGCCTCAAAATCCATCCGCCAAATCCGGGCCGAAATCGGCATTCCGACCCGGATTTCAGCCCTCACGCCTTGGACCAAGCCTCAACCTGTTCCTGCAGGATGGGCATGGGCAGGCGGCCATTCTTCAGCACGGTATCGTGGAAGCCGCGAATGTCGAACCTGGCCCCCATGCGCTTCTTCGCCGCCTCGCGCAGCTCCAGGATCTTCAGCATGCCGATCTTGTAGCTGGTGGCCTGACCGGGCCAGCCGATATAGCGGTCGATCTCGCGCGCCGCGCCGCCGGGGTCCATGGGTGTGTTCTCGACAAAGAAATCGATAGCCTTCTGCCGGTCCCAGCGCTTGGCATGGATGCCGCTATCCACTACCAGCCGCACGGCCCGCCACAGCTCCGCAACCAGACGGCCGTAATCGCTGTACGGGTCCTGGAAAAAGCCCATCTCCTTGGCCAGGAACTCGGTATAGAGCGCCCAGCCTTCCCCGAAGGCGGAATAGCCGCCGCCGAATTTCTGAAAATCGGGCACGCCGTCCAGTTCCTGGGCGATGGCCACCTGCATGTGATGGCCGGGAATGCCCTCGTGATAGGAGAGCGTCTCCAGCCCAAAGCGCGGGCGGGCGCGCATGTTGGACAGGTTGACATAATAGATGCCGGGCCGCTTCCCGTCGGGCGAGGGGCCGTTATAGAAGGCACTGGACGTG
Organism: Niveispirillum sp. KHB5.9; assembly: GCF_048066115.1. Lineage (NCBI taxonomy): Bacteria > Pseudomonadati > Pseudomonadota > Alphaproteobacteria > Rhodospirillales > Azospirillaceae > Niveispirillum > Niveispirillum sp. KHB5.9. The sequence goes on along the minus strand of NZ_JBLTYX010000003.1, from coordinate 217,030 downwards.
CTCTTCTCGCGGAACTTCTCCACCGCCCGCACCTCCATCGGCGCCTTGGGCTGCAGGTTGAACACCAGGTCCAGCTTGGCCTTGATGGCATCGACATAGGCCGTGGCCTGCTTCAGATAATCCGCCCGCCCCTCCTCGCTGTCGGGGAAATAGAAACGGTCATCGTCGCGGGTGTAATTGAAGAAATCGGTCAGGCTGCCCTTGAACTCCACCTTGTCCATGATGGACTTGATCTCGCCATGGATGCGCTTCACCTCGTCCATGCCGGTCTTGTGGATATAGTCGGCGCTCAGCGGCAGCGAGGTCCAGCGCTTCAGGCAGGAAGCGTAGAATTCCTGGCCCCTGGGCAGACGCCAGGCGCCATGGTCGGGGTTGGCGCGCGGGGCCGCCCCTTGCAGCCACTTGATCAGCGACAGATAGGCCGGTGCCACACCCTCGCGCATCGCGGCGGCCGCCTTCTCCACCAGCGCCGCCTTCTCATCCGCCGGGATCTCCAGCTTCTCGATCTTGGTGCGCAGATCGGCGAACAGGGGGGCTTCGGCGTCCGCCTGCGGCTCCACCGGCCGGCCCTTGATCTGGTTGCGCGACACGGAAATCAGGTCGGGGAAGAAATAACGGGGCGGCAACACGCCGGCCTCATCCGCTAGGCGCAGCCGTTCCTCCACCTGCCCGAAATAACGCGGGAACTGGCGCAGGCGGGAAATATAGGCCTCGGCGTCTTGCTTGCTCTCCACCTTGTGCTGGTTGATCAGCTGCACCGGCAGGTTGGTGTGCGGACCGCTGACCAGGGTCAGGATGTATTGGTGGTGGCGCCAGGGGAAATCCTCGATCCGGTCCTCGGCGCGCTCCCGGAACAGCCTTGCATAGAGCCGGGCCGTGTCCGACAGCTTGTCTTCCGGAAACTCGCGTGTCAGGCGGGCCAGATCGGCCTTGGCCTGTTCCAGCTCCGCCACGGCGCGGGCCTCGCTGGCATCGTCCAGTTGGTCATAGCCGGTCTTGCGCCCCAGTTGCATGGCGCGCAGCGGGCTTTCGGCGACATCACGCTCGAACAGTTCGGCGAAAAAGGCATAGAGCGCCTTGTCGCCCGGCCCTTCGGCGGCGAGGGCAAGAGTGGGCAACAGGGCCAGGGCCGCGGTCGTGCCGCCCAGCGCCAGAAGATGACGACGAGAGATCATGGAAGGAACACCCGTTATTATTCATGTCCGATGAAAGCAGGGTGCCTGTTCCAGTTTCCAGGTCAAGGACTTGATGGAATTGGTCCCATGGCGGATGGAACCACCGTCAGTCGCCGGCGGCAGCCTGGCGGCGCATCGGCTGCGACAGGCGGCGGCGGATGCGGGTGCCGGCGGCACGCAGCCGGTCGCGGAAACCGGCCCAGCCGGTGGCCGGTGGCGTCAGGTCGATGCCCACCACCGACACCTTGCCGCCATCCAGCGCCACGACGATCAAATCCATCTCCCCCACCCGCACCCGGTCGCCCAGCGACGGATCATGGCCCAGGCGGCGGCGCATCAGGCCGGACAACGTCAGGGACGGATCGTCGCCCGCATCGAACCCGTACATGCCGCCCACAGCCATGGCCGGCATGTCGCCCTGGATCTGGAAATCGCCGGCCGGCCGGTCCTCGTCGAACGCCTCCACCTTGCGGCCGAACAGCCGGTCCATGACGGCCAGGGCCGACCCGTCGCCCATGGCCAGCACGGTGTCGCCGGGCTGCAGGCGGTTGGCATCCTCCGGCCGCACGGGCCGGCCATTCTGGATCAGGGCCAGCAGCTGCACCGATTCGGGGATGATCAGCTTGCCACGCCCGCGCCGTGCCGCCTCGCTGTCGCGCGCGACCGTGAACACGGCCAGCTGCCCCGACCCATCGGGCAGGTCCACATCGGCACGGCTTGGCGGTTCCGGCTGCGGCGGTGCCAGCAGGCCCAGCAGCCGTGCCGCCGGCCCCACGGTCCAGCCCTGGATCAGCAGCGACAGCAGCACAACCACGAAGGCCACGGCGAAATAGGCCTCGGCATTGGGCACGCCGGCCAGCACCGGCATGGCGGCCAGCACGATGGGCACCGCCCCGCGCAGCCCGACCCAGGAAATATAGGTCAGTTCCGGCAGGGTGAAACGGAAGGGTAGCAGGCCGGCAAAGACGGCGATGGGCCGCGCCACCAGCATCAGGACCACAGCCACCAGTACGCCCGGCACCAGATAGGGGCCCAGCTGCGACGGCGTCACCAGCAGGCCCAGCATCACGAACAGCCCGATCTGCGCCAGCCAGGCCAGACCGTCATGGAAGCGGCGGATCAGCCGGTCGGCCTTGTGCGGGCGGTTGCCCAGGATCAAGCCCGCCAGATAGACGGCCATGAAACCCGAGGCGCCGGCCGCCTGCGCCCCGCCGAACACGAACAGGGAAAAGGACAGGGCCAGGATGGGGTAAAGCCCATCGGCAAGGTCCAGCTTGTTGACCAGCCAGACCAGCACGAAACCGGCGGCCACCCCGAACATCACCCCGCCCACCAGCTGCTGCACCAGTTCCAGCACCAGATGCAGCGGCTGCAATTCACCCGGCGTGGTCAGCGCCGTGACGGCCAGCAGGGTGAGCAGTACCGCCATCGGGTCGTTCAGGCCCGATTCGACCTCCAGCGTCGCCGAGACACGGCCGCGCAGCGCCAGCCCGCGCAGGTTCAGCAGGAAGAACACGGCCGCCGCGTCGGTGGACGCGATGATGGATCCCACCAGGAATCCTTCCATCCAGCCGACATCCATGACGAAGCAGACGAAACCGCCAGTGATTAACGCCGTGACCAGCACCCCGCCCGTGGCAAGGCTCAGCGCCGGCCAGCGGGCCAACCGGAACGTGTCGGCATGGGTGCGCAACCCGCCATCGAACAGGATGACGGCGAGCGCGGTGGAGCCCATCAGATAGGCCAGCTTGAAATCGCCGAAATGGATGCGGCCGGGCCCATCCTCCCCCGCCAGCATGCCCAGGCCCAGGAAGACCAGCAGCAGCGGCGCGCCCAGGCGCGAGGAGATGCGGCCGGCCAGGATGGACAGCAGCAGCAGCAAACCCGCCAGGAAGATCATCTCGTTGACGGCTTCCACGCCCGCACCCTCTTCCCGTGCCCGTGACCTTCAGACCGCCACTATAGGCATGGCCGGATTAAGGTCATGACTATTTCGCCACGATTGTGACTTGCAAAACACAGGTCCGGTACTGAGCGAAAGGATAGTGGGCAATGCCGTACGGCCTATGACCCCGAGGGTCACCGGCGGAAACACGTCGAAGCCGGAAAGATCAGCGCCCGGCATCGGCCAGGGTGCGTTCCAGCATTTCCGCCTTCACCAGGCCTGTATCGGCACTGGCCATGGCGATGCGGCCGGGCTTGGCGGAGCCGGCGGCGACGCCGGCCATGACCAGCAGCAGGGCCGTGGTGAACACCAGACCCATGGCCGACAGCTTCTGGCGGTCGATACGGGAAAGGGTGCGGTCCAGGGTGCGGCTGGTCATGGCGTCGTCCTCCAACAGGCTTGTCGTCGTACCGGTTTCGGGGCGGGAAGCCGGCCGACGACAAGGAAGAGAACAACAGCCGCCCTGGGCGGAGTTGGGACGGGATTGGGGCCATTTGGCGGCAAGGGCGGTACCACCCGAAGGCAGTACCGGTTAACCTGAACGGGTAGGGCCCGTCCGACTCAATCCCGAATCCCCGTCATCCCGGCGAAAGCCGGGATGACGGGGTGAGCTTCGATCCCTACCGCGCCAGCGCCGCGTCGATCAGGGCCACCGTCTCCTTCACGCCATAGAGCGCGATGAAGCTGCCCATGCGGGGGCCGGTGGTCTGGCCCAGCAGCACTTCGTACAAGGCCTGGAACCAGGTGCGCAGTTCGGTGAAGCCATGCTTCTTGCCGACCTCGAACACCTGGTTCTGCAGCTGGTCGGCCGGGGTATCCAGGGCCAGGGTGGACAGAACCTCCCGCAGCTCGGTGATCGCCGCCCGTTCCTGTTCGGTCGGCGCCCGGTACTGTTTCGTGGGCTTCACGAAATCCTGGTAATAGGTGACGGCGTAGCCGACCAGCTTGTCCAGGAACGGGGCCGTTTCCGGGCTGGCGCCGGCGGCGTAGCGGCGGATGAAGCCCCACATCACGTCGGCACTCTCGGCGTTCGCCGCACCGGCCAGGTTCAGCAGCAGGCCGAAGCTGAGGCCCGCCGTGCCCTTCACATCGTTGGGCACCTGGCCGTCATGGATGTGATGGACGGCGGTTTCCAGCTTCTGCGCCGGCTCCAGCCCATCGAACTTCTCCACGAAGGTCAGATACTCGTCCACGGCGCGCGGGATGACGTCGAAATAGAGCTTCTTGGCGGCGCGCGGCTTGTTGAACATGTACAGCGCCAGGCTTTCCGGCGGGGCATAGCGCAGCCATTCCTCCATCGTCAGGCCATTGCCCTTCGACTTGGAGATCTTCTGGCCCTTCTCGTCCAGGAACAGCTCGTAATTGAAGCCGTCGGGCGGGGTGCCGCCCAGAATCTTGACGATCTTGCCCGCCAGTTCCACGGACGGGATCAGGTCCTTGCCGGCCATTTCATAATCGACGCCCAGCGCGAACCAGCGCATGGCCCAGTCGGGCTTCCATTGCAGCTTCACCGCACCGCCGGTGACGGGGGTTTCCACCTTCTTCCCGTCCTCATCCTCATAGACGATGGTGCCGGCATCGACGTCGCGCTCCAGGATCGGCACCTGCAGGACGCGGCCCGTCGTCGGGCTGATGGGCAGGAACGGGCTGTAGGTCGCCTGACGCTCGGCGCCCAGGGTCGGCAGCATCACGCCCATGATCTCGTCATAATGGCGCAGCACGGCCAGCAGGGCGGCATCGAACCGGCCCGACTTGTACCAGTCGGACGCCGACTGGAACTCGTACTGGAAGCCGAACCGGTCCAGGAAGTCGCGCAGCATGGCGTTGTTGTGATGGCCGAAGCTCTCATACTTGCCGAACGGGTCGGGCACCTGGGTCAGGGGCTTGTGCAGGTTGGCGGCCAGCAGTTCCTTGTTGGGCACATTTTCCGGGACCTTGCGCAACCCGTCCATATCGTCGGAAAAGGCGAACAGCCGCGTGGGCACGCCCGGCATCATCCGTTCGAAGGCGCGGCGCACCATGGTGGTGCGCGCCACTTCGCCGAAGGTGCCGATATGCGGCAGGCCGGACGGGCCGTATCCTGTCTCGAACAGGACATAGCCTTTGGGCGGGGCTTTGCCGCCAAGGCGCGCGACCAGTTTGCGCGCCTCCTCGAACGGCCAAGCCTTCGCCGCAAATGCCAATTCCTGTTCGCTGCTCATCGCATGATCACCAGATAGAGAAATAACAAGGCCGCAAAACTAGGGCGAAGGCCGGGAACGGTCAACGCACAGCCCCGTTAGGACGGGCATGCGGCAGGTCTAGGAGGGTGTTGTGTCCCCGGAGATGAAGGCACGCCTGCGCTACAGCCTGATCCTGTCCATCATCGCGGTCATCGCGGGCCTGGGCCTGTTCGACCGCGCCGAACGGGCGTTCCTGCCCAAGACCCTGGCCATGGCCAGTCAGGAGGCGCTGCACGACAATCTGGCCCAGGCCACCGCGGTCTTCGCCACGGCGCGGGTCATCGATGCCGCCGTGTCGGTGGCGCAGACGGTGGAGGTGTCGGCCGGGCTGGGCGTGCAGCCGGGGCAGGTGCTGGACCCTGTCAACGATCTGGTGGAACGGTTTTCCACCATGATGCTGGGGGCCACCGTGGTGCTGGGCGGGGCCACCCTGCTGGTCAAGGCCGGCGACATGCTGGGGCTGGCAGTGCTGCTGCCGGCCGGATTGCTGCTGGCGGCACTGGCAGCACCGATGCCGGGAATGGGGGCGCTGTTCGCGCGGCGGCTGGGCACGTTCCTGCTGTTCGCGGCTTTGGTGCTGAAGGTCGGGGTGCCGCTGGTGGTACTGGGATCGGCTTCCTTGTCGGCGCAGCTGCTGGACCCGGCCATCGCCGATGCGCAGTTGCGCCTGGACGCGCTGTCGCTGGCGGCGGCACCCGTGCCGGTGGAGGGCGATGGCGGGCTGATGGACCGGCTGCGGGCACTGGGCAATGCGACGGGGGCGGTGACGCGGCTGGTGTCGGCCCTGGGCGATCTGGCCGATATCGTCATCGACCTGACCATCGCCTATGCCGCCAAGCTCGTCCTGCTGCCGCTGCTGCTGTTCTGGATATTGGGGCGGATGGCGGAAACCGCCGCCTCAAGCCTGACCGCCTGGCCCGGGGAGCGGGTGGGGTGACGCCTCATCGGTGCCGAACCTGAACCGCTCTTCCTTCTCCGGCAGAACATAGGTGCCGAACATCCGGTCCCAGATGGCCAGCGCGGTACCGAAATTGCGGTCGCGATGTTGCAGCGCCATTGAATGGTGAAGTTGGTGCATGTGTGGGGAGATCAACCAGCGTGAAAGCCAACCGGGAAAGGGCAATGGCACCGCGCTGTGGCGCAGATGCGCGAAACCCAGCCCCCAGGCCAGGGTGAAGATATTGACGCCCAGCACGGTCAGCGCCGGCACCTGCGCACCCGCCAGCCCGGCGGCCAGCCCCAGCCCCAGACCTTGGGCCAGCATGTTGGCGCTGATATGCACCGCCTGCTCCCAGGGCCAGAAACGGAAGGCGGTCAGCGGCGTCAGCACGGGCGGCGCATGGTGCAGCCGGTGCGAGCGCCAGAGGAGGGGCACCCCATGGAACAGCCGGTGCGTCCAATAGAGCGCGAAATCACCGGCCACGAAGGCGAAAAACGCGGCGGCCAGCAGCAGGGGCCAGCCCGGTGCCCCACCCGGTGTGGTGCCCACGACCATCCCGGCCAGCACCGCCCCCAGCCGGTTGCCGATCAGCACCAGGCCAAGCAGCCAGGGGGCCAGCAGGAAAGGCAGGGTGGAATTGGCCAGGAAGCAGCCGGCATCGATGGGCAATTCGCGCCAGTAATCGGCCGCCCGACCCCACAGGCCGCTTTGGCGCCCGTACCAGACGGCACCCACCAGCCCAACTGCCAGGCCCGGCCACCAGAAGACGGATTCAGGTGCCGTCAGCAGACCGCCCAACGAGGCCAGCCAGTCATCGGTGGCCTTGTCCCAATCCTGCCGCGCCATGCCACGGCCACCCCGTCCTTATCGAAGACGGGGCAGCATGACAGATCGGGACCGGACCGCAAAGACGGGGTCATACTAACGGCATGATACCACCGGTCGAAATATTTGACCGGTGGTACGGCGGCGACTGCCGCCGCGCGCCACGTGGCGCGTAAGCCAAGCCGCCGATGGCGGCGCCCGGCGCCTGAGGGAACAAGAAAGCCTTACGCCGCCGGCTGGTCACTTTCGGCGTCGGCCATCTCGTTGCCCTGGTCGTCACCGCCCTCGGCATCGTCGAAGCCATCGCCATCGTGCCGGGGCACGGGCTGACGGGCGCGGCCTTCCTGCTCGTTGATCTGGCAGATGATGCGGTAATAATGCTCCGCATGCTGCAGATAGTTCTCGGCAGCCACCCGGTCGCCCGAGGCGTGGGCGTCGCGCGCCAGCGCCTGGTACTTCTCATAGACCTGGAAGGCATTGCCACGGATGCGCACATCCGGACCATTGCTGTCGAAGTTCTGATGACGCAACGGCATGTTCTGGCGGCGATTGCCACCGCCGTTATTGCCGCCGCCACCACCGCCACCATTATTGCCGCCGCCGCCATTGCCGCCACGGCCACGGCCGCGCCGCTGCTGCTGGTTATTGGGTCCCTGTCTCATTCGCTATATGCTCGGCCCCTGGTTTTCCGAGCCCCCGGACATCCTGTCGCCCCGTCTTATCCGCGTTTATTCGGCCTTGACCTTCTGGGCGGCGAAAAATCGCCTCGCCCTGGGACGCATAAGCCCCGGTCCGAGGGCTTTGCCACGGCAGGCGCCCCACGCGCTGCTGCCGTCCGAAGCGGACCCTAGCGATACTCGCCTTGCATTCCAAGGGTTTTTTACAGCTTCGTAACGATCAGCTGTGGAAATCCTGCGCCATGGCGATCCGATCGCGCCCGCCCAGGTCCTGGCGCGTATGGACATCGCCGAAACCGGCATAGCGCAGCAGGCTGGCGACATCCGGCCCCTGGTCCGCGCCATGTTCGAACCCGATGATGCCGCCCGGCGCCAGCAACGGCGGCAGCACCTTGACCAGATGCCGGTACGGATCCAGCCCATCCGCGCCGCCGGCCAGCGCCCGCCAGGGCTCGAACCGGGCCACCTCCGGCGCCAATCCTTCGATATCGGCATCGGGGATATAGGGAGGGTTGGACACGATGATGTCGAACCGCCCGGTCAGGGCATCGACCCAGGAGCCCGACAGGAAGGCCGACCGTCCGTCCAGGCCCAATGCGGCCGCATTGCCGGCCGCCACCTTTGCCGCATCGGGCGACAGGTCCACGCCCACGCCGAATGAATGCGGATATTCCGACAGCAGCGCCAGCAGGATGGCCCCGGTGCCCGTGCCCAGATCCAGGATGCGCCAGGGATGCGTCCGGTCGGGCCGGGCGCGCAGCACCGCCTCCACCAGCGTTTCCGTATCCGGCCTTGGGATCAGCGTTTCCGGTCCCAGCGCCAGGGTCAGGCCCCAGAATTCCCAATCACCCAGGATACGCTGCACCGGTTCGCGCGTGGCACGGCGATCAACCAGCGCCTGGAAGCCGGGCACGGCATCGGCTGGCACGGTCAGGCCATCGGCCCGGCGCAGCCGGTTGACGGGAATGGCGAAGGCGCGTTCGGCCAGATAGAGCAGGTCCAGCCGCGCCTCTTCCACGCCGAGATCCGCCAGCCTTTTCTCCGCCGCGCGCAGCAGGGGGGGCAGGGATATCCTCTCGCTCATCGCTTCCTCCGGCGGCGGCCTGCCTGTCGCGGTGGGGCGGCGTTGGCCGCCAGTTTTTCCGCCAGCCCGGCCAAGGCGGCGAAGGGATTGTCGGCATCGACCGCGACAGGCTTGGCGGCAACCGGCACCGGGGTCGGGTCCGGCCGGCGGCGCACCCAGATGTCCGGCGCGGGCGGCTGGCCCTCTTCCACAGACGGCTTCCGGCGCAGACGCCAGCCCAGCGCCATCAAGATCTCCGGCAGTTCGGCATTGGAACTGGCGGCCAGCGGTGCCAGGCCCGACAGGTCGATCAGGCGCCCGTCCTGCGCGCGTTCGGCAATGGTCTGCATCAGCCGGTCGGCCATATCCACCCGCACGGCGCGCGGTCCCAGCGGCAGGAAACCGGCGGCGCGCAGCAATCCGTCGCCCGCCGGGTCCCGCGGGACGGAGATGCGGCCGGGCGATGGCAGCGGGGCCGGCAGGGGCAGCCCGTGGCGCACGGACCAGAGCAGGCCCAGCATGGCGGCGGCCTTGGGCTTGATCAGGGCCGGCAGGTACAGCTGTGCGCCACCGAAGCGCACGCCCAGCCGTTCCAGGGCTGCGCGAGCCGGCTTGTCCAGGCTGGCCACCAGCCCCTCGACATCCGCGCGGGCCAGGATGCCGGCGGCCTCCGTCAGCTGGAAGGCGATGCCGCGTGCCGGGCCGGACAGGTCGGCCGCCGCCAGCCGCGCCAGCGGCGCCAGATCGGCCTTTATCCGCGTCTGTGTGAAGGTCAGCAGCCGTGTGCGTATCCGGTCACGCTGCCCACCTTCCAGCAACTCATCCCGCAGCAGGCGGACGCCGGGCGACAGCAGCCTTTCGCCGGGCAGCAGCCGTCCCAGTTCCACCCCGTCCCAGCGGATGATACCGTCTTCGTTTAGGGCGAAGGCACCGTCGCCCGCCGCGTCGGCCAGCGCCACACGCCGCGCGATCTCATCCCGCAAAGCGCGGCGGGCGGCGGTCATCAGGGTCGGGTGATCATCGTCGCCGACATCGGCCTGCATGTCGAAAGCCAGCCCCTTCAGGGCGCCAACCTCATGCCCCTCTACGAACACCACCCCGTCGGCGGTGACATGGCCCGTCAGATCGCGCCCGTCACGCAGGGATTTGACCAGCCCGGCCGATCGCTTATCGACGAAACGCTGTGTCAGCCGTTCATGCAGCGCGTCGGACAGCCGATCCTCGATCCCGCGCGTCACCCCCTGCCAGTGCTTGGGGTCGGTCACCCAGTCCGGCCGGTGGCTGATATAGGTCCAGGTGCGGATATGGGCGATGCGGGAGACCAGCGTGTCGATATCGCCCGACAGATTGTCCATCCGCTGCACCTGCCCCGCCACGAAATCCGTGGTCAGCCGCCCGCCCGGCGCCATCAGCTGGCGATAGAGCTGACCCAGCAGCCTTGTATGGGCGTCGGTCATGGTCTTGCGGAAATCGGGGACCTGGCAGACTTCCCACAGCAGCTTCACCCCGCGCGGGCGACGGGTCAGGCCCATCACCTCCCCATCGCCGGCCAGGGCCTTCAGCGCCTCCACATCATCGGCGGGGCGCGACCGGATCAGCAGGGGTGAGGGCGGGCGGGCCTCCAGCGTGCGCAGCAGGGCCTCGACCGATCGCGTATCCAGGTCGCTGTTGCGCCAGACCAGCTGTTGCAGCGGCTGGAACTCATGGTTCTCCACCGCCCGCACGATATCCTCATCCAGGGGCGAGCAGTCCCAGGTGGTGCCGAAGGTGCCGTCGCTCTGGTGCCGGCCGGCACGGCCGCCGATCTGGGCGACCTCCGGGGCGGTCAGGCGGCGGGGGCGCTGCCCGTCGAACTTGGTCATCCGCGCGAACCAGACATGGTCGACATCCATGTTCAGGCCCATGCCGATGGCATCCGTGGCCACCAGGTAATCGACGTCGCCGGCCTGATACATCGCCACCTGGGCGTTGCGGGTGCGGGGGCTGAGTGCGCCCATCACCACCGCCGTGCCGCCGCGCGACCGGCGCACCATTTCGGCCAGCTGATAGACCTCCGTCACCGAGAAAGCTGTGATGGCGCTGCGCGGCGGCAGCTTGGTCAGTTTCTTGTGCCCGCCATAGGACAGTTTGGAGAAGCGCGGCCTTGTGATCACCTCCACCTTGGGGATCAGCTTCAGGATCAGCGGCCGGATCATGTCGGAGCCCAGGAACATCGTCTCCTCGGCCCCGCGCGCATGCAGCAGCCGGTCGGTGAAGATGTGCCCGCGCTCATCATCGGCGCAAAGCTGGATCTCATCCACGCAGAGGAAACCCACCTGCCGGTCCAGCGGCATGCTTTCCACCGTGCACACCCAATAGCGCGGGGCGGGGGGAATGATCTTCTCCTCCCCCGTCACCAGGGCCACGGCATTGGCCCCCTTCATCTTCACCAGCTTGTCGTAATTCTCCCGCGCCAGCAGGCGCAGGGGAAAGCCGATCATGCCGGTGGAATGCGCGGCCATGCGTTCCATGGCCAGATAGGTCTTGCCGGTATTGGTGGGGCCCAGGACGGCCAGCACCCGGCCGCCAACGGGAGTAATCTGCGTCATGGCTTATCTGTGGGCGGACGCCTGTGATATTGCAAGCCCGGCCACGGAAAAGCCATCTGTCCAGGGCAGATGAACAGGCATGAAGAAAGCGCTTCTCCTTCTCCCCATCCTGATGCTGGCGCTGGCCGGCCCCGCCACCGCCAGCCCGGAACAGGCGGCGGCCCTGCGCGACACGGTCACAAACCGGCTGGGCGAATCGGCTGTCAGCAACGACCGGCTGCGGGTGGAACGCGTGCCCGACGTGACGGTGAGCGAGGCTGGCGGCCAGTACCGGCTGCGCATCCCCAAGCTGCGCCTGGCCGCCAATGATGGCTGGATGGTGGAAGCCCCGCTGGTGGAAGGCGACGGCACGCCGCAGGCGGACGGGTCCTGGCGCCTGAAACTGAAACTGTCACAGCCGCTGACGCTCTATGGCGCCAATGGTTTCCGCCTGGGCGACATCGCGCTGGGCCGGCAGAACCTGATCCTGTCGGTCAGTGGCGACGGGCGCAGCCTGATCGCCGCCGATATCGATCTGGGCGAGGCGAAATTCACCCCCGCCATGGGGGCCGGTACGGGCAGCTTGGCGGCCCTGCGCTTCATCCTGACACCCAGAGCCGCGACGGGTGGCACCTGGAGCGGGCAGGTGTCGCTGTCGCTGGATGGGCTGTCGGTGAAGGACCCGATGGGGGTGGACCGGCTGGCCGTAAACCGGCTGCGCCTGGACGCATCCGCCGACGCTCTGGACATGACGCGCATGGGCGCGCTGATGGCCGATGGTGACCGCGCCAATCTGGACCGGCTGGCACGCGGCATCGACATCTCCGCCGATATCGCCGGCCTGCGACAGGTGCGCGACAATGGCACCCGCACCCTGCTGGACAGTGCCAAGGGCAAACTGTCCCTTACCGGCCTGAACGCGGCCAAGGCCGGGCTGGTGCTGGACTGGGTGCACGAAGGTTTGGACCATACCGGCCCCGGCATCGATCCGGGCCTGCTGCCCACACGGGCGGAACTGGCCCTGACCGGCACGTCGCTGCCGCGCGAATTGCTGACCGGGGCCAAGCCGCCGGGCGGCTGGACGCCGCTGCTGGCCTCATCGGGCAGTAATGTAAGGATCGGCCGGCTGAGCCTGTGGAACGCGCAATCGACCGTGCTGGGCAAGGGCGATTTCCGTTTCTCCACATCCAGCGCCAATGGCGTGACGGGGGAGGCCGATCTGGCCCTGCGCGGCGTGGACCGGATCATCGGTGCTGTGAACCAGACGATGGGGGCACGGGGCGCGGGTCTGGCCATCGGGCTCTATGCCCTGCAGGGACTGGGCCGGCAGGAGGTGGGGGAGAAGGGCACCACCCTTCAATACCGTCTGACCATGGGCAATGATGGCCGCGTCATCCTGAATGGCAGCGACGCCACCAGCCTTTTCAAGGGGATGATGGCGTTCAATTGACGCCAACGGCAGAAAGCCGCTGCAGGCCGGCGACCGCCGGCCCGCCGCTCGTGCGACGTGAGCCAAGGGCGCGGATGCGCCCGCCCGGCGCCTGAGGGAACGAACAAAACGCAACGATGTTGCGTTGCACACATGCGAATCCCACCTATCCGGACTGTGACGGAAGCGTGACCTTGCGGCGACCGGGGCTTGACACCCCTTATACTCTGCGCGAGCATAAGGGAGAGTAATGCTCAATTCGAGCATAAGTCTTGTCCCATGCCCGCCCCCGCGGGTTGCCGGAGTGTCTCGCGATGTCCGCCCCCCTCGACCTCACCTACAGCCCTGCCGTGGCCGAAGCGACCCGGCCCATCTTCGAGAAGGTGAAGGGCGTGATCCCGGAGGTGGAGTGGCCGTTCCATGCGCCGCTGGTGCATGCCATCAACCGGCTGAAGAAGGAACGCAACGCCGTCATCCTGGCGCACAATTATCAGGCGCCGGAGATTTTCCACACGGTGGCCGATATCGTGGGCGACAGTCTGCTGCTGGCCCGCAAGGCCGCCGATACGGATGCCGACGTCATCGTCCTGGCCGGCGTGCATTTCATGGCGGAGACGGCGAAGATCCTGTCGCCGGAAAAGACCGTGCTGATGCCGGCCATGGATGCCGGCTGCTCCCTGGCCGACAGCATCACCGCCGCCGATGTCCGCCTGCTGCGTGAACGCTATCCGGGCGTGCCGATTGCCACCTATGTGAACACGTCGGCCGCGGTGAAGGCGGAAAGCGATGTCTGCATCACGTCCGGCAACGCGGTGGAGGTGATCAATTCGCTGCCGGGTGACGAGGTGCTGTGCATCCCCGACGAATATCTGGCCAAGTGGGTAGCCACCCAGACCACCAAGAAAGTCATCGCCTGGAAGGGCCATTGCGAGGTGCATGAGCGGTTCAGCGGCGAACAACTGAAGGCCTACCGCACCCAGTTCAAGGGCGACATCACCATCATCGCCCATCCCGAATGCCCGCCGGACGTGCTGGCGGAGGCGGATTTCGTCGGCTCCACCGCCAAGATGCAGGATTATGTCGAGGGCCAGCAGCCCAAGCGCGTGCTGCTGATCACCGAATGCTCCATGGCCGACAATCTGGCGGCGACCAATCCGGCGGTGGAGTTCGTCCGCCCCTGCAACCTGTGCCCGCATATGCGCCGCATCACCCTTTCCAACATCCTGGAAAGCCTGGTCAGCATGCAGCCGCAGGTGCATGTCGATCCGGAAGTGGGTGCCCGCGCCAAGCTGGCGGTGGAGCGCATGCTGGCGGTGGGCAAGAAGTGATGGTTAGCCATATGCACCAAAGGCCGGCGACCGCCGGCCCGCGCCACGTGGCGCGTGAGCCAAGCCGCCGGATGGCGGCGCCCGGCGCCTGAGGGAACAGCAAAATGCAGATGCGGCATAGCGATGTGATTGTCGTCGGGTCCGGCATGGCCGGGCTGGTGGCGGCCTTGTCGCTGGCGCCGCTCAGCGTCACGCTGCTGACCAAGACGGACGATCTGCCGGGCGGGTCCAGCAACTGGGCCCAGGGCGGCATCGCCGCCGCCATCGATCCCGCCGACGATCCGGCCGAACATGCCGCCGATACGGTGGCGGCCGGGGCCGGGCTGACCGATCCGGAAATGGCGTCGTTGCTGACGCAGGAGGGGGCCAAGCGCCTGACCCGCTGGATCAATCGCGGCCTGCCGTTCGACCGGGAGGCCAATGGCCGCCTGTGCCTGGGGCGAGAGGCGGCGCATGGTGCCGCCCGCGTTCTGCATGCCGGCGGTGATGCCACGGGCCGGACCCTGATGGCGGACTTGTCGGCGCGGGTGCGGGCGGCGGATCATATCAAGGTGGAGCCGGGTACCTTCGCCTGGGATCTGGTGACGGGTCGACAGGGTGTGGTCGGGCTGCTGGCCCATCATGCGGCCGAAGGCTGGGTGTTCCACCGGGCCGGGGCCGTGCTGCTCGCCTGCGGTGGGGTGGGGCAGCTTTACCGGCACACGACCAACCCGGCGGAAGCGACGGGCGACGGTATCGCCCTGGCCGCCCGCGCCGGGGCCGATCTGGCCGATCTGGAATTCGTGCAGTTCCACCCCACCGCCCTGGCCGGGTCGCGCACCGGACAGGTGCCGCTGCTGACCGAGGCACTGCGCGGGGCCGGCGCGCATCTGCTGGACGAGCATGGCGGGCGCTTCATGGTGAAGGCGCATCCGCTGGCCGAACTGGCGCCGCGCGACGTGGTGGCCAAGGCCATCGGCGCGCGCATCGCCGGCGGCCTGCCCGTCTATCTGGATCTGCGCAGCCTGTGGGCCCAGGGCGGGGCCGGGAAGTTCCCCACCGTCGCCGGCATCTGCGCCAATGCCAAGCTGGACCCGGCCCGCATGCCGATCCCGGTGGCGCCGGCCGCCCATTATCACATGGGCGGCGTGGTCACCGATGCCGATGGCCGCACCAGCATCCAGGGCCTCTATGCGGCGGGGGAGGTGGCCTGCACCGGCGTGCATGGCGCCAACCGGCTGGCCAGCAATTCCCTGCTGGAGGCGCTGGTGTTTGCCGAGCGTGCGGCCGATGCGATCCTGGCCTCCACCCCGGCCCGGCCCGGCCCCGTGGGCCTGCCCGCGATTCCCGATGGTTTCACGCCCACGGCCCAGGCGGCCCTGGTCGCAGTGCAGGCGGCCGACATCATGGCGGAAAGCGTCGGCCTGCTGCGTGATGGTATCGGCCTGTCCTGCGCCATTGCCGAGCTGGAGGCTTTGCAGGCCGGGCTGGAGCCGCAGACGGGCATCGACGATGCCACCGCCATCCGCCTGTCGGGCGAGGTGCGCAACCGGCTTCTCGTCTCCCTGCTGATCGCGCGGTCGGCGTTGAACCGGCAGGAAAGCCGTGGTGCGCATCAGCGGTCCGACTGGCCCGACAGCCGGCCGGAATGGCGCCAGCGCCAGCGCGTGACCCTGTCCGGCCCGGCCCCGCGCATCCGCGTGGCCCCGCCCCGTTCCCCCCTGCCGGTGATGTGATGACCCTGCCGCTCTACCCGATCCAGTACGAGACCCTGATCCGCACGGCCCTGGCGGAGGATCTGGGCATGGCCGGGGACCTGACCGCCGATGCCTGCGTGCCCGAAGATGCCACGGCCAAGGGGCTGTTCAACGCGCGGCACGAGGGCGTGTGCGCCGGGCTGGACGCGGCCCTGCACACCTTCACCCTGCTGGACCCCAGCCTGAAGATCACCCGCCATGTGAAGGATGGCGACCGCATCGGTAAAGGCACAGCCCTGGCCACGGTGGAAGGGGCGGCGCGGCCCATTCTGACGGGAGAGCGCACGGCGCTGAACCTGCTGGGCCGGCTGTGCGGCATCGCCAGCGAGACGCGCCGGCTGGTCGACCGGATCGAGGGCACGGGCGCCACGGTGGTCTGCACCCGCAAGACCACGCCCGGCCTGCGCGCGCTGGAGAAGTATGCCGTGCGCGTGGGCGGTGGTGGCAATCACCGTTTCGCCCTGAACGACGCCGTCCTGATCAAGGACAACCATCTGGTCGCCGCCGGCGGCCTGCGCCCCGCCGTGGAACGCGCCCGGGCACGGGCCGGCCATCTGGTGAAGATCGAGGTCGAAGTGGATGACCTGGACCAGCTGGCCGAACTGATCGAGCTGAAGGTCGATGCCGTCCTGCTGGACAATATGGACCCGCCCACCCTGCGCCGCGCCGTGCAGATGGTGGATGGCCGCATGGTGACCGAGGCGTCGGGCGGCGTGACGCCGGAGACCATCCGCGCCATCGCCGAGACGGGCGTGACCCTGATCAGCCTGGGCTGGCTGACCCATTCGGTGAAGAATTTCGATATCGGCCTGGATTTCGTGGTGGGTTAAGGCGCATCTGCCTGCTCACTTTCGCGAGGCGTCTGCAAAACTTCTGGGCACCCTTGTTGCCCCTCTCTCTACCGTCACCCCGGCGGAGGCCGGGGCCCAAGTCGTAGAACAAAGCGCTTGTCATCGGGCCCCGGCCTCCGCCGGGGTGACGGTAGATATTGTTGAAACTCTCACAGCCCAGACTTTTCCGGGGAAGCAATAAGGGGCTGATTTTCTTTACGTCCCCCGTTCAAGGCGCGGCCATACCCGCCGCTTCCCGGAAATAGGCCGTCACCCCGGCCGGTGCGTAATAGGGGGTGGGATCGCCCGGCAGGGTGCGGGGACCGCGCAGGGCTGCCAGCCGCCCATCATCATCCAGCAGCAGCCAGGGCGGATCGCGCCACAGCGCCTCGTCCAGGTCCAGCAGCAGCGAGGGCACATCCGTCCCCTGGGCGCGGGCCGGGCCGGTATGAGCGGCGACCATGGCCACCCGTCCGCCATCGCCATCCGACCGGTGCAGCCAGTGGCTGACACCCGGCCGTTGCCGCCGCACGGCAAGGGCGGGCCAATCGCCATCGGGCAGGCGTACGGGGATGATGCCGAAGCTGGCCACCCCCGCCGATCCCGGCACCACCCGCCCATCGGCCAGCATCAGCGGCAGGGGGGACGGTAAATCCGCGCCGGTGTCGGGCAGCAGCACCAGACCGCGCGCATCCACCACCACACCCGTCACCGCACCCCAGCGGACCAGGGCCGCCCCCGGCGCTGCGGCCGGCGCCTCCGGTACGGCTTCGGGTTCCACCGGCGGGGCGGGTGGGAGCGGGGTGGACAGGGTGGGTGGCAGCAGCGATGCCGTCACGCCCCCACCCGGTGGCATCGTCGCCAGCGCCCGGAATTCCGGTAATGCTGCCAGACGGCGGGCAGCGTCGGCCATGGCGTTGCGCAGGATGACGTCATAGCGGCCATTGATCGACGGGATGTCGGTTTCACCCTGCCCTTGCGTGGTGAAGCGCTGCACCGGGTTGGGCGGGTCGGTCAGTTCCCAGTCAATGCGCACCCGCCCCTCCCCCGTATCACCGATGGGCACGCGGGTCAGCGGTTCGACCTTGCGGCAGAGCGACAGGTCGACATCGACCAGCCGGCCGGTCAGCACCCGGCCGGCGCCGTCCGTCGGGCTCAACCCGCCCCAGCCCAACCCGTCGCGCGCCGCCTGGACCAGCAGGCCGGGGATGCGGCCTTCGGTGATCCAGGCCACATCATTGAACGGGCTTTCGCAGGCCCAGCCCCATTCATAGGTGCCGGCCTTGTGCCCGATGGGCAGGTCGACCAGCACCTTGCCCATCGATAGCGATGCCGGCTGACGCGGGCCGGCCGGCGGCGGCTTGGCGGCACAGGCCGTCAGCAGCAGGCAAAGGGCGGCGCTGATAAGGATCGAACCGGCAGGGCGGCGCATGCGACACAATCGGAATGGATCAAGCCGCCCTATAATTACAATTATAACCGCCTGCCCGTCCAGGCCCGCGCAACGGAACGGACGCAGCCTTGCAAAAGGGCCGGATGACAGGAACCTCTCCGGTTGATAGGAAAAATCCCATGTCGAACGCAGCCGCCCCCTCTGCCCGTTCTCCGCGCCGTGCCGTTGTCGAACGCACGACGAAGGAGACCCGCATCCGCGTCGCCGTCGATCTGGACGGTACCGGCATCTACAAGGTGTCCACCGGCGTCGGGTTCCTGGACCATATGCTGGAACAGCTGTCGCGCCATTCGCTGATCGACCTGGAGGTCGAGGCGGTGGGCGATCTGCATATCGACTTCCACCATACGACCGAGGATACGGGCATCGCCATCGGCGAGGCCGTGGCCAAGGCTCTGGGCGACCGCAAGGGTATCCAGCGCTATGGCGACGCGCTGATCCCCATGGATGAGACGCTGACCCGCGTGGCCATCGACCTGTCGAACCGCCCCTACCTGATCTGGAAGGTCGGTTTCACCCGCGACAAGCTGGGCGACATGGATACCGAACTGTTCAAGGAATGGTTCCAGGCCTTCGCCCAGGCCGCCGGCGCCACCCTGCATGTCGAGAACCTGTACGGCGAGAACAACCACCATATCGTGGAGAGCTGCTACAAGGCGCTGGCCCGGGCGTTCCGCGCGTCGATCGAGATTGACCCGCGCAAGGCCGATGCCGTGCCCTCCACCAAGGGGGTCCTGGGCGGGTCGCTGTAAGGCACCCTCCATTCCCCGTCCCTCCCCGTCGCATGGGCAGGCACCATGACCGATAGCGTCGCCCTGATCGATTACGGCTCCGGCAATCTGCGCTCCGCTGCGAAGGCGTTGGAGCGTGCCGTGGCCGATGGCGGGCTGGATGCCCGCATCCTCGTCACCAACGACCCCGACATCGTGCGCAAGGCCGCCCGCGTCGTCCTGCCCGGTGTCGGCGCCTTCGCCGACTGCAAGGCTGGGCTGGACGCGGTGCCCGGCATGGTCGACGCGCTGACCGAGCGGGTGATCCGCCAGGGCGCCCCCTTCCTGGGTATTTGCGTGGGCATGCAGCTGATGGCCAAGGCCGGGGTGGAGCATGGCGTGCATCCGGGCCTGGGCTGGCTGGATGCGACGGTGGAGGCGCTGACGCCAGCCGACGCGTCGCTGAAGATCCCGCATATGGGCTGGAACCAGCTGGTGGTGAAGGCGCCGTCGCACCCGGTCCTGGCCGGCATCACGCCTGAAACCCATGCCTATTTCGTGCATTCCTTTGCCATGAAGACGGATGATCCCGCTTTGGTCCTGGCCGCCTGCGATTATGCCGGGGAATTCCCGGCCATTGTGGGCCGCGACAATCTGGTGGGCACGCAGTTCCATCCGGAGAAGAGCCAGGCGGCGGGCCTGTCGATCATCGGCAATTTCCTGCGGTGGCTTCCATGAGCACGGATAACCAGAACCCGCTGGCCGGCAGCGACAGCATCGTGGCCGTGGACAAGGTGGCGGAGCTGAAGCGCTCCGACCTTTACGACCTGTGCGACGCGGCCGATGCGGCCATCATCGATGGCGGCGGCTTCGGCTGGGTCAGCCCGCCCGACCGCGAAGTGATGGAGCGGTACTGGAAGGGCGTGATGGCGGTGCCGGAACGGGTGCTGTTCGTCGGCCGCCTGGACGGCATCATCGCCGGGTCGGCGCAACTGATCCGCCCCACCCGCAATAACGAGGCGCAGGCCTTTGCCTGCAACCTGACCACCAGTTTCGTGGCCCCCTGGGCACGCGGCCATGGCATGGCGCGCCGGCTGACCCAGGCGGTGATCGACGAGGCGACGAATCTCGGCTTCGGCATCCTTAACCTGGATGTGCGCGAGACGCAGCGGGCGGCCATTACGCTCTACGACCATATGGGTTTCACGCGCTGGGGCACGCATCCGCACTATGCCCGCGCCAAGGGCCGGACCATCGCCGGCCATTTTTATTACAAGGTCCTGGAACGGCCGGAAGACGAGACGGAGCCGCAAGCATGATCCTCTATCCCGCCATCGACCTGAAGGACGGCAACGCTGTCCGCCTGCTGCGTGGAGAGATGGAGCAGGCCACCATCTTCAATACCGATCCGGCAGCCCAGGCGGAGCAGTTCCAGGCACAGGGCTTCGAATGGCTGCATCTGGTGGATCTGAACGGCGCCTTCGCCGGTGCGCCGGTCAATGGCGCGGCGGTTGAGTCCATCCTGAAACGCGTGAAGCTGCCGACCCAGCTGGGTGGCGGCATCCGGGACCTGGAGACCATCGGTTTCTGGCTGGAACGCGGCCTGACCCGCGTTATCCTGGGTACCGTGGCGGTGAAGAACCCGGCCCTGGTCAAGGAAGCCTGCAAGGCGTTCCCCGGTCATGTCGCGGTGGGCATCGATGCCCGTGACGGCTATGTCGCCGTGGAAGGCTGGGCGGAGACCAGCACCTTGAAGGCGCTGGACCTGGCCCTGAAATTCGAGGATTGCGGGGTCGCCGCCATCATCTATACCGACATCGACCGTGATGGCGCGCTGGGCGGGGTGAATGTGGAGGCGACGGCCGATCTGGCCAGCCACCTGACCACGCCGGTCATCGCATCGGGCGGTGTTTCCTCCCTGGCCGATCTGCGGGCGCTGAAGGAAGTGGAACATACCGGCATCAATGGCGTGATCTCCGGTCGTGCACTCTATGACGGGCGCATCGATCCGGCCGCCGCCCTGGCCGTGCTGCGCGGGGAGTGACCTTATGCTGAAGGCCCGCATCATCCCCTGTCTGGACGTGAAGGACGGGCGCGTCGTCAAGGGCGTGAATTTCGTCGGTCTGGTCGATGCCGGCGACCCGGTGGAACAGGCGCGGATCTATGACGCAGCCGGTGCGGACGAGCTGACCTTCCTGGACATCACTGCCAGCAGCGACAATCGCGACACGATCTTCGACGTGGTCCGCCGCACCGCCGAACAGGTGTTCATGCCGCTGACTGTGGGCGGCGGTGTGCGGACGGTGGAGGATATCCGCAAGCTGCTGCTGGCCGGGGCCGACAAGGTGTCGATCAACACCGCCGCCATCCACCGGCCGGAATTCGTGCGCGAGGGCGCGCAGAAATTCGGCGCGCAATGCATCGTCGTGGCCATCGACGCCAAGGAAGTGGAACCCGGCCCGAATGGTGAGCAGCGCTGGGAGATTTTTACCCATGGCGGCCGCAACCGCACCGGCATCGACGCCGTGGAATGGGCCAGGCGCATGGCGGAATATGGGGCCGGCGAGATTCTGCTGACCTCCATGGACCGGGACGGGACCAAGCAGGGCTTCAACCTGCCTCTGACCCGCGCCGTGGCCGATGCCGTCACCATCCCGGTCATCGCGTCCGGCGGTGTGGGCAACCTTGATCATCTGGTTGAAGGCGTGACGCAGGGCCATGCGTCGGCCGTGCTGGCCGCCAGCATCTTCCATTTCGGCACCTACACCATCGCCCAGGCCAAGGCCCATATGGCGGCGGCGGGGATTCCGGTTCGGCTCTGAGAGGCAAGCAAATGTCCAATTCCGCCATCCTGGACGATCTCTACGCCACCATCCTGTCGCGCAAGGGCGGGGACCCGGAAAGCTCCCACACGGCCCGCCTGTTCCATCGCGGCCGGGCCAAGATCGCCCAGAAGCTGGGAGAGGAGGCGGTGGAGACGGTGATCGAGGCCATCGCCGACAATCGCGAAAAACTGGCTTCGGAATCGGCCGATCTTCTTTACCATCTTCTCGTGCTCTGGGCCGATGCCGGGGTGCAACCTGGTGATGTCTATGCCATCCTGTCGGCGCGGCAGGGCATCAGCGGGATCGACGAGAAAAAGAACCGCAAACCCGCCTGACGGGAGGACAGGGCGTTTTCGGCCATGCCGGAAGTGCCCCGGCGGCGACTGCCGCTGCGCCGCACATGCGGCGTGAGCCAAGCCGCCGGATGGCGGTGCCCGGCGTGTGAGGGAACGAACGTACAGAACAGAAGGAAACGGCGCCTTGATTTATGATCGCAGCAATATCTTCGCCCGTATCCTGCGCGGGGAAATCCCCTGCAAGAAGGTCTATGAGGACCCATATGCACTGGGCTTCCATGACATCAACCCCCAGGCGCCGACCCATATCCTGGTGATCCCCAAGGGCCCCTTCACCAGCTTCGCCGATTTCAGCGCCCAGGCCACGGTGGAGGAAATCGCCGGTTTCGTCCGCGCCGCCGGCCTGATCGCCCGTCAGGCGGGGGTGGAGGATAGCGGATACCGTCTGCTGGCCAACCATGGCCCCGACAGCCATCAGGAAGTGCCGCATTTCCATATCCATATCGTGGGTGGAAAGCCCCTGGGCAAGCTGCTGGCCTGATCGGCCGACATGTCGGTTGCAAAGCCCCGGTGCCGAGCGAACGGTGCCGGGGCTTTTCTATTTCCGGCCCTGTGACGGACGTCACTTGAACAAAGTTCAAGTTGGGATTAAACGATGTCCAGGACGGGCTGCCAAGGCACCCGATCCGGCGGACAGCGGTGGTTGAGCACCAATATCCGCCAATGGTTTCGTTCCGGCCTGCGGCCCCACCACGGTCGGAACGTGGGCAGACCTTGTCGCCCTCATTCGGGTCTGCCTTCTGCCCCCGGTGCCGTCCCCACGGTGCCGGGGGAAACTTTTTCGGCCTCCGTCAACGCCGCCCAGACACCGCCCGATCGCCGACGTAAGGATTGCCCTGCCGTTCCCGGCCGAAGGTGGAAAGCCCCCCATGGCCGGGCAGGAAGGTGATGTCGTCACCCAGCGGAAACAGCTTCTCCCGCACGGAACGGATCAGGTCCTCCATATTGCCGCCGGGGAAATCCGTGCGGCCGATGGAGCCTTCGAAGATCACGTCGCCGACGATGGCGAAGCGCGAGGGCTCATGGAAGAACACGACATGGCCCGGCGTGTGGCCGGGGCAGTGCAGCACCTGCAGCACCAGTTCGCCCACGGTGACCGTATCGCCTTCCACCAGCCAGCGGTCGGGGGTGAAGGGGCGGGCATAGGGCATGCCATAACCGGCCCCATGCTCCTTCAGCGCGATGATCCAGTAATTATCCTCGATCGCCGGGCCGTCCACCGGGACCTTCAACACATCCTTCAGGTCGGCGACGGCAGCGGCATGGTCGACATGGCCATGGGTGACCAGGATACGCTCCACCGTCAGCCCGTGCTGGGCGATGGCCTTGCGGATCTCCTCCACCCCGCCGCCGGGATCGATCACGGCTGCGCGCAAGGTCTTGGTGCACCAGATGATGGAACAGTTCTGCTGGAACGGCGTGACCGGGATGATCACAGCCTTCATGGGGGGTGTCGCACTCATCCCTGTCACGCCTTCCGTCGCACGAATTTCAATGCCGTATGCGTGGGTGACACCGCGCATACCTTGTTGTCAACAAGACCGGTGGCACGTCCGGCCGTCAATACACCCATCTCGGTGATGTCGCGCCGCCCCTTGGGATAGGCGATCCACAGGCCGGATTTCGGACCCAACGCCGCGGCGATGTCGGCAACGGCCTCAAGACCGTCAGGTGCATCGGCCACCAGCAGCACGAAATCGGCGTCATCGCCGGCATCACCTGTCACGCCGCCGCGCGCCAGTTCCACCGCCAGGACGGGATCGGGCGGGTCACCCACCAGCCGGACGCGGTGGCCAGGCTTGATGCCCAGCTTGTCCAGCACAGACTTGGGGTTGCGGATGCGGTTCAGCCAGTCGGCGGCCTTGGTGGCACCCAGCTCCAGCGACAGGGCCCCCTCCGGTGCCGTCAGGACCAGGGCATCGCCCACCGCCTCTACTGTCGTCAGGTCGGCCAGCATCAGCTTGACCCGGAAATCACCCCGGAACAGCAGATGATCGCCCTCCAGCAGGGCCTTGCCCTGGCTGTTGCTATCGCCCCAGCAGGCGGTGACATTGGCTTCTTGTCCCACCGCTCTTCCCCCTTAAACCCGTGCCGCCAGTTCCCCCAGCCCCCGGTCGCGGATACCCAGTTGAGCCAGATGGTCGATCAGGCTGGTCAGGTAATCGACATTGCGGCCCGACTGCCCGATGCCCTGGCGGATCAGGGCGGCCGTGCCGTCCAGCCCCAGCCGCCCGCAATATTGCGCATGCGCCGGATCGGCGGTGAAGGTCAGGGCCGGCACGTCGCCGGCGTCGGTCTTCACCCGCATGCGGCGCGGGATATAGACACGATAGGCCATTTCCCGCTGCCACAGGTAATCCAGCACGGAAGGGGCGGTATCGGCCGCCACCCGATAGACCATGCCCCGGCACGACCCGCCCCGGTCCAGCCCCAGCACCGCACCCGGCCGTTCGGGCGTGCCGCGATGCTGGTGGCTGTAGATGCAGAAGCCACGGTGATAGCCGCGCAACAGCCCCTCACGCTTCTCCACATAGTCAAAGCCGGGGTTCCACATCAGCGAACCATAGGCGAAAACCCAAAGGTCGGTGCCGGGCGGGTGGTCGAATTCGGCCGCGTGGTTGGTGTCGGTCATTCCGGTTGCCGGTTCCATCTCGCAATCGCAAAATGGTAACGCAAGCCCCGACCCCTGCCAACGCGGATATCCCATGCTCAGCCGCTACCGTCCTTTGTTCCTGGCCCTGTCCGTGATGATCCTGCTGCTGCTGGCCTATACGGCCTATTGGGCCGCGGCCGCGTGGCGGTTGAGCAAGGCTTTGGCCGAGGCATCCGGCAAAGCGGCGGAGAAGAATGTGGAACTGACGCTGGACCACCCCGCCGTGGCCGGCTTTCCCCTGCGCCTGACCGTGAACCTGTCAGGCCTGCGGGCGCAATGGCCCAGCGGGACGTTGGTGGAGGCGGGTCCGCTCACCCTGTCGGCTTGGGCCTGGTCGCCCCTGGATATCACACTGGAGACGGTGGCCCCGCTACGCCTGGACCTGGCCGGCTCCGCCCGGCATGCGCCGGCCAGCGGCACGGCCACGGGGCTGACGGGGCGGGCGGAACTGGGCCTGGACGGCAAGCCGCGTCTGGTCAGCGCCACGTTGACGGGCGTGAGGGCACAGACCGACGCACCGCTGGCCGCGGCGGAGGTCGTGGTAAGCTGGACCGCACCCGCCCAAGCGCCGGAAGGCCCGACCGATCCGCAGGGCCGGATCGATCTGCTGGTCCGCGACCTGGACCTGCCGGGGGCGGTGCCCCCGCCCCTGAAGCCGCGCATCGACCAGCTTGCCCTGTCCTACGAGGCGCGCGGTCCCCTGCCCGCCAAGCCCAGCGTGGAGGGGATGACCGCCTGGCGCGACGGCGGCGGCACGCTGGAAATCCCGGGGGCACGCCTGCTGTGGAGCGGGATGGACCTGCGCGCCAACGCCACCCTGGCGCTGGACGGCGCCATGCAGCCGGCCGGCAAAGGCACAGCGGAGCTGTCGGGGGCGGAAACACTGATCGACATGCTGGTCGAAAATGGCAGCCTGCGGCCCGAACAGGCGGAGGGGGCGAAGGCCGGGATGACCATGCTGGGAAGGCGCACGGACGATGGGCGCTCAGTTCTGTCGGTGCCGATACTGCTGAAGAACAGCCAGCTTTTCCTGGGCCCGCTGCATGTCGCGACCCTGCCGCCGATCCCGTGGAACTGAAGCAGGGAATATCGCCTATTGAGCGATTAACGATAGACTTGTAATCGCACTCATGCCGAACATGGAAGCGGCGGGTCGGAATTCCCCGGCCCGCCGCTCATGGAGGTACGACATGCGTAAGAAGTCGTGTCTCCTGGTGCTCCGCATCCCGGTTTGGCGCCGTTCTGCACGTCGTCATCCTGTTGGGATAAGGGCCTAGGAGAGGGCTGGCTGGGATCGCACTCCCAGTCAGCCTTCCTCCCCAATATAGGTGAAACCCGATACCAAGTCTATTGATACGAGAGTTGCCGACGCCGGGTCCGGTCACTCCCCTCGTTCTGCCTGGAAGGCGTGCATCGTCTCCGTGACCCATTCCACGAAGGCCTTCACGGCCGGGCGGCGGAAATGCGGGGCGGGGGCGACCAGCTGATAGGCGTCATAGATGGCGGTCTGCGGATAGGGCCGGACCAGCCGTCCCGCCGCCACATCGTCGGCGGCCAGGATCGTGTCGCCCAGCGCCAGCCCCTGCCCGGCCGCCGCGGCATCAATGGCATTGCCCGCATCATAGAAGCGGGTGCCGCGCAAAGGGGCGGTCACGGCCACCCCGGCCGCCCGGAACCAGGAATGCCAGGGCATGTCCATTTCCTCCAGCAGCAGGTCGCCGTCCAGCAGGCGGGCGGGATCGGCGGGAAGCTGGGCGGCCAGACGCGGCGCGCAGACGGGGAAGTTGACGACGACGGACAGCAATTGGGCCTGCAGCCCCGGCCAGGGGCCGCTGCCATAGCGGATGCCCAGGTCGGCCCCACCCTTGCGGAAATCGGCCGGGGCGCGGGTGGCATCCACCACCACCTCCACCTCGGGATGGCGGGCGCGGAACCCGCCCAGCCGCGGGATCAGCCAGCGCTGCGCAAAGGAGGGTTCCACCGACAGGATCAGGCGGGACCGGCCGGCCAGGGGAGGAGCGGCACGCAGCAGGCCGGTGGCCGACTCCAGCAGGTCGAAGGCGGCCACGGCGGCATCGCGATAGGCGCGCCCGGCCTCGGTCAGCGACAGGCCGCGATTATGGCGGGTGAACAGCGGACAGCCCAACCAGGCCTCCAGATCGCGGATCTGCCGCGACAGGGCGGGATGGGCGACGTTCAGTTCCTCCGCCGCCCGGCTCAGGCTTTCATGGCGGGCCGCCGCCTCGAAAGCGCGCAGATGGGTCAGGGGTGGCAGGCGGCGCATGGACATCCTAAACTACAGGCCGCCGACCGGCGGCCCGCGACCACGTGGTCGCGTAAGCCAAACCACCGGAGGTGGCGCCCGGCGCCTGAGGGAACGCATAGCTGTAACTTAAACTTACAGCCACTGTATTGTATTGATGTTCGACGTCAAGCCGGCGATCCGCGATGATCGGGACCAACCACATCCCATACTCTTTGATGGAGCCACCGCCATGATCCGCCGCACTTTCGTGCCCGAACCCGCCAGTTGGCCCTTCGCCATGCTGTTCAGCCTTCTTTCCTGCCGTTTCGCCCCGGTTTGTCCCTGCCAGCGCCATTGACAGGGGGGGTGGTTTGCGGCAGTTGAGAGGCACCCTAGTGCCGGGCGGACGGCCGCCCCATGCCTGATAGATTGCCGGGACCGATCAAGATGACCGACGTCGCCAACGCCGCCGACGCTCAACAGATGCCGCTGTTGTACAACAACCCCGTCGCCGTGAGCGCGCAGCGCCATGGCGACGTGAAGGTCAAGCGCAACCGCACCTTCAAGTACGCTTCCAAGATCCACGCTGTCCCGGTGCTGGCCGAAGAGATGCCGCAGCTGCAGAACCATTATCCGCTGGTCTTCGGCCCCGGCCCGTCGGCCGGCGTTATGGCCCTGACGGGCCTGCGGGCAGGCGAGAACCTGTTCGTGCGCGAGGATGGTTCCTGGGCGCTGAATTCCCAGATCCCGGCCTATATCGGCCGTTATCCCTTCATCCTGGTCGAGATGCCGGAAGACAAGCGTCTGGTCCTGATCATGGAAGAGGATGAGGAGATCCTGGTGAAGGGCGCCGGTGCGGAGGGCGACATGGCCCTGTTCGCCGATGGCAAGGGCACCAAGGAAGGCGAAGAGATCCTGAATTACTGCGTGGCCTTCAACCAGTCGGCCCGCCAGACCCAGGCCTTCTGTGAAGAGGTGGAGAAGCTGGACCTGTTGGTCGAGCAGCGCGCCGAGGTGGTGACGCCCGACGGCAAGCAGCTGTCCCTGTCCGGCTTCCGCATCATCGACGAGACCAAGTTCAACGCCCTGCCGGACGAGACCTTCCTGGAATGGCGCAAGCGCAACTGGATTGGCTTGGTCTATGCGCATTTCGTGTCGCTGGGCCGCTGGCAGAACCTGATCGACCGGCTGCCGAAGGCAGCCTGATTTACGCGTTCCCTCAGGCGCCGGGCGCCGCCATCCGGCGGCTTGGCTTACGCGCCCATGTGGGCGCGGGCCGGCAGTCGCCGGCCTCCAGTGGCAGGCGTTAAAACGCGTGCCACTGGCATGATCCTAGGTGCCATGAGTTGACGTGAAGACGGCCCCGGTGGTTTCCCACCGGGGCCGTTTTTCATTGTGGCCCGGTTACTTGGCCTGGGCCGGCTTGGTTTCGACCTTGGCGTCGGCCTTCACATCAGCGGTCACCGTGGGGGCCGGGGTCACGCTAGGCTTGGCTTCCGGTGCCGGGCTGGCCGCCGGCTTTTCGGTCGATTTCTCCACCGCCGCAGCCGTCGTCGCAGTCGCCGGGCCTGCCGTAGCCGCCGTATTGGCGGCGGTCTGGGTGGTGGCATTGGCCGCATCACTGGCCGTGGTGGCGGCACCGGTCACGGTGCCCTTGGCGGCGTCCGTGGTGGTGGCAGCGGTGGTCGCAGCCTTTTCCTTGGCCTTGTCGGTGGTCTTCTCCGCCTTGGTGGAGACGTCGCGCTTCAGGCGGCTGGCCGTGCCACGGGTCTGGTCCAGGGTGGAGCCGGCATTCAGGCCCGAATGCAGACCGGCGGCACCATTGGCACCCAGCGTCGTGCCGGCAACGCCCTGCACGGTACCACCCAGCCCGGCGGAGCCGTTGCCGCCCACCAGCTGCGCCTGGGCAGCACCGGTCAGCAGGGCGAGGGTCAGGCCGGTCATCAGCATCACGGAGCTACGCATGTGGATCCTCCAGATCTCTGTCTCGTGGGGGAGCGTCGCCTTGTGGCTTCGTCGTTCCCCCGACAGCTTCATGAAGCACCGCAAGCGTGGCATCCGCTGGTCCGGCTCCAGGCGCAGTTCGGGAATTTCCGCGGCATTTCGACGTCCGATCCGACGCTTTGCCGCCATAATCGGGTTTCAGCCGCCATCATCCGGCCTATTTGCGCCCGTCCTTGGCCCTGTTGTCCATCTTCACGCCCTTGGTATAGGGCGCGATGCGCAGGGGTTCGCCCGTGGCCTTGTAATCCTCCGGCCGCATGGCGGCCACGGACCCGGCGGGCCCTGGGGACACCGGCGATGCCATGATCTTGGCATCCTCCGTATTGCCCACGGTCCTGGACAGGGTTTCGGGCGGCTTGTCATTGAAGATGTGGGGAGGGGCGGCCAGAGACTTGTCCTTCACCTCCCCGCCGTTTCCCAGCCAGTCGGGCTTGTTGCCCGTGCCTGGGGCACCGCCGGTGGTGGCGCGCATGGTGCCGAGCGTCTGGACCGTGTTCAGGTCGCCCGGCTGGGGCGTGGTGTTCTGCTGGGCGTTGGCGGCACCGGCCAGCAAGGCGATGGCAAGCCCGGTCATCAGCATCAGGGTACGCATCTGATCCCTCCCAAAGGGCGGTGGGGAACGTTGTCGGGATTTGAAGGGAAACGGTCGGGCCCGGTCAGGGTTCCAGCCGGGCGAGAGAGAAAGCCGATTGTCCGTTAAATTGATATTGATTCTCACACGCATTCCTATTATCAAGCTGCGAACGGTTCGCAATTGAGTGTGGAGCAGGATTGAAATGCGGCGGAATATGACGGCGCTGCCTCTGGTGATGATCGCTATGGCCGGCCCGGCTTTCGGGCAGGATGTGCAGGTGGCTGACGCCGCCGCCACGCAGGTCAGCGAAATCACCGTCATCGCCACCCGTACGCCCAAGGAAACGGTGGAGGCTCCGGCCACGGTCAGCGTCATCGACCAGGGGAAGATCAAGGATCGCCTGGTCACCGACATCAAGGACCTGATCCGGTATGAGCCGGGCGTTTCCGTCCGCGCCGCCCCGTCCCGCTTCACCGCCGCCGGTGCCAATACCGGCCGTGACGGCAATAGTGGCTTCAACATCCGTGGCCTGGAGGGCAACCGCGTCCTGATCCAGACCGACGGCATCCGCGCGCCCGACGCCTTCGCCTTCGGCGGGCAGTCGGTGGGCCGTGGCGATTATGTCGACCTGGACCTGCTGAAGTCGGTGGAAATCCTGCGCGGCCCCGCCTCGGCCCTCTATGGTTCCGACGGCTTGGCCGGTGCGGTCAGCTTCATCACCAAGGACCCGACCGATTTCATCGCCAACGGCAAGTCCTATGGCGGTGAGGTGAAGGCCGGCTATACCGAGGCCGACAAGGGCTGGGGCAAGGGCATGGTCCTGGCCGGCAAGGCCGGCGACTGGTCCGCCATGGTCGCCTATAACCGCCGCGACGCCAAGGAGACGGAAACCAAGGGCAGCGTCGGCACGGCCAACATCACCCGGACCAAGGCCAATCCGCAGGATATCGCCGACAATTCCGCCCTGGCCAAGCTGGTCTGGCAGCCGACGTCGGAACATACGCTGCGCCTGACCTATGAGCTGTTCGACCATGACATGACGGCCGATGTGCTGACCGCCGTGGCCCTGCCGCCGCTGGCCGGCACCAGCGTGCTGGGTCTGAAGGCCCACGATACTTCGCGCCGTGAGCGTGTCAGCCTGGATCACCGCTACAACCCGGCCGATGGCGGCCTGATCGACAGCCTGCACTGGACGCTGTACCGCCAGGACAGCGACACCTACCAGTATGCCAGCGAGGACCGTAATACGGCGGCCGACCGTCTGCGCATCAACACGTTCGACAACAAGGTCACAGGCGTGAACGTCGATGCCAGCACGCGCATCAAGGGCGACGGGATCGATCATCTGCTCGTCTATGGTGGCGATTACTCGCTGACCGAACAGCTGGGTACGCGTGACGGCACCGTGCCGCCGGCCGGTGAGACGTTCCCGGCCCGTGCCTTCCCGACCACCGACCATACGCTGGCTGGCCTGTTCATCCAGGACGAGATCACTTTGGCCAATGGCGCACTGTCGCTCTATCCGGCCATCCGCTACGACTATTACAAGATCAATCCGCAGAATGATCCGCTGTTCACCACCCCGGCCACGGGGCAGAGCGACGATCATTTCTCGCCGAAGTTCGCCGCCCTGTACTGGCTGAACGACAATGCCGGCCTGTTCGCCAATTATGCGGAGGGGTTCAAGGCCCCGGCGCCCAGCCAGGTGAATACCGGCTTCGCCAATCCGTTGCAGAACTATCGTTCCGTCTCCAATCCTGACCTGAAGCCGGAAGCCAGCCAGACCGTGGAACTGGGCCTGCGTCTGCGCGGCAGCGACTGGCAGGCGGCGGTGACCGGCTTCAAGGGCTGGTACGATGATTTCATCGACCAGGTACAGGTGTCCGGCAACTTCACGGCCGCCAACCCCGCTACCTACCAGTTCATCAACGTCGCCAAGGTCACCATCCAGGGCCTGGAAGCCAAGGGCAACTGGGAAGTCGGCCAGGGCTTCGGCCTGATCGGTGGCGCCTCCTACACCAAGGGCGATGCGCGGGCGGCCGGTGGTGCCAAGGCCCCGCTGAACAGCATCGATCCGGTGAAGGTGTCGCTGGGGCTGAGCTGGGAAGAACCCGAGGATGGCCGTTTCGGCGCCAGCCTGTCGGCGATCTATTCGGCCCGGAAATCGGCAGACAAGGTCAGCGGCACCTGCTCCGACCCGCTGCGGCCCACCCTGACCGGCCTGCCCTGCTTCCGGCCCGACAATTTCATCGTGCTGGACGCCACGGCCCGCTGGCAGGTGGCGGAGATGGCGACGCTGCGCGCCGGCATCTTCAACATCACCGACAAGAAATACGCCTGGTGGAGCGACGTGCGCGGCATCGCCGAAAGCTCAGCCGTCCGTGACAGCTACACCCAGCCGGGCCGCAATTTCAGCGTCTCGCTGAGCGTGAAGCTCTGAGCGCTCAAGAGATCAAGGAACGACCCCCGATGAGCATCTCCCTGAAATCCGGTCTGACGATCCTGTCGCTGCTGGCGGCAGCCCCGGCCTTCGGCCAGACCAGCACCGATTGCGGCAAGGCGGACTGCACCGCCTTCAACGCCGATCGCGCCTCCATCCTGGCCATGGCCGGCACCTATCGCGTGAAGTTCGACTTCCGTGAGACGGCCGCCTTCGTGCCCGATTACGAGATCTATGAGCCCAAGCGTTCCGGCGGGTTCGAGGCCGTGCGCGTCATCGAGGATACGGGCCGCGTCATCCGCCTTCAGCACCTGTTGGTGGTGAAGGACGAGAATGACAAGCCCATGATCATCAAGCATTGGCGCCAGGACTGGACCTATGAGCCGGAAACGGTGCTGACCTATGAGGGCACGGACCAGTGGAAACTGACCCCGGTTTCGGCGGAAGACCGCAAGGATGCCTGGGCCCAGACCGTCTGGCAGACCGATGACAGCCCGCGCTATGGCGGTGTCGGCTACTGGAAGCATGACCGCGGCGAGCATCGCTGGATCAGTGGCGAGACCGACCGGCCGCTGGCCCGCCGCGATGCCATCCGCAAGCCGATCTATGATCATTATGTCGGCACCAACCGCCATGCGCTGACCCATCAGGGCTGGGTGCATGAGCAGGACAATGCCAAGGTCGGCACCCGCAACGGCAAGCCCGCCACCATCGTCCATGAAGTGGTGCTGAACAGCTACGTGCCGTCGACGGATTTCGATTTCAAGGCGGCCGACGATTACATGGCAAAGACCAGCACCTTCTGGGCCGCCGTGCGCAAGGAATGGGACGATGTCGCCGCCCGCAATGGCGGCATCCACCTGGTGCAGGAGGCCGAGAACGGCTCCAGCACCGGCAAGCAGTTGATGGAACTGGCCGACAAGGTGGCCAAGGGTGAGACGGGCACGGCCGACGCCGTGTCCCAGGCCCGCCACCTGATCACGGCTTCAACGAGACCGGCCGCCGCCACGGCCGGCGCGTCGCGGGGGTGACGCGCGTCCGGGGTTGTCGGCGGTATTATGCGTCGACGGCCCCGGATGGAATTGCAGCGGGCGGACCAGCGGGGGCTGGTCCGCCCGTTCGCTTTTTGGCTTGTCCTGCACCCTCGTACCAACGGTCATAATTCATGACCGTTGGTCATCTGGAACACCCTTACCGCGGCAGCACCACCGTGAAGCGCGCGCCGGCAACCGCTCCGTCCGCGCCCTTGATATTCTCCGCGAAGATCCGGCCCTGATGGGCGTCGATGATCTGTTTGGAGATGGACAGGCCCAGGCCGGAATGCTTGCCGAACGCCTCCGACTTCGGCCGTTCGCTGTAGAACCGGTCGAAAATGGCGTCCAGCTTGCCCTCCGGGATGCCCGGCCCCTGATCCTCGCAGGTGATCTCCACCCGGTCGGGCAGTGACTTGGCCTTGAACCGCACCAGCCCGCCCGGCGGGGAGAAGGACAGGGCGTTGGACAGCAGGTTCTGGAACACCTGGGTCAGGCGCCCCTCCAGCCCCGGCACCACCAGCCCGTTGCGGGTGTTGGGCAGGTCCACTTCCACCCGCACCGGTTCCGGTGCCGCCGACACCTCTCCGCCCGCTTCCACCGCCGCCTCACGCAGCGCCTCGGCATTGCCCAGGGTGGCGTCGTGGATATTGGCCAGCATGGTCAGGGTCTGACCGACATCGGCCGGCTCCGCCCTTGCGCGCGACAATTCGGCGTCCAGGCGGCTGGCATTGGAAATGTCGCTGATCAGCCGGTCCAGGCGCTGCACATCGTGATGGATGATGGACAGCAGGCGCTGGCGCTGCTCGTCGGTCTTCACCCGCTGCACGGTTTCCACGGCACTGCGCATGCTGGTCAACGGGTTCTTGATCTCATGCGCCACGTCGGCGGCGAAACGCTCGATCGCGTCCATGCGGTTCCAGATGGCATCCGTCATCTCGCGCAGGGACACCGACAAATCCCCCACCTCGTCCCGGCGGCGGGAGAAGTCGGGGATGGTCACCTGTCGCCCATGGCCATGGCGCACCTCGTCGGCGGCATTGGCCAGACGGCGGATGGGCCGGGCGATGGTGCCGGCCAGATAGAAGGACAGCAGCACCGTCACGCCCAGGGTGATGGCGAACAGGCGCAGGATATCCATGCGGAATTCCCGCACGGCCGCGTCCACCGCGCTGCCCCCGCGCGAGATATAGACGGCACCCAGCACCTTCTTGTAGCGCTGCACGGGCACGGCCACGGTCAGCACCATGTCCGACCGACCGTCGGGCCGGCCGATGCGCCAGACATTGCTGCCCAGCTCTCCCGCCAGCGCCTTCAGCACGTCGGGATAATTATCGGCATTCTGTTCCTGTTCGCTGGGATATGCCGGCAGATGCTCGCGCTCCGGCACGGCGTTGACCAGGTAGTCATAGATGGCGATGCCGATCTCGGTCAGGCGGTTGCCATCGCGCAGTGGCGGCAGCTCCTCGATCTGCACGGTGCCCTTGGGCCCGCCCAGCACGCGGCTGTCGGCGATCAGGTCGCCATTGGGGGCGAACAGGCGGGTGCGGGTATCGGTGGTCTCCACCAGGCGCCGCACCATCTGGCGGGCCAGCTCATAGGACAGCTGGTTGGTCGGCTCGTTGAACTCGTCGGTGGCGGGCTGCATGGCGCCTTCGCCAAGCGCACCGGCGAATATCCGCGCCTCCGTGGTCAGGGCGGACACTTCCTTGTCGATCAGCCATTGCTGATAGGTCGACAGATACAGCAGACCGCCCAGCAGGATGGCCAGAGCCAGCATGTTGACGGCCAGGATGCGCAGCGTCAGCGGCGAGAAATGCCGCACCCGCCGCCGGGCGGGGGGCGCTGCCTCCTCGCCGGCCGGATCGCCATAGGGGCGTTTCACCGTTCGCTCACTCCCGGCGTCAGGGGTTGTCCGGGGATCAACGCCCGGGCACCCCGATTGTTATAGACGGCATGGGTTTTTGACCCATGCCGTTACAGGCCGGCGACTGCCGGCCCGCCGCACGTGCGCCGCAAGCCAAGCCCACGGATATGGGCGCCCGGCGCCTGAGGGCGCGTTGACATTATTCCTTGTACTTGTAACCAACGCCGTACAGCGTCTCGATCTGCTGGAAATCGTCGTCGGTGGCCTTGAACTTCTTGCGCAGGCGCTTGATGTGGCTGTCGATGGTGCGGTCGTCGACATAGATATGCTCGCCATAGGCGGCATCCATCAGCTGGTCGCGGTTCTTCACATGGCCCGGCCGCACGGCCAGCGCCTTGACCAGCAGGAATTCGGTGACCGTCAGGTCGATCTCCTTGCCCTTCCAGGTGCAGAGATGGCGCACACCGTCCAGCACCAGGTCACCACGCACCAGGGTCTGGCCCGGATCGGGGGCGGCACCCTTGCCCTGGGCCACTTCGGCGCGGCGCAGCAGGGTCTTGATGCGTTCGATCAGCAGGCGCTGGCTGAACGGCTTCTTGATGTAATCGTCGGCCCCCATGCGCAGGCCCTGCAGCTCGTCCGTCTCGTCATCCTTGGAGGTCAGGAAGATGATCGGCATCTGCGTGGTCTGGCGCAGGCGCTGCAACAGTTCCAGCCCATCCATGCGCGGCATCTTGATGTCCAGCACGGCCATGTCGACGGGGCGCGAGCTGATGCCGCGCAACGCCTCGTCGCCATCGCCATAGGTGCGGACCTCGTACCCCTCGGCCTCCAGCGCGATGGAAACGGATGTCAGGATATTGCGGTCGTCATCGACCAGGGCGATCACTTGGGCCACTTATCGTCTCCAGCCTCCGGCCGGTTCTTCCGGATTACTTCCGAAAGACCGGCGCATCCAAACCGACTGCACTTTCAATATGTCATGATTGCGGCGCGGGAAAGAGGTGTATCGACATAAGACGGCGCTAAGACCAATGGCGGGCAGGTGCTGCCGCCTCTGCCACCTGTAGGAGCCGATAGTACCGACGGTCATTGCCTATGACCGTCGGAGGCCGGCGACTGCCGGCCCGCGCCCCGTGGCGCGTAAGCCAAGCCGACGGATGTCGGCGCCCGGCGCCTGAGGAAACACAAAAAACTAAAACCCCCGCACCATGGAATGGTGCGGGGGGTAAAGGGCGGGCTTGTATGAGGGCATGGCCAAGCCCACCATCGCCCCGGTCGCTGTGGGGCCGCGAACCGGGACGGGGGAGGATGATCCGGAGATCAGAAGCGGTAGGCGACGCCGACGCGCAGCTGGTTCTCCCGGAAATTGGTGTTGTCGTAGTTGACGTAATTGTACTCGGTGCGGACCAGCACATTGTCGGTCACGGCATATTCCAGGCCGCCGCCCAGACGATAGCCGTCCAGATCATCACTGGCCTTGAACCGGGTGGCGCCGGTGCCGACCGTGACGTCATAGTTGGTGCGCTGCCAGCCGGCGCGGCCATAGACCAGCAGGTCGTTGGTCGCCAAGTAACCGGCGCGGACCGACAGGCCCCAGCTTTCATTGGCGTTCAGCTTGGTGGCGAAGCCGGCGACGGTGCCGGAATTGCCGCTCAGGCTGGCGGAACCGACCTCGGCCTCGGCACCCAGGTACAGCTTGTCGAAGGTCTTGCCATAGCCGGCATAGGCGCCATACAGCCAGGCGTCGGCATCGATATCGGCGGTGGCGGCGCCGGAAGCGGCGGAAGCATTGGTATCGGAGTAGCCGGTGAAGACGCCGACATAGGCGCCGTCGAAGGGCGACTGCGCCAGCGACGGCGCGGCGCCAACGGCGACCAGAGCAACACCACCAAGCAGGGCAGAAGCAATACGCGACATTCTTTTCTCCATATGCGGTACCGCCAGGCACAGTTTCTCTGTGGCGCCAGTCCATGGCGCATCCTTGGCGACCATTCAGCTCACTCATTATTGCGATTATGGCGATTTCTTGTTTGAAACCTGGCCACGTCATCGCGGTGAAATCTGTTTAGCGCTGTTTGAACGATGTTCGATGTGAGTTTCATCACAGAAGCCATGCGACAAGTCGATGGCCGCCATCTGTGACCCCGGGTTGAATGCATGGGTGCCTGCCCCAAGGAAAACGCTTTTGCATGGGTGGTTGACAAGGAAACCATCTGGATATAGTTTCCTAGGAAATCAAAATCACCCAAGGAACCCGACAATGGATGCAGCGCTGATCACGATCCTGGAGGATTGCACCCGCCTGTCCTACACGACCACGGGGGCCTTCCCGCGCATCGTGGCGATGCTGGCCCAGGCGGGGGTGGACCAGTACCATGCCGACCTGCTGCGGGCGGAAAAGACCTTCTATATGCCCGACGGCTCCTCCCACATCTGTGCGGCGGAACCGGTGGCAGTGCCCGTAGCCGACCGGTTCGATGCGGCTTTGGTGCAGGCCGCCATCCGCGACAGCCAGGCGGGCAGCCTGCATTACCGCGACTTCATGGCCCGCATCGCGATGGCCGGCTGCACCAGCTATTTCGTCTCCATCAGCGGCCGCCGGGCGCTCTATCTGGGGCGGCGTGCCGACAGCCATCTGGAGCTGTTCCCTGGCACTTCCCCATGAACAAAGAAGGCCTGGGGGATCGCTTCCCCCAGGCCCTCTCCGTCCCTCCCCGGTCATCCGGAGGGAAGATGGAACAGTCTTTTACGCGGCGGTACGGATACCGGCGCGCACGACCTTTTCGTCCACCTGATCGGCAAACTGGGTGAAATTGGCCTCGAAGCGGCGGGCCACCTCATGCGCCGTGGCATCAAACGCCCCTTTGTCGGCCCAGGCGTTGCGGGGCAGCAGCACATCCACCGGCACCCCGTCGCAGCCTTCCGGCACGGCCAGGCCGAAATTCGGCTCCGGCTTGTGGGCGACGGCGGCCAGCTTGCCCGACAGGGCGGCATTCACCAGGGCGCGGGTATGGCCGATCTTCATGCGGCTGCCCGTGCCATAGGAACCGCCGGTCCAGCCGGTATTGACCAGCCAGCAATTGGCCCCGTGCGCCTTGATCTTCTCGCCCAGCAGCTTGGCATAGGCGGTCGGGTGGCGCGGCATGAAGGGGGCACCGAAGCAGGTGCTGAACGTGGCCTGCGGCTCCGTCACGCCCTTTTCGGTGCCGGCCACGCGGGCCGTGTAACCGGACAGGAAATGGTACATGGCCTGATCGGCCGACAGCTTGGAGATCGGCGGCAGCACGCCGAAGGCATCGGCCGTCAGCATGATGATGTTCAGCGGCTGGCCGCCCAGGCCCGTGTCCGACGCGTTGGGGATGAAATCGATCGGGTAGCTGGCGCGGGTATTCTCCGTCAGGCTGGCATCGTCCAGGTCCAGCGCACGCGTGCGCTCATCCATCACGACATTTTCCAGCACGGTGCCGAAGCGGCGCGTGGTCTCGAAAATCTCCGGCTCGGCCTCCGCCGACAGGCGGATGACCTTAGCGTAACAGCCGCCTTCGAAATTGAACACGCCGCGATCGGACCAGCCATGTTCGTCATCGCCGATCAGGGTGCGGGAACTGTCGGCCGACAGGGTGGTCTTGCCGGTGCCCGACAGGCCGAAGAAGATGGCCGTGTCGCCGCCCGCACCGATATTGGCGGAGCAGTGCATGGGCAGCACGCCCTTGGCCGGCAGCAGGAAGTTCAGGATGGAGAAGATCGACTTCTTGATCTCACCGGCATAGGAGGTGCCGCCGATCAGGACCAGCCGCTTCTTGAAATTGATGACCACGAACACGTCGGACCGCGTACCGTCCCGTTCCGGCACGGCCCGGAAATCGGGGGCCTGCAGCACGGTGAAGGCGGGTTCGAACGCCACACGGTCCTTCAGCGCCGGGCGGATGAACATGTTCTGGGCGAACAGGTTGTGCCAGGCATGCTGGGTGACGATGCGCACCGGCAGGCGATAGGCGCTGTCGGCACCGGCATGGAGATCCTGGACGAAGACTTCCCGGTCCTGCAGGAAGGCGGTGACGCGGGCATGCAGCCGGTCGAACGCATCCTCGGTGAAGGGCTTGTTGGGACCCCACCAGATGTCGGCCTCCGTCGTCTCTTCCCGCACCGTGAACTTGTCGTTGGGCGAACGGCCCGTATGCTGGCCGGTAATGGCGACCAGGGCGCCATCCTTGGACAGCTTCGCCTCATTCCGCTTCAGCGCCTGCTCATACAGCGCGCCGACGCTGAGGTTCCAGTGCGCGGCCTTCAAATTGGTCAGGCCCAGATAATCCAGGCCGAAGCTGCTGATGACGGGACCGGTATGTTCCACGTTGGTGTTTCCCTCTCCAGTGTCAAACGACCGCTCCCGCATGCCCGGGTGAAGCTCTCATGTAACGTCGGCAAGGGACGCTACAGGGCTTTTTATGTAACGGCTTTTGTACACTTACCGTTCCCATGCAAGCCTGACAACCCCCATGGCGGCGGTACCCCCAGAGTGCGGGGTATGGCTGTCAGCCAGCTGTCACGTAGAGCCGCATCATCACGGCATAAGGCAGGAATATCGCCGTGGCGATGCCCAGCGCGACCAGCACCAGCCCGGCGGCGGCAGGCAACACGGCCTGCAGGCGCGGCGGCACGAGATGGCCCAAAGCCGGGACCAGCAGCCCCGGCAGCAGGGCCAGCGGCGCGAAATAGCGGCCCTGCACCCCGTCCACCTGATCGGCGCCCACAGCGGTGAAGGTCAGGTACTGCAACAGGAAGATGGCGATGATGGTGCCCAGCAGGCCCAGCGCCACCCCGGCCTTGGGCATCCAGGCCGGGCGGTTTCCGGGCGACAGCGCGCTCAGCACCAGCAGCAGGCCGAAACCCCAGAGATAGGCGGGGTACAGCGCATCGGGCAGGACGATATTGACCTGGCCCCAGCCGATCCAGCCCAGCATGGCCACCGTGAAGGGCCAGAGCCATTCACCCAGCGTGGCCGCCATGGCGATGGGAAAATCCAGCGGATGTGAGGCCAGATGGGCCAGTTGCCCACGCAGGTCGGGCACCACGTCGCCATGCACCTGCATCACCTGTACATACAGCACCGCATGCAACGCCCAGCCCATGGTCAGCAGCAGCACGGGCGGCAGGGCCAGCCAGGCCGGCACCCGCCCGATCCGCCCCGGCATGATGAACAGCAGGGGCAGCAGCAGCGCCAGATTGGCCGGCCTGGACATGGAGATCAGCAGGGTGATCAGGGCCAGGCCCAGGAATTCCGCCCCCGTCGCCTTGCGCCCACCGGCGATGGCGCGCGACAGCAGGGCGGCATAGAGGGCGCCCAGCGCGATGAACAGCCCATCCTGCGAACAGGCGGCATATTGGGCCAGGCACATGGGCCAAAGGCAGATGGCCAGCATCGGCCCATGGCCGAAGGCGGCCAGGCGCAAGGCGGCCGCCACCAATCCCACGGCACACAGGATGTTGGCCAGGCGCGCCAGCCGGATGCT
Source organism: Niveispirillum sp. KHB5.9 (assembly GCF_048066115.1). Classification (NCBI taxonomy): domain Bacteria; kingdom Pseudomonadati; phylum Pseudomonadota; class Alphaproteobacteria; order Rhodospirillales; family Azospirillaceae; genus Niveispirillum; species Niveispirillum sp. KHB5.9. The sequence continues at coordinate 176,622 of NZ_JBLTYX010000003.1, read as the reverse complement.
GGCCTCCACCGGCAGGTCCAGCCCCTTGCCCAGCCACAGGCCGGCCATGGTGGGCAGATAGAGCGTGGGCGGATAGATCGCCGTGTTGGGGATATTGACGAAGCGCGTCTCCCCCGCCCAGGGGATGGTCGCCGCCTCCGCCATCCGGTCGGTACCCACCCGCCCTCCCGGTTCCGACATGACGGGCCAATAGCGCGACAGCAGAGTCAGCAACCCGGTATCGATGACGCCACCCGATGAACCATCGGCATCCCGCACGCCCAGGACCTGTCCCTGCAGCACCGTTTCGGCCCGCATGACATGGTTGGTCTCATCGACATTGAAATAGGGCGGCATGACCCAGGCCATCAGCGACGCCACCGGCAGGGCCAGCAGCGCAAACAGCAATACCGCGATATTCCTTGGCATCGAACCCGGTCCGCTCGCCTCACCCTTGCCCCTGTTTACCCCACACGGAGCCGCCGGGACAAACAGCAAGGTGCCGCAGGGCCCCAGGTCACGCAAATGACATGGGGTGATGTCAACCGGCGGGACGGTTCACACCCAGGGCCGGGCAGGCGCGGTTCAGCCGGCCCGCCTTGGCGGCCGCCTCCACCTCCGCCGCCAACGCCCGCGCCGCGCGGCCGATATCGCCGGCCAGACGGGCATCGGCCATGGTGCCGGCCTTGTCGGCCACGGACAGCAGGTCGGGCAGCACGGCCCCCGCCCCCTCGCCGGTATTCAGCCGGTCCAGAAGCCGGGCGATGGCACCGGAGAACAGGTCCGTCGCCGTCTCCGGCCCCGGCGGATCGGCCGCCAGCATCGCCAGTTCCTCACCCGCCGCCAGGGCGTCATTGGCATAATCGTCGCGGAACCGGTCGCACGCCTCCACCAGCCGGTCCTTTTCCAGCCGCAGATGCAGGGTGGTCGATGGCGAACAGGCGTTGCACAGCGGCCGGTAGCCTTCGAAGGTGGACAGATAGCCGGTGACGATGATGTCGGGCGCCGATGAGGTCACCTCGCGCAGGGCCACGCGGGCGTCGGCGGGCTCCACAGACAGCAGGCGGCCGTCCGACAGCAACAGCGGCACCAGCTTCTCGCACCCCATGCAGCTGCCGCCCGTCGATGCCTCCACCAGCAAGAGCGGCCCCCAGGGCGTCTCCACCACCGGATCATCGACCGGGCTGACATACAGCTGCACCGCCGGCAGGTCGATGGCGGCGACCTGCTTCGGCTTGGCCCTGTCGGCGCGGTGATAGAGGGTGACACGGGTGGGCACACCCGCTTCCGGTTCCGCCGCCGGGTCCAGGCAGGGACGCCAGGCGACGACCAGCCATTCCCCGCCCTGCGCCGCCGCCGACCGGCCGGCTCCCTTCAGGGCCAGTTTCGGCTCGGCAATGCCCTCGCGGGCCAGGGCTGCCACCGTCTCCGTTTCCTCCGGCGACTGGCATCGGGCCGGCGGGCGGTCCTGGGCCATGGCTGGCAGGGCCAGCAGGCAAAGCAAGGGCAAGAGAAGGCGAAGCAGGCGCATCGGCGGGTCCGGGGCGTGAAGGGCTGGGGGGAGAGTAGACCCACCGGCCCTCAACGCCAACGGCATGAGTTTTCACTCGTGCCGTTGGAGGCCGGCGACCGCCGGCCCGCGACCACATGGTCGCGCAAGCCCGAGCCACCGGATGGCGGCGCCCGGCGCCTGGGAGGCGCAAGACAGTGTTACGCCGGATGCGCACCCGCCTTGGAAGCCAGTTCCAGCGCCTTGGCCAACGCCTCGTCGGCGCCGGTGGCGATATCGGGGGTCACGCCCTGGCCTTCCCAGCCCCAGTCGGTTTCCGGATCATAGGTGCGGCCCACGGGGATGAAGGCGGCGAAGCGCTTGCCGATCGCCTCCACCCCGCCGAAGTGGCCGGCGCCATAGGTCTTCTCCCCGATCAGGGTGGCACGCTTGGTGCGCTTGAAGGACAGGGCCAGATGTTCGGCCGCCGACGCGCTGCGTCGTGACGTCAGGTAATAGACCGGCACCGATTGCAGCCGTGTCTCGCCCTTGTCCGGGGTGACGGTATGGTCCTGGCGGATGATGGTCGCCGGTGCCTCGCGCGCCACCAGCGATGGCGGATTGGGAGCGCCGTCGGCAAAGGCCGAGGCGCGGGTATCCATGCGCACCAGCACCGTCGGCTGGGCATAGAGCAGGGGCAGGATGGCATCCATCTCCGCCAGCCCGCCGCCACGATGCGGGCGGGCATCGATGATCACCGCCCTGGCCGTGCCGGCATTATCCAGCAGGAAGCGCCGCGCCGCATCCACGACCTTGTCCTCCCCGAAGAAGCCGTTGAAGCGCAGATAAGCGACGTCGCCGATCATCTTCGTCTCCTCCAGCCCTTGCGGACCGTTGGGCTTGGCGCTGACCGGCATGTCGGCGGGCTGCGGCCGGGGCGTACGGGTGCGGAACGCCGCCTCCGGTGCCAGCCGCAGATGCCCGTCGGCGCTGACCGCCTGCAGGTCCGCCGTCACCTTCTCCCCGAAGGTGGTGGGATCGGTCAGGGCGGCATAGGCATCGTTGTCGGCCTTGGCGCGCAGCATCGCGGCATAACGGGCGCCGACCTCGGGGAAGACGAAGCTCTGTTCCAGGCTGTCGGCCAGGCCGCGCAGCACCGCCTGGCGTTCGGCCTTGTCCAGGGGTACGTCCGCCGGGACCTGGGCCAGGGCGGGAACGGTCAGGCTGGCCAGGGCAGCGGCGATGAAATGGCGGCGGTGCATGGCGTCTCTCTCCGGGATCGCGATTGGATACCCCACTGAAGCAGCCACCATGCCAGTTGAAGAATTCAATAATTTCAATTCGTTAGAGTTTCATTACAAACGACTGTACTGTCCGGCGGCGAACAGTCCCGTCCGGAAACGGACAGTTCACGTCCGCCGCGCCACCCCCACCAGCCGCACCAGCTCCGCCCGCGCCATGTCGGCATCACGCACGCGGCCACCGAAATCCAGCCTGGCCGACAGTTCGCCCGCCCGCAGGTCGCAGCCATCGGGATCGATGCCCGTCAGGCGCCAGCCACACGCCGGCTGACCCAGTAATTTGGTGGCATAGAGCGACACGGCATCGGCATGGTCGTCATTCATATGGCCGATAATGTCATCCTGCCGGGCCGCCAGTTCCGTCCAGTCGGCACCATCCAGACGCAACGCGTCCGCCGCCAACCCATGGATGCGCCCGAACCCCGCGACCATGTGCCCACGCAGCACTTCCACCCGCCACAGGGAGAAATCGCCGAAGCCGGCATAGGCCGCGGCCGACGGATGGCGGGCGATGAAACGCTGTCGCAGGCCGGGGTCATCGTCGCGCAGCGCCCGCCCCTGCACCGACAGGCGCGGCCCTGTCAGCCGGTCGGCATGGCCCGCCGTGCCATCGAACAGCAAGCCACAGCGCGGATCGGCCTCCAGGTTCTTCGTATGCTCGGCCAGGGCGGAGATCAGCAGCAAGGGGCTGCCATCCAGGGCGAAACCGGTCAGGACCAGCGACGGGGAAGGAAAGCCCGCGCCATCGCCGCCCGGCCGGCCGAGGGTGGCCAGCGTCGCCTGCGCACAGGCACGCATCAGCCGGCGTGCCGTCACCCCGATATCATCCGTCATGGAACGCTCCCTAACCGTTATTATCGGCAGGGTGGGCGATCCGCGACGGCTTGGAAAGGCGTTAGATCAACCGATCTGTTTGCGCATCGGCACGAAGGGGATGGTGCTGCCATCGGCCAGATGCACGTCATGGGTGCCGGTGGCGATGAAACCCAGCGCCGTGTAGAGCGGCACGCCGGGCAGGGTGGCCATCAGCTCCAGGCTGGTGAATCCTTCGGCCAGGGCCGCCTGTTCGGCCGCCCGCATCATCAGGCTGGCGATGCCCCGCCGGGCGAAGGCCGGATCGACGAAGAAGGCGCGGATCTTGGCGGCGTCGGTGGCGGGGTCCAGCAGGTCGGCCGACCGGCCTGCCGCCTGATCGCCACCGAACAGGGTGCGCCGCCGGCTCCAGCCGCCGCAGGCCGCATATTGGTCGCCAACCAGCACCGCGAAATAGGTGCCGTCGGCGATCAGGGTGCCGTCGATGCCGAAAATGGCCTTCAGGGCGGCATCGATCTGGCCAGGGCTGTAATGATCCCGGCTCAAGCTCCGCACCGAGCGTTCCAGCAGCGTCTCCAGCGCCGGCCGGTCGGCCAATGTTGCCAGGCGCAGGATCGGTTCCTCAGACATGATTACTGCCGCATCCCCTTCACATCCTCGACGGTCACCGGGTCCTTATAATCGTTGCCGAAATGGGTGCGGACATAATTCACCACAGCCACCACCTGTTCGTCGGACAGATAGTGGAAGGAGGGCATGGCCTTCTGGCCGTTGACGATCATGTGGATGGGATAGGCCCCGGCCTCCAGGTTGGGATTGGCGGCCAGGGCCGGATAGGTTCCAGCACCCGTCGCCCCCTTGCCGTCGGGCATGTGACAGCCCTGGCAGATGGCATGGTACAGCTGCTCCCCATTCTTGTAGGGGAAGGACCGGGCATCGGCGAAGTCGCTGGTCTGGGCGTCGGTACGCTGGGCACCGGCGGGGGCCGCCAGCCCGCACAGGGCCAGCGACAGGACGGCGGTAAGGATGCGGTTGCGCATCAAGTCTCTCCCGGAAGGGGTCATTTCGCGGTGACACGCTGGTGCAGGCGGGTGATGGCGTCCAGCGAGGACAGCACCGCCCCTTCCTGCCAGGCCGGCAGGTAGGAGACATGCTCACCCGCCAGCAGGATGCGCCCGTCGATCTGGCAGAGGTTCTTGTAATGCTCCGCCCGCTTGGCTTCCGTCCAGGCGCCGAAGCAGCCCAGCGTCCAGGGCACGCGGTGCCAGGCCACGGCCACGCCGTTATCGAATTCCTTCAGATATTGCGGATGGATCTGCGCGCCGAATTCCACGCATTTGCGCACCCGCTCCTCCGGCGCCATGGAGGCGAATTCATAGGCGAACGGGCCCCAGGGATAGGCGCCCAGCAGCACGCCCTTGCCCTTGGAGCCGTAATGGCTGCTGGGATAGGAGATCACGGAGATGGGCAGGTCGGTATAGGTGATACCGCCATAGATCTCCTCATCCTGTTCCCAGAAGCGGCGCTTGAACTGCAAACCCACCTTGAACGCCGCCTCATACGGCAGGGCGTTGATGGCCGCGTCCATGTCGGACGACACGTTCTTCTTGATCTGCGACAGGATGGAGGCGGGGATGGTGCAGAGGCACCAGTCGGCCTTGGCGATCTTTGGCGCCCCACCGCTTTTGGCATCGACATAGGTGACGGTGACGCCACCGGTATCCTGCTGGATCTCGGTGACCTTGGCGTTGAAGGTGATCTTGTCCTTCACCTTGGCGGCCAGGGCCAGGGGGCCGGCATCCATGCCGCCTTCCGGCTGGAACAGGGCCGTCTGGAACTCATATCCCGAGCCGGTGCCGATGGCCCGCCACAGGCCCGACTGCAACAGCTGGGAGAATTCGATGGGCTTGGAGAAGACCGGCTCCCCCGATAGGCCGCCGCCGGGATCCTTTTCGAAGCCGCGACGGTTGGAGGTGTCGGCACTGGCCTTGTAGGCGTAATTATCGTCCAGCGCGCCCCAGTCCTGCATCGCCGCCAGCAGCTTTTCCTGGTCTTCCTTGCTGACATAGGCGTCCAGGCCACCCTTGTGGCCCAGCTTGGACAGCAGCTCGGCGACATGGCCGTTGAAATCGGCCAGGACATGGCGATAGCGCTGCGGCTTGCCGCCGAACGCGTCCTTGGAATGGACATAGGCGTTGTAGTTGATCTGGAAGAACGGCTCCAGCTTCACGCCCAGCTCGTGATAATAATGCATCACGCCGCGATGATGGTAGGGCACGCGCCAGGGACCGGGATTGAGATACAGGTCCTTGTCGAACCCCACCTTCTGCGTGAACCCGCCCAGTTCGGTATAGGTGTCGCCGCCGCGCAGCGTCCAGGCGCGCCCGCCGGCCTTTTCCCGGTATTCCAGCACCTGCACCTTGTAACCGGCCTTGCCCAGCTCATAGGCCGCCACCAGACCGGCCCAGCCGGCACCCAGGATCAGCACCGAGGTGCCCTTGGGCGCGCCGGACAGGGCGGGCGGGCCCTTGAACTCGCTCTCCGCCGCATAACCCAGCGAGGTCGCCGCCTGATACATGACGGAACTGCCGGCGGCCGTACCGATCATGGCCAGCAGCTCACGCCGCGTCATGCGGCCACGCGGGGTCATGGTGTTCGTTGATACCATCATTGCCTCAAAAGGAAGAAGCATGAGAGCGGTGGAAACCGCTCCGGCGGCGACTGCCGCCGCGGCGCACATGCGCCGTGAAGCCAAGCCGCCGGATGGCGGCGCCGGCACTTAGAGGGCTCTCGCAAGCACCGCCCCCGGGATCGCCGGGGGCGGTGTAAGTCGAGATGACAGGGAAAGTTGAAAGCGCCGGGGGCAAGGGGATGGGCCCGCCACCCCCGGCGTCATACGTCAACGCTTAGAACTTCACGCTTAGGCGGACATAATAGGTGCCGCCATTATACCCCATGGGCGAGGTGTCGGGATAAACCTGACCCACGGCGTACCCGCCGCCCGCCAAGGCATCGACCTTGTCGGGATAATTGTCGAACAGGTTCTGCACGCCGACGGCCAGGCCGATATTCTCGTAGAAGTCGTAGGAGACTTCGGCGTCGAACAGCCATTCCGACCCGAAGGTCTTCGCGTAATTGACCGTATCGGTGAACTTGTCGTAGTAGCTGGCGCGACCCATGATCGAGAACGCGTCCAGCGAATAGACCGCGGTGAAGTTGCCGCGGAACTTCGGCAGCTGCTTCTCCAGGTCGGCCACGCGGGTATCATCGATGACCGCCGGATTGCGCGCGATCACCTTGGTCTTGTTGTAGTTCAACGCCGCCGTCAGATCGATCTTGCCCTCGCCCACCGGCACGGTGGTGTTGGACACGAAGTCGATACCCTGGGTACGGGTATTGAAGGCATTGGTGAAGTAGTTGACGGCACCCAGCGTGTTGGCGCCGGGCACGCCCAGGGCCGCCAGGGCGATACGGTCGGCCGCCGTCGGGTTGAAGTCGGCCGACAGCGCGATACGGTCCTTCACCTTGATATTGTAGTAATCGATGGTGACATTGATATCGGCGACGTCGGCGACGATACCGCCGGCGAAGTTCGTGCTCTTCTCTTCCGACAGCGGGCTGGCGCCGAAATATTCGGCGACGACGCTGCTGGCCGGATAGGTCCCGCGGGCGACCGGGCTGGAGCTGCCGGCCGGGAAGTAGGTCTGCACGGACGAGGTCTGCGACTGGCCGGGCGTGGGTGCACGGAAGCCGGTATTGACCGAACCGCGGATGGCGAACGCGTCCGTGAAGTCATAACGGCCGCTGACCTTCCAGTTGAAGGTCGATCCGAAATAGTCGAAATCCTCGTACCGTGCAGCGGCACCGATGGTGAACTGCTCGGTGATGGAGCCTTCGGTATCGACATAGAAGGCGATGTTGTCGCGCTTGAATTCGCCCGAATCCTCCGGACGGAAGCCCGGATAGCCGTTGGAGCCGATGGGCAGCGCCGCCGGCAGGCCGGTGCGGAAATCGATGAAGGAGGCGTAGGGACCGACTGTGTAGGAGGCGGTGTCGCCGGGGCCGATCTCATACAGCTCGCGGCGGAATTCCGTACCCACGGCCACGTTCAGCGGCGTGGCCCAGCCCAGATCGACCGGATAGGACAGGTCGACGTTGACATTCTCTTCCTCCTGCACCAGGCGGCCGACATAGAACTCGGTCGGGCTCGCCGGACCCAGGGACGGGTTGACGGTGTTCTTCAGGTCGTAATCGATCTGGCTGCGGCCGAAGGAGCCGCCGATGCTGTAGGTCAGGCCGCTTTCCAGCTCATGCTTGAAGCCGCCGACGATGGAGGCATCCTTCACGTCGCCATAGAAGCGCGGGGTGAAGCCCGTGGGGAACCATTCGGAGAAGCGGAAGCCGTTCGGATCACCCGGGACCGGCAGGGTCGGGCCGTTCACGGCATGGTCCAGCGTCGGCGGACGATAGTAGAAGGAACCGTTGGCCTTGGACGCACCATAGTTACCGAACAGGTAGATGGAGGCCGTGTCGGTCAGGTCGATGCCGGAATTCACGAAAATGCGCGTGGATTCGCTGTCCGGATCACCCCAGTTCATGGCCAGATCGGTCTTGGCGGCCGGCGCGCGCGGGTCCTGGACACCACGGTTGGTCGGGTCGCCCTGGCCATATTCGGCCGACAGGTTGAAGAAGCCGTTGGGGCCGAGCGGCAGGCCGACATTGGCGGCGAACTTGGCATTGTCGCCGTCGCCCTCATAGGTGGAGCCGTACTGGATCGTGGCGGAACCGCCTTCGGATGCGTCCTTCAGCTGGAAGTTCATCACGCCGGCGATGGCGTCGGAACCATACTGGGCGGCGGCACCGTCGCGCAGCACTTCCACCTGCTTGATGGCGATGGTGGGGATCTGCGACAGGTCGGGCGCCTGGGCGCCGGCGGCCAGCGCACCGCCGGACAGCTGCACCAGGGCCGAACGGTGGCGGCGCTTGCCATTGACCAGGATCAGGGTCTGGTCGGGCGGCAGGCCGCGCAGCGTCGGCGGACGCACGAAGGTGGAACCGTCGGAAATGCCGTTACGGCTGACATTGAAGGACGGCACCAGGGTACGCAGGATGTCGTTGGTGTCGGTGAAGGCCTGCTTTTCCAGATCGCCCGCACCCAGAACGTCGATGGGCGCCAGGCTTTCGGTCGCGGTGCGGTTGGCGACGCGCGTACCGGTGACGATGATCTCCTCGATTTCCAGGCCCTGCGCCGCGGCAGGCGCCGCGAAGCCGAGCGGGATCAGGCTGGTCGTGCACAGGATGCCGAAGGCGGCCTTTCGCGCGATGGCGCGGGCGGCCGGCTTGCTGTTGTTTACCTTCATGAGAAGTCCCCTGTTCAACTCGGTTGTTTGGTTCCTTCCTCCTCGGTTGCGTTTCTTCCCGGTTGACGGCCCCGTTTGCCGGGGCGCTTCGTCGAGGTCCGGTCCCGCGCCGGTTTTCCGGTCGCAGGCCCTCCGGCCCCTGTTCCCCCATCCGGCCCTACCCGTAGGCCTTCGGGGGTTCGTTCAAAACCGAAAGGGCCGGCTGGTGGCTTTCCCGTGCCACCAGCCGGCCCCGCCGGTCATTTCTTAGCCTTGGCGGCCACCACTTCGATCTCCACCAGCATGCCGGGCACGACCAGGCTGGAGATCTGCACCGTGGAGCGGGCCGGTTTGTTGGGCTGCTCCGCGGTGCCGAAGAACTTGGTATAGCCGGCCATCATGCCGGCGAAATCCATCTTGCCTTCCTTGGCCGGGTCGCCGACCAGATAGACATGCATCAGGACGACGTCGCCCATGGTCAGGCCCTGGGCCTTCAGCGTCTCCTGGATGCGGGTCAGGACATTGACCGTCTGGGTTTCGGTATCGCCGAACACCTCGGTGCTGCCGGCGGGGGCTTCCTTGTTGATGGCCGGCGGCGTGCTGCCGGACAGGAAGAACATGTCCGACCCGGCGGGCACCTGCACCGCGGCGGAAATGGGGAAGTTCGGCACGTCCGTGCGCTTGATCTCCCTTGCCTCTTCCTTGTTGCAGGCCGTCAGGGCTGCTGCGAGGACCAGGAGACTACCCAACCGCTTCAACATTCTTCCTCCGTTATTTGGTGAATGCCCGCGTGGGCCCGTCATCCGCGGACCGGCAGGGCAGCGGGATGAACCAGCCAGACCTTGCGGCCTTCATCCCAGGAGACGCCGGACAGAAGTTCCGGCGCATTGGCGCACGCCGGGCGGTCCGGCTGCCGGACCTGACGATCCGCCATCCGCGCCTTCGCGGCAAGGGCGGGTGGTGCCTTCACCACCCTGACGACGTTCCTGACGGCGACCCTTACGGCATTCTTGGCCATGTCCACCCTGTGCGTCTGCCGATGGACGATGCGGTCGGCGCCCCCTGGCCATCACGCTGTCGCCCATCCCCCTGATACGAAACAGGGTTTCAGCAACAACCGTGCCACGGTCGCGCCTGTGCGAAACCAAGGATGCCGTACGGGAACCGGGCAAGACGACTGCTCAACAAAGCAGCAACCTGCCGACAAAGAAGAAGATGTGATGAATTTTAAGGCAAGCAACGCCTTGAAAAGGACAGTTTGGTTAATTTTGTATTAACAATAGCAGGGATAATGCCGTTTTTCACGGCAAAGCCGCCGCAATATCGACTTTCGTCGTAGGTGCTTAATAATCGCTCGCAAATGATTGTCAACCCGGTTTCGATGATCGCGACCGATGCGTGGCCTCACTCGCCGACGGCGGCGGTCGCCGCCGAACCCGTCTCCGGCATATCGGCCGCATCGGGAATTGCAGACCCCCGCTCCCGTTCGGCCATCAGCAGGGCCGGCTGGCTGTCGGCACGGCGCCAATGGCGGCGGCCCGGCACTTCCTGCGCCACGAAGACATAGCCTTCGGCGGCCAGCTGTTCAGGGCGCATGGGGTGATGATGACGATCATCCAGGAAAATCTCCTCCACCCCGCGTTCCGCCTGCCGGCGCACGGACAGGATCAGGTGGTGGCCGCCATTGCCGGGCAGGCGCACGATGGTGGCGCGCAGCGCCGACCGCGGATAGCCGCGGCGCAGCAGCCGGGAGATGGTGGTCATCACCACATCGTCGCAATCCCCCGACCAGCCGCGGCCGGGCGTGCCCAGCACCTCCCACCGGTCCTCGCGATCCTCGCGATAGACCAGGTCGGACACGACCTGCCGGTGGATCATCACCGCCATACCCAGCGTGGCGCGACCGGCATCCACCCGGTCGACACCGATGGGGGTGCCCACCCGGCCCCCCAGGCTGACGGCGCAGCCGGGATCGCGGTCGCCATAGGTCTGGCAATAGGTACGGTATTGCGACAGGGGCTCCATATCCCCGTCCCAGGCCAGGGCGAAGGCGGGGGCATTGGCGGTCAGCACGGCGGACAGCAGCAACAGCAGGGCCAGGAACGGCGACAGGCGCCGCAACCGCGCCAAGGTGATAGACCGTAAGGCCGAGAGAATATCTTGTCCATAAACAGAAATTAAGATATTGGTAACCAATATCCAGGCAACGAAACGCCGGATTGGCATGTAATAAGTGACATTATTGCGGCGCAAAATGTCCTTATCCGCACCGCAATATAGGAATTGCGGTGACGCATACGCAAGTGATGCGGCCATGGTTAATCGCTTATTGGCGTTTCCTCTTACACGTTACTTTATTCCAGACGAAATTATTCGCCACCTGAAAATTGCTACCGCGACAAGAAAGCGGGAGGACGATCATCAGCAACGATCTTTTCAGGCCGGCGACCGCCGCCCCGGCGCACGTGCGCCGTAAGCCAAGCCGACGGATGTCGGCGCCCGGCGTCTGAGGGAACAAAAAAAGAACAAAAAAAAGACGCGCCGATCCGTTGCCGGCATTGCTGCCGGGCGGTCAGGCGCGTCCAGTGGGTAGGTTTGGGTGTGAGATGATCGGGCGGGGGGTCGGACTTCCCCTGCCCGGGACAAAGGGTGGTCTAACGAAGACCACCAGGAACCGCCGGCCCGGGAGAGGGCGCGGCGGGTACTCTCGTCAGGCGCGGCTGCGCCAGCCGGGCGCTTCCGCGTCCAGGATCTTTTCAAGCTGCAGGACCCGGTCCTCCAGCCGTGCGGCGCGGCCGGACAGTTCGGCCGCGGCCCCGTCGGACAGGCCGCCCACACGCATGGCCCGCATCTGGGTCAGGTGCTTCATGACGATGGCCACGATGGGGATCATCAGGGCGACGACGGGGATGATGAAAGGGCTGTTGAACATCTTCTGCGCCTCAGGGGGGCCGATGGTTCAGGAGGAGGGGCGTTCCAGGTCGCGGAACTGCCGGTTCAGGCCGAATTCGGGGCTGGTGACATAGCGTTCGATGCCGGCCACCCGCCGGTCGATATCATCCAGCGCCCGGAAGCGCCGACGCAGATCGACCTCGCTCTCCGCCACCTCGATATCGATCTGGTGCCAGCGCCGCACATTCTTGGCGATGATCGCCACGATGGGGATGCACAGGGCCAGGACGGGGATCATGAAAGGGCTCATCTCGTCACCTGACGGATGGGAAGAAGGGGCGCGGACGCCTTACTTCTTCTCCAGGTCGCGGAACTGCCGGTGCAGGTCGTATTCGCGGGACGCGATGAACCCTTCCAGCTTGGCGATGTCGCGGTCCAGGTCGCGGAACTTGCCGCGCAGGCCCGACAGGGTCTGGTCCGGCTTCGTGGCGACGGAGCGCCAGAACACCTCTTCCTCGCGCGTCTCATACAGGCCCACGGGCCGTTCCTTCAGCAGCCACCAGAGGATCAGGTAGCCGAAGAAGGCGACCGGCGGGAAGAAGAAGAAGCCCAGGATGAAGCCGACGCGCACGATCCAGGCATCGACATTGGCATATTCGGCGATACCACCGCACACGCCGGCGATCTTGGCATCGGTGCGGCTGCGCCACAGCCGGTAGCGCGTGTTGGAAGCGTGGTGGTCGGCCATGGCCTCATCCTCCGCATTCTGCCGGTGGGTATCGTGCCGCCCATCATCATGATGATGGGTGTGGTCATGGGCCCAGTCGGTCCGCTGCCGGCGGCTGCCACGGCCCTTGCCGCAGAAGGTCTCGGAGCCCAGACCGAAATAGTCGGCCCAGCTCTGGTCCGGGCGCTTGCCGAAATATTCCTGTTCCCAGCTGCGGCCGGGGGCGTACCCCCGGCCGTGGCGCGACCGGTACTGGTCGCGGCCGGGGAAGGGCGGCGGTGTGCCGGGCCCGTGACGGTCCTTCATGCTTTCGCCCTCCAGCCCGGGGCCTCCGCGTCCAGGATCTTCTCCAGCTGACGGATGCGGTCTTCCATCTTGTTGGCGGAGTGCCACAGGTCGGACAGCATCTGCTCGTCATCCGAAGACAGTGTCTTGGCGATACGCCAGCGGGTCACATAGTGGAAGATGATCCAGACGGGCGCCACGATCACCATGAAGATGACGGCGACGACGAATACTCCTTCAGGCATTGTTGCCCCCTTTTCCCAAGGCCCAGCCCATGGCGGCCCCCCTGCATTCCCTGCCGCGAGGGGCCCCCGGTCGGGAGTTATCCCTGCTGCTGATCCTTGCCCGCCAGCTTGGCCTTGAGGGCCGCCAGTTCCGACTCCACCTTGGATTCGGCTTCCAGTTCGGCGATCTCGTCGTCCAGGCTTTTGGCGCGGCCCATCCCCAGCACTTCCGACTTGCCTTCCAGCACGTCGAGATTACGCTCAACCTGCTCGAAACGGGAGAACGCATCGGTGATGCGGTCGTCGTAAAGCTGCGTACGGACCTTCAACCGGTTGGTGGCGGTTTTATGCCGCGCAATCAAGGTCTTTTCGCGGGTCTTGGCATCGGCCAGCTTCAGCTGGAGCGCGCCGATATCCTCGTTGGTCTTGGCCAGCGCGCTGTCCAGGCGGCCCAGCTCGGTCGCCATCTGTTCGGCGGCCTCGGCCAGCTTGGCCTTGGCGACCAGCGCGCCCTTGGCCAGATCCTCGCGATCCTTGGACAGGGCGAACTCGGCCTTGCGCTGCCAGTCTTCCGACTCGCGGCGGATCTCGGAGAGGCGGCGTTCGATCTCCTTCTTCTCCGCCACCGTCTTGACGGCGGAGGAGCGGACCTCGACCAGCGTGTCCTCCATTTCCTGGATGATCAGCCGGACCAGTTTTTCCGGGTCCTCAGCGCGATCCAGGATGGCGTTGATGTTCGAATTGACGATGTCGCCGAGGCGGGAAAAAATGCCCATGTGGAGGTCTCCTTCAGGCAAGGGCAATGAAAAGGTTGCTCAAACCGGTGGCCACCGCAAGGATGATCCAGGCTTCCACCGGCACGGCCCGGAAATCCTCGTAGAGGTCCCGGAACATGCCGCCCGCGGGGCGGGCGAAGAACCCGTCGGCGGACTTGGTATAGCCGGTCGCCGGCTGATCGGACATCCCATTGTCAAAGGTGAAGTCGGTCATGGCTGGCTTCCTTGCGATCTCGTTGTTTCCCCGGTGTCTGGGAACAGTAAGAGCAAGGGGTGTGCCAAGTGCCGAAACTTCTTTGTATTTCATTATAAATCAATGTCTTAGGAAAATTCTTCCATTTTGCCCCCTCCCCACCATGGTGGATGTGGGGCCACTCGGTGGCGATTTCCACCACTCACTCGCCAATCCGCCCACTTTCCTTTATGGTCTTGTTCGAGATCATAAAAAAGGACGCGTACCGGCCCATGTCCCCCACCGCATCACCCCCGTCGCTGATCGGCCAGGCCCCGTCCTTCCTGGGGCTAATGGAGCATGTGTCCCAGGCGGCCCCGCTGAACCGCCCCACCCTGGTGATCGGGGAGCGCGGGACTGGCAAGGAACTGGTGGCCGCCCGCCTGCACTATCTGTCACCGCGCTGGGACAAGCCGTTCGTGAAGCTGAACTGTGCGGCCTTGTCCGACACGCTGCTGGAGACGGAGCTGTTCGGGCATGAGGCCGGGTCCTTCACCGGGGCGGCCAAGCGCCATGTCGGCCGGTTCGAACTGGCCGATGGCGGTACCCTGTTCCTGGACGAGATCGCCACGGCCACCCTGCGCGTGCAGGAGAAGATCCTGCGCGTCATCGAATATGGAGAGTTCGAGCGGGTGGGCGGCAACACCACTATCCAGATCGATGTGCGCGTGGTGGGGGCGACCAACGCCGACCTGCCGCGCCTGGCCGACCAGGGCAAGTTCCGCGCCGACCTGCTGGACCGGCTGTCCTTCGACGTGGTGACCATCCCGCCCATGCGGGCAAGGCCGGAGGATATCCCCATCCTGGCCGAGCATTTCGGTGTGGCCATGGCGCGGGAACTGGGCCGGCCGTTCTTCGGCGGTTTCTCCAGCGATGCGATGCAGCAGATGCTGGCCTATGAATGGCCGGGCAATGTGCGTGAGCTGAAGAATGTCGTGGAACGCGCCGTCTATCGCAGCGCCGATCCGGAAAGCCCCATCACCGACATCCATTTCGACCCGTTCCAGTCGCCCTGGCGGCCCAAGCAGATGTCGATCTACGACGATGCGGCCCCGGCCCCCATCGTGGTGACGGTCCCGTCGCCGGCCGCAGCGCCCAGCGCCCCCGCCGCCCCGGCGGAGCCATCCGGCCCGGCCCTGCCCGAGGGGCCGTGCGACTTTCTGGGCCTGGTCTCGGATTTCGAGAAGGCGCTGCTGCGCGCGGCATTGGAACGAAACCAGTTCCATCAGAAGCGGGCAGCGACGGAACTGGGCCTGAACTATCACCAGTTCCGGGGATATCTGCGCAAGTACGAGCTGCTTGAGCGCCGCCATGGTCCACGTGGGGCGGATGAGGTGGAGGATGCGGAGGAAGCCTGATGCCGCCCAAGGCCTATAAGAGCGTGGAGGAATTCCTCTCCGACCTGTCAGACGAGTCACTGGCGGTGACCGAGGGTCTGCGCACCCTGATCAAGGCTGCCCATCCCGGTCTGGTGGAACAGGTGAAATGGAATGCGCCCAGCTTCTCCCTGGACGGTACCGACCTGATCACGCTGGGCGTGGAGCGCGACGGGTCCATCCGTCTGGTTCTGCATCGCGGGGCCAAGGTGAAGGATAGCGACGGCTTCCGCTTCGACGACCCTTCAAGGCTGGCGCGCTGGCCATCGCCCGACCGGGGTGTGGTCGTGGTGAAGGACGCCGACGGGCTGGCCGCGAAAATCACGGAGTTGAGCAATCTGATCAAACGCTGGGTGGCGGCGGCAACTGCCTGATCACGCCGCCAGCGGTGCCACACCAAACGCCGCCCCCCAGTTGGCCGGCGTCATGAAGGCCAGGTAATCGGCCTGCATCCGCGGTGTCAGAACCTCGATCATGAAACGGTTATCGACCCAGAATTCCACCACCTGGAAGGCCGGCCCGCGCCAGCAGGTCAGCGATTTCCAGCCCTCCCGCGCGGCGATGGCATGCACCGCCGCCTCGTCCAGAGACGTGCCGATGGCGATATGGGTTTCGCTGGCCTGGGCGGCCTCACCCTGTTCGGCCACCACCATCTCCGGTCCGGCATGCAGCACATGGCCGGCGGGATAGATCTCGATGGCGGTGCCGCGCCCATCGCCCGTCAGGCGATCGCCGGCGAAGACCAGATAGCAGCCGGGAAAGGGTGGAAAGGGCAGGGCCTGGGCCCCCCACAGTTCGGCGATGATCTTGGCGGTATGGGCGGCATCGGCCGCCGGGATGGATGCGTGGAACAGCATGGTGTCAGTCTCGTGTCTCTTGGGTTTGCCGCCGCCCCTCGATGGTGCGTGCGGCCGTGTCCAGCAAAGCCTTGATGGCCCAGACGCTGGCATCGCCCGCCGCCTTGCCGTCCAGGCCCCAATAATCCTTCATCGTCATCCAGGCCGTGGCGCTGTAGAGCAGCTGGATAGAGGCTAACAGGTTCCGCCCCTCCTCCGCCGACAAATGCGGCAGCAGGTCGGACAGCACGCCCTTCAGCGTGGCCTGGCGTTCATCGTTCACCCGCAGCCGGAATTCCCGCCCCTGCGGCGAGGACAGCAGTGCCCGCATCAGCCCTTCCTGCCGGTCGAAGCCGGCATAGGCCACCGGCGGCATGGACAGCAGTTCTTCCCGCGTGCGGGCAAAACCGGGAATGTCGGCCTGCCGGTTCACCCATTCCCACAGGGCGGACAGCAGCGCGTCCTTGTTGGAGAAATGGCGATAGGCGGTGCGTTCCTGCACCCCCGCCTCCCTGGCCAGTGCCGCGAAGGACAGACCCTCCAGCCCCGCATCCGCCACCACGCGCCCCGCCACCGCCAGCAGGGTCTGGCGGGTGTCATCCTTCTGCTTTTCACGCAGCGGGGAATGATAACGGGCGGAGGCGTCGGGAAGGGACATTTCAGGTCAGCACCAGATAATTGATGTCAGTTTTAATGACATCAATTATCTGGTGCGTCAAGCGACGATTGCCGCCTTATCCGTCCAGTGTTAAACGATCGTTCATCATGACGATCCTGGTGGGGGACGGGAACATGGTGGCTTTATCGATGGATGAACGGCCGGCGGGGTTTGCCGGCACGCTGCTGCGCCTGTCGGCGCGGCTGCTGGTGGCGGTGACCTGGGGCAGCGCCGGCCTGTTCGGCGCCTATATCCTGGCCTTCTATGGCGGCGCCATGGGCGATGGCACCATGGAGCGCTGGAACGAGACGCTGTCCGGCCTTTACGACCCGGCCGACCCGCTGTCCGTCCTGGGCATCGGGGTGCATTTCCTGATGGGCGGCGTGCTGCTGCTGCTGGGCCCGGTGCAGCTGATCGGCGCCGTGCGCGGCCGCTGGCCGCGCTTCCACCGCTGGTCGGGGCGGGCCTATGTGCTGGCCGCCTTCCTGACCGGGTTGGGCGGGCTGGGTTTCATCCTGGCCAGGGGCACCATCGGCGGCACACCCATGGATATCGGCTTCGGGCTTTACGGGGTGCTGGTGGTGCTGGCCTCGGTTGAGACCTTCCGCCATGCCCGCGCGCGGCGGATGGATATCCACCGCGCCTGGGGTATCCGGCTGTTCGCCCTGGTCACCGGGTCCTGGCTCTACCGCATGGATTACGGGTTCTGGCTGATGATGATGGGCAAGCTGGGCCACGCCTCGGATTTCTCCGGCCCGTTCGACATCACCATGGCCTTCTTCTTCTACCTGCCCAATCTGGTGGTGGCGGAAATGTTCATCCGGGCGCGCGGCGCCACGGCCCCCGGTTTCGTCCGGGTCGGGGCGGCGGCCGTGCTGCTCGTCGCCACGGGTTTCGTGGCGCTGGGCACCTTCTATTTCACCAAATTCTACTGGGGTCCGCCGATCCTGGCGCGGTTGGGGTTGGTGTAACCCTCACCGCCGCCGGCGCGGCGGCTTGGGTGTGTCGATGCCCGACGGTGCCGCCTCTTCCCGCTCCCGCCGGCGTTCAGGCCGGCCGCGACGCGAAGCCCCCGCCCCCGATCCGCGCCCGCCCGGCATTTCCGACCCGTCCTGGTTCAGCAGGCGGAAGACCATCGACCCGGTGATGGCATCGGCCTCGATCAGCCGGATTTTCACCCGCTCCCCCAGCCTGAACACGCGGCGGTGCCGCCGGCCCAGCAGGCAATGGTGGATCTGGTCATGGTCGTAGAAATCGTCGGGCAGGGTGGAGACGGGCACGATCCCGTCCGCCCCCGTCTCGTCCAGGGTCACGAACAGGCCGAAATTGCTGACACCGCTGATCTTGCCGCTGAAGGTCGCCCCCACCCGGTCGGCCAGGTAGGAGGCGACGTAGCGGTCCAGCGCGTCACGCTCCGCATCCGCCGCCCGGCGTTCGGTGCCGGAAATCTGATCGCCGATCGCGTCCAGCTTGCCCATCTCCTCATCCGTCAGGCCGCCATCACCCAGGTGATAGGCGCGGACCAGGGCGCGATGCACGATCAGGTCGGCATAGCGGCGGATCGGGCTGGTGAAATGGGCGTAGCGTTCCAGCGCCAAGCCGAAATGGCCGAGATTTTCCGGCTGATACACGGCCTGGGCCTGGGAACGCAGGATGACCGTGCTGATCATCTCCGACTCCGGCGTGTCCTTGGCCTTTTCCAGGATGTTGGTGAAGGCGGCGGGGCGCAGCACGTTGCCCTTGGCCAGATTGTAACCCATGGTCTTCAGGAACTCGCGCAGCGGTTCCAGCTTGTCCAGCGCCGGTTCGGCATGCACGCGGTACAGCAGGGGCGTATCGCGCGCCTCCAGCGCCTCGGCCGCCGCGACATTGGCGGCGATCATGAATTCCTCGATCAGGCGGTGGCTGTCCAGCCGGGCGCGCACCCCGATCTCCGCCACCTTGCCATCCTCCCCGATCCGCACCTTGCGTTCGGGCAGGTCCAGTTCCAGCGTGCCGCGCCGGGAACGGGCATGGGCCAGCACCGCGTACGCGCCATAGAGCGGGCGGATGACCGGGTCCAGCAGCGGCCCAGTCAGATCGTCGGGCGCCCCGTCGAAGGCTTCCTGCACCTGTTCATAGATCAGCCGTGCCGCCGACCGCATCAGCCCGCGCACGAACCGGTGACGCTTCAGGCGACCACCCGCGTCGATCCACATATGCACGGCCAGGCAGGCGCGGTTGACGCCCGGCCTCAGGCTGCACAGCTCGTTCGACAGCGCCTCGGGCAGCATCGGCACGACGCGGTCGGGGAAATAACAGCTGTTGCCCCGGTCCAGCGCCGACTTGTCCAGCGGGCTGCCGGGCGTGACATAGGCCGACACGTCGGCGATGGCGACGATCAGGTGCCAGCCACCCGGATTGTCGGGGTTCGTATCCGGCTCCGCAAACACCGCATCGTCGAAATCGCGGGCATCGGCGCCGTCGATGGTGACCAGCGGAATGTCGCGCAGGTCGGTGCGGCCGGACAGCGTCGGTTCCGTCGCCGCTTCGGCTTGTTCAATGGCAGCGGGCGGGAAATGCACGGGGATACCGTGCTGGTGGATGGCGATCAGGCTGATGGCCCTGGGCTGGTCGATACCGCCCAGCACCTCGATGACGCGGGCCTGTTTCAGGCCGTGGCGCGACGCGGGCAGCACTTCGGCCACCACCAGATCGCCGGAGGCGGCGTCCATGGCGTTCTGCGGCAGGATGACGAAATCGGCCTTGGCCCGTCGGTCGGCGGGGCGAAGCCTGCCACCGTCCGGCCCCAGCTCATACACGCCGACCAGCTGCGCCGTCTGGTCGCCGCCCAGCTTCTTGATGGTGCGGCCTTCATAGAAATCGTCGCGGATGCGCGCCAGCTTGGCGAGCGCCCGGTCGCCCTCCGCCAGGGTCGGGTTGCCGCGGCGTTCTGGCTTCATCACGATGCGCGGCGGTTCCCGATCCGGATCGGACCAGTTCAGCGGCCGGGCGATCACCTCTCCATCCGCATCGACACCGGTGACGATGACCACACCCACGGGCGGCAGGCTGGCCGGCGGGGCCAGACGGCGGCGTCCACCCTTCTCGATCGTCCCGTCCCCTTCCAGGTCGCGCAGCAATTCCTTCAAGGCGACGCGGTCATCGCCGCTGATATGGAAGGCCCGCGCGATCTCCCGCTTGCCCACTGGATAGGGGCTTTCCCGGATGAATTCCAGGACCTGTTCCTTGGTGGGAAAGGGGGCTTCTTTCTTGGGATTCTTCAAGAGAACGACTTCCGCGCGATGAAATGGACATGAAGGCAAAAAAATAGGCGAAACGCTGACAAGTTCCTTCACCAGGAATCAGCGTTTCGCCTATTTTCTTCGCGTGGTGCAACAGGGGGCGGAATGGCCCCCCCGCCACACGAGGAGCGAGAAGGATGCTTACCGAAACTAAGCACCCCCGTTCCATAGAACTGGAATTCCGCGGCTTCGGCTTTCGCCTGCGCCTTGTGATCCGGTTCTAAGGGGAAGCTGGGACAGCGCCAACTGTCCCGGCGACCTTCTTGAATATAGGCTTTCCGCCCAAATCCTGCAACGCACCGAATCGGTGTACCCAGCCTCAGCTATAGCGCTGCTCGGTCCAGGGATCGCCCTCATTGTGGTAACCGCGCTCTTCCCAGAAGCCGGGCCGGTCCTCGGCCACGAATTCGATGCGGGTGACCCACTTGGCCGATTTCCAGAAATAGAATTTGGGGATGATCACGCGCACCGGCCCGCCATGTTCGGTGGTGATCGGCTGGCCTTCCCAGCTATGGGCCAGCAGCACATCCACATCGTCGAACACCGACAGCGCCACATTGGTCGTGTAGCCGTCATAGGAATGGAAGACGATATACTTCGCCTCTGCCTTCGGCTTCACCACATCCAGGATGTGTTTCGCCGACACGCCTTCCCAGTGATTGTCATAGCGTGACCAGGCGGTGACGCAGTGGATGTCCGAGACATCCGCAAAGGCCGGCTGGCCCTTGAACTGCGACCAGCCCCAGACCGTGGGGTTTTCCACCAGCCCATCGATGGTCAGTTCCCACTGGCCCAGGTCGATTTCCGGCTGAATGCCCAGATCCAGCACGGGCCAGTTCTTCACCTCCCGCTGGCCGGGCGGCAGGCGGTCGGCGCGACGGGAGGACGCGCCGGTCATCAGGCGGCCTTCCTCGGCCCATTTCTGCTTGGATTCCACTAGCTTGGCATTGGGCGGGTTTTCGGGCGTATCGGCGGGGGCCATGAGGGGTCCGTTATCGATTGGATTGCTTTGCCCCTTACATAGCGCGCGGGCGGGCCGGGGGCGAGGGGCGTTGACGGCATGGGCCGTCACCACTGGCATGACGCGCCAGGATTGCTATGTTGGCGCTTGAGCATTGATCCGACAGCGCGTCCAGTGCGTTGGACGTTCTGCCCCGTCACCGGAAGCCAGGCCAGCACCCTATGCCGACCCGCCCGATCCGCCTTCTCCTGTCCTGCCTGCTGTTCACGCTGGCGCTTCTGTCCGCACACCCGGCATCCGCCCAGGCTACGCCGCTGGTGGACCAGCCCAGTGCCGCCGAGGTCGACCAGTTGATCACCACGCTGGAGGACCCGGCCAAGCGTGATGCGCTGCTGGTACAGCTGAAGGCGCTGAAGGCCGTGGAAAAGCCGGCGGAACCGGAAACCATGGGCAGCCGGGTGCTGGACACGCTGTCCGACCGTATCGACCTGTTCAGCCAGCAGGTGGCCGCCGCCAGCCGCGCCGTCATCGACACGCCGCGTGCGCTGCGCTGGCTGAACCAGCAGATGACCGATCCGGCCAAGCGCGATGCCTGGGGCCTGCTGGCCCTGCATCTGGCGTTGATCATCGGTGGCGGCTATGCCGCGCGCTTTGCCATGATCTGGCTGCTGTCGCGGCCGCGTCGGGCGCTGGGCGCACGCGCACCGGGCGGGCTGCTGGCCAAGCTGGTCCTGCTCTTCGCCCGGCTGGTGCTGGACCTGCTGCCCATGGGCGCCTTCGCCCTGGTCGGTTTCGGCCTGCTGTCGGGGACAGAGGCACCACGCACCGTGCGCGTCGCTTCCCTGATCATCCTGAATGCCAGCCTGATCGTGCAGGGCGTGCTGGTGGCCGGCCATGTGTTGCTGTCGCCGAAGACGCCGCTGCTGCGGCTGGCGCGGGTGGGGGATGAGACGGCGCAGTATCTGCTGATCTGGATCCGCCGCATCACCATCATCGGCGTCTACGGTTACTTCATCGGGGAGGCGATGCGCGTGCTGGGCCTGCCCGCCACGCCGCATTCCGCCTGGCTGAAGCTGGTGGGCCTGCTGGTCACCGCCATGCTGATCGTCCTGGTCCTGCAGAACCGCGAGCCGGTGGCCCAGGCCCTGCGCGGCAAGCCGGAGCCCGAGCCCGACGACCGGGACGAGGCGTTGCGCGCTGTGCTGGCTGGCGAGGCATCGGGGGACGAACCGCACCTGCCCCCGCCGCCCACCCCGGCCCAGGCGCGCCGCCATGCCGCCCTGTCGCTGGTGCGCCAGCGGCTGGCCGATGTCTGGCACATCCTGGCCATCCTCTATCTGGGGGCGGTCTATCTGATCTGGGCGCTGGAAATCGCGGGCGGGTTCGATTTCGTGCTGCGCGCCACCCTGGTCACGGGCGCCATCCTGATCGTCTCCCGCCTCTTGTCCGAAGCGCTGAACCAGCTGGTCGATCGCGGGCTGAAGGTGCCCGACGATGTCCGCCTGGCCTATCCGGGGCTGGAGGAGCGGGCCAACCGCTACCTGCCCTTCCTGCGCCGGGTGGCGCAGGGGCTGCTGGGCGTGTTCACCATCCTGCTGCTGCTGCAGGCCTGGGGGGCCGACGCCCTGTCCTGGCTGGGGTCCGATCTGGGTCAGCGGGTGGCGTCCAGTTCCGTCACCATCCTCATCGTGCTGACCCTCGCGCTGGTGATCTGGGAGATGGTGAACGGTGCCATCCTGCGCTACCTGAACGCCACCGACGACCAGGGTATCAGGCTGCAGCGCAGTGCCCGCATGCGCACCCTGCTGCCGCTGATGCGCAATGCCCTGACCATCCTGCTGGTCACCCTGGCCGGGCTGATCGTGCTGTCGGAATTCGGGGTCAATATCGCCCCGCTGCTGGCCGGTGCCGGCGTCATCGGCCTGGCCGTGGGCTTCGGCGCCCAGACCCTGGTCAAGGACGTGATCACCGGCCTGTTCATCCTGATCGAGGATACGATCAGCGTGGGCGACGGCGTCACCGTGGCCGGCCTGTCGGGCGGGGTGGAGGCCATGTCCATTCGCTCCATCCGCCTGCGCGGGTACGATGGCGCCGTCCACACCATCCCGTTCAGCTCCGTCACCACGGTCACCAACAGCACGAAGGATTTCAGCTTCTATGTGCTGAACGTGACCATCGATTATGCCGTCGATACCGACAGGGTGGTAGGCGTACTCAAGGATATCGGAGTGCAGATGCAGGCTGAGCCAGATTATGGCGCCAGCATCCTGGGGCCGGTGGAGATCGCGGGCGTCGATGCGTTCCAGGACAGCGCCGTGCTGATCAAGGGCCGTATCAAGACCCGCGCCGGCCAGCAATGGGCCGTGGGCCGCGAATTCAACCGCCGCATGAAGAAGCGCTTCGATGCGGAAGGGATCACCATTCCCTTCCCGCAGCAGGTGCTGCATATCAATTCCGGCGCCCCGGCCACCCCCTTCACGTCTGCACCGGACGGGACCGTCAAGACGGACGCATCATGATTTCCACCCAGACGCTGGTCATTTTCCTGACCACCTGCTTCTTCCTGTCCGCCACCCCTGGCCCCAACATGCTGTCCGCCCTGTCCATGGGCATGCGCCACGGGCTGGCGGGTGCCGCCTGGGGGGGGATCGGCATGTGCCTGTCGCTGGGCCTGCTGGCGGGCCTGTCGGCCCTGGGCGTGGGCGTGCTGCTGAAGGCATCGCCCATGGCCTTCACCATCTTCAAATGGGCGGGCGTGGCCTATCTCACCTGGCTTGGCATCCAGGCCTGGCGCGCGCCGATCCAGGAGGGCGACGCGGCCGTGCGTGCCGCCGTGAATGCCCGGCCCGACCGGCGGGGACAGCTGGGCCTGCTGGGCCAGGGGCTGCTGATCACGCTCTCCAACCCCAAGGCCCTGATCTTCATGGCCGCCTTCTTCCCGCAATTCATCGATCCGGAACGCGCCATGGCGCCACAGTTGACCATCCTGGTCGGGGCCATGCTGGTGATCGAATTCGGCTGGATCATGACCTATGCGGTGGGCGGCAAGGGCCTGGCCCTGCGCCTGACCGGGCCGGTCGCGCAGAAATGGCTGAACCGCATGACCGGTGCCCTGTTGATCGGTGCCGGCCTGCTGCTGGCGATGGCCTCCCTGTAAGCAAGCACCCTTCCCCGCCGCCCCGACAAACGGCATAGTGGCAACAAAACGCCCCAGATGCCGCCCATGCCGCCACCGCCCCTTGCGCGCACCGGACTGCTGATCCGGCTGTTGCTCCTGCTGGCCCTGCCGTTGACCGCGGCGGCGGCGGAGCCGGACCCGTGGGGTGATTTTCCCATCCTGTCCTTCGATGACCTGACGGTGGCCGACGGGTTGCCGCACGACACGGTCAGCGCCGTGACCCAGGACAGGGCCGGGCTGATCTGGATCGGCACCTTCGCGGGTCTGGCCCGCTATGACGGCTATCGCATGCGGCAATGGGAAGGCGGCCTGGACCAGCCGGGCAGCCTGCCCGACACCTATGTCCGGGCCCTGCTGCCTTTGTCGGATGGCGGCATCCTGGTGGGCATGGGGGCGGCTGGCCTGGCCCGCTACGATCCCGGGACCGATCTTTTCCAGCGCCTGACCCCGCCCGACGCGCGCGGTTCCCGCATCTATGCCCTGGCCCCGGCCCGCGATGCGGGCGGCGATGCCGCCTGGGTCGCCACCGATGACGGGTTGTTCCTGTGGCGCGCCGCCGACAATGAAGTGCGCCCCGTGCCGCTGGTGGATGGGGCCGGCCGCGCCCTGAACGACAAGCTGTTCACCGTGATGGAGGATGCCGACGGCACCCTGTGGGCGGGCGGGGTCGGCGGCCTGGTGCGCCGCGCCCCCGGAAAGGAAGGCTTCACCCGCATCACCACGGAAGGCCCCGCCGGCCCGACCCTGGCGGGGGAGGTCTGGACCCTGGCCCGCGACGGCAAGGGCCGGCTGTGGGTCGGGTCGGGCGACAGCGGTGCCGCCTGGCTGTCGCCCGACAGCAAGGCCCATGCCGTGTCCGGCCTGACGGGGCCCGACGGCATGGCCGGACGGCGCACCATCCGCGCCGTGGCGGAGGTGCCGGGGCGCGGCATCTGGTTCGCCACCGACGGGGCGGGGCTGATCATCCTGGATCCCGACAGCGGCCGGCTGCGGCAGGTCCGCCACGACCCGGTCCTGCCCGGCAGCCTGAACGGCGACCGGCTGCGCTCCATGCTGGTCGACCGGACGGGCAATATCTGGCTGTCCAGCGACCAGGGGCTGGAACGGTATGATCCCTATGCCGAACGGCTGCGGGTGGTGCCGGCCACGCCGCTGTCGCCCCTGGCCCTGACCAATCCGGAGGTGTTCTCCACCTTCGCCGACAGCCGGTCGCGCGTCTGGCTGGGCCTGGCCAATGGCGATGTCGATGTGCTGGACCTGAAAGCGCAGCAGGTGCACCGCCTGCGTCTACCACCCCCGCACAATGGCCGCGACGTGCGGTCGGTGCAGCCCCTGCCCGACGGCCGGATACTGGCCGCGGGCCGCGGGGTGGCCGCCATCGATCCCGCCAGCCTGGCCATCACCCCGTCGGCCGTACCCTGCCTGGATGGCGAGGTGCTGAACACCATGATCGTGGCCCGTGGCGAGGTGCTGGCCGGCAGTTTCGAGGGGCTGACCCGGTACAGCCCGGCCACGGGCGAATGCCGGACCTTCCGCCACGACCCGGCCGATCCGCGCAGCCTGGTCAATGACAATGTCCGCGCCCTGGCCATGCTGGCCGACGGACGGATCGTGGTGGGCACCGCCGGCGGCCTGTCCGTGTCGGACGGGCGCGGCGGGTTCCACAACCACCTGCCCCATGCCGGCGATCCCGACGCCCTGTCGCACGGCTATATCACCGGTGCGGCGGAGGACCGGCACGGGCGGCTGTGGCTGTCCACGGCCGGCGGCGGGCTGGTGGTGACGGATGTGGAGGATCTGTCGGGCAAGCCGCGCTTCCGCGCCATGCGCCGGCGCAACGGCCTGCCGCATGACAATATCGGCGGTGTGGGCGTCGACCCGAACGGCCGCGTCTGGTTCACCACCCCGTCGCGCATCGGCCGGCTGGACCCGCAGGACAGCCGCTTCACCCTGCTGGGCGACCGGGAAGGCGCCAGCCTTAAATTTTATACCCTGCGCGCCATGACCTGGGGGCCGGGGGGCAAGCTGCTGCTGGGTGGCCTGGGCGGGCTGGGCATCCTGGACCCGGATGCGGATACGGCCCGGCCGCCACCGGCCCCGCTCACCGTCACCGGGCTCGCCATCAATCACCAGCCCCTGCCGCCGAGCCACCTGCCGCAGCCGGGGGCCGGCCTGCAACTGTCGGCGTCGGAACGCACCATCGCCCTGGATTTCGCCCTGCTGGATTACCGGCCAGGCACGGAGCTGCGTTACCGCCATCGGCTGGACGGGTTCGACCAGGACTGGCTGGACAGCCCGCAGCGCGCGCCCGGCGCCAGCTATACCAACCTGCCCGCCGGCCATTATGTGCTGCGGGTGGAGGCGGTGCTGTCCGGGCAGGAGACGCCGGTGGCCACCCTGTCCCTGCCGGTCGCCGTAGCCCCTCTCTGGTATGAGACGATGGCTGCCCGCATCGGCGGGATGCTGGCCATGCTGCTGGCCATTCTGGGCATCGTGCAGGTGCGCACCGCCGCCCTGTCGCGCCAGCGCCGCAGGCTGGAGGCGGAGGTGGCGGAGCGTACCCGCGACCTGGTGGCCGCCAACAGCCGCCTGGACGTGCTGGCCAGCACCGATCCGCTGACCGGCCTGCTGAACCGCCGCCGCTTCCTGGAACTGGCCGCCATCGAGCATCAGCGGGCGGCCCGCCACGGCCGGCCCCTGTCGCTGCTGCTGATCGACCTGGACCATTTCAAGCGGGTCAACGACACACATGGTCATCGCATGGGCGATGCCGTGCTGCGCACCGCGGCCGGGGTGCTGTCGGCCTCGGTCCGTGCGTCGGATCTGGCGGCCCGCTTCGGGGGGGAGGAACTGGTACTGCTGCTGCCGGAGACGGAGCTGGCCGGCGCCGCGGGCATGGCCGAACGCCTGCGCCGCGATTTCGCCGCCGCAACCACGGCGCTGGACGGCAAGGAGGTGCGGGTGACGGCCAGCATCGGCGTGGCCGGCTGGCGCGGACCGGGGGAAAGCCTGGACGCCCTGCTGCACCGCGCCGACCAGGCGCTCTATGCCGCCAAGCATGGCGGCCGCGACAAGGTGATGGTCGCGGCGGGAACTGTTTGATGTTCCCTCAAACGCCGGGCGCCCACATCCGTGGGCTTGGCTTGCGCGCCCACGTGGGCGCGGGCCGGCGGTCGCCGGCCTCCGGCGGCTTGCCGCCGTGGCCCAGCGCCTGAGGGAGCAGCAGCGGCATCGCCGTTGCAGGCCGGCGACCGCCGGCCCGGCGCTCAGGCGCCGTGCGCCAAGCCGCCGGATGGCGGCGCCCGGCGCCTGAGGGAACAACAAGAAATGGTACCGGCACCATCGCAGCCCCCCCATGACATCGAACTGTCATCCACATGCTGGACAGGGGCCTTCCGTACCGTCATGTTGCGGGCGCAAAATACCAGTCTTCCGACCTTCTGTTTCATGCGGGGCGCATCATGCTGAAGGACCTGATCGAAGGGTTCCGGGAATTCCGGCGCACGAATTTCAAGCAGCAGCGCGGCCTGTTCCGCACGCTGGCCTGGGCCGGGCAGAAGCCCAAGGCGGCGCTGATCACCTGCTGTGACAGCCGCGTCGATCCCACCCTGATCTTCGCCGCCCAGCCGGGCGATCTGTTCGTCATCCGCAACGTGGCCAACCTGGTTCCGCCCTACAAGCCGAACCAGGATTACCACGGCACCTCGGCCGCCCTTGAATTCGCGGTGCGCGAACTGGGCGTGCAGCTGCTGGTGGTCATGGGCCACAGCCAGTGCGGCGGTGTCGCGGCATTGCCCAAGGATCGCAGCGACCAGAAGTCGGACTTCGTTGATCACTGGATGTCGATCGCCGAACCGGCCCTGACCAAGCTGCGCGCCGGCATGCCGGAAGGGGCGGAAACCGACCTGCCGGAGCTGGAACGCGCTGTCGTCCGCCTGTCGCTGGACAATCTGCGCTCCTTCCCCTGGATCGCGGAAGCCGAAAAGGAAGGCAAGCTGTCGCTGTGCGGCATGCTGTTCGACGTGGCCGATGCGGAACTGCACGTGCTGGACAATGCCACGGGGCAGTTCCAGCCCGTGTCCCCGCCGCGCCCGCGCTTCCACGCCGCCCTGACGGCCACGACCGCCGCTGCCGTGGATGGCCGCCACGAAGATGGAACCGTCCACTCATAATCCGGCCATGATCGGCGGTTAGAAGAGCTTCATGCGCAAGATCCTCCTGGCCCTTCTGGCCGCCGCCGCTCTGACCCTCCCCGCTGCCGCCGCCCCGACCAAGGGCAAGGCCCCACCGCCGCCGCCGTTGACGGCGGAGGAACAGGCGCGCCTGCCGGCGATCGAGGCCTATCTGAACGAGATCCGCAGCCTGAAATCGCAGTTCATCCAGTCCAGCGATGATGGTGCGCCCCTGGCCACCGGTACGTTCCAGCTGCTGCGCCCCGGCCGCATGCGCATCGATTATGAAGGCAACGGCAATTACATCGTCGCCGATGGCCGCTTCGTCTATTTCTGGGACGCGGAGGTCAAGGAGCAGCAGAACGCCCCCATCGGCAGCACGCTGGCCGACTTCCTGCTGCGGGAGAAGATCGCGCTGAAGGGTGACGTCACCGTCACCCGCATGGCCAATGATGGCGGCCTGCTGGAGGTGACCCTGGTCCAGACCAAGGAACCCGGCCAGGGCAGCCTGACCCTGGTGTTCGAGGAACGGCCCTTCGCCTTGCGCAAATGGCGGGTGCTGGATGCGCAGGGCCGGACCATCGAAGTGGCCTTGCAGAACCCGCAATTCGGCGTCAGCCTGGACAAGGACATCTTCTATTTCCGCGAAGCCGGCCGCCGCCGCGAGCGGGATTGATCCAGCGGTCATTTCCAATGACCGCTGGAGGCCGGCGACTGCCGGCCCGGCGCTCATGCGCCGCAAGCCAAGCCGCCGGATGGCGGCGCCCGGCGCGTGAGAGAACATGAAAATGCGGAGTTTTCCACATGACCCAGCCTTCGCCCGCTGCCCGCAAACCGCTGGTCGGCCTGCCCTGTGACGCGCGCGAGCTGGGGCCGCACCCGTTCCATGTCGTGGGCGACAAATATATCCGCGCCGTCAGCCATGGGGCCGGCTGCCAGCCGCTGCTGATCCCGGCCTTGGGCGACTGGTGGGATGTGGATGGGTTGCTGGACCGGCTGGACGGGCTGTTCATGACCGGCAGCCCCAGCAATCTGCATCCGGGTCATTACGGCCTGCCCGACGACATGGTCACCCCGCCGCTGGACCCCGCCCGCGACGCCACCACCCTGCCGCTGCTGAAGGCGGCCCTGGCCCGTGGCATCCCGGTCTTCGCCGTCTGCCGCGGGTTCCAGGAGATGAATGTCGCCCTGGGCGGCACCCTGTACCCCCGCATCCAGGAGGTGCCGGGCCGCATGGACCATCGCGAGCCCAAGGAAGCGCCGGTAGCGGTGCAGTACGCCCCCGTCCATCCCGTGGCCCTGACGCCGGACGGCCATTTCGCCCGCGTCACCGGTATGGCGGAGATGATGGTGAATTCCCTGCACCAGCAGGGCATCGACCGCATCGCCGACAGTCTGGCGGTGGAGGCGGTGGCCCCCGACGGCCAGATCGAGGGCGTGCGCTATACCGGCGGGCCCGGCTTCGCCTGGGGCGTGCAATGGCACCCCGAATGGCGCTTCTGGGAAAACCCGCCCTATGCCGCCCTGCTGACGGCGTTCGGGGATGCCGTCAGGAAGTATGCGGAAACCCGCCGATAAGCGGTCTTACACCAACGGTCGAAATCGGCGGCGACTGCCGCCGCGCCGCACGTGCGGCGTAGCCAAGCCAGCGGATGCTGGCGCCGGCGATTGAGGGGCGGGAAAGATTGACCGTAGGTCAAGATTTCCCGCCGCATGTATCACGCCGCCTGCCGCAGGTCGCCGATGAAGCCTTCCAGCCGATGGTTCATGTCGGTGGACAGTTTCTCCGCATCCTCGGCGGTGGCGTTGGTCTTGCCGACCGCGTCGGCGATGCCATAGGCCATGTCGGCCATGCGCGACACGGTGCCGCCCAGCGAGGCGGTGCGGCTGGACACGGTCTGGATGGCACGGCTGATCTCCAGCACCGTCGCCTCCTGCTGCTGCACGGCGTCGGAGATTTCGCCGGCACCGCTGTCCAGCGCGGTCACGGCGTCGGCCACGCCGGCGATGGCATCCACGGCGGCGCGGGTGGCGGCCTGGATTTCCGCGACCTGACGGCTGATATCCTCCGTCGCCTTGCCCGTCTGCGTGGCCAGGCTCTTCACTTCCGACGCGACCACGGCGAAGCCCTTGCCGGCATCGCCAGCGCGCGCCGCCTCGATCGTCGCGTTCAGGGCCAGCAGGTTGGTCTGGCCGGCGATATCGGCGATCAGCTGCACGACGCTGCCGATGCGGGCGGCGGTTTCCGACAGTTCGGCCACCCGCTCGCGCACGCGGACCACCTCGCCCGCCGTGCTGCGCGCCTGGGCGGCGGCGGCGCTGGCCGTGCGCGCCACCTCGGCGATGCTGGCGGCCATCTCCTCCACGGCGGCGGCCACGCTGGCGGCCTGGCCGGTCGCCTCCTCCGCTTCGGCCCGCGCGGTATGCGTCATCTCCCCGGTGCTGGCCACGGAGCGGTCCAGCAGGTCCGCCTCTTCCCGCAGGCCACGCACGGCACCGTCCAGGCGGCGGGTCATGCTTTCCACATCCACGACGAACCGGTCGGCCAGCGCCTTGCGCAGCAGGGTGCGTTCCTCCCGCTGGGCGGCGGCGGTGCGCTGCTGCTCCTCGCGCAGGCGCTCGGTCTCCACGGCGGCGGCTTCGGCCTTGGCGCGGGCCTTCTCGCTATAGAGGAAGGAATTTTCCAGGTTCCAGGACAGCCAGAGCAACACCCCCGTCTCCACGATCACCACGACGGCATGCACGATGACGCGCAGCAGGCTGCCCTGCCCGTCGGGGAAAACCAGCGAGGGCAGCAGGAAGGACAGGCTCAGATGGTGAACGGCCGTCACCCCGGCCGCCACCAGGATGACGCGCCAGTTGCAGAATGCCGTCAGCATGGCCAGAACGGCGAAATAGAGGAAATGCGCGTCGATCTGCCAGGGCCCGGCCGAGGCGGCGACCACCACCGACACCTGGGCCACGGCCAGCACGGCGATCAGGTAATGCAGCGACGCCCGCTCCATGCCCAGCAGATGAGCGGCCGTGCCCGCACCGGCGATCAGCAGGGCCAGCAGCAGCGGCATGCCCCATCCGACCTGCCCCAGGATCAGCGACACCAGCGTCAGCGGTGCGCAGGCCCACAGGAAGACCAGGAACAGCGTCAGAGCGGCGGAACGGATGCGATCGATAGGGGTCATGGGGATACCTTCCCGGTGTCGTCAGGATGATTGGGTGCCGCAGCCGGCGATGGCGCCGGACAGGGTCAGGCCCGGCAGAAGCGACAGGCGGCGCGCACTTTCCGCATCGTCCGGCCGGACCATCCAGACATGCGGCCCGAGGCCGGCCAGCCGGTGCCCGCCATCGACAAGGGCCACCCCCGTCCCGGCCAGCACCGACAGCTGTGCCTGGTACCCCATCCAGGGCGGCAGCAGCACGGCCAGCGTCCGCCCGGCTTCCGGCACGGCCGACCCTACGACCAGCAGCGGTGCGAACAGCAGCAGGATCGCGGTCAGCGTGATGAGGAAGGTCGAGCGGGAAAACATTCGTATGGAAACCAAACCATTAGTTTGAATGGCCAAACCTTCCGACAAGCATGCCTGAAAAAGGCATGAATTTCCTGCGGCCACATATGACCCGTCGAATAGGCATCACCATTCCCACGTATGCTTCTATTTGGAATTTATTTATTAATGACTAAAATTCAATCCCCCAATCCCAACCAGATGGAATATTCCTTTCGGTCATATGTCCGGGATTTTGCACCCTGGGGTGCCCCCCGCGCGCCCTGCAAGCCACCCTGGCGGCAAGCCCCCCTTGCCAGGGGACGCCGCATGCGTCATCTAGTCCCGATCATGGGCATCGAAAATCACAGCAGCAATTTCGCGCCGGCGGCCCGCGCCGACGGCCGGGTCAATCTTGTCGGCCTTTCCCGCGAGGAGCTGGAAAGCACGCTGGTCAATGCCGGATTCCAGAAGTTCCGGGCCGGTCAGGTCTGGCACTGGATCTATCATCGCGGCGTCACCGATTTCGCACAGATGTCGACCCTGGCCAAGCCGGCGCGCGAGAAGCTGGCCGAGGGGTTCGTGGTCGACCGGCCCGTGCCCGTGAAGGATCTGAAATCCGTCGACGGCACGCGCAAATGGCTGTGCCGCATGCATGACGGGCAGGAGGTGGAGGCCGTCCACATCCCGGAAGAAGATCGCGGCACGCTCTGCGTCTCTTCCCAAGTGGGCTGCACCCTGACCTGCCGTTTCTGCCATACCGGCACCCAGCGTCTGGTGCGCAACCTGACGGCGGACGAGATCGTGGGACAGGTAATGCTGGCCCGCGACCATCTGGAGGAATGGCCCAGCCCCCCCGATGGCCGCATGCTGTCCAACATCGTCATGATGGGCATGGGCGAGCCGCTGTATAATTACGACAATGTCGCCAAGGCGTTGAAGATCGTCATGGATGGGGAGGGTATCTCCATCTCCAAGCGGCGCATCACCCTGTCGACCAGCGGCGTGGTGCCGATGATGAAGCGCGCGGGCGAAGAGTTGGGTGTGAACCTGGCCGTGTCGCTGCATGCGGTGAATGATGAGCTGCGCGACCGCATCGTGCCCATCAACCGCAAATACCCGATCAAGGAGCTGATGGACGCGGTGCGCAACTATCCGGGCCTGAACAATGCCCGGCGCTGCACCTGGGAATATGTCATGCTGAAGGGCGTCAATGACAGCATGGCCGACGCGCGCGAGCTGGTGCGTCTGATCCGGGGCATCCCGTCCAAGATCAACCTGATCCCGTTCAATCCCTGGCCCGGCTCCCCGTTCGAGCGCAGCGACTGGGACCAGATCGAGAAGTTCAGCGATTATGTGAACGCGGCCGGCTATGCCAGCCCGATCCGCCGCCCGCGTGGCGACGACATCCTGGCCGCCTGCGGCCAGCTGAAAAGCGAAAGCCAGCGCCCCACCGCCGCCCAGCGGGCGTCGCAGCTTGAACAGAGCAAGATCCTGGCCGCCGAATACGCCGCCCAGATCGCGGCCAAGGAAGCGGCCCTGGCACTTTGAGGTTGGAACCGTAGGTCGGGGTGAGGCATAGCCGAACCCCGACCTGCAGCACATCAAGCCGACAGCGCGTCGGCTTCCATCACCCGGTGACGCTCCGAGGTCAGCACCTGGCGCACCAGCGGCTGGGCGCGCAGGCAGCGGGCGATGTAATCACTCTCATCGCGCGTCAGGGTGCGGACCTGCACATCGACATGCAGGCATTCCTCGGCCTCGAAATGCCGGGCCTGCACCGAGGCCGGCACCAGCCCGCGCTTGGCGAAGAATTCCAGCACGCGCGGCAGGCTGCCGGGATCGGGGTCGGCCAGCACCGCGAAACAGGCGGTGCGGCTGGGATCGGTGGGGCGGGCCTCCGCCGGCGGCGGGGCCAGAACGGGCATAAGGGTAACGGGTACGGTCATGGCCTTCACTCCGCCGCTACGGCCGGATGGCCTTGCTTGCTGGCACCGCGCATTTCCGGGCCCACCGACAGCCGGTCCAGGTCGGCGCGCTGGAAACAGCGCGACAGCACGCCCACGGGGTCGTTCATGCCCTCGCCACCATCGGCCGGCACCAGCATGGCGAAGGCCCGGTTGGCGCGGGCGGCGCGCATCGCCGCCTCCACCGCCTCGTCCAGCCCGACGCCCGGCAGCCGCTGCCAGGGTACGGGCGTAATCACCCCGCCCGCCGCGCGATGCACGGCCAGCGCGATCTGCGCGCCGGTGGCGGGATCGCGATAGACGGTCAGGCTGGCGGGATGTTCGGGGGCGGTGCTCATCGCCGGGGGCTCCAATCTCGGGGGTGGCCGCTTTTGTGCGGTGCCGTAACCATAGGGCAAGCGCCGGGGCATTTCTTTGCAAGTTTCGTCCAGATGACATAGTTTGCGCAGATGTAATGCGTGAAATGGTCAACATGGGGATGGATCATGCAGAAGCCGCTGGACAGCCTGGATTGGCGCATCCTGGACCGGCTGCAAAAGGACGGGTCGGAAACGGCGGCCCAGGTGGCGGAGCATGTGGGGCTGAGCCAGAGCCCGTGCTGGCGCCGCATCCAGCGGCTGGAGGAGGATGGGGTCATCAAGCGGCGCGTGGCGCTGCTGGATCGCAAGGCCATCGGCCTGAACGTGCTGATCTTCAGCCACGTGAAGCTGGAGGCGCATAGCGGCGACCTGCTGACCGATTTCCGCGAGGCCATCCGCCGCATCGCCGAGGTTCAGGAATGTTTCGTGCTGATGGGCCAGGTGGATTTCATGCTGCGCATCGTCACCAAGGATATCGAGGCCTATGAGGCCTTGTTCTTCGAGAAACTGTCGAAGCTGCCGGGCGTGCGCGAAATCAACAGCATGATCGCGGTTTCCACCGTGAAGGAGACGACGGAGCTGCCATTGCCGGGTTTGGGTTAACCACCATCATCCGGCAGCAGCACGACCAGCCGCAGGTCGGGCCGCGTCTCCACCGACAAGGTCATCTGCCGGAAGCGCAGCAGGCCCCGGTCGGGATGCTGGAACAGTCGTTCCCCGCCCTCCCGGCCCCTGATATCGGCCCCGGTCCAGCGGGCAGCGAAATCGCGGCTGCCCGCACGCAACTCGGCGATCAGGGCGGCCAGGCCCGGGTCCTGCAAATGCCGCCCATGGTCGGCGCGGAATTCGGCCAGTACGCGCGCCGCCCGCGATGGCCAGTCGACCAGCAGGCGCCGGGCGCCCTCGTCCAGGAACAGGTAGCGCAGCAGATTGTGCGGCCCCGGCCCCTCCAGCCAGCCGGCGAACAGCCCTTCCGCCGCCTGGTTCCAGGCCAGCAGGTCCTGGCGATGGTCCAACGCATAGGCTGGCACGGCAAGGGCCGCCACTGTGGCGCGCAGCCTTTCCTGCTGGCCCGCGGGGTCATCGGCGGGATCGGGCTGACGCGGATCGCGGCGGCCGGAAAGCTGGAACAGATAGGCGCGTTCCGCCGCACTCAGCCGCAAGGTGCGGGCCAGCCGGTCCAGCGCCTGGGGGGAGGCCTGGATATCGCGCCCCTGTTCCAGCCAGGTCAGCCAGGTGGCGCTGATCCCCGCCAGCATCGCCACCTCTTCCCGCCTGAGGCCCGCCGTGCGGCGACGGCCGGTGGCCGACAGGCCCAGCGTCGCCGGGTCCAGCCGCCCTCTACGGTCACGCAGGAACGCCCCCAGCAGATGGCGCTGGTCTGGCTGGACATCGGTGGTGGGCGGCATGGTGGTGTTCATACCAGGATAATTGCTTATCTTGTACCCGTCTGACCAGAGGGATAAGCCGGAACGCAAGACCCCCGTGGAGAGCCCCCATGTCCAACCAGACCGACAGCCAGCACGATCTCGTCATCCAGCAGTTCGGCCCCCGAGCCGCCGCCTATGTCAGCAGCCCCACCCATGCCGCCGGACCGGACCTGACGGCACTGCAATCCATCCTGCGCGATGCGGGCGCGATCGGCCGCCTGCTGGACCTGGGCTGCGGCGGCGGGCATGTCAGTTTCCACGCCGCCCCCCTGGTGGGCGACGTGGTGGCCTATGACCTGTCGGACGCCATGCTGTCGGCGGTGGCGGCGGGCGCGGCAACGCGCGGCCTGTCCAACATCACCACGCAGCAGGGACGGGCGGAGCACTTGCCCTTCCCCGACAATCATTTCGACCTGGTGGCCAGCCGTTACAGCGCCCATCACTGGCGCCATGTCCCGCCAGCCCTGGCAGAGGCGGCGCGTGTGCTGCGGCCGGGCGGGCGGTTGGTGATGATGGATGTGTTCGCCCCGGCCGACCCGCTGCTGGACACCTATCTCCAGACCGTGGAGATGGTGCGCGATCCCAGCCATGTCCGCGATTATTCCCTGGTGGAATGGCGGGACATGCTGGCGGTGGCGGGGCTGGTGCCGGGGGAAGCGCAATGTTTCCGCCTGCACCTGGAATTCCAGCCCTGGGTGGAAAGGATCGACAGTCCCGCCAGCCACCGCTCCGCCCTGCTGTCCTTGCAGGCCGGTGCCGCGGCGGAGGTGAAAAGCCATTTCGCCATCGAGGCGGATGGCAGCTTCACCATCGATACGATGCTGATCGTTGCCGTCAAGGAAACGTAAAACGATCCGGACTTGACAGCGGCGGCGGATCGGCGGCGAACTATCCTTATGATCATTCCGTCGCATCCGCCCCCGCCGCTGCCGACCGCGCAGCCGGCATCGACCACGCCGCAGAACAATGCGGCGCTGGCGACGGCTGCGGTTGCCGCACAGAAGCTGGCCCGTCCCACCCAGACCCAGACCCGCCGCGCAGCCTCGGCCGTGGCGCAGGGGGAAGCGTCGCGGGAAGGCACCGACGGTGCCTTCGTCGGCCGCGCCTTCGACAGCGAGGCCGCCGTGGTGGAGGCCCGCACCAACCACGCCCCGCCCCGTGGCCGCGGCGACCGGCTGGATGTCAGCGTTTAGGT
Organism: Niveispirillum sp. KHB5.9; assembly: GCF_048066115.1. Lineage (NCBI taxonomy): Bacteria > Pseudomonadati > Pseudomonadota > Alphaproteobacteria > Rhodospirillales > Azospirillaceae > Niveispirillum > Niveispirillum sp. KHB5.9. The sequence goes on along the minus strand of NZ_JBLTYX010000003.1, from coordinate 139,667 downwards.
CCCCTTCGTCATTCCGGCCAAGCGCATGGACGCTAACTAGGGGGTTTGCATTGCCGTAGAAGCCCCTTCTACCGTCACCCCGGCGCAGGCCGGGGCCCAGGTCGTAGAGCGAAGTGCTTGTCACTTGGGCCCCGGCCTGCGCCGGGGTGACGGTAGTGAGGGCGGAATGACAAAGAGAAAGTGTCTCACGCATTACGGCGCATGCGCGTCCAGCAGATCGCCCGGCAGTTCCATGGTGAAGGGCCCGTCGGTCCAGAGCAGGACGCAGCGCACCGCCTTGCCCGGATAAATCCGCGCCAGGGCCGCACGATAGGCTGACATCTGCTGCAAGTAGATCACCGGCACCCTGGCCACATCGGTGGGCGGGGGGCGGTTGGTCTTGTAATCGACGATCCACACCGCATCGTCGGTGACGCACAGCCGGTCGATGCGCCCCGACAGGGCGCGGTCACCGACCAGCCCGACCAGCGGCACCTCCGCCCGGCTGCCGGGCGCGAACAGGAGCGCGAAACCCGGATCGGTCAGCACGCGCAGCGCTTCGCCGCCGATCTCCTGCTGCTGCACCGGCGTCAGATTATGGGCAGGCCGCGCCAGCCAGGCCGCCGCTACCTCCGCCCAACGCGCCGGCTCCGTCTCCGGCAGCATCTGCAACAGCGTATGGATCAGGTTCCCGCGCTTGAACCGCAGTCCATCGTCGGGACCCAAGGGGGAACGCAGGGAGGGTTCGGGTGCGTCGGGCTGCGATGGGGCCAGCGGCTTGGACGGGCTGGGATCGCGCGGGGCGGGTGCGGTGGCCCAGGCCGGCAGCACCATCTGGGCGGCGGCTTCCGTCGTCACCGCAGGTGCATCGGGCGGGGCCACCGTCTGCGGTTCGTGCAGCACCAGCCCATCCCCGGCCCAGCCCGCCGGCGACATTTGCGTGAAATCGAACGGCTCCGGCCGCGCCAGCCCGCCCAGCGCCTCCTCCACCAGCCGGTACCAGGAACCGGGTCCGCCCTTGCGCAGCTGTTCCCAGCCGCAGACGATCAGCCGGTCCTCCGCCCGGGTCAGCGCCACATAGAGCAGGCGGCGATATTCCTGGTCCTGGCGGCGCTTGGCCAGCGCCCGGCGGGCATCGGCCGTCGCATCCTCCATATGCCGGCGCGGGGCATAGAGCGGCAAAGGCGGGCCGGGATCGGCCATGTCCTCCGCCGCTGACATCCTGGCCGGCCACAGGATCTTCAGCCGGTTCACATCCGGCTCGCGCATCGTATCGGGCAGGAAGACGATGGGCGCCTGCAGCCCCTTCGACCCATGCACCGTCATGATCCGCACCTGCCCCGGCCCGTCACCGCCGCCGGTATCCAGCTCGCGCTTGATCTCCGCCTCCGACGCCTCCAGCCAATGCAGGAACCCTTGCAGGGAGGCGACATGCTCGCGCTCGAACAGCAGGCAGGCGTTCAGGAACTCCTCCAGCGGGTCCTGGGCCTCCGCCCCCAGCCGCGCCAGGATGGCCCGCCGGCCGGAGCCTTCCGTGTCCGCCGGGCAGGGGCGCGACAGCACCCCGGCAAACAGCTCGTACGGGGCGCGGTAATCGGTATCGTTCAGGATGTCGCGCAGATACTCCAATGCCGGAAGCAGATCGACCTGGGCCTTTGACCGGTCGTTCAAGGCAGCCCACAGCCGGCCGGGCCGATCATGGGCGACATTGAACAGCTGTTCCTCCGACAGCCCGACCAGCGGCGATTTCAGCAGCACGGCCAGGTTCAGATCATCCTCCGGCAGCACCAGGAATCGGGCGAGCGCCATCAGGTCCATCACCGCCAGCTGTTCGGTCAGCACCATGCGGTCCACGCCGGCCACCGGCACGTCGCGGTCCTTCAGGGCGCGGACCAGATGGCCCACGAACTGGTCGCGGCTGCGCACCAGCACCATGATGTCGCCGGGCCGCAGCGGCCGGTTGCGCGACACCAGCCTCTCCCCGTCGGCCAGCCATTGCGCGATGCGGTCGGCCATGGTGCGGGCCAGCCGCGCCACCGGCTTGTCGGCCTGTTCGGGCGCCAGCGGCAGCGACCAGGGATCGGGATCGACCGCATCCTGCGGACTGACCAGGGGCCAGATCTCCACCCGCCCTTCCATGCCGCGCCGGTGGGGGATGTGGCGTACCTCCACATCCGGCCCGGCGACGCCATCGCGGGCCATGCCGGCGGCGAACACCTTGTCCACGGCGGCCAACACGGCGCCGACGGACCGGAAGCTGGTCTGCAGGTCGACGATGCGCCAGCTGCGCAGGGCCGCATTGACCTTGGCGTCGAAATGGCGGCGCATGCGGGCGAATTCGGCCGGATCGGCGCGCTGGAAGCTGAAGATCGACTGCTTGTCGTCACCCACCACGAACAGGGTGCGGATACGATCCTCCCGCGCCCCCAGCCCGGCGAAGAACTCCTCGGCGATGGCCGAGACCACGGCCCATTGTTCGGGATTGGTGTCCTGCGCTTCATCGATCAGCACATGGTCCAACCCGCCATCCAGCTTGAACAGCACCCAGGCACAGGCATCGGCCGCCGTCCCGCCCGACAACAGGGCAGAGGCGGCCAGGATCAGATCGTCGAAATCCAGAACGCCGCGCGCATCCTTCAGCCGCTGATACCGCCCCAGCAGCGCTTCGCCCAGCGCCAGCAGCGCCGCCGTATGCGCGGCCACCGCCACCCGGCGGCGTTCCTGGCCCACGGCGACCAGTCGCGCCGCCTCCCGCTGCAAGATCTCCAGCGCCATCGGATCAGCCTCCGACGGTTTCTTGGTCATCAGCGCCTTGCGCGGCTCCCCCTCCGTCGTCAGGTAGAGCGATGGATAGTCCGCCCAGCCCTTCACCCGCCGCGACAGGTCGCCATCCAACCAGGCCTGGATGGCGATACCGCGTTCCACATCGGTCTTGGTGCCGGTGGCCAGCACGGCGCAGGCCCGGCGCAGCCCCATCTCGTCCACCGCACCGGCCGCACAGGCGCGGGTCAGGACCATCAGGTCGGTCTCCCCCTCCGGCACCCGCAGACTGTGCCTCAGCGCAGCCACCGCCGGCTCCAGCCCGCCCTGGGCGTCCAGAATGCGCTTCAGCCGCCCGCGTTCCGCCGTCAGGCTGGCCAGCAGGTCGTTGAATTCATCCTCCGACACCGACCCGGTCAGCAGATCCACGGCACCGGCCAGTACCCCCTCGGGCTCGTACCGCCCGGCCAGCAGCACCGACTGCTTGGCCTCGGCCAGCAATTCCTCAGCCGTGCGATCGTCCATGACCTCGAAATTCGGGGCCAGCCCCGCTTCCAGCGGGAAGCGGCGCAGCAGCGACTGGCAGAAGGCGTGGATGGTCTGGATCTTCATGCCGCCGGCGGTGTCCAGCACCCGGGCGAACAGGCGCCGTGCCGCCACCACATCGCCGCGCGACGGTTCCCGGCCCGTGAGCGCGTGAAGGTTGGCGCGCAGCCTGTCCTCTTCCGCGACGGCCCAGATCGACAGCCGGTCGGCGATGCGGTTGGCCATTTCGGCCGCCGCCGCCTTGGTGAAGGTCAGGCACAGGATGCGCGACGGGTCGGTGCCGGCCAGCATCAGGCGCAGCACGCGGTCGGTCAGAACCTTGGTCTTGCCGGTGCCGGCCGACGCACCGACCCAGACCGAACTTTCCGGATCGGAGGCCAGGCGTTGCAGGACATTGGGATCGGTGGGGCGGATGTCGCTCATGGGGCGGGAGAGTACAGGGGGCGTACGGCGCCGGTCCAGACCCATACCATCGCGCGTTACGTGTCCGACGTGACTCTTTCTTCGCCCCACCATTGTGGATTATGCTGTTAACCCTGTTCGTTGCCCGGACGCGGAGGCGCCATGGACACGTTACGCTGGCTGGCAACCGCCCCTAACCGGGCGGCGCTGCGCGTCGCGTCCGTGTTCATCACGGTGTCGGCCCTGTGGATCATCTTCTCCGACCGGGCCGCCAACGCCATGTTCGGCGACGCGGCCGATCTGGCCGCCTTCCAGACGGCCAAGGGCCTGTTCTATGTCGGTGTCACCGGCCTGATCCTGTTCCTGTTGGTCCGGCTGCTGGTGGGCCGCCTTGCCGACCGCACGGCCGAGGCCCTGCGCGCACGCGAAGCGGCGGCGGAGACGATGCGCCAGGCCGGCATCGAAAGCCGGGCCCTGGAACGCGCCAAAAGCCAGTTCCTGTCCTCGGTCAGCCATGAGCTGCGCACGCCCCTGAACGCCGTCATCGGCTTTGCCGACATGATCGGCGACCCGTCCTTGCCGCTGTCACCCGACAAGGTGCGCGATTATGCCGGGGAGATCGCCACGGCCGGCCACCATCTGCTGGATCTGGTGGAAAGCATCGTCGCCTGCGCGGAGGCCGAGACGGGCCAGCCCCTGGCCCCGGAGACCTTGGATGTGCGCGAAGAGGTGGGGCGCGTGGCCGGACAGGCCCGCGTACGGGCCCAGCATCGCCGCACGGCGGTGGAAAACAATGTGCCCGACGGGCTGATCCTGCGCGCCGATCCGCTGGCGCTGCGCCAGATCCTGTTCGCGCTGCTGGACAATGCCGTCACCCACACGCCCGAACATTCCCATGTCCGCATCGACGGGGACCTGGATGGCGATGGTCAGGTGGTGATCACCATCACCGATGACGGGCCGGGCCTGCCGGCCGAGGTGATGGCGGGCATGGGCCGTCCCTTCCTGCGCGGCGGCGATCCGCTGACGGCCCGTGTGGGCGGTCTGGGGCTGGGGCTTTACCTGGCCATGCTGCTGACGGCCCGCCATGGCGGGCAGCTCTCGGCCGAACAGCCGGAAGGTGCGCATGGCACCCGCATCCGGGTGGCCTTCCCGGCGGGGTGAGAAGAACGCAAAAAGGCCCGGCACCCATTGGATGCCGGGCCTTTCAGAAGCGAACAGATCAAGCCTTGTCCAGACCGTAGGCCGTATGCAGCGACCGCAGGGCCAGTTCGGTATATTCCTCGGCGATCAGCACCGAGACCTTGATCTCGCTGGTGGTGATGACCTGGATGTTGATGCCGCGGTCGGCCAGGGCCTTGAACATGCGCTGGGCCACGCCGGCATGGCTGCGCATGCCGACGCCGATCACCGACACCTTCACGACATTGGCGTCGGAGACGAGGCGGCGATAGTTCAGCACGTCCTTGGACTTTTCCAGCACCTGCACGGCGCGGTCGATATCGGCCTTGCCCACGGTGAAGGTCATGTCGGTGGTGCGGCCATCTTCCGACACGTTCTGCACGATCATGTCGACATTGATGGCGGCATCCGTCAGGGGCCCGAAGATGCGGGCGGCGACGCCCGGCTGGTCTTCCACGCCCACCAGGGTGATCTTCGCCTCGTCCCGGCTATAGGCGATGCCGCTGACCAGTTCCTGTTCCACGATCTCATCCTCGTCCACGACCAGGGTGCCGGGCAGATCCGAGCCCGCCGCCTGTTCGAAAGTTGACAATACCTGCACCCGCACATGGTGCTTCATGGCCATCTCGACCGACCGCGTCTGCAGGACCTTGGCGCCCAGCGACGCCATTTCCAGCATTTCCTCATACGTGATGCGGTGCAGCTTGCGCGCCGACTTCACGATGCGGGGATCGGTCGTATAGACGCCGTCCACATCGGTATAGATGTCGCAGCGGTCGGCTTTCAAGGCCGCCGCCAGCGCCACAGCCGAGGTGTCGGAACCGCCACGGCCCAGCGTGGCGATGCGGCCACCCTCGGTCACGCCCTGGAAGCCGGCGACGACGCCGACCACGCCCGTGGACATGTTGTCGGACAGGTTGGTGGTGTCGATCCGCTCGATCCGCGACTTGCCATGCGTCTCGTCGGCGATCAGCGGGATCTGCCAGCCCTGCCAGGACCGGGCGGGAATGCCGATCTCCTGCAGCGCGATGGCCAGCAGGCCGGACGTCACCTGCTCGCCCGAGGCGACGACGGCGTCATATTCGGCCTGGTCATGGACCTTGGCGATCTGCTTGCAGTAATCGACCAGCTGGTTGGTCACGCCCGACATGGCGGAGACGACGACGGCCACCTCATGCCCGGCATCGACCTCCTGTTTCACCTTTTTCGCGACATTCTTGATCCGCTCGATATCGCCAACCGAGGTGCCGCCGAATTTCAGGACAAGCCGCGCCATAACGCCATTCCATCAAGGGTCAGGGTAATTTTCGCAAAGGCTCCGGTGCCGGAGCGGGCTATCCATAACCCGACACTTGGGCCTTCGCAAGGCAGGCCGCTCCCCGCCGGCCGCACTGCACCCATGAAGGGGGTGCCGACCACAACAATCGGGTGGGGCGGGAGCGGGCATCGCGCCATCTTCCCTTTCAAGAGCCGATGAAAGGAACGAAGATGCTGACCGCGACCCGCCCCACCGTCACCCCGATCCGCCCCCAAACCGCCATGGCTGACACATCCCCCGCCCCGATCGATCCCCGCGACCCCGTGCTGGCCGATGGTGGGGCGCGGCTGGTGGCGGGCGCCCTGCACCGGCTGGCCCGCGACTGGCAGGAACCACCGGCACTGGAGCAACTGGCGGAAGAGGCCGGGCTGACCCAGTGGCATTTCCAGCGCCTGTTCAAGCGCTGGGCCGGGATCAGCCCCAAGCGCTTCGCCCAGTTCGCCACGCTGGGCCATGCCAGGGCCCTGCTGCGCGGCTCCGAAGGCAACGACCTGCTGGGGGCCAGCCTGGACCTGGGCCTGTCCGGCCCGTCGCGCCTGCACGACCTGTTCGTGGTGGCCGAAGGTGTGACGCCCGGCGAGTACAAGGCCGGGGGCGAGGGGCTGACCATCCGCTGGGCCGTGCATCAGACGGCCTTGGGAGCGGCGGTCCTGGCGGCGACCGATCGCGGCGTCTGCTGGTTCGGCTTCATCGGCACCGATGGCGATGCGGCCGGGCAACTGGCCGAACTGTCCCGCGACTGGCCCAATGCCGATCTGGTGGAAGACCCGGCCCCGACGATGGCGGCCGCCGCCTCCCTGGACCCGGCATCCGGTGGCCAGGGGCCGGTGACCCTGCATCTGAAGGGTACCAATTTCCAGATGCGGGTCTGGCGGGCGCTGCTGGACATTCCCTATGGCGGGGTGGCGACCTATGCCGGCATCGCCGACCGCATTGGCCAGCCTGGTGCCGCCCGCGCGGTGGGCAATGCCGTGGGCGCCAACAAGGTCGCGTGGCTGATCCCCTGCCACCGCGTCATCCGCGGCACCGGCGTGCTGGACAATTACCGCTGGGGACCGGTGCAGAAGCGCACCCTGCTGGCCTGGGAAGCCGCGCGGCTGGCGGGGGAGTGATCAAAACTTACCCCCGTGCCTCCCCCCGCGAGAGTTATGGGCTGTGCGGCTCCAGCAATATCCACCGTCACCCCGGCGAAGGCCGGGGTGACGGTGGAGAGAGAGCGGCAACAACGGTGCCCAAGAGTTTCGCGACGAGAATAACCGGAAAATCAGCGAGTTAACCGGATCACAATCGATCCAACCGCCTTTGCAGCTCCGGCCGCTGCGGCGCGTCGGCGGGAAGCTGTTTCAGCAGCCGGCCCCACAATTCCCGCGCGCGGTCCTTCTTCCCCTCGTTCGCCGCCTGTTGACCCAGATAATAAAGCGCCTGCGGATTGTCGGGCGCCAGGTCCAGCACATGGGCCATGGCGTCCAGGAACTCCGCCCCACCCGCCGTGGCGGCATCGTCCGGCGCGGTCAGGCGCGACAGGTCCAGCCAGGCGCGCAGATGTTTGGGATCGGCCTTCACCGCCCCGCGCAGTGCCGCGCGTGCCGCCTCCGCATCGCCTTGCACCTCCCGCGCGCGGGCCAGACGCAGCCAGCCATCGACGTCGCCGGGATTGTCCTTCAGCTTGGCCTGCAGCCCGTCGACCATGGCATTGATCGTGGCCTTCTGGTCGGCCTCGTCCATCCCCGCCATGGCCTGCATCTGCTCGGGCGACAGGGCCGGTGCGCGGTCACCACCACCAGGCTGCGGGGTCTGTGACGGCGGGTTCACGGCCGGCTTGGGCGACGGCGTGATGGCGATCGGGTCCAGGCCCACGGAGGTAGCGGCGTCATGGATACGCTCACGCACCGTGGGCAGCCAGGGGGCGTCGGCCGGGCTGTCGCCGACCAAAGCCGTCCAGCGGTCCAGGGCGCCACGGATGTCGCCCGCCTGCAACCGCGCCATGCCCAGGTAATAGCGGGCGCGGGCATCCATCGCATCGCCGGCCAGGGCCGCGGTGAACAGCTCCACGGCCTCGGCCCCAACCACGCCATCGGCGGACATGGTCAGCGCCTCCGCCAGGGTGCTTTTCGCCGATGCATCCTCGGGCGACAGGCGCAGCACCTGGCGCCAGGCATTGACGGCATCCCCCGTGCGGCCCATGGCCGTATAGGTCTGGGCCAGCAGGCCCCAGCCGCCGGCATCGTCCTGATTGTCCTTCAGCGCCGCTTCCAGCTTGGCCACGGCGTCCAGCACCTGTTGCGGCACCGGCTTTTCCGCCGGGCGGCCGGCAAAGGGCACCGCCGGCATGTTGGGATGGCCCAGCGGCAGATAGATCGCCAGCGCCGCCACGGGCAGCAGCAGGGTCACCACCAGCGCCATGCGCTGCGCCGGCTTGGCCACACCACCCGCCGATGCCCGCTCCGCCTCGTCGGCGGCGGACAGCAGGCGGCGGCCCACCTCGGCCCGGGCGGCACGGGCCTGATCGTCGGACAGGATGCCGCGCTTATGGTCGCGTTCGATCTCCGCCACCTGGGCGGCATAGACGCCGCGCGCGAAACCCGCCGCCCCTTCCGGCGGCGGGGCGGGGCGCAGCAGGGCGCGCAGCAGCGGCAGCAGGACCAGGGCGGTCAGGCAGGCCGCGACCAGCCAGAATCCGATCATCGCCCGTCCCCCGACTTATCATCACCCAACAGGGCGGCCAACCGCATCTCCTCATCCGCCGTCAGGGCGGGGGCTTGTGCCCCCTCCACATCCCGGCGGCGCTGGCGCAGATACAGCGCCGTGCCCAGCGCCGACAGGGCCAGCAGCAGGAACGGCCCGCCCCACAGCAGGGCGGTGTAGCCGGTCACCGGCGGGCGCAGCAGCACGAAATCGCCATAGCGGTCATGGACATAGGCCAGCACCTGATCATTGCTGTCGCCCTTCACCAGCCGCTCGCGCACCAGCACCCGCAGATCGCGGGCCAGATCGGCATTGCTGTCATCGATCGACTGGTTCTGGCAGACCAGGCAGCGCAGCTCCTTGGAAATCTCCCGCGCGCGGGCCTCCAGCGCCGGGTCGGACAGTTTCTCGTCCGGCATCACGGCCAGGGCGGGCAACGAGAGGGCGGCCGCAAGGAACGTGGCGACAACCACCCTCCTCATTTCGACAACTCCTTGATCATCGGCAGGATCTTCTCCTCCAGATCGAACGGCATCAGCGGCCCGACATGGCGGTAGCGGACGCGGCCGGCCTTGTCGATGACATAGGTCTCCGGCACGCCATAGACGCCGAAATCGATGGCCACGCGACCGTCGCGATCCGCCCCGACACGGGTGAAGGGATTGCCCATCCGCTCCAGGAAAGCCTTGGACGCTTCCGGCTTGTCCTTGTAGGCGATGGCGTGGATGGTCACGCCCTCCTCCTTGGCCAGGCGCATCAGCAGCGGATGTTCCACCTGACAGGGCGCGCACCAGCTGGCGAAGACATTGACCAGCTGCACCTTGCCCGTCAGGTCGGCATTGGACAGGCCCGGATCGCCTTCCGACAGGCCGGGCAGGGCGAAGGTCGGCGCCGGCTTGTCGATCAGCATCGAGGGCAGCTTGGACGGGTCCCTGGTCAGGCCCAACGCGAAATAACCGCCCAGGATCAGGAAGACGGCCAGCGGCAGCAGCAGCAGCAGACGGTGACGGGTGGCAGCGCTCATTTCACGGTCGCCCTTATTCGGCGGGTTGCATATGGGGGGCGACGGGGGCGGCCCGGCGCGACGGCACGCCCACGCGCAGCCGCCGGTCGGACAGGCTCAGCATCCCGCCCAGCACCATCACCAGCGTGCCGATCCAGATCCAGGGCACCAGCGGATGGTGGTACAGTCGCACGACCCAGCCGCCGCCTTCACCATTGGGTTCGCCCAGCACGACATAGAGGTCGGAATAGAAGGTGGTGTGGATGGCGGCTTCCGTGGTCTGGGTCTTGGCCACGGGGTACCAGCGGCGCTCCGGCGTCAGGGTGGCGATCACCCCGCCATCACGGCGCACGGTGAACTGGCCCATCTCCGTCTGGTAATTGGCGACGGCCAGGTCTTCGACCTTGTCCAGGGTCAGCTCGTACCCGGCCAGGGTCGCCTTGTCGCCCAGCTTCATCACCCGCACATCCTCGGCCAGCCAGAAGCTGGTGCCGACCATGCCGGCGATGGCGATGCCCATGCCGGCATGGGCCACGGAAGTACCCCAGGCGCCCAGCGGCAGGCCCCTGGCCCGGCTGAGACTGTCGGCCAGCGGCACGCGGAACAGCTTCACCCGCTCCGCGATCTCCCACAGCGCCCCGAACCCGGCCCAGGCGGCGAGTGCTATACCGACCAGCGCCATCACCGGCTTCACGCCCTGCAGCCACAGGGCCAGCATCACACAGACCAGGGTAAACAGGGCCGCCACCCACATCCGCCCCAGCACCCCGGCCAGATCGGCCCGCTTCCAGGGCAGGAACGGCCCCAGCGCCATGGCCAGGACCAGCGGAATGGCCAGGAACGGCGTGATGAAATTATAGTAGGGCGCCCCCACCGAGATCTTGTGCCCGAACGCGTCCAGCAGCAGTGGCATCAGCGTGCCGATCAGCACGACGGCGGCCGACACCGACAGCAGCAGATTGTTCAGCACCAGCGCCCCTTCCCGGCTGACCGGTGCGAACAGGCCGCCAATGCGCAGCGTATGGGCACGCAGGGCGAACAGCAGCAGCGCCCCGCCCGTGGCCAGGCCCAGCAGCAGCAGCACCGCCACCCCGCGCTCCGGATCGACGGCGAAGGCATGGACCGAGGTCAGCACGCCGGACCGCACCAGGAAGGTGCCCAAGAGCGACAGGGAGAAGGTGAGGATGGCCAGCAGGATGGTCCAGGTCTTCAGCGCATCGCGCTTTTCCACCACGATGGCGGAATGCAGCAGCGCGGTACCGGCCAGCCAGGGCATCAGGGAGGCGTTTTCCACCGGGTCCCACATCCACCAGCCGCCCCAGCCCAGTTCGTAATAGGCCCACCAGGACCCCATGGCGATGCCCAGGGTCAGCGAGGTCCAGGCCACCAGTGTCCAGGGCCGCACCCACCGGCCCCAGGCCGGATCGACCCGCCCCTCGATCAGCGCGGCGACGGCAAAGGAAAAGGCAACCGAGAAGCCGACATAGCCCAGATAGAGGAAGGGCGGATGGAAGGCCAGACCCGGGTCCTGCAACAGCGGGTTCAGGTCGCGCCCGTCCAGCGGCACGGGGAAGATGCGGGAAAACGGATTGCTGGTGGTCAGCATGAACAACAGGAACCCGACGCCGATCAGTCCCTGCACGCCCAGTACGCGGGCCTTCAGCGTCGGCGGGATATTGCGCCCGAACGCCGCCACCGCCGCCCCGAACAAGGCCAGCATCAGCACCCAGAGCAGCATGGAGCCCTCATGATTGCCCCAGACGCCGGCGATCTTGTACATCAGCGGCATGCGGCTATGGCTGTTGCCCACCACGCTCACCACCGAGAAATCGGAGACGATATAGGCCTGCATCAGGGCGGCGAACGCGATGACCACCACGCCTAGCTGCGCGAACGCCGCCATGCGCCCGGCTTCCATCCAGGCGGCATCGCGCCGCGCGGCACCCGCCAGTGTCAGCACAACCTGAACCGACGCCAGCAGCAGGGCCAGCACCAGGGCGTAATGTCCGATCTCGGGGATCATGTCCGTCTCACTGCTTCACTAATCGGCTCGTAACCGTAGGTCAGGTCGAGGCGAAGCCGAGCCCTGACATCTTCGTGCCACACCGTTGCTTGTCAGGGCTCGCCTACGGCTCGACCTGACCTACGGGCAGCGGCAAAGCCCTCACTTCCCCTCCGCCCCATAGACGGGCTTGCCCGGCACGTCCGGGCGGAACTGGCCGGATGCCTTCAGGGCGTCGGCCACTTCCTTGGGCATGTAATTCTCGTCATGCTTGGCCAGCACCTCGCTGGCCACGAACACGCCATCGGCGCGCAGGCGGCCTTCGACCAGCACGCCCTGGCCCTCGCGGAACAGGTCGGGCAGGGGACGGCTGGTGGAGATCTTCACCGAATGCGCCGTGTCGGTGATGGTGAAGCGGGTGGTGATACCGTCATCCACCTTCTCCACACTGCCGCCTTCGACCAGCCCGCCGACGCGCACCAGCTTGTCGCCCGGCGGCTTGGTCGCCAGATCGGAGGGGGAGAAGAAGAAGGCCACATTCTCCTGAAACGCCGTCAGGGTCAGGGCCGTGGCCGTGCCCAGCCCGACCAGCGCCAAGAGCAGCATGTAGAGACGGCGCTTCTTGCGCGTCATCATGGCGTTTCCTCCCCGCCTGCCGCCGCCGACCGGCGACGGCGACGCGGCAATCCTTCCTCCAGGCTGCGCAGCAGGCGTTCCTTGCGGCGCAGGCCCGCCACGCTGGCCGCCAGCAGACCCGCCAGGATCAGCAGCGCCAGGCCATAACTGGACCAGACATAGATGGCGTATCCGCCCATGTGGAAAAAGTCGGCCATCCTGTCACACCCCCCCGGCCTGGGTCAGACGCAGGGTCTGGATCTTGCGCTCCGCCAGTTCGGCGCGCATGCGCAGGATGACGGTGGCGATGAAATAGGTCTGGAACGCCGCCGCCAGGATCAGCAGCGGCCACAGCATGTCGCCATGGATGGTGGGCCCGCCCAGGCGGATCACCGATGCCGGCTGGTGCAGCGTGTTCCACCAGTCGACGGAGAATTTGATGATCGGCACATTGACGGCACCGACCAGCAGCAGGATCGATCCCGCGCGGTTGCCCCGCTGCGGATCATCGAACGCATCGACCAGCGCCATGAAGCCCAGATAGAGGAAGAACAGGATCAGGACCGAGGTCAGGCGGGCATCCCACACCCACCAGGTGCCCCACATCGGCTCCCCCCACAGGCTGCCCGTGACCAGGCACAGCAGCGTGAAGCCGGCGCCCAGCGGGGCGGCGGCGCGGGAATAGACCTCCGCCAGCGGATGGCGCCAGACCAGGGCGCAGGCGGCCGCCACGGCCATGGAGCTGTAGGTGAACATGGCCATCCAGGCAGCGGGCACATGGATATACATGATGCGCACCGTGTCCCCCTGCTGGTAATCGCCGGGGCTGGTGACAAGCGCCAGATACAGGCCGGAGACGAAAAGCAGGGCCGACAGGGCCGAAACCCAGGGCAGGATGATGGCGGCCAGACGCAGGAAGCGGGCGGGATTGGCGAAACGATGCATGGTGGCCCCTATGTAGCATGCGGGCCGGCACTTTCACACCGGTGCCAAGGGTCACTGCGCTGATTTGATCCAGCGCAGGCGGGACGCGGGTCACCCCCAGCGCCCGGCCCGCAGCGCGCGGGCCTCCACCACCTGTCCCGTCAGGGGAATGGCGCCATGGACCAGGGCGGTGGCCATGTCGGCCTCCAGCGGCTTGGCGAACAGGTATCCCTGCGCCCGGTCGCAGCCCATGCGGCGCAGCAGCTCCTCCTGCGCCTCCGTCTCCACGCCTTCGGCCACGACGCCGAATTCCATGATGCCGGCGATGTGCAGGATGGCGCTGACCAGGGCCATGCCCTTCTCGTCCCGCGCCATGCCGGTCACGAAGCTGCGGTCGATCTTGATCGTATCGACCGGCAGGTTCTGCAGGTACGCCAGCGAGGAATAGCCGGTGCCGAAATCATCGATCGACAGCGCGATGCCCAGATCGCGCAGGCCCTGCAATATGGCGATGGCATCCCCGCCCTGGCCGATCAGCCCGCTTTCGGTGATCTCCAGACGCAGCCATTCCGGCTTGCACTCCGTCATCTCCAGCACGCCGGTGACCCAGCGCACGATATCCAGGCGCGACGGGTCCAGCTGATAGGGTGACAGGTTGACGGAGACATAGAGCGGCCGATCCGCCCGGTCGCGGTTCCATTTGGCGATCTGGCGGCAGGACTGGACCAAGATATGGTTGCCCAGGGGCACGATCAGCCCTGTCTGCTCCGCCACCGCCACGAAGGTGGTGGGGGGAATGGGCCCATGTTCGGCGTCGGTCCAGCGGGCCAGCGCCTCGAACCCCGTCAACTCGCCGTCGGCCAGGCGGACGATGGGTTGGAACACGGGGCGCACGCCATTGCTGAAATAAATGGCCTGGCGCAGCCGGTCATAGATGACATGGCGTTCGGTCAGCCGCGCCCGCATGGCGGCGTCGAAAATCCGCTTGCCGCCGCCGCCCGCGGCCTCCGCCTCGGCACTGGCGATCTCCGCATCGCGCAAAAGCGCCGTGGCGTCGCTGGCCCCGTCGGCCGTGGGCACCACGCCCAGGCTGGCGGTCACGAACATCTCCCGGCCCGCCACCGACAGGGGCGCGCGCAGCGCGTCGCGCACCGTATGGGCCAGCTGTTCCACCCGTTCCAGACCATTGTCGAAGGACAGCACGGCGAATTCACCGGTATCGATCCGCCCCACCAGATCGTCGGATGGCAGGCAGTCACGCAGCCGCTTGCCCACCGCGGCCAGCAGCGCGTCGGCATCCGCCTCGCCCAGGGCCGCCTTGACGGCGCGGAACCGGTCCAGGCCGATGACGGTGACGGCGATGTCGGCATCCACGCCCAGCGCCTGCTGCAGGGCCTGCAGGATATGTGCGCGATTGGGCAGGCCGGTGGCCCGGTCGAAATTGGCCATGACGTGCAGCTGCTGCTCCGTCCGGCGGCGATAGATTTCCGCCTGGCGCTCGGCCAGCAGATGGTGCAGCTCCTGCGCCACCTCCAGCTCCGCCTGGGTCCATACGGACCCGCCCTGGCGCAGCAGCACGACATGCCCGTCCGGCACGTCGATACCCAGCACGCCGGCGCGCCAAGCGATGCCCTCGCGCCTGGCCGCCCCCATGCGCCCCAACTGGTCCAGCCAGTAGGGCATGGGGAACAGGTCCTGGCTGGACCAATGGCTGCCCTCGATCCCGACGACCATGGCCGCATGGGGCAGCAATTCGCGCATCGCCGGATGTGCCGCGATCAACCCGTCGGTCAGGTTCACCCCCTGGCGCAGCAGGCGGCCCAGCCGCGCCAGGCCGCGGGCGGCGGCCGTGCGGGCGGCAATGGTGGCCCGTTCCTCCAGCGTGGCGATCTGCGCCGCCACGATCTCGCCCAGCGCCTCGCACAGGGCGCGCACCGACGGGCTGACGGAATGCGGCGTCACGCTTTCGCACCAGAGATAGCCCCAGAGCCGTCCGCCCACCAGCAGGGTGACAGCCAGCACGCCGCGCACACGGCGACGTCTGGCATGGCCCTGGAACAGGTTGGTGGGGTGGCGCAGGCTGGCGCGGCTGAGATCGACGGGCACGCCCGTGACCGGGTTGATGGTCGGCACCAGCGGCACCGGCTGCGCGCCCATGTCGCGCACCAGCCGGGCGCGGTTCAATTCCAGCAGCGTGGTTTCCAGCGGGCGCAGCGGTACGAACCCTTCGGCCAGCCCGCCCTCCGCGCCGATGGCAGCGGCCTCCGCCAGCACCTGGCCGGGGCTGCCTTCCGGCATGCGCACGAACAGCACCCGCTCATAGCCGGTCAGGCGGCGCAGGTCCTGCGCCACGGCATGGGCCAGATCGGCCACATCGCCGATATGGCGATAGCGGCGGATGGCGGCACCGAAGCCGGCCGCCACCATGCCGGCATCGCCCAGCGGCGACGCCGCCTCGATCTCCAGGATCAGGCCGCCGGCATCCCAATGGCCATGCGCGATCAGCCGCAGCCTTTCCCCGTCCCGGTCCAGGCGCAGCGCCACAGGGCCGATGGCATCCGCCCCGGCCTGGGCGATGGCGCGGTCCAGCGCGCGCGACGCCACGGGACCCAGCAAATCGCCCACCTCGCGGCCCAGCGCGTCTTCCACCGGCCGGCCCAGCAGGAAGGACAGGTTGGCGCTGGCCTGGATCAACCGCCGGTCGGCGGCGTCCAGCACCATCAGCCAGCCATGCGGCTGTACCAGATCCAGCCTCTCGCCGGACGCGTCGCCACCTGCCGCGATCAGCGACAAGGGGTCCGTCAATCCAAGGGCGGGGGGGACCAGCATCGGCGGCACGCAAGACCAGTCAAAGGGAAGGGGAAACGCCATACCAGAAGAACAGAGGATGATCCGCCCGTCGGTGCGATCGATCACATAGAGGCGCAGCCGTTAATATTGCGTTGAAGCGTCGGGGTAAATGCGTTGAATCAAATGGCGCCGTGACAACAGCCGTCACCGGTAGCATGCCCAGGTCGTATCCAGATTGGCAACAACGGAATCCAGGCCGACATACCTCCTTCGCGACCGATCCCCACAAAAGGGGTAGAACGCCTAGCATATTGATCCGCAGCGAAATTGCGTCGGCAGCACGGGACGTGCTAACGATAATGGCAAAAGATTGTTCTGGTCGGAGTTTGCCCGGACCATGCGGATCGAATGCTTTGTGCAAGCCGGTTTCCCGGGCGCGGCCCGCGCGTCGCGGACGGCTGGCGTTTTGGTCCCGTCCCCGCCCCGGGGATGGCGGAGTACGCGATGCTAGGCTCCCTTCTTCGTCGCCTGACCGGCCAGTCCCCCGAACCGGTCCGCACCCCCGTCCCGCCGCCGCCGGTGGAGGAGGAGGTGCATGCCGATGCGTCCTCTCCGCTGCCGGCGCCGGCGGAACCGGACCCGTCGGCTTCCGGACTGGAGGCGCCGGCCTTTGCGGCTGGTCCCGGCAAGAGCCCGGTCTTCTCCTCCCGCGCCGTGCGCGACGCCACCGTGGTGACCGGCACGATCGAGTCGCTGACCCGATTCGTCGATGGCCAGGACGTGCTTGACGATCTGGCCTGGCGGCTGGAAAGCCTGACCGCCGACCAGGTGAATTTCCTGCAATTGTCGGCCGAACCCGGCCTGATCCAGCGTGCCCAGGCCCGCAGCGAAAGTTTGAAGGGCGCCAAGGCGGCGGCCCTGCGCAAGCTGCTGACCGATCTGGCCGGCGGCGCCATCCCGGAACCGGTCAGCCGCGGCAACCCGCTGGCACCCAAGGGCCCGATCCTGCCGCCGCTGGCCTCGCTCCAGCCACGCATGCCCGATGCGGGCCAGCCGCGCACGCCGGATGCGGGAATGCCGCCCGCCGCCCCCGGCCTGGGCCCGGCCAATCCGGCCCCGCCCGGCCCCGGCGCACCCAGCCTGACCACGGCCCCACCGCTGGGCAACCGGCCCATTCCGCCGGCCCCGTCGCGCCCGCCGGTGGCACCGCCCGTGCCGCCCCCGCGGACGCCGGCCGCCGCCGCCGTTGCCGCCACGCCACCGATTCCCACTGTTTCCGTCACCCTGCCGCCCTTGTCGACGGCGGAGCCGGAGACGCCGGCACCCGACGCCAAGGCCGAAGCCCGGCCGGCGGAAGTGAAGACAGCGGAGCCGGTGGTCACCAGGCCGCCGGAACCCAAGGCCAAACCGGCGGAGCCGCCGGCAGCGCCCGAACCCAAGGCACCGGAAAGCAGGGCCCCCGCCGCGAAAGCGCCGGAACCCAAACCGGAACCCAAACCGGAGCCTGTGAAGGCACCGGAACCGGCAAGGGCGGAGGCCCCGCCCCGCCCCGCCCCGGCACCCGAACCGCCCCCTGCCACCGCCCCGCCCGTGCCCCGTCTGGGGCGTGAGGATGCGGAGGCGCGGCGGGCCCGCCTGTTGGCATCCTTGAACGACACACTCTCCTCCAGCGAGGCCGCCCCATGAGCATGCCGTCCAGCGACACCACCGACGCGCGCAAGCCGGTGGAGACGGGGGCCACAGGCGCACCCCTGACCGGGGAGGTGCAGGACAGCGTCGATGCGTTCGACTATGCGGAAACCATCGTCCGCGACCTGGCCCTGCATGTCGGTTCCCGCCTGCGCGACTTCCGCTCCGATCTGGCGGCCATGCATTCGGCCGTGGTCCAGCTGCCGGAGACGATGAAGATCAACGCCCTGGGACAGAGCATCCAGGAGCTGCGCGAACGTCTGGCCCATCTGACGGGCGTGGTCAGCCAGCAGGTGACCCGCTATCCGGAGGAACTGGACCGGGTTTCGAAATCGGCGTCGGAGCTGCTTAACCGCGTGGCCGGGCTGGAAAGCTGGATCGCCGCGGCGCGCCAGAGCATGGCCCAGGGTGGCGAGGGGCCGAGCCTGCCCCTGCCCACGGGCGGCTTTGTCGGCCATGACCAGTTCGAAGCCATCATCAGCCAGGTGCATGAAAGCATCCTGCGCGTGGTCGGTGCCGTGCGCGACCTGCAATTGGATGTCCGCGACATCCGCAGCGATATCCGCAGGCCCGCCGGCGGCGGCGATGCGCCGGCCGCCACTGTCGAGGCCGGCCCCGACCATGGCCCGGCCCTGGTGGACCTGTCCCGCCGCCTGTCGGCCCTGGAAAACCGCCCCAGCCCCGCCAGCGGCCAGGCCCTGGCCGATCTGGAACGCCGCCTGACGGCGCTGGAGAACAAGCCGGCGGAACCGGCTGCCGCATCCACCGCCGCCGTCCCAGCCGCGGCACCCGCATCGGCCCAGCCCGATATCGCCGCCCTGGTGTTCGGGGCCTGGCATCGCCTGTCGCTGCCGGCCGGCGACAAGGCCCTGACCCAGACGGTGGAAGCCGTACTGACCACGCTTTCGCGCACCTTCGACCAGACCACGCGGTCGCCGCAGGTGGCAAAGGGATCGGGCATCGTGGCCGTGGCCACCGCCACGCGTGGCGGTACGCCGGTCACCGCCCTGCTGGCCACCGAGGATCTGTGCGGCCGCACCTGGACGCTGGGTGCGGAGGGCGCGGAGATGGCGGCCGCCGTCGATGGCGACAAGCCGGCGGCCCTGCGCACCCCCTGCTGGCGGGCATTGCTGGCCGCCGTCGCCCTGGTCGAACAGCAGCAGCCGGGTGCCAAGGTGCTGCCGGTGCTGGTCTATGGCCATGGCAGCATCGACAAGCTGCCGTCGCGCGACGACATGGTGGCCTATGGCGCCCGCCTGGGCGTGTCGGCCGCCACGGAACGGCTGCTGGTCGTGGGGGCGCCGGATCAGTCGGCCCATGGCGGTTTCGCGCAGCCGCGCGACCTGATGGCCGCCCTGACCGACCTGGGGCTCTGAGCCACCATGGCGCGGCTGCTGGTCACCGGCTTCGCCCCCTTCCTGGGCCATGCGGTGAACCCCACCGCCTGGCTGGCCGAACGGCTGGACGGGGCGGTGGTGGAGGGGGCGGAGATCGTGGGCGTGCGCCTGCCCGTCACCTTCACCGGTGCCGTGCCGGCCCTGAAGGAAGCGGTGGCGGCGCACCAGCCCGATGCCGTGATCATGTTCGGCCTGGCCTATGACACGGACCTGATCCGCCCGGAACGGCTGGCGCTGAACCTGGACGACGCCACCGCCCCCGACAATGACGGCACGGTACGGCGCAACCGGCCCATCGATGAAGCCGGCCCCATGGGTTACTGGTCGTCGCTGCCGCTGGACGCCATCATCGACGACCTGGAAGCGGGCGGTTTCCCGGTGAAGACCAGCCGCGATGCCGGCGGATATATCTGCAACCACCTGTTCTTCGGCATGCGCCATTGGCGCCCCGACCTGCCCGCCGGCTTCATCCATGTCCCCCCCTTCCCCGATGGCGTGAAGCCCGACGACAAGGGTCACCGCACGGGCATGGAACCGGAACGGCTGGAACAGGCGGCACGGATCATTCTGGCGCGTGTCGCGAAAGTGCTGTAGGATTTATATCCTTATCACTTGAGCCCCCTGCATTCGGAGGGCTGGCGATCGCTTCTCTGAAACATCCCTGATTTTCCGTTCCACGATGTTGCACAGGACCGGAGTCCGATCCCCGCGCACTCCGAATTAACCCTTTACCCCTCCGCATTCGCTTGGTTGCGCCAGCGAAAGCCGATACGATGCGTGATCTTCTCCCGCCCCCTGTCCGGGACCTTCCGGAACCATGCAGATCTATCTCCCCATCGCTGAAATCTCGGTCAACGCCCTGTTGATCCTGATCCTGGGCGGCGGGGTCGGGTTCCTGTCGGGCCTGTTCGGCGTGGGCGGCGGCTTCCTGATGACGCCCTTGCTGATCTTCATCGGCGTGCCGCCGGCCGTGGCCGTGGGCACCCAGGCCAACCAGCTGGTGGGCGCCAGCGTGTCCGGCGTGCTGGCCCATTGGCGGCGCAACAATGTCGATGTGAAGCTGGGGGCGGTCATGCTTGCCGGTGGCGCCATCGGCACCGGACTGGGCGTGTGGCTGTTCGGCCTGTTGCAGAAGCTGGGCCATATCGATCTGGTGATCTCGCTGTCCTATGTGCTGTTCCTGGGCACGGTCAGCGGGCTGATGCTGACGGAAAGCGTGCGGGCCATCGTCAAGGGGCGCGGGTCGCCGGTGCGGTCCAAGCTGCATCACCATACCTGGCTGCACGGCCTGCCCTTCAAGATGCGGTTCCCCCGTTCGCGCCTGTACATCTCCGCCCTGCTGCCGGCTTTGATCGGCTTTGTCGGCGGGGTGCTGGTGGCGATCATGGGTATCGGCGGCGGCTTCCTGCTGGTGCCGGCGATGATCTATATCCTGGGCATGCCGACCGCCCTGGTGGCCGGCACCTCGCTGTTCCAGATCATCTTCACCACCGGTCTGGCGGCGTTCCTGCAGGCGGTGACCAACCAGACGGTGGATATCGTCCTGGCCCTGCTGCTGCTGGTCGGTGCGGTAATCGGGGCGCAGTTCGGCACCCGGGCCGGGGCCAAGCTGCGCGGCGAACAGGCCCGCGCCCTGCTGGCCATGATGGTGCTGGCCGTGGCGGTGAAGCTGGCCGTGGACCTGATCGTCCGGCCGGAGGATATCTATTCCATCACCCTGCCGGTGCTGACATGAGGGTGCGGCGCGGGCTTGCGGCGGTGACGCTGACCTTGGCCGGCTTCTGCCTGTGGCAGGCCTCACGGCCGGCCTGGGCGCAGTCGCTGGTGGCCGACCTGTCCAGCCACCTGATCGCCATCACCACGGGCTTCACGGGTACCGACGTGGTTCTGTTCGGTGCCGTGGACGGCGATGGCGACGTGGCCGTGGTGGTGCAGGGACCGGAAGCCGAAGTGACCGTGCGCCGCAAGGAACGGGTGGCCGGCATCTGGATGAATACCGAAGACGTGGCCTTTGCCCGAGTGCCTGCCTATTACAATGTCGCCCTGACCGCCCCCCTGGACGGGGTGGTGCCGCCGGCCGTGCTGCAACGGCACGAGATCGGCCTGGATTATATCCGCCTGGTGCCGGAGAAGGCCAAGCTGAAGCCGGAAAAGCTGGCGGCGTTCCGGGCGGCATTGATCCGCAACAAACAGCGGGCCGGGCTTTACACGACGGAGGTGGGCGAGGTGTCCTTCCTGGGCCAGCGCCTGTTCCGCACCCGCATCTTCTTCCCGGCCAATGTGGCCACCGGCACCTATACCGCGTCGGTCTTCCTGATCCGCGACGGCGACGTGGTCAGCGCCCAGACCACGCCGCTGCTAGTCTCCAAGATCGGCTTTTCCGCCAACGTGTTCGAATTCGCCCAGCGCCAGTCGGTGTTCTACGCCGTGCTGGGCATCATGCTGGCCGTCACCTCGGGCTGGCTGGCCGGCATCGTGTTCCGCAAATCATAACAATATTTCGGGGGGCCCATGACCCAGACCGCAAAGACCCGCATCTTCCTGGTCGTCGTGGACGAGACGGAAGAGATGACCGTGGCCCTGCATTACGCCGCCCGTCGCGCCCGCACCACGGGCGGGCGCGTCGCCCTGCTGCATGTCATCCCGCCCAGCGAGTTGCAGCATTGGGGTGCCATCGAAGAGCTGATGAAGCAGGAGCAGCGGGAGGAGGCCGAGCAACTGATGCAGCGGCTGGCCAAGGAGGTGGTGGATATCGCCGGCTCCATGCCCATGCTCTATATCCGCAACGGCCAGGCCAGCGAGCAGCTGATGAAGCTGATCCAGGAGGAACCCAGCATCTCCATCCTGGTGCTGGCATCGGGCACCGGGCGCGGCGGGCCGGGCCCGCTGATTTCCTATGTGGTGGGGCAGATGGCCGGCAACCTGTCGATCCCCGTCACCGTCGTGCCGGGTTACCTGTCCGATGATCAGCTGGACGCCATCACCTGACCCCGCGCCAGCGTTCCAACGCTTCGCGCAACGCGCTGGCGAAACCGCGCTTTTCATCGGGTGACAGGTAGGTCCCGACCACCAACTGCCTTCCATGGCTGGACAGCGTCACCTGCGCGCCGGGCCGTTCATCCAGATGCACGCGCAGCCAGGCGGGTTGCAGGGTCCAGGATTGGCGGCGGTTGGCCGGGTCGACCCGTTCCACAATCAGCGCCCGGTCGGTCAGTTCCACCGTTTCCCGCGCATGGCCGCTGCGATAGCTGGCCTTGAACGCCCACCAGAGCAAAGCCACGTCCACGCCCATGAAGCCGATGACCGGCCAGGCGCCGGACAGGAAGAAGCCCAGCCCCGCGCCCAGGCTGATCGCCGCCACGGCCCAGATCAGCCGCCGGAACCCGGCCGGGCTCAGGCTGCGATGGGGATGGATCACGGCACGGAACAGGACCGTATCGCCATGTGATGGGGCGGCCACATCATTCATGGCAAAGACGATAGGGGCTGGAGCCGCAGCCTTCAAGGTGGGGCGATTGCGGCCCTGTGTCCCGCCCGCTATGGTGGGCCATCCCCCGCACCATCCTAGGTTCCCCGCCTTGAAGCGCGCCGCCATCGACGAATTCTTCCGCCGCCTGTCGGAAAGCAATCCGGAGCCGAAGACGGAGCTGGAATATTCCAACCCCTATACGCTGCTGGTCGCCGTGGTCCTGTCGGCCCAGGCCACCGACGTGGGCGTGAACAAGGCGACGAAGGCCCTGTTCGCCAAGGCCGACAACCCAGCCGCCATGGTGGCCCTGGGCGAGGGGGTAGTGCGTGACCATATCAAGACCATCGGCCTGTATAAGAACAAGGCCGCCAACACCATCCGGCTATCGGAAATCCTGCTGGCCAAGCATGGCGGGGAAGTGCCGCGGCGACGGGAGGATCTGGAGGAACTGCCCGGCGTGGGGCGCAAGACGGCGAATGTCGTGCTGAACACCGCCTTCGGGCAGCCGACCATCGCCGTGGATACCCATATCTTCCGCGTCTCCAACCGCACCGGCCTGGCGCCGGGCAAGGATGTGGTGGAGGTGGAACAGGGCCTGCTGAAGCGGGTGCCGAAGAAGTGGCAGCTGAACGCCCATCATTGGCTGATCCTGCACGGGCGTTATGTCTGCAAGGCGCGCAAGCCGGATTGCCCTGTCTGCATCGTCCGTGATCTTTGCGCCTTCGAGGCGAAGGTGCTGGAATAGGAACAGAGTGATGGGTACCCCGCCCGATCCGGGTTTCGCGCTGTATGTGCATTGGCCGTTCTGCGCGTCCAAATGCCCTTATTGCGACTTCAATTCCCATGTGCGGGAAAAGGTCGACCAGCCGCGCTGGGCGGACGCCATGCTGCGCGAACTGGACCATTTCGCCGACCTGACGCCGGGCCGCAAGCTCACCTCCGTGTTCTTCGGCGGCGGTACCCCGTCGCTGATGCCCCCTTCCACGGTGGAGGCCATCCTCAAGCGTGCCGATGAGCGCTGGGGCCTGCCGGCCGGGACCGAAGTGACGCTGGAGGCCAATCCCACCAGTGTGGAGGCCGACAAGTTCCGCGCCTTCCGCGCCGCCGGCGTCAACCGCGTCAGCCTGGGCATCCAGGCCCTGAACGAACCGGACCTGAAGGCGCTGGGACGACGCCATTCGGCCGACGAGGCACTGACCGCCATCGGCCTGGCCCGCGACATCTTCCCCCGCTACAGCTTCGACCTGATCTATGCCCGTCCCGGCCAGACTGTGGCCGCCTGGCGCGACGAACTGTCCCGGGCGCTGGACCATGCCGTCGGCCACCTGTCGCTCTACCAGCTGACCATCGAGGAAGGCACGCAGTTCCACACGCTGCATGCCCGGGGCGAGCTGGTCCTGCCGACGGAGGAGGTGCAGGGCGACCTCTATGCCGCCACGCAGGAGGTGCTGAATGTCGCCGGCCTGCCGGCATACGAGGTGTCGAACCATGCGCGGCCGGGCGAGGAAAGCCGCCACAACCTGACCTACTGGCGCTATGGCGACTATGTCGGTATCGGGCCAGGCGCCCATGGCCGCCTGACCGTGGCCGGCCAGGGCAAGGTCGCCACCCGCACCCACCGCGCACCGGAGATCTGGCTGGAGCGCACGCTGGCCATGGGCACTGGTGCCAAGCCGTTCGATGGCGTGGCGGAGCAGGATCGGCTGACCGAGATGCTGATGATGGGCCTGCGCCTGTCGGAAGGCGTGCCGCTGGCCCGCATCGTTGCGGAGACGGGAAAGGGTCTGGATGCCTGGATCGATCCCGCGCGCCTGGACAGCCTGATCCGCCACGGCATGCTGGAGCGGCGTGGCGATGTGCTGGCTGCCACCATGGACGGGCGCGAGCGGTTGAATGCCGTGCTGGCCAGCCTGTTGGGTTGATCGACAAATAATTCACTGAACCAATCAAATGTCATCTTTATTCCACGGCCCTATCCCGCTGGATAGGATCGCATGCATATATATTTTTGTTTGAAGTGATAAATATAGATAACACCACAATCAAGTACTGGTAACGATTTATTCATCAATATGGTTGTTTCCAGTATCCAACATGGAAATCAAACTGCCGGCATCTACTTTGGCGGGCAAATTTTTGCGCGCAACGCATGTGCCGGTACAGCGCGAGCGAGATCAGAAATGCGTGATAACGGGCCGGTGACAAACCGCGAGATCCTGATGAATGACGGCGACCTGCTGGTGTCCAAGACGGATACCGGCGGCCGCATCATCTTTGTCAACGATGCCTTCATCGCCATCAGCGGCTACAGCGAGCAGGAACTGCTGGGCGCGCCGCATAATCTGGTCCGCCATCCGGATATGCCCAAGGAGGCCTTCGCGGACCTTTGGTCGACGGTGAAGCAGGGGCGTCCCTGGGAAGGGCTGGTAAAGAACCGCAGCAAGAATGGCGACCATTACTGGGTGCGCGCCAATGTCACGCCGCTGTTGGAGAATGGCGAGGTCGTCGGCTACATCTCCATCCGGACGCGGCCGGCCCGCGCCGACATCGCCGCCGCGGAAGCGCTTTATGCAGATATCCGCACCAGCCGCGCCCGGAACATGGCGATCCGGCAGGGAACCGCGGAACAAGCCGGCTGGCGAGCCGCCATCCGTCGTTGGGCCGGTTCCATCCGTGGCCGCCTGGCCCTGGCCTTCGCCCTGATGCTGGCACTGCAGGCGCTGATCGGCACCATCGGCATGACGGGCATCCAGCATGAGGAACAGCGGATCATCGCCCTGAATGACGAGGCGGTGATGCATATGCGGCGGCTGAAGACCGTTTCCGATGCCTATGCCGTCTTCATCGTCGATGCCTCGCACAAGGTGCGCAACGGCAACTTCACCTGGGACCAGGGCATCGGGTCCATTGAAAGGGCCAAGGCCGATATCGATAGAGAATGGACCACGTTCACCGCTTCGGGCCTGGACGCCCAGGAGCTGGAAAGCGTGGCCGCGATCGCCCCTCTGACGAACGCCGCCGACCGGACGGTGGAAGACCTGCTGAAGGCCATGCGCGCCCGGGATCGGGGCGCCCTGGACATGCTGGTCAAGGACAGGCTCTATCAGACTATCGACCCGGTCAGCGACGTGATCAGCCAGATGACCGAACGCCAGCTGGCCCATGGGCCCGAATTCATGGCGGCCGGAACCGCGGAGCGTGATCTCCTGTTCCTGGTGATGCTGGGCGTCGGGTTGCTGGGCATCGCCCTGACCGTGGCTGCCGCCCTCTGGCTGCTGCGTACTGTCCGCCGGCCGCTTGACAGCATGGCCAGCGCCTTCGCGGCCATTGCCGGCGCGCGCCTGGATTATCGCATCGACCTGCCCGCGGCCCCGGAATTCCGCGATGCGTTCATCGAATTGCGGGCCACCCGCGCCAAGCTGGCCTTCAGCAAGGAGGAACAGCGCGTCCGGGACGCCCGGTCGAAAACCGAGACGCGGATGCGCCTGCTGGCAACCTGCCAAGCCATCGAGACCGACCTCGTCGCTACCTGGCAGGGGGTCGAACAGAGTTGCCAGCGCGTCGTGGGCGGTATGGGCGTGCTCTCCGGGTCGATGCTGTCGGTGCGCGAACAGGCGGTGGTGCTGGCGACGGTGGCCGAACAGACCTCCGCCAACGCCCAGAACGTGGCCGCCGCCACTGAGGAACTGGGCACCTCCGGCACGGAGATCGCACGACAGGCCGCCCTGTCCAGCCAGGTCGTGGCACGGGCCGTGGCCAGCGCCCGCGACGCCGAGACAGCTGTGGAGCGCATGGCCGAGGCGACGGGCGAGATTCAGGCCGTGGTCGGGTTGATCGCGGAGATCGCCGCCCAGACCAACCTGCTGGCGCTGAACGCCACGATCGAGGCCGCGCGGGCCGGCGAGGCCGGCAAGGGCTTCGCCGTCGTCGCATCGGAGGTGAAAAGCCTCTCTACCCAGACCCGCAACGCCACGGAGGATATCGCACGCCGCATCGACGCGGTGCGTCAGGCCGTGGATGGCAGCGTCGACGGCATCCGCGCCGTCATCCATGTGGTGGAGGAGATCAACAATACCGCGACCGCCACGGCGGCGGCGGTGGAGGAACAGTCGGCCGCCAGTGCGGAGATCGGCCGCAACGCGGAGGAATCCGCCGGCGGTGCCGCCCAGGTGTCCAACAGCGTTGCCCGCGTCAGCAGCGATATCGATGCGGCCAATACCGCCGCCACCGACATGCAGGCAAGGGTAGAGGAGACACAGCGGGCCGTCGGCGCGCTGCGCAACCGCCTGCTGACCACCCTGCGCCAGTCCGTGGCCGGTGATCGCCGCGGCCACGACCGCATCCCGACCGACCAGCAGGTCACGGTCCTGTCGGGCGGTACACGGTATGAAACCCGGCTGCTGGACCTGTCGGTCGACGGGGCCCTGCTGGCGCGTGCCGACGGATTGTCCAGCCGCGAGGGACAGGCCCTGACCATTACCCTGCCGGAGGTGGGCTCCGTCACCGGCCAGATGGTGGGGCGGAGCGAACTGGGCCTGCATGTGATGTTCGAACCGGAGGCCAGGGAGCGGGAAGCGCTGGAGCACTATGTCCAGCGGCTGATCAATGCCGAGTCCGGCTTCGTTTCCATCGCGCAGGACACGGCCGCGAAGTTGGGCACCGCCCTGACCGACGCCCTGCACGCCGGCCGGATCGACGAGGCGGCCCTGTTCTCCACCGACCTGGAGCGCATCGACGGGTCCGATCCGGAGCAATACGTGGCACCCTTCACCGCCCTGACCGACGCGCTGTTCCCCGCCATCCAGGAACCGGTCCTGGCGCGCGACCCGCGTATCCAGTTCTGTGCCGCGGTCAATGGCGTCGGCTATCTGCCCACCCACAATGCCCGCGTGTCGGAGATGCCGCGTCCCGGCCAGCGTGACTGGAACCTGGCCCATTGCCGCAACCGCCGGCTTTATGAGGACAGCGCCGGCCTGGCCGCCAGCCGCAACAGCCGCCCCTTCCTGATGCAGGCCTATATGCGCGACATGGGCGGCGGTCAGCTGGTGCGCCTGAAGGAAGTGGATGTGCCGATCATCGTGAACAACCGCCGCTGGGGCAACCTGCGCCTGGCCTATAAGGGGTGAGCCGATCCGTGCATCAGGGCTTTCGCCCTGCGGTGAATGCCGCTATATGGGGGGCGTGGTTGGCGTCCGTAGCTCATCAGGATAGAGCGCCGGTTTCCTAAACTGGAGGCAGCAGGTTCGAGTCCTGCCGGGCGCGCCACGCTTCTCCCGACATTCTTCAAATATCCGGCCGATGGTGACCCGTTCAGGGTTGCGGTGCCGGCCGGTTGGCTTGTGCCGCATCCACCGCGGTGGGGCGCGCCGTGGAGGCCGGTGCACTGGGGGTGGGCGTCGGCGCGGCGGGCGCGGTGGTCGCGGATGCGGCACCGGCACGGGGGCCAACGGCGGGAGCCGCCGCTGGCGGTGCCGTACCGGCCGCCCCATCATCGCCCGTGTTCAAAATCACGGGCAACCCGTCGCGCCCGCCGATGATGATGGTCTTGGCATTGGTGGAGGTGGCGAAGCTCTGCGTCGCCTCGATGCCGCGCAGGCGCAGATATTCCGGGGTGATGGTGCGGGCCACGATATCCTGGAACTGGCGGATGCCTTCCGCCTCGATGCGCTTGCGCTCCTTCTCCTTCTCCTCGGTGGCGATGCGGAAATCATATTCCTGCATCACCTGCTCCTGCTGCGCCTTGCGCTCGATCGCCTGGCGCACGGTCAGCGGCAGGGTGACGCCGGACACCAGCACATCATCGACATGGATCAGCGGCATGCGCAGCGGGTTGCCGTCGCTGTCGCGGTCATTGCCGACGGGGAAGTCGATCTTGGCCTGCTGTTTCAGGAAATCCTGAATCTCCTCCCGGTTCACCGAATAGAAATTCTCCGGCGAATGGCGGGAGACGAACTTGTACAGCAGGCTGGCGATTTCCGGCTGGACCAGGGTGTCCACATAATCAGGGCCCGCCAGCTTGTGCAGCAGGCCGGCGGCCGTGGGGTTGACGCGATAGCGCAGCGCCACCTGCACCTTGATGGCGAGGCCGTTGGCGGCCACCGCCTCATACTCGCGCTCGAAGTTGCGCAGGCGGACATCATAGAGCGTCACCCGGTCCCAGGGCGGGATCAGGTGGGCGCCTTCTCGCATCACATGCTCGGTCATGGTGCCGCCCAGGAAGCGCAGCCACAGCACGCCCACCGACCCCGCCGGCACCTCCACCACCATCTGCGGGGCGACGGCCAGCAGTGCCAGCAGGAAGGTCAGTGCCAGGGCATAGAGGGAGACGGCACGTTCCTTCGCCCAGGCGTGCAGACGCCGCCAGCGGGGAAAGCGTTCGGTCGCGGCGGGCGCCGGCATGGCGTCGGTCATCGCGGGTCAGTCCCGCCCTTGGATCTTGTAATGCGTACCGGGCCGGGTGATGGCCTGGATGACGAAGGAGGCGACGGGCGTGATGAAGATCGCCAGCAGGAAATGCCCGATGAAGCCGAAGGCGGTCTTGCGGCCCATGAAGCCGCAGAGCGCGCAGGCCAGCAGATAAATGACAAGGACGATCAGCAGCATGGGGATTGGACCTTCGTCACCAACGCGCAAGACGTGAATGTGCCGCAGGAAAGAGGGGCCGGCAATGCCGCCGGCCCCCTTCCCCATGCCGGACGCGCGGATCAGGCCGCGGCGGCGGCGGGCTCAGCCGCCTTCTTGCCGCGCACCTTGTTGTACTGGTTCACGAAATATTCCTTCACCTTCTCCGGGTCGAAGGTCAGGAAGGTGCCGCCCGACGCGAAATGCTGCTGGAACACCTTGCCCACCGCATAGGTGAAGGCGGCGTTGAAGCCCGGCAGGGCCACCCAGCGATAGGCGGTGCCGATCACCGGGATGCTGGCCACCAGGGCGCTCAGCCCCGTGCTGGCCACGGCCTTGGGCGCGATGGTGGCGAACAGGGTGGCCACGGCCGGGCGCACCAGGTCGGCGCGGAAATCCTGGCCATAGACCTTGGCCAGTTCACGCACCAGGTTCAGCTGCACGCCGGCGAGCGCGGCGCTGTCCAGCAGGACGACGGGCACCACCACGGTGGCGGCACCGGCCAGGACATGGTTACGGATGATGGTGGCGGCATGGGCCGCACGTGCCGCATCCAGGTCCGAATTGTCGGCCGCCGCGGCGGCATCGGCCTCGGCGAAGGCCTGGGCGGTGGCGGGATCGGTCGTGACCACCGGGTCGACGGCCGTCTCGGTCTGGTCCTTCTTGGTTACCATGTCAGTGCGCTCCAGTAAGAACGTGGGTGGCGGCAGGCCCGCATCCGGCATGGATGGCGGCCCTGTTCTCGGCCCCTGATCGACGGTCCGCGCTGGAAGGCAGCCTTATCCCGGCCAGCGATACCGAACAATGGGCTAACCAATGGTCTGGTCATAGTCAAAACCTTTCTAGGCAGTCCAATTAACAATAAAATTAACAACTTGACGTTCTATCCGTTCCCCCGCTCATGCCGCCTCCCCCGCGTCGGGCGGGGGGCCGGGCAGCGGGCGATGGGCCACCCGTTCCAGCCTGCCCTCGTTCATGTGGTAGGCGCGGTCGGCCAGGTGGAACCAGCGGTCGTCATGGGTGACGCAGATGACGATCTTGCCCAGCGCCCGCAGTTCCGGCAGCAGCTCCTCATAAAAGATCCTGCGGAAATGCGGGTCCTGGTCGGCAGCCCATTCATCCAGGACGATGACCTTCTTGTCCTCCAGCCGCGCCACCACCAGGGCCAGGCGCTTGCGCTGGCCGGTGGACAGGCTGGTGGTGCTGAACCGGCCGTCGATGATGCGGACCTTGTCCCGCATCTCCAGCCGTTCCAGCAGCGGCGCCACCTGTTCGTCGGTGACGTCGCCCACGCCGTAAAGGCGGCGGGACAGGTGGTAGTCGGTGAAGATGGCGGAGATGTTGTCGCGCCATTCCTGCATCCGGCCGGCCGGCACGGGGGCCCCATCGACCAGCAGCGCGCCAGTGTCCAGCGGCATCAGCCCGGTCAGCAGGCGCAGCATCGTGGATTTGCCCGACCCGTTGCCGCCGGTGATGAAGCTGATCTCGCCGGCCCGGAATTCCGCCTCCAGCGGCCCGACACCAAACAGCGGATTGCCGCTGTCGTCGCGATAGGCGAAGGCGGCGCCCGACAGGGCGATGCGCACGGGATCGGCGAAGCTCCGCCCGCCGGCATCTGCCGCTGCCGGTGCCGCCTGCCCGGACCGCGCCGCCGCCTCGCGCAGGCGCCCTTCCATGCCCTCGATATTGGCCAGCGCCATTTCCGCCTGGGTCAGCATGGGCGTGACGAAGGACACGGTGCTGACCGGTCCCACGATGAACAGGGCGGCCGTGGTCGCCGGCACCACGACGTTGTGGAAATCGGTGGTCAGCAGCGGCACCGCGAACACCATCAGCCCGATCAGGGTGTAGAACATCACCTCGATCAGGGAGAAATTGCGCCCCCACTGGGTCTTGGTGGCGATGTTGACGCGACACGCCCTGGCCGATGCGCGGCCGATGGCATCGACCAGCGCGTCGGCCCGCCCCCGGCTCATCCGCACTTCCTTGAAGCCGCGCAGCAGGTCGGTCAGGCCGTCGAACACGGCGGCCTCCGCCGCGGCATTCTCCTGCAATTGCTTGCGGAACCCGTGCATGCGGGCATAGCGCACGGCAACGGCCAATCCGGCAAACCCGAAGGCCATGATGCTGGCCACCGGCGACAGCCAGGTCAGGTAGAAGGCCAGGAACAGCAGCATCACCGCCTGCTGCACCCCGATCACCAGCAGCGGCAGGATGCTGCCCAGCGCCTGGGTATCCTGCACCAGCACGCCGTTCAGGGCGGCGCGGCCGATCTTTTCCACCGTCACCAGATCCGACCGGCGCACGGCATCGAACAGGCGCAGCCGGAACCCGTGGATCAGCCGTTCCGCATCATGGGAGGCGGTGATCAGGGTGACATTGTGGCTGATCCCGAACAGGGTGATGGTGACGACATACATCAGCACCAGCCTTACCCCGGGCTGCCCGTCCTGTTGCGTCGCCACCGTCGCCGCCTGTACCAGCCACAGCAGCATGGCGGTGGTGACGGCCGACAGCACGTTCATCCAGGTGACCAGCCGCAAATTCTCCGGGATTTCCCGCAGGATGACGCGCGCCAGATTGGAATTCAGCGGGGAGCGGATCATGCGGCCACCCCTTGCCCGGCCGGCGCCGGCGGCACGGGCAGTTCGCTCAACCGCCCTTCCTCCATATGCAGCCGTCGGTCGGCCACGTCGAAATAATGGTCGTCATGGGTGACGGCGATGATGGTCAGGCCCCGTTCCTTCAGGGCCGGCACGATCTCGCGATAGAATTTGTGCCGGAAATGCGGGTCCTGGTCGGCAGCCCATTCATCCAGGATCAGGATCGGCTTCTTTTCAAGCAGTGCCGCCACCAGGCCCAGGCGCTTGCGCTGCCCCGCCGACAGGTCGCGCCGGCCGAACCGGTCGCCCTGCAGCGCCGTCACCTTCTCCATCTCCAGCCAGGCCATCAGCCGGTCGGCCTCCTCCCCATCCGGATAGGGCGTGCCATAGAGCCGGGCGAACAGATGGAAATCGGCGAACACCGTGGCCATGTTCTCCCGCCAGGCCCCCAGCCGGTCCGCCCCCACGGGCACGCCGTCCAGCGACAGCCGGCCGGCGGTGGGGCGGTAGAGCCCGGTCAGCAGCTTCACGAAGGTGGATTTGCCCGACCCGTTGCCGCCGGTGATGAACACCACCTCGCCCCGCCGCAAGGTCAGGTCGAAGGGACCGACGGTGAAGCCCGCCTCCCCGTCGCGCGACGGGAAGGTGAAGGACGCCCCCTCCAGGGCCAGTTCGCGGAAATCGGCGGGCAGGCTCTGGCCCGGCCCGTCGCTGCCCGCCTCCGCCAGCGCTGCCAGCTGCGGTTCCAGTTCCAGCATGCGGCCGGCGGCGGCTTCGGCCGCACTCATGATGGCCAGCGACTGCATCAGGCCGAAGACCGGGGCCGACATGAACAGCACGGCCGCCGCCACCTGCGCCATCTCCGTGCTGAAGCCCTTGGCGTAGACGGGCGCCACGAAGATCACCAGGCCCAGCATCAGGTTGAAGGCCATCTCCCCGAAGATGAATTGCTGCCAGCTGTGCATATGCACGACATTGCGGGCGGCGACGGTCCGGGCCGACGCATCGGCGAAACCCTGGTTCAAGCCATCGCTGCGCGCGGAATTCAGCCGCTGTTCCTTGAAGCCGTCGAACAGGTCCGACACGCCTTCGAACAGCTCCGCCTCCTCCGCCATCAATGTGCGCTGCCGGGCCTGCAGCTCCCGCCCCAGCCGGATATAGGCCCAGGTGCCCAGCGCCAGCAGCCCGCCGATCAGCATGAAGGCCAGGCCGTTGATCAGCGCCACATAGACCAGGATGGCCAGCGTCAGCAGCATCGATTGCAGGGTCAGGGCCAGGAACTGCGAATTCTGGGAAATGGTCTGGCTGGCTTGGCTGATGCTTTCGAACAAAGGCGTCTGGCCGAACTTTTCCAGCTTCAACAGGTCGGCATGGCGCACCCGGTCCAGCAGGCGCAGGCGCAGGCCGTCCACCACCTCTTCCAGATCGGTGGCCATGCGGCGCACCAGCCGCACCTGGCACAGCCAGAACCCGCCCAGTGCCGCCACGAAGGCCAGGCCCAGGGGCAGGTCGACGAAATCCGCCTTCTCGGCCGCGATGTTCTGGGCGGCCGCGTTGACGATGGCCAGCACCACGGTGCTGCTCAGCGCCGAACCGGCGGCGGCCAGCAGCAGCCGGCGCATCGGCTGCGGTCCCAATCGTCCCAGAAGGCGCAGAAGGTTCATCGGATCAGGCCGCCATGTCCAGGCCGGGCACCCCGGTTTCCGCCACCCGGATGCGCAGCACATGGCGCCTATAGTCCGCGAAGGGGCTGCGGCCGTGCAAGGCCTCATGGTTGTTCAGCACCTGCAGGCCGTCGGCGGGCATATGGATGCTGACCAGCTTTTCCTGCCTGGCCACTTCCGCATTCAGGATGGACAAGGCCCGGCGCAGTTCCACCGTGTCATAGTCGGGATAAAGGTCCAGCCCCTTGCGCAGCGTGTCGGTGCGGAAGCGCACGGCGGGCCGTGTGCCGAAGATCGGGGCGAAGGTGACCTCCACCTTGTCGGCCTTGCCCGTCTGCGTGAACACGGCCGGGATGCGGAAGGGCAGGTCGCGGCCCGTCAGGTACTGCATGGCCCAGCGCCCGTCATCGCTGGCCGACAGCGCGTCGCGCAGGCAGCCCAGGTCGCGCGAGGTGGAAATGCCGCCACCGCACGAAGCCGGCACGATGAAATACAGCATCATGTAACGCTCGGGCCGGGCGAAATACTGGGTATCGGTGTGCAGGTCGGCCTCGAACGGATGTTCGGAGAAGGTGGAGACGCTGTTGTTCTTCACCTTCTCCTCCCGCACCTTCACGTCCCAGACGACGCGGCGGTCCACCTGGTCGGTGGCGGTGGGCAGGCCCAGGCTGGCCGACAGGGCGAACATCAGCGCCGACCGCGTGGGCAGCGGCAGCCCGTCCAGCCCCAGGCGGGGAATGACCACGGCACTGTAATTGCCCTCCAGCCGGTCGCGCAGTTCACCGGCCAGGTCGGACAGGTAGGGGGCGCGCAGGGCCAGATCGCCGCGCAAGGGCCCGTCCCGTTCCGGCGGCACCAGCTTGGCGGGGTCCACCTCCCCCCCATAATGGTCGGCCAGCACCGCCAGCGCCGCGTCCACCTGGGCGCGGTCGATGGGGGCGACGGCGAATTCCCCGGTGCGGGGACCAAGGTCGCGCAGATGGGTCAGCAGTCTGGTCGGCATCGACATGGCGGTCACCTTCGACATAAGGCTGGGCTCAAGTGAAAAGGGTCAGGGCCGCCGCCACCATGGCGGACTGGCCGTCGCGCGGCAGGTCGGGCCATCCGACCCCCAGCCGCGCCAGGAATTGCTGGGTCCGGGCGGAGGTGACCTCCAGCCGGCGCCCCCTCGCCTGGGGGGAGATGCCACGATGCAGGCCGAATCCTTCCAGGATCTCGGCCAGGGCCTTCTCCATCTCCGGCACCTCCACGGCACCGGCGACCTTTTGCAGGAACGTGCCGAAATCGACCGAAGCCACCCGGCCGCCGACATCGGCGCCGGCGATGAAATCGGCCAGCGTCTCCTGCCTTGCATGTTCGACATGATGGGTCAGGTTGGCCAAGGCCGGCGCCTCGGCCAGCGCCACCACTGCCTCGGCCACGACATCGACATGGCAGAGCCAGAGATGTGACTCGTCCGGTGCCACGCCGAGCCGGGCCAGCGCCCCCATCAGGCGGAAGAAGGCGTTCTCCGTGATGTTCCGCTGCAACGGCCCGCCATCGGCGGCGAAGACGACATTGCCGACGCGGTGGATGGCGGCATTGGCCAGCCGGTCGCGGGCCTGCATCACCAGCCGTTCCGCCTCCTGCTTGCTCCGGACGTAATAATTCTCCTCCAGTTCGGCGGGCACGGGGTCGTACTCGCTGAACAGGCGGAACCCGTCGTCGGGCGGCCGGCCGCAGACGGATGTGGTGGAGACCAGGTGCAGGTCGGCCGTGGTCCCGCCATGCAGGCGCCCGCGCCGTTCGGCCAGGTCGGCCAGATGGCCCGTCGCCTGCACATTGTCGGCCAGGAAGTCGCGGTAATGGCCGACATGGCTGACATTGGCGGCGGAGTGCAGGATGGCGTCCACCTGTCCGGCCAGATGATCGAACCCGCCCTCGTCCAGCCCTAGGTCGGGACGGCGAAGATCGCCGGCCCGGACCCGCAGGCGCGGATCGGCCAGCAGGGATGCCGCCTTGTCCGCCCCGAAATAATAACCCAGGGCCCCTTCCAGGCGGCGGCGGGCGGCGGCGTCATCGGCGGCGCGCACCAGGGCCGTCACCTCCCGGCCCGGCCGGGACAGCAACCGGCGCAGCAGGTAGGTGCCCAGATAGCCGGTGCCGCCGGTCAGCAGCACATGGCCGTAATCGGCCCGCTGGCTGAGATCCAGCCCGGCAAAACCCTGGTTGCAGGCCTCATAGGCCGCCAGCGTCGGGGCCAGGACGGCGGCGCGTGCCGCCTCATAGGCGGGCAGCCCGTGGCGATAATCCTGCCAATGGCGCCGTGCCGCCTGGATCTGGTCGCGCAGATGGTCGGCGCGCGGCCGGCAGGTACGGGCGAAATTGGCCAGCACGGGGTTTTCATAAAGGTCGTTGATGCGCACGGTGTAATGCCGGCGCAGGCGGGTGATGGTGGCGATGGCCCGCAGGCTGTCGCCACCCAGGTCGAAGAACCGGTCGTCGCGCGACAGCTCCGGCCGGCCCAGGATCTCCGCCCACACATCCGCCACCGCCTGTTCCACAGGCCCACGCGGCGGATCACGCGGGGCATCGCCCGGTATGCCGGCGGTCGACAGATGTTCCTCCAGCAGGGCCAGCAGCGCCTTGCGGTCGATCTTGCCGGCCAGGTTGACCGGCAGCGACGGCAGGGCCAGCACCCCGGCCGGGATCATGTAGTTGGGCAGGCCGGTGCCCAGGAACGCCTGCCAGCCGGCCGCATCGGGCAAATCCCCCGTCCCCGGCACCACGAAGCCCCACAGGCTCAGCACCCCGTCCGCCGCCTTGCGCACCAGGACGGCGGCCTGGCGCACCGACGGATGGCGGGACAGCGCCTGTTCGATCTCGCCCAGTTCCACCCGCTGGCCGCGCAGCTTCACCTGCCCGTCGGCCCGGCCCAGCACCACCAGTTGCCCATCCGACCGCCAGCGGCCCAGATCGCCGGTACGGTACAGGCGGCCATGGATCGTATCGTAGAAGGCCTGTTCCGTTAGGTCGGGGCGGTTCAGATAGCCGATGCCGACCCCGGCCCCGCCGATCCACACCTCCCCCACCGAACCGGGCGGAACCCGTTCGCCCTGCCCGTCCAGGATCAGGATGAAACTGTTGGGCAGGGGCCGGCCGGCCGGCAGCGGATCGTCGGTGGGATCGACCCTGCCCATACTGGCCGCCGCCGTCGTCTCCGTCGGGCCATAGCCGTTGAAATAGCCCAGGCGTGCGGCATAGAAGCGGGCATCGGCCGGCACCGGCGCCTCGCCCACCGTCATCAGGAAGCGCAGGGCTGGGAATTCCGCCTGTTCGAACAGCCGCAGGTATGAGGGCGCCATGGAGGCCATGGTGACGCCCAGCCGGCGCAGCTTGTCCTTCATGCCGGACAGATCGTCCATCTCCGGCTTGGTCACCGGCACGGTGGCGCCACCGGCGGCCCAGACCATCAGCAGGTCGGAAATCCACAGATCGAAGGAAGGCGACGCGATCAGCAGGGCGCGGTCATCCGGCCCGGCCGCCGTCATATGCGCCATGCCGATGGCCAGATTGACCAGCCCGCCCTGTGACAGCACCACGCCCTTGGGCGTGCCGGTGGAACCCGAGGTGTAGAGGATATAGGCGGGACTATCCGCCGCTACCTCCAATACCGGTGCGTTCAGGTCCCCGGCCAGCATCTCCTCCGGCCGCAGCACTTTGTGGCCCGCCGCCAGCAACGCGTCGGGCGGGGTCAGCCCATCCAGCGCCAGCAGAAGGTCCAGCCCCGCATCATCCGCCATGAACCGTAACCGGTCACCCGGCAGACCATGGGTCAGCGGCAGATAGCAGCCGCCGGCCTTCCACACGGCCAAAGCCACCATGGGCAGCATGGCCGACCGTTCGGTATAGACACCCACCGGCCGGCCGGGCCGCAAGCCCCGGGCCAGCAACCCATGCGCCAGCGCATTGGCCTGCACCTCCAGCGTCCCATAGGACAGGGTGGCGGCATCGGTGATCAGCGCCGGCCGCGCCGGCTGGCGCGCCGCGATGGCGCCGAACAGTGCCGCCACGGTGCGAGCGGGGGGCGGCAGCACCTCCCCCTTCTCCCAAAGGGCCAGCTGGTCCCGCTCCGCCGGCAACAGCCGGGGTGGCGGGGCGGCGGGGTTTTCCAGCAGGGAAAGTGCCTGGCCCACCAGCCCCTTCAGCCAGGATTCCGCCGTGCCGCGGTCATAGAGGTCGGCATTGACGAACCAGGACAGCGACAGGCCACCATCGGCCAGCCCCTCATGCACCAGCACCATATCCTGGGCCGGGGCGTTGTGGCGCAGATCATAGGCGATGGTGCCCGGTGCCGGCAGGGCCAGGGCGTCGGCGGGAACGAAGCGCAGCGTGCCTCCGGCGGCATCATCCACCTGCACGGCCGGGTTCTCCGTCACCGCCATGTCGAACAGCGGATAGCGGGCGGGATCGGCCAGCGACGGATGGTCCTGGCGGAAATCCCGGGCGATGCGGGCGAACGGATAGGTGCTGTGGGCCAGGGCCCCGGCCAGGGCGGCACGGGTGGCGGCGATCGCCACACCCGCATCCGTCACGCCGGCCAGATGGAACGGCAAAGGCAGCAGCGTGACGTAATAGCCCACCACGTCGGCCTCGGCCGCTCTCGTCCGCGTGCTGGCGGCGGTGCCCAGCAGGAAGTCGTCGCGCCCCGTGCGCCGCCGCACCTCCAGCCCCATCAGGGCCAGCAGCAGGGCATGCAGGCTGGCGCCCTTGGCCTGGGCCAGCCTGCGCAGGCCCGTCGCCTGGACGGGTTCCAGGCACAGGCGCAGCAGATGGCTGCCCCGGCCGGCCCCGGCGGCCCGCACCATGGGGCGCGGCCGGTCGGTGGGCCAGTCGGCGAAGGCATCCTCTCCCAACCGGACCAGACCGCCCAGCGTGTCCCGCCACCAGTCGCCATCCTGACTGCCGGCAAGACCCAGCAGATGGGTGCGTTCCCGCCCTGCGCTTTCTTCGTAACCAGTCACGCTTTTCGGCAGGTCTTCACCTACCAGAAGTGCCGTAAGGTCGCGCACCAGCACACCCAGGGACGCACCGTCACCCACCGCATGGTGCAGGGCCAGCCAGAAGACCGGCCGGCCATCCGCCACCCGCACCAGCCCGGCCCGCCACAGGGGGCCGGTTTCCATGTCGAAGACCTGACCCTGGCGATCCCGGATGGCGGCCAGGGCGGACGACGTATCGGCGGCATGGTCGATGCGCAAGGTGCCCGGACTGTCGGTCGACACCACGCGGCGCAGGATGTCGCCATCCTCCTCCAGCGCGTACCGGGTGCGCAGCGCCCCATGCCGGGCCACCAGCCCAGCCCAGGCCCGCTGCCAGACGTCATCGCCGGGGACGGAGCCTTCCACCGCCAAAATCAGGCTGATGGTGAAGCCCCTTGTTTCCAGCCCGGCCTGCTGGGCCGTCCAGAACTCCCGTTCCCCCGCCGTCGCGATGTCGCTGGGCAGGGAATGCAGCACCGGAGCGGGGGTGGCCAGATGCGCCTCCACCCGCGCTGCGAAACCCGCCAGGGTGGGGTCGGCGAACAACAGGCGCGCGGGTACCGGCCGGGACACCAGCCCCTCCAGCCGATGGCAGAGCGCGATGGCCAGCAGGCTGTGCCCACCCAGGCTGAAGAAATCATCCTCGCGATGCACGACTCCGGTGCGCAGCAGGTCGGCCCACAGGCCGGCGATCTGCCGTTCCAGGCCCGGCAAGGGCGGGGTACCGGCGGGACGGGCCCCATCGCCCAGCCCGGCCAGCAGGGCCGCGCGGTCGATCTTGCCCGACGGCGTGACGGGGATGGCTTCCACCACATGGATGGCGGCCGGGATCATGTAGGGTGGCAGGATATCGCCCAGGAAACGGCGCCAGCCGGCGGCATCGGGCAGGTCCGCCCCCGCGTGGCTGCGGATGCAGGCCCACAGCGCCTGCCGCTCCCCGGCCTTGCCCTCCACCAGGGCCACGGCCTGGGTCACGGCGGGATGGCGGGCGATGGCCGCTTCGATCTCACCCGGTTCGATACGGATGCCGTTCAGCTTCACCTGCTGGTCGATGCGGCCCAGCACCTCCAGCCCGCCATCCCCGCGCCAGCGGCCCAGGTCACCCGTGCGGTAACGCCGACCCTCGGCCAGCGTGACGAAGGCGGCGTCGGTCAGGTCGGGCCGGTTCAGGTAACCGCGCGCCAGCCCGGCACCGGCCAGCCAGACCTCTCCCGTCGCCCCCGGCGGCAGGGAAGCACCCGTGACCGGGTCACGGATTTCGATCCCGGTATTGGCCAGGGGCCGGCCACAATCCAGCCGTTCCGGCCGGCCGGCGGACAGGCGGCCCATGCTGGCGGTGATGGAGGCTTCCGTGGGGCCGTAGGCGTTGAAATAGGCGATGTCGCCGGCCAGCCGCGCCACATCGGCCGGCAGCGGCGCCTCGCCGCCCGTCACCAGCACCCGCAGGCCCGACAGGCTGCCGCTGTCCAGCAGGCGCAGATATGTCGGCGTCAGATCGGCCAGCGTGATGCCCCGGTCACGGATCAGGGCGGCCACCCGCCCCGGCTGGTCCAGCAGGTCCGCCGGCAGCGGGCACAACGCGGCGCCGGCGGCCAGCGGAATGCCGATATCGGACAGCGACACATCGAAGGAAGGGGCGGCAAAACCCAGGCAACGGTCATCCACCGTCAGCCCATAGGTCTCGCCCGCCCCCAGCACCAGATTCAGATAGCCGCGATGGGCTAGCATCACGCCCTTCGGCTGTCCCGTGGAGCCGGATGTATAGAGAATATAGGCCAAGTCGTCCGGACCGGTCACGATATCTGGCCGGCTATCCGCTGCATTGGGGTCCATGCGCGACGCATCGACCAGCGGCAGGGCGATCCCCGCCGGCACCTCGATCCCGTCCAGCGCCAGCAGCGCCACGGCCCCGGCATCCTGCGCCATGAAGGCGAGACGGTCGGCGGGCAGCTCGGCGGTGAGCGGCAGATAGGCGGCACCCGCTTTCCACACGCCCAGCACGGCGGCGGCCAGGTTGGCGGACCGGTGGGTCAGCACCGCCACCACCTGTCCCGGCTTGACGCCCGCAGCGATCAGGCGATGGGCCAGGATGTTGGCGCGGCGGTCCAGCTCGCCATAGCCGACATCGCCATCGGCGGTCAGCAGGGCGGGGCGTGCCGCCTGTCCCGGCCGATCCACGACATGTTCGAACCAACGGGCAAAGGTTTCGGCCGGGCGGGGCCGCACCACGCCCTGTTCCCAGCCGGACAGCGTGGCACGTTCCGCCGGCAGCAGGCCGGGAAGGTCGATATCCGTGCCCTGCGCCGCCAGCCAGCGTGCCGTTTCCACCAGCCCTTCCAGCCAGAAGCGGGAAATGTCGGCATGGTAGAGGGCGGCATTCATCTGCCAGTCCAGCAGCAGCCCGCCATCGGCCAGACGCTCATGGGTCAGCACCATGTCCTGGCCCGGCGGGTTGGGCATGGCCTCATAGGCGATGCCGTCCCGCGGCAGGGACAGGAGCCGGCCCAGGCCGAGACCGCCCGTGGCCGGGCGGGCCGGCACCGGATTTTCGGTGATGGCGATGTCGAACAGCGGATAGCGGTCGGGTTGGCGCGCGCCGGGATGGGCAGCCCAGAAATCATGATAGATCCGGGCGAACGGATAGCGCCCATGGGCCAGTGCCGCCGCCAGCCCATCGGCCGTGCGGCGCAGCAGCGGGGCGAAATCCCCGCCCTCCACGCCCTGGAACGCCAGGGGCAGCATGTTGACGCCGTAATGCGGCACCGCCGCCTCTTCCGCCGTTTCCGGCACGGTGGCCGTGGTGCCGATCAGGAAGTCGGTGCGCCCCGTGCGCCGGCGGACCAGATGCGCCAGCATGGCAAGCAGCAGGGCGTGCAGGCTGGCATTGTGGCGGCGGGCCAGCGCCAGCAGGCCTTGCGTCTCGGCCGCGTCCAGGCGAGCCATGTGCCGGTGGCTGCCGGCAGCACCGGTGCCGCGCGGCAGGTCCAGCACCCAATCCTCGAACGCCGTGGCCGGCAGGGCGGCCAGCTGGTCACGCCACCAGCGCGCATCCACCGCCGCCTCACCGCCCGCCAGATAGGCCTGTTCACGCGCGGAAATGGTCGCCGGCGTCGCGGCCGGCGGTGACAGCGCCTTGCCATCCAGCAGCGACAGAAGTTCGCCCAGCAGCACGCCGAACGACCGGCCGTCACCCGTGGCATGGTGCTGGGCCAGCCAGAACAGCCACTCGCCGCCATCCGCCACCCGCACCAGCCCCACCCGCCAGACCGGCCCCCGGGCCAGATCCAGCGGCAACGCCTGACGGGCGCGGATATGGGCCAGGGCCTGGGTCAGGTCGACGGCATCGGCGTGTTCGAACCGCCGGCCGGCATCCCCATCCTCCAGGATGTCGCGGTGAAGGGTACCGTCCTCCGCCTCGCGCAGGCGGCAGCGCAGCGTGGGATGGCGGGCCACCAGTGTGCCCCAGGCCTCTTGCCAGGCGGCGATATCCGGCACGGGGCCCGACACGCGGCGGATCAGCGGCATGGTGAAGCCGCTGGTATCCAGCCCGGCCTTCTGCGCCGTCCAGAATTCCCGCTCCCCCTCCAGGGCGCGGGACCCGTCGAAGCCGGGCAACGCCTCCGCCGTGCCGCCGCTGGCGGCAAGCCGGGCTGCGAAATCGGCCAGCACCGGGGCCGCGAACAGATCGCGCGCCGAAACCGGCCGGCCCAGCCGAGCCGCCAGACGATGGGCCATGGCAATGGCCAGAAGGCTGTTGCCGCCCGCCGCGAAGAAATTCGTCTGCCGGACCGGTGGGGCGATGCCCAGAAGGTCGGCCCACAGACCGGCAATATCCTGTTCCAGGCCCGGCCGGGCCGGGCTGCCGTCGGATGCCGCCGGCCCCGACATCACGGGCGGCGGCGGCGCATCGGCCAACAGACCGGACAGTGGCAGGGCGGGCAGGTCCGGCCGGTCGGCCAGCAGAGCCGCCCGTTCCAGCAACCCGTCCAGCCAGGCGCCGGCGCTGTCGCGGCTGAACAGGGTGGCGTTGGCATGCCATTCCAGCGCGATGGCGCCATCGGCCAGCGCCTCGTGGATCAGCAGCAGATCCTGGCCATGGGCACTGTGCGTCAGCTCATAGCCGTCATCATCCGCCGGCAGACGCTCCAGCCGCAAATCACCGTCGCAGGGCGGGGTTTGCGGGTTCTCGGTCATGGCGATGTCGAACAGCGGGAAGCGCAGTGGATCGCGCAGTTCCGGCCGGCGGCGCCAGAAATCGGCATAGAGCCGGGCGAACGGATATCGCGCATGCTGCAACCCGCCGGCCAGGGCGCGCTGGGCCGCCAGGAACAGGTCGGCCAGCGGGGCAGCCCCGTCCAGGCGCAACGTCAGGGGCAGCATGTTGACGCCATAACCGACCAGGGCCGCTTCCCCCCCATCCTCGGGCGTGGAAACGGTGGTGCCCAGCACCAGATGCTCGCGCCCCGTGCGCCGCACCGCCTCCACCGCCAGCAGCGACAGCAGCAGCGCATAGGGGCTGACCGCATGCCGGCGGGCCAGGGTGCGCAGACGCCCGGCACGGTCGGGGGACAGCGTGGCCTGGAACCGGTGGGTGGCCGCCTCCCCGCCCAACCGGCGGGGGAAATCCAGCGGTAGGGGGGCGAAGGCCGATGCCGGCACCCCATCCAGCGCGTCCGCCCACCAGGCGGCATCCGCCGCCAGATCGGGCCCGGCCAGATAGGCCTGTTCACGCCGTGCCGCGCCGGCCGGGTCGGCAGTCAGCGGATCCAGGTCCAGCCCCCGCAACAGCGCCGTCAGTTCGGCCATGATGATGCCCAGCGACCGCCCGTCACCGATGGAATGATGCAGCGACAGCCAGAACAGCCAATTGCCGTCCGCCGCCACCCGCACCAGTCCCGCCCGCCACAAGGGCGGGGCCTGCATGTCGAAGGGGGCCATCTGGCGGGCGCGGATATGGGCCAGGGCCGTCGCCTGGTCCGCCGCCACATCCCATTCCAGCCCGCCCACCCCATCACCGGCACGGCGGCGCAGCCGCCCACCGGCATCGGGTGCGAAATACAGCCGCAGACCGGCTTGGCGCGTCACCAGAGCCTGCCAGGCGGAATCCCAGCGTGACCGGTCCGGCATCGGACCCGCCAAGCGGCGGATGGCGGGGACGATATGGCCGGACGTGTCCAGCCCCACCTGCTGCGCGGTCCAGAATTCCCGCTCCCCCTCCGTCGCCAGGTCATCTTCCAGCGTGGATAACGGCACCTGGGCGGGGGATGCCGCCGCCAACCGGGCGGCGAAGGCACCAAGGGTGGGGGCGGCGAACAGGTCGCGGGGAGAGACGGGCCGGCCCAGCAGCGGGGCCAGCCGGTGCGCCATGGTGACGGCCAGCAGGCTGGTCCCGCCCAATGCGAAGAAATCATCCTCCCGTGCCACGGGCAGCTCACCACCCTGGCCGCCCAGCAAGGTGGCCCAATTGTCGGCGATCTGCTGTTCCAGGGCATCTTGCGGCTTGGTGCGGATCGCAACCGCCCCCTGCTCCAGGGAGTGGTCACGCAGGGCGGCCAGCAGGCGCCTGCCATCGACCTTGCCATTGGGGGTCACCGGGATGCCCGGCACGGCGATGATGGTGGCCGGCACCATGTGCGGCGGCAGGCGGCCAGCCAGAAAGCCGCGCCATTCCTCGTTCGGCAGGGGACTGGCACCGTCCCTCAGATGCACGAAGCCGCGCAGCAGCTTGGTATCGCCGGCCCCCTTGTCCACGATGATGGCGGCCTGGCGCACGGATGGATGGGCCTGCAGCTGCTGTTCGATCTCCGCCGGTTCCACCCGCTGGCCATGCAGCTTCACCTGATGGTCGATGCGGCCGGCCAGTTCCAGCATGCCGTCGGCCGACCAGCGGCCCAGGTCGCCGGAGCGGTAGAAACGCCCCTCGTCCGTGTCGATGAAGGCCCTGGCCTGCTGCTGCGGATTGTTCAGATAGCCGCCGCCAACCCCGATACCGCCCAGCCAGACCTCCCCCGTCGCCCCCGGCGGCACCCGCGTCCCGTCCGCG
Organism: Niveispirillum sp. KHB5.9; assembly: GCF_048066115.1. Lineage (NCBI taxonomy): Bacteria > Pseudomonadati > Pseudomonadota > Alphaproteobacteria > Rhodospirillales > Azospirillaceae > Niveispirillum > Niveispirillum sp. KHB5.9. The sequence continues at coordinate 94,954 of NZ_JBLTYX010000003.1, read as the reverse complement.
TGGCGGATGGAGATCACATCGCCCGGCAGGGGGCGGCCCACATGCAGGGCGCGGTCGCGCGGATGATCGGGACCGATCCGGCCCAGGGAGACGATGATGCTGGTTTCCGTCGGGCCGTAGCAGTTCCAGAAATCGATGCCGGAATGGCGGGCCACATCCTCATGGCTGGGCGCCTCGCCCCCGGTCAGCAGCACGCGCAGGGTCGGCGGGAACGGCTTGTCCTGGCTGACCCGCAGATAGGAGGGCGCGTGGAAGGCGATGGTGACGCCCAGGTCGCGGTAGAGATCCTTCACCGCCCAGGGATCCTCCCGTTCCGCCCTGGTCACCGGTACCAGTGGCAACCCGTGCAGCAGGGCCAGCCCCATTTCCCACAGCGAGGCGTCGAAGGCCGGCGTGGCGACCAGGGCCACGCGATCCTCTGTCCGCCGGCCAGCCGCCGCCAGCGTCGACAGCACGGCATTGACCATGCCGTCATGCTTGACCCGCGTGCCCTTGGGCGCGCCGGTGGTGCCGGATGTGTAGATGATATAGGCGGTGGCATCGCCCGGCACGGCACGGGCCGGGCGTGGTGCGGCGCCGGACAGATCATCCGGCCGGATCAGCACCACCCCGTCGGGCAGCCCGCCCGGCGCCTCGGCCCCCGGCAACAGCAGCAGATGGCGCGCCCCGGCATCGTTCAGAATATAGGAAACGCGTTCGGCCGGCATCTCGATGGCCAGCGGCAGGTGCACACCGCCCGCCTTCCAGATGCCCAGGGCGGCGGCCGGCAGCCAGGCGCCATTGTCGGCCAGCACGCCCACCGGCTGTTCCGGCCCGATGCCGGCCGCCAGCAGTGCCGCGGCGATGCGGTTGGCGAGGGCCTCCAGCTCGCCATAGGTAATGGCGGCGTCGCGGGTGATCACTGCCGGGCTGTCGGGTGCGGCATCGACAATGGCCTCCACCAGCCGATGGGCCGGCAGCAGCGGATGCCGCGCGGCGGGCCCATGCTCCACCGCCGCCAGCCAGTCACGCTCCTCCCGGGTCAGGTCGGGCAGCGGCGCGTCCAGGCGGTTCCCGTCCACGGACAGCCATTCCGCCCAACCGGCCAGCGCCGTCAACCAGCCTTGCGCCGTGGCGTCATGGAACAGGGCGGCGTTCCACACCAGGCTGAGGATGACCCCGCCATCCCCCGTCGGCTCATGCGCGAAGGACAGGTCCAGGCCGGCGGCGGGCAGGACGCCGTCACCGGGCAGGGAGAGGGGCGAAAGGGTGCAACCCGTGACCGGGTCACGCACCAGGCGCGCGGGATTGGCGGTCAGCGCGATATCGACCAGTCCCATCCGCCCCGCCGGCCGCAAATCCGGCTGGCGCTGGCGCAGATCGCGCTGGATCAGCCCGGCAGGGTAGAGGCCATGGGCCACCGCCCCGGTCAGCGCCGCCTGGGCCGCGTGCAGCGCCTGGACCAGGGTCTGGCCCGCGGGCAGCGTCAGGGCCAGGGGCAGCAGGTTGACGAAATGCCCGACCTGATCCTCCGTCCCGGCCGGGCGGGTGGCGATGCCGCTGCCCAGCAGCAGCTGGCGCCGGCCCGTGCGCCGCCCCATCTCCGCCGCCAGCAGCGCCAGCAGCAGGGCATGCAGCCCCGCCCCGTGCCGGTTGGCCAGCAGGGTGAGGCGATCCGCCACGCCGGCATCCAGCACATGCTGGAACGGGACGGCGGGGATGGCATCGCCGTCATGGCGGCGGCGGTCGGTGGGCAGCGGTTCGAACGCGTCCGCGCCCAGCGCCGACAGCCGATCCAGCCAATAGTCGCGGTCGCGCGCCGCGGCGGGGGATGCCAGATGGCGCTGTTCCGTCCGGCTGGCCAGGCGGGGCGCGTCCAGGGCGGGGGACAGGGGCTGGCCGGTCAGCAGCGACAGCAGATCCTGCTGGATGCGGCTGGCCGACATGCCGTCGGCCAGGGCATGGTGCAGCACGAACCAGAACAGCAGCCCGCCATCGGCCACACGGATCAGGCCGGCGCGCGACAAGGGCGGGCGGGTCAGGTCGAAGGGCAGCGCCATCCGGTCGGCCACGAAACGGCCGGCCTCCGCCTCCGTCGCGAACAGGCCGGTTTCCAGCGGGATGTCCAGGGCCGGATCATCGGCCGCCAGGGTGCGCAGCCGCAACAGCCCGGCATCGTCGGTGAACAGGCCCGTGCGCAGGGCCGGATGGTGGCGCAGCAGCCCCATCCAGGCCGCTCGCCACCGGCCCGCATCGGGATCGGGGACCGCACCCGACAGGCGCAGCACCCGGCCGATATGCGATGCGGCCGGGGCCAAGCCCAGGCTGGCCGCCACCCAGAAATCCGTCTGGCCGGCGGTGGCCGGCGGCGTGGCGTCGCCATCGACCGGGTCCGCCGCGTCCACCGCCCGGTCGCGCAGCAACAGGGCCAGGCCGGCGACGGTCAGGCTGCCCAGGATGTCGCGCACGGTGGCGGGCAGGCCGGCCGCCTGCAATTTTTGCCCGACCTGGATGGCCAGCAGGCTGCTGCCGCCCAGGCGGAAGAAATCATCCTCCCGGCCGATATCACCCGCATCCAGGCCCAGCGCATCGGCCCAGATGGCGACGATGGCGGTTTCCACCGCGCCCTGCGGGGCGCTGCCGGCACCGCGCCGTGCGGCCCAGTCCGCCTCGGCCAGGGCCAGCAGGGCGGGGCGGTCCACCTTGCCGGCGCTGGCGATGGGCAGCGATGCCAGCACCAGCACCAGGGCCGGCACCATATAGGCGGGAAGCGACGCCGACAGCAGCCCCGCCCAATCCGTATCCGCCAGATCGGCGCCCGGCTTGGGTTCCACGAAGCCCACCAGGCGGCCGCGATGCTGCACGACCACGGCGCCGCGCACCCCGGCCCGGGCCAGCAGGGTCTGTTCCACCTCACCCAGCGCCACGGCCTGGCCGGAGACCTTGACCACGTCGCCGATGCGGCCCAGGGCCAGCAGTTCCCCGCGCTCCGTCCAGCGCCCCAGGTCGCGGGTGCGGTAGGCGCGGCCGAAACGGGTCTGGATGAAGGTTTCCGCCGTCAATTCCGGCTGGTTCAGGTATCCGCGCGCGGCGGCAGGGCTGACCACATGGATCTCCCCCTCCGCTCCCGCCGGTACCAGTTCGCCATTCTCGTCCAGCAGCAGGATGGTGGCGTTGGGGAAGGGCCGGCCGCTGGGCAGCGGGCCGTCGCCATCGGCATCGACCCGGTGCATGCCGAAGGTGCCGCACAGTTCCGTGGCGCCATGCATGTTCCAATAGGTGACATGGCGCGCGTAGTGGCGGGCATCGGCGACGTTCGGCCGCTCCCCGGCGGTCATGACCAGGCGCAGGCCGGCCGGCACCGCCCCGCCCAGCAGCCGCAGATATGACGGCGTGAACAGGGCCACGCTGACCCGCCGCCGCGCCATGCTGTCCAGCAGGTCGGCCGGCCGGTCCAGCAGCGCCCGGGTCCCCGGCACCCAGGCACAGCCCAGCACCAGCGGCAGGCACAGTTCGCGGAACCCCAGGATGAAGCCGGGGGAGGAGGAGAGCAGCAGCCGGTCCGCAGCAGAGATATCCTGGGCCAGCGCATGGCCCAGGGCCATGTTCTGGCAGGCATCATGCTGGATCAGCACGCCCTTGGGCTGCCCCGTGGAGCCCGACGTGAACAGGATGGCGGCCAGCTGTCCCGGATGGCAGGGCAGGTCCGGCCGGGTTCCATCGCCCCCTTCGGCGTCGGACGGCTCCAGCACCCGCGCGGGCCGGCCCCCGCCATTCTCCGTCAGCGCCGCCAGCAGTTCCGCCGGCGGCCGGTGCCCGTCCAGCGCGATCAACAGCCGCATGCCCGACTGCGCCGCCATGTTGGCCAGGCGCTGGGCTGGCAGGTCGGCCAGTAGCGGCACATAGGTGCCGCCCGCCTTCAGGATGCCCAGATAGGCCCAGGGCAGGGCGGCGGACCGGTCCACCAGCACGCCCACCGGTTCCTCCGCCGCCAGTTCCAGCCGCAGCAGCGCATGGGCCAGGCGGTTGGCCGCGACGTCCAGCGCCGCGGCACCGACGATGCCATCCTCACCGATGATGGCGGGGCTGTCGGGGGAATGGTCGGCGCGGATTTCGAAGGACCGGTGCAGGCACAGCGCGGGCAGGGCCAGGCGCGCCCCATGGCAGAAATCCGGCAGGTGCGGATCCATGGACGCGGCGTTCAGGCTGTCCGGCATCGCGTTCCCCCACTGGCACGGCTTCCACCAAGCATACCGGTCTAATTCTACCGGATTACGCCTTTCTTAACCAAAAGCGGTGGGCACCATACTCGTCCAATGCGGGAAGTCAACGGCTAAGATATTACCGATAAATGCATTAACGGGAAAAAGGTTCATCTTTAGCACGTATTTTTAGTGTGCCTATGCTGCCAAAGGATGTGGTCTGGACAGACTATCTTGGGCCGGCCCATTGAAAGTAATGACCAATCCGTCACCGGCCGATGACAGGGCGGGGTATACACCCATACCATGAAAATTCGAAGGAGCGGGTACACAGCGCAAGCCAGGATTGCGGTGCCGATGCCGCGGGAGACGGCCGCAAGCGATCCTTGGCGAATGCCAGCAAGGCTTGGAACCGCGAACCGGACAAGCGATGAAAGCGAACCGAAATAAACGGAATGTAGGCGAGCAGTATGATGGTCGAAAATTATTGAGCTGTCTTCTGCAAGCCCCGCTTCATCGCCGCCCGCCGGCCGCGCGCCGGGACGCACCGGCCCCCCAGCCGCGCCGGCCATCCTCGTCGAACAGCTCCGCCAGCTTCTCCATCACCGTGCCGCCCAGCTGTTCGGCATCGATGATGGTGACGGCGCGGCGGTAATAGCGGGTGACGTCGTGGCCGATGCCGATGGCCACCAGTTGCACCGGGCTCTTGGTCTCGATCCAGTCGATGACGGCGCGCAGGTGCTTTTCCAGGTACGAGCCGTTATTGACCGACAGGGTGCTGTCATCCACGGGCGCGCCGTCGCTGATCACCATCAGGATGCGGCGCTGTTCGGGCCTGGCCAACAGGCGCTGGTGCGCCCACATCAAAGCCTCGCCGTCGATATTCTCCTTCAGGATGCCTTCGCGCAGCATCAGGCCCAGATTGCGGCGCACCCGGCGCCAGGGGGCGTCGGCACCTTTGTAGATGATGTGGCGCAGGTCGTTCAGGCGGCCGGGCATGGGCGGCTTGCCCGCCGCGATCCATCGTTCGCGCGACTGCCCGCCCTTCCAGGCCCGGGTGGTGAAGCCCAGGATCTCCACCTTCACGCCGCAGCGTTCCAGGGTACGGGACAGGATGTCGGCGCTCATCGCCGCGATGGAGATGGGGCGGCCGCGCATCGATCCGGAATTGTCGATCAGCAGCGTCACCACCGTGTCGCGGAAATCCGTCTCGTTCTCCCGCTTGAAGGACAGCGGCATGGTCGGGTTGATAACGACGCGGGCCAGGCGGGCCGCGTCCAGCATCCCTTCCTCCAGATCGAATTCCCAGGACCGCGTCTGCTTGGCCAGCAGGCGGCGCTGCAGCCGGTTGGCCAGCTTGGATATAACCCCCTGCAGATGCTGCAGCTGCTGGTCCAGCATCAGGCGCAGGCGCGTCAGCTCGTCCGGATCGCACAAATCAGCCGCATCCACCACCTCGTCGAAGGCGTTGGTATAGGCCTTGTAGGCGCCGGCATCGGGTTCGTTGCGGCCGCGTTCGGCGCGCGGCGGGTTGCCGGGATTACCCGGCTCCTCCGATCCCTCGCCCTCGCTCAGCTCGCCTTCGGCCTGTTCGCCATCCTCGCCCTCGGCGGCATCCTCGGACCGGCGCTGCTGTTGCTGCTGGTCCTGCATCTCCTGCGACTGATCCTCGCCGGATTGCTGCTGGCCGCCCTGGCTGTCCATCTCCTTGTCGCTGTCGCCGGCATCGGGGCTTTCCGGGGCGTCATCCTGCTCGCCCTCGTCGCTTTCCGGTTCGGCACCGACCTCCATATCCATGTCGGACAAGAGGCGGCGGACGGCCTTGGCATAGGCGTCCTGGTCATCCATGACCGCGCCCAGCTTGTCCAGACCGCCACCCAGCTTGTCGGCCACCTTCTGCCGCCACAGGTCGATGGCGGCCTTCGCACTTTCCGGCGGCGGCGCCCCGGTCATCGCCTCGCGCGCCAGCAGGCGCAACACGTCCGGCACCGGCACCTGTTCGGGATCGTTCAGCCGGTCGAAGCCCAGCTTGCGATACTTCTCCTCCAGGCTGGCCGCCAGGTTGCCGGCCACACCCTTCATCTGTACGGCCCCGATCGCTTCCACCCGCGCCTGTTCCAGCGCCTCGTACGACAGGCGGGCCTGTTCGCTGACAGGCATGCGGTTGGCATGGATGGCGGCGTCATGGTGGCGCAGGCGCAGGGCGGCGGCATCGGCCGACCCGCGCACATGGGCCAGCTCACGCGGGTTCAGATCGCGCGGTGGCAGCGGCACGCGCACCCGCGTTCCCGCCACGCCCGCCGGTTCGGAGGAGAAACCCACCACCAGATCCTTGCGGTCGGCCAGGGCCCGCACGGTGGCGGTGGTGGCGCGCTTGAAGGTCTCAAGGGGGGATTCCTGGGTCATGATCCGTCACTGCTGGGTCCGTGGCACCGGCTGGGCGCAACAAGACAATAACGGAAGGGTGCCGCCACACCCAACCGTTTTGCCCCTATCCGTCATGCATCAACGGTTTGCCGGCCCCAACCTGCCAGGAAAAGCACCAAAGGCCGGCGACCGCCGGCCACGCGCCCACGTGGGCGCGCAAGCCAAGCCGCCGGACGGCGGCGCCCGACGCCTGAGGGAACAGCGTTATTTAAGGGAGCAGCCCTATTTAGGCGTCTTGGTCGCCATGTCGTTGCGCTGCATCTGCTCGGTCTCCGCCCGTTGCTGGCGGTAGAACTCGTCCCATTCCGCCTTGGTCCGGCAGACCTTCTTGGCGGCGAGACGGCTTCCCGTCTCCTTTTCCTTCTTGCAGATGGGCTTGTCGGCTTCCGACGCGGCCGGCGATCCGGTCACGGCCGGGGTCTGTCCGCCCGACGCCTGGGCATGGACGGACAGGGCGGGTACGGCCGTCAGGGCCACCGCCAATGTGAGAATGGCAAAACCACGCATGTGCTTCCTCCCGTTGTTATCCAAGGGACGCCCATACAGGCTTTCACCTGCGCAATGGGCAACGGCGGGCGGCGGTCCGCCCAGCCGTTGAACCGGGCCGCCCCATCGGCCCGCCATTGCGCGACATCGGATCAGCCCTTGGGCGTCTTGATCGCCATGTCGTTACGCTGCATCTGTTCCGTCTCGGCACGCTGGAGACGATAGAACTCGTCCCATTCGGCCTTGGTGCGGCAGACCTTCTTCTTGGCCAGGCGGGTGCCCGTCGGCTTCTCACCCTTGCAGATTTCCTTGTCGGCGTCATTGGCGTCGGCAGAGGTGCCGGCAGTCGCCTGCGTGCCGCCCGACGGCGCGGACTGAGCCATGGCAACACCGGCCACGAACGGCTGAGCGGCCAGCAGCAGCGTGGCCAGCCCCAATCCAAACTTCTTCATCGTCGCATTCTCCAAAGTAACAACAACTGCCCCAGGGATGACGATATCGGAAAATTCCCAACTCATCAATTGCCGCGCTGCAACCTTCGACCAATACCTATGGTGGGGATTAACATGTTTAGAATCCATCGAGGATGGGTGGCTTCTATTCATTGCATGCTTGCAAAGAAATAACTGCAACGAAAAGGGCGGCCACATCGGTTGATGTGGACGCCCCTGAAATCTTCACGGTTGTATGCTTCAGACGAGTGAGCCCTTGAAGGCGCCGGTCGGCAATTCCTGGCCGAAACAGCGCTGGTAATATTCCGCCACGGTGGCGCGTTCGACCTCGTCACACTTGTTCAGGAAGGAAACACGGAAGGCGAAACCGATATCGCCGCCGAAAATCGCGGCATTCTGGGCCCATGTGATAACGGTACGCGGGCTCATCACTGTTGAAATGTCACCGGCGATGAAGCCGCTACGGGTCATTTCCGCCAACCGGACCATGGAGGCCACGGTGCCGCGCTTCTCGTCCGTATCATAATCCGGCACCTTGGCCAGGATGATGCGCACCTCGTCGGCATGCGGCAGATAGTTCAGGGTGGCCACGATGTTCCAGCGGTCCATCTGGCCCTGGTTGATCTGCTGCGTGCCATGATAAAGGCCGGTCGTATCGCCCAGGCCCACGGTGTTGGCGGTGGCGAACAGGCGGAAGGCCGGGTGGGGACGGATGACCTTGTTCTGGTCCAGCAGGGTCAGCTTGCCTTCCACCTCCAGCACGCGCTGGATCACGAACATCACGTCGGGACGGCCGGCATCATATTCGTCGAACACCACGGCGCAGGGATGCTGGAGCGCCCAGGGCAGGATGCCCTCGCGATATTCCGTCACCTGCTTGCCATCGCGCAGCACGATGGCATCCTTGCCGATCAGGTCGATGCGGCTGATATGGCTGTCCAGGTTGACACGGATGCAGGGCCAGTTCAGCCGGGCCGCCACCTGTTCGATATGGGTGGATTTGCCGGTGCCGTGATAGCCCTGGATCATGACGCGGCGGTTGTAGGCGAAGCCGGCCAGGATGGCCATCGTCGTCTCGCGGTCGAAGCGATAGGCCTTGTCACGCTCGGGCACATGCTCGTTGGCCACGGAGAAGGCCGGGACGCGCATGTCGCTGTCGATGCCGAAAACCTCGCGCACGGAAACCGTGATATCGGGCAGTTCGTGGGTGACCGTGCTGTTGGATGCCATGTCGGGAGCCATTCTTGCGCTGCTTCTGATCTCTGATGCGATGCCGGGCCTGGGCCCTAGTCCATATGCTGGCCGCCGAACGCGGCTTTCAGCGTGGTGTAGGCCTGGTTGATGGATTTCAACCGCTCTTCCGCCTCTTTCGCCCCGCCATTAGCGTCGGGGTGGTGAAGCTTGGCCAATTGGCGGTAGCGGGCCTTGATGGCGGGGAAATCGGCGTCGGGGGGCAGTTCCAGCAGGGCCAAAGCCTCGTCCTCCGGCGTGCGGGGCCGGGGGCCGGGGGCGGTACGGCGTGCCTCGCCCTGTTCGCCCGACCAGTCGGCGCCGAAGGCGAAGCCGCCATTGAACACCTTGTCGCGGGTGCGCCGCTCATGCGTGCGCCAGTCGCCCATGGGCCAGGAGGGGCGCTGCCAGGTCGTGTCCTGGCGCACCTGCCGCTCGATCTCCGCCTGGCTCATGCCGGCGTAATAGTCCCAGGACTTGTTGTAGTCGCGGACATGGTCCAGGCAGAACCAGTAATAGTCGTTCAGCTTGTCGCGGCCCTTGGGGGCGCGATGCTCGCCCGCCTCGCGACAGCCGGTATGATCGCACGCGCGCACCTGGGCGCGCGGGCTTTCCCGGAAATCGAAGGAGAGGTTGGGCCGGTTCTTCTGCATAACCAGCGGAGTATGGGTGGCAAGGGCGAAGCTGACAAGGACGCCGATGTTGCCATGAACCGTCCCCCGGTCTGTCTGCCATGCAGGCAAACCGGGCTTGACGGCAATATCACACCCCGAACCGGCGACTCTTGCCAAAGGCCGGCGACTGCCGGTCCGCCGCATATGCGGCGTGAGCCAAGCCCACGGATTGGGCGCCCGGCGCCTGAGGGAACAATATTACTTCGGGGTTTTGGCGCCCCACAGGGCGTAGAACAGCACATACAGCTCGCACGCCGCCGTCAGCAGGAAGGACAGCTGCAGGCCGTAGATATCGGCCAGCCAGCCATGGACGACCACCAGCGCACCGCCGGCGATGGCCATGATCAGCAGGCCCGATCCTTCCTCGGTCAGCGGCCCCAGGCCGCGGATGCCGAGCGTGAAGATGGTGGGGAACATGATGGAATGGAACAGGCCCACCAGGATCAGCGCCCACATGGCCACAGGCCCGCTGGCGAACACCGTGACGATCATCACCGCGAAGGCGCCGACGGAGAACCAGGCCAGCACCGTCTCGGCCGGGATGGAGCGCATCAGGAAGCTGCCGGCGAAGCGGCCGACCATCATCCCGCCCCAGAGCAGGAACAGGTAGTTCGACGCCTCCTGGTGCGTGGTGTTGCCGATCTCCGGCTGGGAGACGAAATTGATGAACAGGTTGGCCACCCCGATCTCGGCGATCAGATAGATGAAGATGGCCGGAATGCCCCACACCAGATTGCGATGCTTCCACAGCGACAGGCCGGCCCGCGCCTCCCGGTCGGCACGCGCCGTATGCTGGCCCATGGCGGGCAGCGGGAAACGGGCGATGACGATGGCCAGCAGCACCAGCACGCCGGCCACGATCAGATAGGGCAGCTGCACCGACTGCGCATCGGCCAGGCGTTCGGCCTGGGTCAGGACCGTGCCCGCCTCCACCGTGCCGGACGTGGTGCGGCCCAGGATCAGATAGCCGCCGAACAGCGGGGCCAGCGTCGTGCCCACCGAATTGAAGGCCTGCACCAGGTTCAGGCGCGAGGATGCGCTGTCCGACGGGCCGATCACCGCCACATACGGATTGGCCGCCACCTGCAACAAGGTGATGCCCGAGGCGATCACGAACAGCGCCACCAGCGTGACGCCGTAGGAGGGCAGGCGGGCCGCCGGGATCATGCCCAGGGCACCGATGGCCATGATGGCCAGGCCGATCACCAGCGCCTTCTGATACCCCACCCGCTCGATCAGCTTGGCCGACGGGATGGAGGCGAAGAAGTAGGCGATGAACCATACCGACTCGATCAGCGTCGTCTGCGTGTAATCCAGGTCGAACACGCTGCGCAGATGCGGCAGCAGCGTGTTGTTGATGACCGTGATGAAGCCCCACATGAAGAAGAGGCTGGCCAGCAGCGTGAGGGCGGGCCGGTAGGAACCGCCCCCGGACGGCACGGACTGGGTGGCGGCGGACGCGCCGACGGGTGCTGACACGGTGTTGATCCTTCCCCGACGCGCCGATGAGGGTCCCCGGCGCATTAGTCATATTTATCGGAAGGATTTGTATGATAATAGCCGCACCCCCGGCAAGGGGATAAGGGCTATGCCAAGTCCCGATGATCGCACCGATCATCGGCCTCAGGCGCCGCCGGACCGGTTCCCGATATCGCGAACCGGTATTACCGCCGTTCCGACAGCGCCACCAGCACCAGCCCGCCACCGATCAGGCCCAGACCGGCCAGATTGGTGACCGTCAGCGGCTCATGCAACCAAAGCGCCGACGACACCAGCCCCACCACCGGCACGCCCAGCATGGCCAGCGACGTGGTAATGGCCGGCAGGGCGCGGTTGACGGTGACCATGGCCCAGAAGCCGAAGGCCGTGGCGATGGGACCGTTGAAGATCAGCAGTACGACCAGCTGTCCGGACCAGTCGATATGGCTCTGATCCTCGGTGACCAGGGCCACGATGGTGACGATCAGCGCCGCCAGCATCATCTGCCAGGGCGCCAGCGTCAAAGGCGTGCCGACCCAGCGATGGCGGCGCACATGCACGATGTTGCAGGCCCAGACGAAGGCGGCCAGCATCAGCAACCCGTTGCCCAGCAGCACCGGCCGCTGCGTCCAGTCGAAGGCCGCCGGGTTGAACAGCACCGCCACCCCGGCCAGCCCGACCAGCAGCCCGCCTGCCTTGGCCCAGCCCACCCTTTCCCGCAGGAACAGCAGCGCCAGCGGCACGACCCAGAGCGGGGTCGTATAGGCCAGGATGCCGGCCCGGCCGGCCGGCACATGCTGGACCGCGATGGTGATCATCAGCATGAAGGCACCCATCTGCAGGCAGCCGACCGAGAAGATCACCGGCAGGTCGGCACGCGACGGCAGGCGCAGCTGGCGCGTGGCGGCGGTGAAGATCAGCAGGGAGACGGCGCCCAGCAGCAGGCGCGAGGCGACGAAGCTGACCGGCGGCATATGGCCCACCACCTGCTTCATCACCGGCCAGTTGACACCCCATAGCAGGATGACCAGCACCAGCAGGGTCAAGGCCATGGGCCGCGTCACGATATGGCTGGTCTTCTTCACCGCCGGCTTCGGCGGGCTGGCATCCGGCATGATGATCCACTACCTGTTGGCCATGCTTCACCCAAGGCTAGACAAGGCCCGGAAACACATCATGGCAATCTATGCGACCCGCATGCGGGATAAGCTGACAGAGGCTCTAAACCCGCAGGCCCTGACCATCAAGGACGTCTCGCACCGGCATGCCGGCCATGCGGGCGCCGACCAGCCGGGCGGAGAGACGCATTTCGACGTCACCATCGTGTCGGACAAGTTCCAGGGAATGGGCCGCGTCGCCCGCCAGCGCCTGGTCTATGGCGCGGTGTCGGCCGAGCTGGCCGAACGGGTGCATGCCCTGTCGATCCAGGCGCTGACGCCGGATGAGGCCGCCCAACACCCGTGACGGATTTGTCACGGCATTGTTTACCCATCTCCCCAGCGACCGTCCGTCGCAGGGCATGTTGCGCCGCAGCATGACACTCTGTACCCTACTTCCTGGCGGGGCCAATCCCCCGCTCTGAGAGGGGGACGGACGATGACGCGACAGGCCCCGAAATCCCTGGAAACGCCGCTGGCCGCACGTGGTGCGGAAGTGGGGGCGGAGATATCCACCACCGCCCTGGTCCTGGGCGAGACCTTGTGGGCGGCGCAGCAAACCATCTGGCTGCGCGTCATGCGGCTGGGCGCTGCCGGCATTGATCCGACCCGCCTGAAGGATCCCGAGATCACCCGCATGGTCTGGGAAAAGCTGGACGCGGCGTTGGAGGCCCAGCGCGCCCTGGCATCCGGCCTGTGGGCCCTGTCCGATGTCTGGTTCGAATGGCTGGCGCAGCAGATTACCGCCGCCGCCCAGGCCGGCATGGAAATGGCCGCCCCGCCCGACCCCATCCGCTATGGCGGTGCCGCCAGCGACTATGTGGAAACCAGCCTGAACGCGGCGGAGATCGCCTGCGGCCGCATGGCGCTGGAGGCCACGCGCCTGGGCGGCCGGGGCCTGGCCCCCTATCACCGCGCCACCAATGAGAATGCCAAGCGGCTGATGAAGGCCGCGCGGCGGCGCGTTGCACGGCAGCCTTGACGAAATTCAACCCAGGGAGGGGGGGAATGGGGCTGTTCATATACGGAAGGCCCAAGCCTGGACGGATGTTTCGTGCCATACTGTCGCGCAGGGACAGTCCCGGAACCCGCGCGATGCCAGATACCATTCCCACCATCACCCCCAGCACCAGCCCAGCCGCCGACGGCAGCTCCCGCCGGTCCGAGGGCGGGCGGCAACCGCCGATCCCCAGCCGCAGCAGTATCACCAAGCGGCTGAACGCCCTGGTGGAGGCCCATGACGGCAGCATCGACAAGCTGCGCGGGCCCCTGCTGTCCTTGCTGAAGGAAGTCCTGGCCGAAGGCCGTGCCGCCATCCGCGCCCGGTTCGAGGCATCGCATCGCGGCGATGATTGCGTGCACCAGACGGCCAAGATGACCGACAGCATCGTCCAGGCGCTGGCCGATTTCACCCTGGACCATGTCTATCCCACGGCGGAACTGACCAAGGGCGAACGGCTGGCCGTGGCCGCCATCGGCGGTTATGGCCGCGCGGAAATGGCGCCGTCTTCCGACGTCGACCTGCTGTTCCTGCTGCCCTACAAGCGCACGCCGCGTGTGGAGCAGGTGGTGGAATACATGCTCTACCTGCTCTGGGACCTGGGCTGGAAGGTCGGGCATGCCGTGCGGTCGGTGGATGAATGTATCCGCCTGTCGCTGGAAGACATGACCATCCGCACCAGCCTGCTGGAAGCCCGCTTCCTGTGGGGTGAGAGGGTGCTGTTCGACGAGCTGCGCAAGCGCTTCGCCAAGGATGTGGTGGCGGCCGGCGGCAGCGTCACCGCCTTCATCGAAGCCAAGATGGGCGAGCGCAACGAGCGCCACCGCAAGATCGGCGACAGCCGATACATGCTGGAACCCAACATCAAGGAGGGCAAGGGCGGGCTTCGCGATCTGCAGACCCTGTTCTGGATCGCCAAATACGCCTATCAGGTGGACGAGGTGGAGGGGCTGGTGGCCAAGGGCGTGCTGACGCCGGAGGAGGCGCAGCGCTTCGCCAAGGCCGAGAGTTTCATGTGGGCCGCCCGCTGCCAGCTGCATTACCTGACCGGCCGCCAGGAAGACCGCCTGACCTTCGATGTGCAGATGGAGATGGCGCGCCGGCTTGGCTATACCGAGCATGCCGGCAAGAACGCCGTCGAGCGCTTCATGAAGCATTATTTCATGATCGCCAAGGATGTCGGCGACCTGACCCGCATCTTCTGTGCAGCACTTGAGCAGGAGAGCAAGCGGGCACCGCGCTTCGCCTTCCTGCGCCGCCGTTTCGCACGCGGGGCGGATTTCAACGGCTTCACCCTGGATGCCGGCCGCTTGAACGTGAAGTCGGAGCGGCATTTCAAGGATCAGCCCATCGACATGATCCGCCTGTTCCATGTGGCGCAGGAAAACGATCTGGACATCCATCCCAACGCCCTGCGCGCCATCACCCGCGCCCTGTCCAGCATCGGGCCGAAGCTGCGCGAGGATGCGGATGCCAACCGGCTATTCCTGGAGATCCTGTCGTCGCGCAAGGACCCGGAACTGGCGTTGCGCCGCATGAACGAGGCCGGGGTGCTGGGCCGGTTCGTGCCGGATTTCGGCCGCATCGTCGGCATGATGCAGTTCGACATGTATCATTACTTCACGGTGGACGAGCATACGCTGTTCGCCGTCGGCATCCTGCACCAGATCGAGAAGGGGGCCCTGACCGACGAGGTGCCGCTGGCATCGGAGGTCATCCACACCGTCAATTCCAGGCGCGCGCTCTATGTCGCCATGCTGGTGCATGACATCGCAAAGGGTCGTGGTGGCGATCATTCCATCCTGGGTGCCAAGGTCGCCGAGAAGCTGTGCCCCCGCCTGGGCATGAGCGAGGAAGAGACGGAAACCGTCGTCTGGCTGGTGCGCTGGCATCTGGCCATGTCCGACACCGCCCTGAAGCGCGACCTGGATGATGAGAATACCATCGCCAAGTTCGTCGACCTGGTGCAAAGCCCCGAACGCCTGAAGCTGCTGCTCTGCCTGACCGTGGCCGATATCCGCGCCGTGGGTCCCGGCCGCTGGAACGGATGGAAGGCCACCCTGCTGCGCCAGCTCTATCGCCGCAGCGAGGAGCGGATGTCCGGCGTGGTCGGCACCGAAGGCCGCGACAGTCGGGTGGCCGCCGCGCAAAGCCAGTTGCGCACGCAGCTGGCCGACTGGCCCGTGGCCGATATCGATGCGCATCTGGCGCGGGCCTATCCGGGTTACTGGCTGTCGCTGAACACGTCGACCCTGGCCCATCATGCCCGGCTGATCCGGGAGGCGGAACGCACCAAAGCGCCGCTGACGCTGGATACCCGCGTCGATCGCGGTCGGACCATCACGGAGGTCACGGTCTATACCGCCGACCATCCGGGCCTGTTCTCCCGTCTGGCCGGGGCGCTGGCCCTGGCCGGGGCGGACATCATGGATGCCCGCATCTTCACCATGACCAACGGCATGGCGCTGGACGTGTTCACGGTGCAGGCGGCCGGTGGTGGGTCCTTCGACAGCGGCGACAAGCTGGCGCGGCTGTCGGTGATGGTGGACAAGGTGCTGGCGGGGGAACTGCGCCTGGCCGACGAACTGGCCCGCAAGCGCCCGCCACAGACGGCCCGGTCCCGCGCCTTCAAGGTCGCACCACGCGTGCTGGTGGATAACACCGTCACCGGCAACCACACGGTGATCGAGGTCAATGGCCGCGACCGGCCGGGCCTGCTCTATCTGCTGACCCGCACGCTGACCCAGGCCAACCTGCAGATCGCGTCGGCGAAGATTTCCACCTACGGCAATGTCGCCATCGACGTGTTCTATGTGAAGGACGTGTTCGGCCTGAAGATCACGCACGAGCGCAAGCTGGCGGAAATCCGCGGGGCACTGTTGGCGGCCCTGGCCGAGCCGGAGGGTGAGCCGGAACCGGCCAAGGTGGCGAAGGTGAAGAAGAAGGCGGCGTGACGAAAACGGGATGGACGGTTGCCCGTCCATCCCGTGCCATTTCGCCGGAAAGCGGTGATCAGAACCGCACCAACCCCACCAGATCCTTGACCTCGTTCACCGTCCGCGCCGCGATCTCGCCAGCAC
The DNA here is from genome assembly GCF_048066115.1 of Niveispirillum sp. KHB5.9. Lineage (NCBI taxonomy): Bacteria > Pseudomonadati > Pseudomonadota > Alphaproteobacteria > Rhodospirillales > Azospirillaceae > Niveispirillum > Niveispirillum sp. KHB5.9. Next base: position 78,788 of record NZ_JBLTYX010000003.1, on the reverse strand, counting down.
GGTCGGCACCCTTCTTCAGCAACCGGTCCAGCTCCGCCTTATCACCCAACAGGCGGTTCATCTCGCCGGCGATGGGGGCCAGCTTGGCCACCGACAGGTCGGCCAGCGCCCCCTTGAAGGCGCTGAACTGCTGCCCGCCGAACTGGGCCAGCACGGCGGCGCGGTTGGTGTCGGACAGCGACGCGTAGATGGTGACCAGGTTGTTGGCCTCCGGACGCTTTTCCAGTTCTTCCACCGTCTCGGGCAGCGGCTCCGGATCGGTCTTGGCCTTGCGGATCTTCAGCGCGATCGTGTCGGCATCGTCGGTCAGGTTGATACGGCTATACTCGCTCTCATCCGACTTCGACATCTTCTTGGTGCCGTCGCGCAGGCTCATCACCCGCGTCGCCTCGCCCAGGATCTGCGGTTCCGGCAGGGGGAAGAAACCGTCGGCCTTGTAATAGCGGTTGAAGGCGCCGGCAATGTCGCGGGCCAGTTCCAGATGCTGCTTCTGATCCTCGCCCACCGGTACATGCGTGGCCTTGTAGAGCAGGATGTCGGCCGCCATCAGCACCGGATAGGCGTAGAGCCCCAGGACGGCATTGTCCTTCTGCTTGCCCGCCTTCTCCTTGAACTGGGTCATGCGGTTCAGCCAACCCAGCGGCGTGTGGCAGGCCAGGATCCAGTTCAGCTCGGCATGGCCGGAAACCGCCGACTGGTTGAACAGGATGTTCTTTTCCGGGTCGATGCCGGCGGCGATATAGGCCGCCGCGACCTCGCGGATGTTGGAGCGCAGGGTCTCCGGATCATGGTCGATGGTCATCGCGTGCAGATCGACGACGCAGAAAATCGCGTCCATCTCGTTCTGCAACTTCACCCAGTTCTTCAATGCGCCGAGATAATTGCCGAGGTGGAGCTGGCGGGTCGGCTGCATGCCGGAAAAGATAAGGCTCATGTTATGGGTCTCGATCGGTCGCTTGTGGAAGGCGAAATGCCGGGCTGCCTGTATGGCGCGCCGGCCGATCCAAGGTCAAGCTGGCGGCGTGCCCTTGCCCCGGCGCAGCAGCCCCTTGATCTCCGCAAGGCGCGTGGCCTTAAACAGGAAGCACAGCGCGAAATAGGTGATGGAGGCGCCGATGATGACAGCGGCCAGGGCCGCGATCCGCTCCGGCGCCGTCCCGGCGAACAGAAAGCGCGCCAGCAATTCCGTCAGCCCGATGCCGGCCCCGGCCAGACCAACCGCCGCCAGCGCCATGCGCCACAGCCGGCTTTTCAACCGCGCATCGGGTGACAACAGCTCCCGCCGGCGCAGGCCGATGGCCAGCAGCACCACGTTCAGCCAGGCCGTCAGACCCGGCGCCAGGGCCAACCCGACATGGCCCAGCGGGTCGATCAGGGCCAGCGACACCAGGACATTGCCGATCAGCACCACGATGGCGATGCGCACCGGCCCTTTCGTGTCCTGCTTGGCGAAATAAGCCGAGGACAGGATCTTGGCCACGATGAAGGCGGGAATGCCGATGGCGAAGGCCTGCAGCGCCGCCGCCGTCGCCGTCGCATCGGCCGCCGTGAAGGCCCCGCCCTTGAACAGGACATGGACGAGCGGTGCCGGAATGGCCAGCAAGGCCGCCGTGGCCGGCAGGCCGAACAGGGCGGCGAATTCCAGCCCGCGGGAAATGCTGGCCTTCACCCCGTCATGGTCACCGGCCGCCATCTGCCGGGACAGCAGTGGCAAAAGCGCCGTGCCCACCGCCACCCCGATCACCGACATGGGCAGCTGGTTCAACCGGTCGGCATATTGCAGATGGGAGACCGCCCCCGTGGGCAACCAGGAGGCGAGGTTGGTGCCGACCAGCAGGTTGAACTGATAGACCCCGGCCCCCAGGATGCCCGGCGCCAGCAGCGCGAACAGCTTCTTCACGCGTGGCGTCAGGCGGGGGCGACGCAACGACAGGCCCATGCCCGCCCGCTTGGCCGCCACGATCATCCACAGCATCTGCGCCAGCCCGGCGATGGGCACGCCATAGGCCAGCATCCAATGCGCCCCGATGCCCAGCGGCCCCGACAGCAGCAGCCCGGTGATCTGCACGATATTCAGCAGGATGGGGGCTGCCGCAAACGGTCCGAACCGGCCCACGGCATTGAGGATAGAGCCAAACAGGGCGGTGATGGAAATCAGCGCCAGATAGGGGAAGGTGATGTGGGAAAGGGTAATGGCCAGCTTGAACTGCGCCGGATCGTCGTGAAATCCGGTGGCCAGTATCGCCACCACCCAGGGCATTGCCAGAGCCATGATGATTGAGAAAACCATCAAGATGGCGACCATGAAGGACAAGGCCTCCTCCGCCAGCCCGATGGCGCCCTCCTTGCCGTCCTTCTGCAAGGTACCGCTGAACAGGGGCAGGAAAGCCGCCGTGAAGGCGCCTTCGGCGAACAGCGAACGGAACAGGTTGGGCAGGCGGAAGGCCACGAAGAACGCATCCGCCTCCATGCCGGCGCCCAGGAACCGGGCCTGCAGCATGTCGCGCACGAAACCCAGCACGCGGCTGACCATGGTGATGCCGCCGACGGTGGCGATGGCGCGGGCGAAGCTCATAGGGGATGGGTCCGGGATAGGGGCGCCACGTTACCGTCAGCGATACGAGGTGTCTTTAATAGCAGCAGCGCGCCCGAATTAAGGCAAAACCACCTTCCGCCACCGCTTGGGCACCTTCGTGCCGCTCCCTTCAACCGTCACCCCGGCGAAAGCCGGGGCCCAGATCACAAGCTCAGGTCTCTACGAACTGGGCCCCGGCTTTCGCCGGGGTAACGGTTGGTGATCGGGAAAGAGGAAGCTCCCAACCTCAATCCTTCAAATCCGCGAAGAACTCCTTCACCTTGGCGAAGAAGCCTTCCGACTCGGGGTTATGGCCGTTCTCGGCCGCTTCCTTCTCGAACTCGCGCAGCAGTTCCTGCTGCTTCTTGGTCAGGTTGACCGGGGTTTCGACCATGACATTGATATAGAGATCGCCACGCGCCGGGCTGCGCAGCACGCTCATGCCCTTGCCCTTCAGGCGGAACTGGTGGCCCGTCTGGGTGCCGGCCGGCACGTTGACCTTGGCGCGGCTGCCATCGATGGTCGGCACCTCGATAGAACCACCCAGCGTCGCCGTAGTCATGGGAATGGGCACACGGCAATGCAGGTTGGCACCGTCACGCTGGAAGAAGCGGTGGGCGCCAATGGACAGGAAGATATAGAGATCGCCCGGCGTGCCGCCGCGCAATCCCGCCTCCCCCTCTCCGGCCAGGCGGATGCGGGTGCCATCCTCCACGCCGGGCGGGATGGAGACAGCCAAGGTCTTCTCCTTGCGCACCCTTCCCTGGCCGTTGCAATGGCGGCACGGGTCCTTGATGACGCGGCCGGCACCGTTACAGGTGGGGCAGGACCGTTCGATGGTGAAGAAGCCCTGCTGGGCCCGCACCTTGCCCGCACCGTTGCAGGTGGTGCAGGTGGTGGGGCTGCTGCCGCTTTCCGCACCCGACCCGCCGCAGGGATCGCACATGACGCTGGTGGGCACGCGCACCTGGGTGGCGGAGCCCTTGAAGGCGTCCTCCAGGCTGATTTCCAGGTTGTAGCGCAGGTCCGCGCCGCGGTTGTTGGTCTGCCCGCCGCGACCGCCACGGCCCATGAACTCCCCGAACATCTCGTCGAAGATGTCGGCGAAGCCGCCGCCGAAATCGAAGCCGGCGGCACCGCCCCCCGCACCGGGAGCCCGCCCGCCCTCGAAGGCGGCATGGCCGAACCGGTCATAGGCGGCGCGCTTCTGCTCGTCCTTCAGGCAGTCATAGGCCTCGTTGATTTCCTTGAATTTCTGCTCGGCCGTCTTGTCACCCTGGTTGCGATCCGGGTGATACTGCATGGCCAGCTTGCGATAGGCCTTTTTCAGGTCGTCGGCGCTGGCATTCTTCTGCGCGCCGAGAACTTCGTAATAGTCACGTTTCGACATCGCGGCCTCTGTCCCTTCGCATCCAGTCCGGTCGCCCAATTTCGGCGCGACCCCCGGACCTGAAGCCAATCGTCACAATTCCATGGCCGGTCCCGTCATGCAACAGGCCCGCCCGGGGAAACCGGACGGGCCCGCGCCTTGAAAGACCAGCTTTCCGCTCCCTTCAGGGGAGCGGGCTGCTCAGTTCTTCTTGCGGTCGTCGACTTCCTCGAAGTCGGCGTCCACAACCTTCTCACCGCCCGGCGCGTCATCATCGGCGGTCCCGGCCGAAGCCTGGGTCCCATCGGCGCCGCCTTCCTGGCCGGCCTTGTACAGGGCCTCACCGACCTTCATGCTGGCCTGGGCCAGCGCGTCGGTCTTGGCCTTGATGGCGGCCGGGTCCTCGCCACCCATGGCGGCCTTCAGGTCGGCGATGGCGGCTTCCACGGCGGACTTGTCGGCCGGGGACACCTTGTCCTCGTTTTCCTTCAAGGTGCGCTCGGTGGAATGGATCAGGCCGTCGGCATGGTTCTTGGCCTCGACCAGTTCCTTGCGCTTCTTGTCGTCGGCTGCATGCTCCTCGGCATCCTTGACCATCTTCTGGATGTCGGCGTCCGACAGGCCGCCCGACGCCTGGATGCGGATCACCTGCTCCTTGCCGGTGGCCTTGTCCTTGGCGCCGACATTGACGATGCCGTTGGCGTCGATGTCGAAGGTCACCTCGATCTGCGGCACGCCGCGCGGGGCGGACGGGATGCCCATCAGGTCGAACTGGCCCAGCATCTTGTTGTCCTGGGCCATCTCGCGCTCACCCTGGAACACGCGGATGGTCACGGCCGACTGGTTGTCCTCGGCCGTGGAGAAGACCTGGGACTTCTTGGTCGGGATCGTGGTGTTGCGGTCGATCAGGCGGGTGAACACGCCACCCAGCGTCTCGATGCCCAGCGACAACGGCGTGACGTCCAGCAGCAGCACGTCCTTGACGTCGCCCTTCAGGACGCCGCCCTGGATCGCCGCACCGATGGCCACCACCTCGTCGGGGTTCACGCCACGGTTCGGCTCCTTGCCGAAGATCTGCTTCACGGTCTCGATGATCTTGGGCATGCGGGTCATGCCGCCGACCAGGATCACCTCATCCACCTCGGAAGCCTTCAGGCCGGCATCCTTCAGCGCGCTCTGGCAGGGGCCGACGGTGCGGCGCACCAGGTCTTCCACCAGGGCTTCCAGCTTGGCGCGGGTCAGCTTGATGTTCAGGTGCTTCGGACCCGACGCATCGGCCGTGATGAAGGGCAGGTTCACCTCGGTCTGGACGGAGCTGGACAGCTCGATCTTGGCCTTCTCGGCGGCTTCCTTCAGGCGCTGCAGGGCCAGACGGTCCTTGCGCAGGTCGATGCCCTGCTCCTTCTGGAACTCCTCGGCCAGGTAATCGATGATCTTGCCGTCGAAATCCTCACCACCCAGGAACGTGTCGCCGTTGGTGGACTTCACCTCGAACACGCCGTCGCCGATTTCCAGGATCGAGACGTCGAAGGTGCCGCCGCCAAGGTCGTACACGGCGATGGTGCCGGTGCCCTTCTTCTCCATGCCATAGGCAAGGGCGGCGGCCGTCGGCTCGTTGATGATGCGCAGCACTTCCAGGCCGGCGATCTTGCCGGCATCCTTGGTGGCCTGACGCTGGCTGTCGTTGAAGTAAGCTGGGACGGTGATGACGGCCTGCGTCACCTTCTCGCCCAGATAGGCCTCGGCCGTTTCCTTCATCTTCTGCAGGATGAAGGCGCTGACCTGGCTGGGGCTGTACTTCTCGGCATGCGCCTCGACCCAGGCGTCGCCATTGCCGCCCGACACGATCTTGTAGGGGACCAGGGCGGCGTCCTTCTTGGTCACCGGATCATCGAAGCGGCGGCCGATCAGGCGCTTGATGGCGAACAGCGTGTTGTCCGGGTTCGTGACGGCTTGGCGCTTCGCGGGCTGTCCCGTCAGCCGTTCACCCGACTGGGCGAAGGCGACCATGGACGGCGTGGTGCGCGCGCCTTCGGCATTCTCGATGACCTTGGCCTGCCCGCCTTCCATCACGGCAACGCACGAATTGGTGGTGCCCAGATCGATACCGATAACCTTGCTCATGACGACCTCTCTTGTTCGGCAGACCGCGCGCGGCCCTAAGCACCGCGATATGGGTCCCCAATGTTGATCCCCGGGGCGGCTCACCACCCCGGCGCACAGCAGATATAGGCAGGCTGGATTGACTGCGCAACTGTCCAGCCAGAGTCACCGCTTCGGCAAAATCGGCAAGGCTGCCTTGCCACCCGCTTTCCCGAACCGGACCGGCACGCAATGGCAAAGGTACCGTACGTGCAGACAGGGCTGGAGATTCATCCGGCGTAAACATGTTTATATGACGTTTAAGTAAACCGCACAGCGTTTAGGTTGTACAGGAACAACTACAACCATGTTTGCTTTCGCTCGAAGTGCACTTTCCAATTTATACTTATTAACAATAAAAATTAATATGTTTATGTCTATATTTCCCCATAAAAAGCCGTTAGCATCGTTTTCATAAGGCAGGGGGCGGCTTCTCAGAAAGCCGGCAGCCGTCGACACGGGGGTGCGACCGATGGACTGTACGATGAATAATCTCGATATGATCGGGGATGAACCGGCGCCGGAGGTGGCGATGGCCATCAAGCGCTGCCTGGAAAGCCTGGTGAAGGACGCGCGCCGCAGCCAGATGGGCGATCTGGCCGAATTTCTGGCGCTGGCCGTGCTGGCCGCCGATGATGCGGCCCGGGCCGGGCGCAAGCGTGGCGCGATGTCAGTACGGGAACCGGCGACGGTGAACACCAGCACCAACGATCTGGCCTTGCGCAAGGTCGTGGGTTCCTGCTGAACCGTTCCTTTTACTCTCTCATGTCATGGTGACGCTTTGCGGCTGGCGGGGCCGGCCGGGCTTGGTTAAGGGATGAGATATCCCGTCCAGCCCAGGGCCTGTCGCCATGTCCTTCGATCTTGCAGCATATCTTGCCCGTATCGGCCATGACGGCCCCGTGGCCCCCGATCTGGCCACGCTGCGCGCCATCCATATCGCCCATGTCGGCGCCATCCCGTTTGAAAACATGGATATCCAGATGGGCCTGCCTGTCCGGCTGGAGATGGAGCATCTGACTGCCAAGCTGGTCGGGTCGCGGCGCGGCGGCTATTGCTTTGAACAGAACAGCCTGCTGCAGGCGGCACTGACGGCGATCGGCTTCGATGTCCACCGTCGTGTGGCACGGGTGCGCATGGGCGGCGATCCAGGCGGGCGCAGCCATCTGATGCTGCTGATCGCCATCGATGGCCAGACCTATATGGCCGATGTCGGCTTCGGCGGCTCCTGCCTGGTCGAACCGCTGCCACTGGTGGCCGGGGAGTATGACAGTGCCGGCGACCGCTGGCGGTTGAGCCTTTCCGACTGGTCGCCGGGCTGGGAACTGGCGGTCTGGCGCGATGGTGGCTGGTTCGGGCTCTATTGGCTCGGGGCGGAGGAGGTCGTGGAATGGGATCTGGTATTTGGCAACCATTTCACCTCCACCCATCCCGCCTCACGCTTCGTGCAGAACCGGGTGGCGGCGCGCAGCACCCTGACGGAGCGGCACACGCTGCTGAACGACCAGTATCGCCGCCGCCTGAACGGCGAACTGGTGGAAGAAATACAGATCACCGATGAGGGGATGTTGCGGCGGGTGCTGGTCGAGCGGTTCGGGATCGAACTGCCGGAAGGGGCCATGCTGAAGCCCGCAGGCTGACGATGCCGGTATCAGCCCGGTACCGGTTCCGGGCGCCCCAGCAGGAAGCCCTGCATCAGGTCGATGCCAGCAGCGACCAGCCAGTCCCGTTCCGCCTCGGTCTCCACCCCTTCCCCGATCACCACCGCCCCACCATCACGGGCGATGCCGATCAGATGGCGGACAATGCTCTGCTTGTAGGCATCACCATCGATGCCGCGGATCAGCGCCATATCGATCTTCATGAAATCCGGATGCAGCGCCTGAAGAAGATTGAGGCCGGAGAAGCCGGCGCCGATATCGTCCAGCGCCACCCTGAAACCCGCCGCCCGGTAATAATCCAGGATCGAGCGCAGATGCCCATGGTCATGGACCTTGGTCGTCTCCGTCACCTCGAACACGATATCGGCCGGTGACAGCCCCAGATGCCGCACCAGTTCCTGGGTGCTTTGCAGGCAGTAGCTGGGGTCGTAGATGGCGGCGGGATTGAAATTGACGAACAGCCGCGCGCCGTCGCGTGGGCGCCGCGCCATGGTGGCGATGGCCGAACGCCGGGCCTTCTGGTCCAGCGCGAACAGCATCCCCGCCTCTTCGGCCACGCTGAACAGCGGACCGGGGCTGAGCATGGCGCCCGCCTCCGTCCGGCCGCGCAGCAGCGCCTCATACCCGAAGACGGAACCATCGGCATGGAAGATGGGCTGCAGGACGGAGAAATAGCGCTCCTCCTCCAGCAACTGCACCAGCCAGCTTCCATGGATGCCGGCGATCAGCTGGCGAAGGGGAATCGCGGCCAGCAGGTCGGTCGTTTCAGGGTGACGGCCAGCCGGCAGCAGCAGGCTTCGCCCATGCAACTGTTCCTCCCGCGACAGCACCTCCGAGGCACCCAGCATCATCCGCGCCAGCTCCGTCTGCGACAGCCGCAGATGCAGGCAGAGCGGATCATCCATCGGCTCCATCGCCACATCCTGGGCGCGGGCAAGCGCCAGCAGCTTGTCCCGCGTATGGCGGGTGGGCAGGCGCACCATCAGGATATTGTCGGGATGCCCCAGGGATGGCAGCGCTTCGCACTCGGAACACATCATCGCCGTGAAAGACCTTATGCGGATCGGATGGAAGGGGCCAAAGGCCCTGATCCGGCGTATTCTAGCTTCGGTCCAGCACGGGTGAAGGTATTTCCCTATAGGCTTTCAGTCAGGGGGATCGGTGCAATGGGTTATACCAGATACCGGTGAGCTGCACTCACCGGTATCTGGTTCGGCGGCGACTGCCGCCGCGCCGCACGTGCGGCGTAAGCCCGAGCCAACGGATGTTGGCGCCGGCGCCTGAGGTGCTGAAATTAAAGCCCCTTGGCGATGCTGTTCAGGCGTAGGCGGAGCGCGTTCAGCTTGATGAAGCCTTCGGCGTCCTTCTGGTTATAGACGCTGTCGGCCTCGAACGTCACATAGTCCAGGCGATACAGGCTGTTGGGGCTCTTGCGGCCGACGACGCGGGCGGCACCCTTGAACAGCTTCAGCCGAACCACGCCATTGACGCGCTCCTGCGTCTTGTCGATCAGGGCCTGCAGGGCCTCGCGCTCGGCGGAGAACCAGAAGCCGTTATAGATCAGCTTGGCATAGCGCGGCATCAGCTCGTCCTTGAGGTGCAGCGCCTCGCGGTCCAGCGTGATGCTCTCGATGCCGCGATGGGCGACGGACAGCAGCGTGCCGCCCGGCGTCTCGTACACGCCACGGCTCTTCATGCCGACGAAGCGGTTTTCCACCAGGTCCAGGCGGCCGATGCCATGCTTGCCGGCCAGGCGGTTCAGCTCGGTCAGCAGGGCGGCGGGCGTCAGCTTGACGCCGTTCACGGCGACGGCGTCGCCCTTCTCATACTCGATCTCGACATATTCGGCCTCGTCCGGCGCCTTTTCCGGAGCGACGGTGCGGGTGTACATGTCCTCGTCGGCCTCCACCCACGGATCCTCCAGGGCCTTGCCCTCGTAGGAGATGTGCAGGAGGTTGGCGTCGGTCGAATAGGGGGCCTCGCCGCGCTTGTCCTTGGCGATGGGGATCTGGTGCTTCTCGGCGAATTCCAGCAGCTGGGTGCGGCTGTTCAGGTCCCATTCGCGCCACGGCGCGATCACCGTCACGTCGGGCTTCAGGGCGTAATAGCCCAGCTCGAAGCGGACCTGGTCGTTGCCCTTGCCGGTGGCGCCATGGGAGACGGCGTCGGCGCCCACCTGCTTGGCGATCTCGATCTGGCGCTTGGCGATCAGCGGCCGGGCGATGGAGGTGCCCAGCAGATACGTGCCCTCATACAGGGTGTTGGCACGGAACATCGGGAACACGAAGTCGCGCACGAACTCTTCACGCAGATCGTCGATGAAGATGTTCTCCGGCTTCACGCCCAGCAGCTCGGCCTTCTTGCGGGCGGGCTCCAGTTCCTCACCCTGGCCGAGATCGGCGGTGAAGGTCACGACCTCGCAGGCATAGGTTTCCTGCAGCCATTTCAGGATCACCGAGGTGTCGAGGCCGCCTGAATAGGCCAGCACGACTTTCTTCACGCCGCTCTTCATGGGTAATATCCGTTGCGGTAACAGGTTGAACCGGGCACGGAAGTTATCGGGGGCGGCCCGCCCTGTCCAGACCCGGTGGCCCGCATCCGCATGGGGGCTGGGCGGCGATGCATGCGGCCCCCATATGGGATGGGACCAATGGCAAGGGATGGAAAGAAGAGATGAGCCGCGGTGGCCTGTTGATGTTCGCCTGCCTGCTGGCGCTGCTGCTGGCCGCCGCCGTCGGTGGAGTCATGGCCTGGAACGCGGTGGGCGGCGGCGGGCCGGAACAGCAAATCAGCCTGCATGGCTTCATCGCCCTGGGCCTGGGCGTGCTGGGCTGTCTGGCGGTCGGCGGCGGGTTGATGGCGCTGGTGTTCTTTTCCCACCGCAGCGGACATGACCGGGCCGTGCATGAGGAAACCAGCCGCCAGATGCCCCCGGACGAACTGGGTTAAACCCATAACCCCCGGCGCATCATCACGTCGCGTAGCAGGGTGGGCCGGTCGGTGATGATCCCGTCCACCCCCATGTCCAACAGCCTCTCCATCTCCCGTTCCTCATCGATGGTCCAGACATGGACGGGCAGGTCGCGGGCATGGGCGGCGCGCAGCAGACCGGGCGTGACCACCGTCAGGCCCTTGTGCCGCACGGGCACCTGCAGGCAATGCGGGCCGGACGGACCCGGCATGGGCAGGCCATGGCCCGCCGCCCAGACCCGTGCCACATCCCAGGGCCCGGCCGACGAACAGAGATCGCGGCCCATCGCCCGGCGCAGCCGGCCCAGCCGCGCCCCGGAAAAGGAGCCCACGCAGACCCGGTCCAGGGCCCCGTGCCGGCGCAGCGCATCGGGAAGGATCGCGGCGGCCGCATCGGATTTGGGATCGATGTTGAAGCGCAGGTCCGGCCAAGTCTCCAGCACCTCGTCCAGCAGCGGGATCGGTTCCCGCCCGCCGACGCGGGCCCGCGACACCACCGACCAGGGCAGTTCACCCACCCGGCCCTGCCCGTCTGTCAGATTGTCCAGTATCGGATCATGGAAGACGACCAGATGGCCATCCGCCGTCGCCTGCACATCCGTCTCGATATAGCGGTAGCCCAGGCCGGCGGCATGGGCGAAGGCCGCCATGCTGTTCTCCGGCACTTCCAGTCCACCGCCGCGATGGGCGAAGGGGATGGGGCCGGGATGGTCGAGATAGGGATGGCGTGTCCGCACCCTTAAGGATTCCGGTCCATCCGGGGCCAGCGCGTCAGCGCCAGGATCCATAGCCCAATGGTCAGCATGGGGAAGAACACAAAGACAGTGACGGCCCAGAGAGGGTTACGCCCGGTCTTGCCCAGCGCGATGCCGGCCATGCACACCGTCCAGGTAATGGTCAGCACCACCACCAGGATCGACGCCCAGCCGGGCAGGAAGGACAGCATGTCCACCAGATCGCCATAACGCGGCATGGATCAGCCCTCCCCCGTTGCGGCTTGTTCCCTGGCCCGCTGGCGCTTCAGCCGCTCACGCGGGTGCAGCTTTTCCGGCAAGGGCGGCAGGTTGGGCCAGGTCTTGAAGGCCAGGAAACTGGCGAAAATCGCCCAGCCGAACAAAGGCAGCGCCAGCCAGCCCATCAGGGAGACCGGCAGACCCGCCCGTTGCAGCAGCATCCGCGCCGGCCAGATGGCCGCCAGGGTCAAGAACACATGCACCAGAAGGGCAAGCTGCCAGCCGCCCATCCCCGTCTCCGCCGCTTGCATCCGCGCGATCCGTGATCCGAAACCGATATGGGGGGACATAGCATGAAATGCTGGCCTGGCAATATGGGATGGCGGAAACAAAAAACCCGGTTTCCGCTCGTCTTAGACGGAAACCGGGCCAGGGCCGCGACCGACCGGCGCGGCGAGGGGTTATGAAGACCTTAGAGCGGTTTCCGGTCAGTCGGAAACCGCTCCGGCGGCGACTGCCGCCGCGCCGCACGTGCGGCGTGAAGCCAAGTCGCGGATGCGGCGCCGGCACTTGAGGAACGCGAAGACTCTAAGCATGTTTGCGGGGACCGCAAACATGCTTAGAACCGGACGCGCGCACCCGAGATCACACCCAGCACATCCTTGAAGTTGGCCGCGGGCGTGTCGTAGCTGTGGTTGCGCAGGCTCAGATAGAAGTCGGCGGAGAACGCGTCGACCGTCTGCACATAGCCCACGGACCAGGCCTTGCTGTCGGCACCGGCGGCGAAGAAATCCTCCTGGGTGTAGTAATCCACCACGAAGGCGCTGTTGCCCAGGCTGGTCAGCTTGTTGATATAGCCCAGCTTGCCGTACCAGAAATCGCTGTTGCGGGCGCCCAGGTCGCGCGTACCGGCGGCGGCCGTGACGTTGAAGCCCGAGGCCAGCTTGATCGAGATCGAGCCGTTGGTCTGGGTATCGAAGCCGGTACGGCTGTCATTGTCGGCATAGGCGATGGCGCCCGCGATCTCCGTATCGCCGATCTTGCCCGTATAGCGGCCGGCGAAGTCGGTGGCGCCGCCTTCGATGAAGCTGGTCGACAGGGTGAAGCCACCGCCGAAGGTCGGCGTGTCATAGCGCACGCGATCCTCGCGGTGCATGCCGTCGAAATTGTTGAAGGCGGCATTGATGTTCGGGCCGGCGGCGCGGGTCGCCTTGTTGCGGAAATTGACACCGCCGAACAGCGAGCCGACATCGGTATGGCTGATCAGGGTGGCCGTGCCGGACAGATCGACTTCCGACGTCACGTTGGTCGCCGTGTCGCCCTGGCCCACCCAGATGCGGCCGAAGGTCTTGTGCTGAACCCAGAACTCCACCTTGCGCTCGTTGACGGTGAAGGCGCCGCTGTCGGTGCCGAAGCCCGTGGCGCGGGAAGAGCCGGACTGCGTCTCGAATTCGATATCCGTGCCCGCCGTCCAATTATCATCCAGCTTGGCCGCACCGGCGATGCGGAGACGGGAGGAGGACTGGGCGTTATCGACATGCATGCTGTCGCTGTCGAACCCATCATCGGCGAATTCGAAGGCGCGGCCGATCTGGCCGGACAGGGTCACCTTGATCTTGCCGGTGCCGGACTGGACCACCTGGGGCGCCTTGAAGACGTCGGCGGCGACCAGCGGTGCATCCGTCTTGTTGGGGGCGCCGGCGGCGGCACCCGCGACGGGAGCCGGGGCGGCGGCCGGCGCCTTTTCCAGCTTCTCGATACGGGCCATCAGGGCCTGGACCTGGGCGCGCAGGGCTTCGACCTCGCTGGCCGGGGCCTGCTGGGCCATGGAAGGCGCGGCGGTGACGGTCAGCAGGGCGGCACCCGCCAGCAGGGCAGCGGTGATCCGGGGCGAAACTTTCATCGGCAAATCCTCCCATGGGCGGCCCCGTGTGGGGGCACTCGTTTGTTACATTAGGATGTCATCTACATGACAGACCACAGCCAAGGCGAGGGAAGGTATCGGGAACTTCACCACCCGTGCTGAATCCGCAACAGTGTCATCAATGATATGTGGCGCGAATGATTGGGCCGATGATGGGATCGGCATGTCCAATACTGGCCGGCACATCAGAACAGAGGCAGATTGATGGTTAATGTCATTGAACCGTAACCCCGACCTTTGGCTTGGGCGGCGCTGCATGACGGAAATGTGACATCTTCGCCACAGGCGTTGGGCATGGCACCCCGTCCGGGCCGACACTGGTCAGCCAGGGGTGCTTGCCCTTATGGTCCGCCCCGCCTTTCCCGCCACACTCCAGCGCCAGGGCCGACAACCATGATCCCCCGCTACTCCCGCCCCGAAATGACCCGCATCTGGGACCCGGAGAACCGGTTCCGCATCTGGTTCGAGATCGAAGCCCATGCCTGCGACGCGCAGGCCGAGCTGGGCGTGATCCCCAAGGAAGCCGCCAAGGCCGTGTGGGAGCGCGGGGCCTGGGAAATCGACCGCATCGACGAGATCGAGCGCGAGACCAAGCATGACGTCATCGCGTTTCTGACCAACCTGGCCGAATATGTCGGGCCGGAAGCACGCTTCGTCCATCAGGGCATGACCAGCTCCGACGTGCTGGACACCTGTCTGGCGGTGCAGCTGACCCAGGCCGCCGACCTGCTGCTGGCCGATCTGGACAAACTGCTGGATGCCCTGAAGCGCCGGTCGCTTGAGCATAAGTACACACCGACCATCGGCCGCAGCCATGGCATCCATGCCGAGCCGACGACCTTCGGCGTGAAGCTGGCCGGCCACTACGCCGCCTTTGCCCGCAACCGCAAGCGCCTGGAAGCGGCCCGTGCGGAGATCGCCACCTGCGCCATCTCCGGTGCCGTCGGCACCTTCGCCAATATCGACCCGTTTGTTGAGGAATATGTCGCCGGCAAGCTGGGCCTGGCGGTGGAGCCGCATTCCACCCAGGTGATCCCGCGCGACCGCCACGCCATGTTCTTCGCCACGCTGGGCGTCATCGCCGCCAGCCTGGACAATCTGGCCACGGAAGTCCGCCACCTGCAGCGCAGTGAAGTGCGCGAGGCGGAGGAATATTTCTCGCCCGGCCAGAAGGGCAGCAGCGCCATGCCGCATAAGCGCAACCCGGTGCTGTCGGAGAACCTGTCGGGCCTGAGCCGCATCGTGCGCGGCTATGTCACCCCGGCGCTGGAGAATGTCACCCTCTGGCATGAGCGCGACATCTCGCATTCGTCGGTGGAGCGCATGATCGGCCCCGACGCCACCGTGACCTTGGATTTCGCCCTGGCACGCGCCACCGGCCTGGTGGAAAAGCTGGTCGTGTATCCCGAGAACCTGCAGAAGAACCTGGACATGCTGGGCGGGCTGCACAATTCGCAGCGCGTGCTGCTGGCCCTGACCCAGGCGGGGATGAGCCGCGAGGACGCCTATCGCGCCGTGCAGCGCAACGCCATGCCGGTCTGGCTGGAAGGCAAGGATTTCCGCACCATGCTGAAGTCCGACGCCGACGTGATGCAGCACCTGACGGCGGACGCCATCGACGACGCCTTCGACCTTGGCTACCACACCAAGCATGCCGACACGATCTTCCGCCGCGTCTTCGGCGAGTGATGCCAAGCCTGCGGATGCGGGCGCCCGGCACTTGAGGAAAAACAAAAGGCCCGGACGGTGATGCCGTCCGGGCCTTTTTCATGTCCGCCTGCGAAGCATCAATGGCGGAGTGCGGTCGACACCCAGGAGCCGACGATGTCGGCGGCCGATGGCGTTCCCGTTTCCGGATGGTGCCACTGGTAAACGGCCAATGCTGCCTCCAGGCAATGCGGTTCGGGAATCCCGCGCGACTGCATCTCCCGATAGGCGCGCGTGACCGCGGAGCGGCAGCAATCCCCCGTCCCCGCCGATGGATGATCGGCACAGGGACGTTCCAGATACTTGTCGAGATCGCGGCCCATGCGCATCAGACCTTGGAGCCGTGGCCACCCGGCACATAGGTCCGCTCCACCACCGGGCGATCCTTGCGCACGCCATAGAGTTCCAGCCGATGGCCGATCAGGCGATAGCCCAATTCGTCGGCGATCTTTTCCTTGATCTTCTCCAGCTCCTCGCTGGAGAACTCCACCACGTCGCCCGTCTGCACATCGATCAGATGGTGGTGATGCTCCTCGCGCGCCTCTTCATACCGGGCACGGCCGTCGCCGAAATCCAGGCGTTCGATGACGTTGGCTTCCTCGAACAGGCGCATGGTGCGATAGACGGTGGCGATGGAGATATGCGGATCGATCTCCACCGCGCGCCGATAAACCTGCTCCACATCCGGGTGATCTTGGCTGTCCGACAGCACGCGGCTGATCACGCGGCGCTGTTCGGTCATCTTCAGGCCCTTCTGGACGCAAAGCTGTTCGAGGCGGGATGGCATGTCCGTCGTCTCCGATCCGGTTCGGCTAATCAATCGTCCACATATGGACCATCCCGCGGCCCAGGGCGAGGGGTTTGGACATGATTGCCCGATAAATCCGCCTTATGCCCGTTCGGGGACAGCGGCCGTCCCCCCAACAGGGCCAGCAAGGCCGATAATTGCGCCGGGGCAAGCCGGGCGATGTCGCGGGCCAGCAGGTTGGCCACCAGCGTATGGTCGGGCGACAGGCCGGCCGTGTCCACCGTGGCACGCGGATCGCTGAGGGCGGCCAGCCGCTCCATCTCCTCCGCGGCATCCCAGATCAGGCCGAAATAGGTGCAGATCTGACGCAGCAGCATGGGCGACGGCGTGCCCTTGTGGCCATGTTCCAGGGCGGAGAGAAAGGCCGAGGAAATCTCCAGCTCGTCCGCCATCTGCTTCAGGCTGGCACCCTTGGCCGCACGAAGCTGGCGGACACGCTCACCAAACGGGGTCATTCTCTATCAGCGCCGATCACGGGACAGGAAGAGGCAGAATAGCGGCGAAAGTGTTCGCCCGCAAAGCTTCCGGCCCTGCACGCATGACGCGTGAAACCAGCGGTTCGAATACACTTTTCTGCTTGATCGGCGGCTAGCGATCCCCCGAAATGAAATGACGGGCCGCAATCAAGCGACCCGTCATTGGAGGAACGGACATGCACAAGATGTCCCTTCTCCTGGTGTTCCGGTTTCCGCTCTGGCGGCGGCGTGTCATCCACGTCACCGTCATGATCGGCCGGACCTAGGAGTGGGCGGGTCGGGGAGGCAACCCCGGCCCGCCTGCTTCCTTGTATAAGCCAAACCCATCCCCGAGTCGATAGGCGCTTGACGCCACCGCCCCCACCCCTTACAACCTCGCCCCTTTTGGCCGGGTTGGTAGGGTTGGCGATCATGGTGGCATGCGGTCTGGATTTCGGCACCTCCAACTCCACGCTGGGCGTGGCGGATGGGGCGGGTGCGCGCATGCTGGCGCTGGAGGGCGATCACGACACGCTGCCCAGCGCCATCTTCTTCGATTTCGAAACCCACCGGCCCGCCTTCGGCCGCGCCGCCATCAATGCCTATGTCGCCGGGGGCGACGGGCGGCTGATGCGATCGATCAAGTCGGTGCTGGGCACCAGCCTGATCGATGAGGAAACGCTGCTGGGCCGCCGCCGCGTCGGCTTCCGCGAAGTGATCGGCCTGGTCATCCGCCACATCAAGGAGGAGGGCGAGCGCCGGACGGGCAGCGAGCTGACCCATGTCGTCCATGGGCGGCCCGTGCATTTCGTCGATGGCGACACAGCGGCCGACCGGCGGGCGGAGGATGCCCTGGCGGATATCGCCCGGGCCAGCGGTTTCAAGGATGTCAGCTTCCAGTACGAGCCCATCGCGGCCGCACTCGCCTATGAGGCGCAGATCAATGACGAGCAGATCGCCCTGATCGCCGATATCGGCGGCGGCACCTCGGACTTTTCCATCGTGCGCATCGGTCCTGACCGGGCGCGGCGGACGGAACGGGCCGACGATATCCTGGCCAATGACGGCTTGCGCATCGGCGGCACGGATTTCGACCGGCTGTTGAGCCTGGAGGCGGTGATGCCGCATCTGGGCTATCGCTCACCCTTGCTGCGCCAGGGGCTGCTGACGCCCAACCATCTTTATGTGGATCTGGCCACCTGGGCCAAGATCAACTTCCTGTACAGTCCCGCCGTGCTGGCCGATGTGGAACGGCTGGTGAAGGAGGCCAGGCATCCGCAGCTGATCCAGCGGCTGCTGACCGTGCTGGAGCATCATTTGGGCCATGCGCTGGCCATGAAGGTGGAAGCGGCGAAGATCGAGCTGTCGGGTGCCGCCAGCATCGATATCGACCTGTCCATCGTGGAGAAGGGCCTGGATGCACCGGCCACGCGCGGCCGGCTGGCCTCGGCCGTGTCCGATCCGGTGGAGCGGCTGGGGGCGATGACCACGGACTGCCTGCGCCAGGCCGGGCTGAAGCCCGATCAGGTAGATGCCATCTTCCTGACCGGTGGTTCCACCCTGCTGCCCGCCGTGCGCGGCGCCATCACCGGGGCCTTGCCCGAAGCCCGCATCGTGGAGGGCGACAAGTTCGGCGCCGTGGGCCTGGGCCTGACCATCGAGGCGGGGCGGCGTTACGGCTGAAGCTTGAAGCGGTGGGGATGTTCCTGTATTGTTCCTGTCGTCGGTATTAGGCTCAAAAAAAACAGATTCGTACATATCTGTGCGACGATGCTATAGCTGACAGGAACGTTCCAAATGGGGGCGAGCGAGTTTTTGCGAGCCGTAAAGGCCGTTGGAAAACGACGAAGCGTCAATGTCCATTTCGACGCCCGACATGGGAAAGGTAGCCACGGCCGCCTTTATTACGGCGACAAGTCTACTACCTTGAAGGGCCTGACCAAGGAAATTGGCCCGGGTCTCCTGGCCCAGATGCTTTCAGAGCTGGGCTTGGAAAAGAAGGACTTGCTGGGCTGAAGGACTAAACGATGCGATACGCCTATCCTTATGTGCTTACAGAGGAAGGTGGGTTCTGGATGGCCCGCTGTCCGGATGTGCGCGGAGCAGCCACCGATGACCGGGAAAAAGCCGAAGCCGTGTCGGAACTACCGGACGCTCTGGTCGCAGCTTTGGGTGCCGTCATGGAGCTTGGGCAACCCATCCCCATTCCAGGCTCGGCCTGTCCCCCAGGCCAAGTGATTACCCTGCCTCCACTGGCTGCTGCCAAGCTCGCCCTTTATGAAACGATGCGGGCCAGAGGCATGAACAATTCCGAACTGGCCCGGCAATTGGGCTTGCAGGAAAATGCTGTCCGACGGCTGTTGGATCTGGACCATCGCAGCCATATTGACAGCGTGCAGGAGGCTCTGGCCGTGCTGGGCCGACGGCTGGTGGTGGAGGATG
The DNA here is from genome assembly GCF_048066115.1 of Niveispirillum sp. KHB5.9. Lineage (NCBI taxonomy): Bacteria > Pseudomonadati > Pseudomonadota > Alphaproteobacteria > Rhodospirillales > Azospirillaceae > Niveispirillum > Niveispirillum sp. KHB5.9. Next base: position 59,782 of record NZ_JBLTYX010000003.1, on the reverse strand, counting down.
TGCCGCTGAACGCGGCCTGACCCGTCACATCCCGCCCTGCCCCTTTGTGCCTTGCGGCCGTTCGCCCATGCCATGGGCGGAGTAGCGGGCCACCGCGTCGAAGGCGGCTGAACGGAACTGCCGGCGCCAGAGGACATAGGTCACCAGCGCCACCAGGGCGATGAAGACGTAGGGATGGACCATCCAGCCCAGGCTGGCGAAGGAATAATAATAGCCGCGCAGGCCGCGGTTGAAGCTGGTGATGGCCAGGGTCATCATCTTGGCCGCCGCTTTGGCCGTGGTCAGCGCCTCTTCACCGGGCTCCAGCGGAGCCCCGCCGATCAGGGCGATCGTGTAGTTGAATTGCCGCACCGCCCAGGTGAAGCAGAAGAAGCTGTAAACGAAGATGGCCAGCAGCAGCAGCAGCTTCGCCTCGAACAACCCCCGCTCCGTTGGCTGGGTGAAGCCCAGTTCCATCACCACCTTGTGGGAACTTTCGGCCGAGGCCAGCACGCCCAGCAAGCCGGCCAGCACCAGCACCGTGGTGCTGGCGAAGAAGGACACCGAATGGATCAGGTGGCCCACCAGCATGCTGTCCATGACCCGGTTGTCCCGGTACAGCATATTGGTCATCCAGCGGATGCGGATGCGCAACATATGCTGGTTCAGGCTGGTCGGTGATCCCGACCGCCGGTCGGTCAGCCAGCCATATCCCCACCACAGCGCCACGAACCAGCCCAGCGCCGCCCAGTCCATCGGGGTCAACATGGTGAACAGCGGCGGTATCACGGGAAAACCCTCATCCCAGGCGGTAACGCGGTGCCACCAGCCCGTTGAGATAGGTCTTCAACTCGGGCGTCAGCGGCTCGAATTTCAGTGACACGGAACGGGTACCGCCGTCCAGGCCCATGACCCGCGCCTGCACCGGAACCGGTTCCCCACCGCCCGGTGCGGCCACCAGCAGCGTGACCAGTTCGCCTTCATTATACTGCGCCGGGTCGGCATCCAGCGCCATGCCGCCGAAGGACCAGTTGCGGGTGCGCGCCGTGCCCTTGCGGCTGCCCACGGCCAGGGCCGGGTGCACGAAACGGCGCAGGCGGCGGCGCTGACGGGCATCGCCGTCGGTGGCACGGGTGGCGCCGGCCAGGTCGGCCCCGCGCATGTTGACGCCGGTGGTGATGGCCCCAGCCAGGTCGGCCTTGCGCAGGATGGCGCCCGACAGGGTGGCGTTGGTCAGGTCGGCACCACGCAGGTTGGCCCCGTCCAGATTGGCCGGCCAGGTACGCCCGCCCGATAATGTCTGGGCCGTCAGATCCACACCCGCCAGATGCGCGCCCGACAGGTTGGCCCGGCGCAAGGTGGCGCCGGCCAGCACCGATCCGTCCAGCACCGCCTGCGACAGGTCGCTATAGGACAGGTCGGCCATTTCCAGCCTGTTGTCGGCCCAGTCGGCGGAGATCAGCCGGCAGCGGCGCAGCCGGGCGCCAGCCAGGTTGCGGCCGTGCAGGACCATCGGGTCCAGTTCCGCCATGTCCAGGTCCAGGCGATTGCCCTTGGCCCCGCCGGTTTCGATCCATTGCTCATGCCCATCGACCAGCCTGGTCAGTTCCGCCACGGGGATACGGCGACGCGGCGGTTCGGCGATCATGGTGGCGGTACCGTCGGGCACATGCCGGCCGCGGGACAGCGTCTCGCTGTCCACCACCGTGCCGGCCAGTTGCGCCCCCGACAGGTTGGCCCCTGTCAGATCGACACCCAGCATCACGCATTTCGACAGGTCGGCCCCCGCCAGATCGGCATCCATCAGGTCGGCCCCGGTCAGGTCGCAACCGGTCAGCTTGGCCGAACAAAGGATCGCACGTTCCAGCCGCGCCTCGGTCAGCACGGCGGCCCCGTCGCGCTTTGTGGTCCCGCTGCTGTCGGACAGGGTGCCGGACCGGAAATCCGCGCCGCGCAAGATGACGTCGTTCAAGGTGGCGCGGTGCAGGTTGGCGCCACGCAGATCGGCGCCGGAAAGGTTGGCGCCCGTCAGTTCCGTCCCTTCCAGATCGGCGCCGAACAGGTCGACGCGGGCCAGATCGGCCCCCTCCAGGTTGCAGCCCGACAGGTTGGCACCGGCCAGCTTGGCCTCCGCCAGACGCGCACCCTTCAGGGCCAGGCCCGACAAATCCTGGAACTGCAATTCCGCGCGGCGGCCGCCCTTGCCGTCAAGCCATTGACGGTGAAGTTGGAATTCCTTGCGCAGGAAGTCCAGGTCGCGGATCGGCGGTGCATGCTCGGTCATGGTCGGGGCCCTGGTTGAACCAGCGTCATTGCCTGAAAGGCTTACACCCTACGCTAGAGGATGAGGCATAACAATGCGGTGCGGTGATGTGTGCCGCGAATGGTTGACCCGCTCTGTGCTTCACCTATAATACGATCGTTCGTTCTTTTATGGATGGAGCATCATGACCCGCCGTACCCGCACCTATGACTGGGACGCCACGCCGCTGGACCCCGCCCTGCTTACCACCCTGCCCGGGATCGAGATCGTGCGCCGCATCGCCAGGGGCGAGTTGCCGGCGCCCAGCATGGCCGCCACCCTGGGCATGTCGTTGCTGGAAGGCGAGGTGGAGGAGGGTCGCGTGGTGTTCGAGGGCGAGCCTGCCGACCATGTGCTGAACCCGCTGGGCACCGTCCATGGCGGGTTTGCCGCCACGCTGCTGGACAGCGCCATGGGCTGCGCCGTGCATACGCTGCTGCCGCGGGCCACGGGCTATGGCACGGTGGACCTGAAGATCAGCTTCCTGCGCCCCATCCTGCGCGATGCCGGTGTGGTGCGGGTGGAAGGCAAGGTGATCAATGCCGGCCGTACGCTGATGCTGGCCGAAGGCAGGCTGGTCGGCCGCGACGATGGCCGGCTCTATGCCCACGGCACCTGCACCTGCTTCGTCCAGGGGGGCAAGTGAAGCCGAAGGTCATTACAATGAGCTTTGGAGGTCGGCGACCGCCGGCCCGCGCCCCCATGGGCGCGTAAGCCAAACCCACGGATGTGGGTGCCCGGGGTATGAGGGAACCGGAAGATTCCACCTTCTCTATTATGTTTTCATCTTCTAGTAGTCATAGCGGCGGGCTGGCGGCCCCTGGCTGCAGGGCCAGGGCGGCGGCGATGATGTCGATGTCACCCCTGCCGTGACCGGCCCTGGCATGGCCCTCCTCGGTCGAGGCCAGGCGGTAATAATTGACCAGGAACACCCGGATGGCCGCCGTCAGGGACGCGGCCCCCGGCTTCCTCTCCACGATGCGGGTGCAGATATCGTGGACATTTTGTCCTTCGCGCCCCGCGACATCCGCCAGCGCATCCCACATTTCCGGCTCCATCCGGAGACTGGTGCGCTTGCCCAGGACGACGACATTGCGGATGACCAGGGTGCTGCTGCCATCGGGCAGCTCTTCAGCTGAAAATCGCTTGGAACGCGGCGGCACGGATGCCTCCTTATGACTGATCCAGGAACGGGTGGCCGCATAAATCAATATGCAGACACATAAACCTATATGTCACGTCATATGACCTGATCAATCAAAATCAATCTTGGGTAAGTTGCGTCCGGTTGTGACAAAGGCCACGCACGCGCATGGCCCATGCGACACACCATCAAGATGGTGCAAAAAGAGTGGATTTCAGTCGGTTTCCGCGTCGGCTGCGGCTTCCAGCGCTTCCATGTCGGCATCGCTGAAACCGAAATGGTGGCCAACCTCGTGGATCAGGACATGGCGGACCAGATGGTCCAGATCCTCCCCCGTCTCGCACCAGTAATCCAGGATGGGCCGGCGATAGAGGAAGATCAGGTCCGGCTCGATGCGTGGCTGGGTCATGCTCTGCCAGGGCATGCCGACACCCCGGTAAAGCCCCAGCAGGTCGAACGGACTTTCCAGGCCCATCTCCCGCTCCGTCTCCTCGTCCGGGAAATCTTCCACCCGGATCAGCACATTGCGGACATGGCTGCGCAGGGCCTCGGGGATGGCATCGGCCGCACGGGCGGCGATGGTTTCCATCTCCTCCAGGGTGGGCGCGGTGGTGAAGCGGCGAAGCGATGTCATGGGCATGGGTCCGGGCAAACGGGGTAGAGGGGCCAACGGCGGCTTGACGCCGGCCCTGGCCCGGTCCACCTAAAGGTCAATAATCTGGTGAGGAGGAAGAGATGACGCAAGCCCAATCCGGACGCCCGGTCAAGCTGGACGCGGCCGCGGTCGATGATGCCCTGAAGGGCCTGCATGGCTGGACCCTGCGCGAGGATGGTGCGGCCATCATCAAGGGCTTCCGCTTCAAGGATTTCAACGAGGCCTTCGGCTTCATGACGCGCGTGGCCATCCTGGCCGACAAGATCGACCACCATCCCGAATGGTTCAACGTCTATAACCGCGTCGATGTCACCCTGAACACCCATGATGCCGGCGGCATCAGCCGCCTGGACATCGAGATGGCGGGTTTCATGGACCAGGCGGCGCGCTGATATACATGTTCCGATGATCGTTATCGATCATCGGCCTCAAGCGCCGGCGCCCACATCCGTGGGCTTGGCTCACGCGGCACGTGCCGCGCGGCGGCGGTCGCCGCCGTACCGATCCCCGATTTATCCGGGATTGGCTGCAACCGGCATCGCCGCCAGGAACGCCGTCACCACCTTGGCGGCATTGCTGGCGGCCAGCGCCATGAAGGTGTGCATGCGGTTCTCATCCGGATCGGCACCCGCCAGATCGGAGACGGACCGGAAGATGATGTAGGGCACGCCGTTCTGTTCCGCGACCAGCGCCACGGCGGCACTTTCCATATCCACGACATCAGCGCCGACCGTACCGTGCAGATAGGTGCGCCAGCCGGCATTGTCCATGAAGGCCGGGCCCGACACCCCATCGCCGCCCAGCACCGTCTTGGGTTCGGTTGCCAGACAGGTCTTGTTGGCGGCACATTTGTCCAGTTTGACGCCGGGCACCACCTTGTCCGCCAGGGCCAGCAGCCCTGCATCGGCCTCGAACCAGAATTTGCGCAGGGGTTCGGTCTTGCCGGCCTGACGGACATAGGCGTTGGATGGCTGGATCACGCCATAGGCCGGATAGGGCAGGCTGGCCCAGGGGGCGGGCTGCAATTTGCCGTCGGCCCCTTCCCGCACGAAATGGCTTTCCAGATACTGGCCCCAGCGGCGCGGCACGGTGACATCACCGATATGCAGGGCCGGGTCCAGCCCGCCGGCAATGCCGCTGAACAGCAGCGCATCGACCTTGAAGCGGTCGATCAGCATCTGCGTGGTCATCGCCGCATTCACCATGCTGACGCCCGACAGGACCAGCACCACCGGCCGGCCCGACAATGTGCCCAGGGTGAAATCCACCCCGTTCACACTGACCATCTTCTTGTCCCTGGTGGCGGCCAGCAGGGTGACCAGTTCCGGTGCGAAGGCCGACATCACCGCCGTGCGCGGCGTGGCGTCCAGCAATTCCGCCCGCGCCGGCGCCAGAACGAACAGCAGGGTCAGCAGGGCGGTGATCAGCCGGGTCATCAAGGCGCCATCCATGTTGCGGTGCGAGATGGGCATGGTGGCGACAGGTCAAACCCGCGTCAATGGGGAGAGGCTCGGGGCCCCTCCCCTTTTGGGTTCTCAGCCCTTCTTCACCTTGATCCAGGCTTCCACCTGTTCGCCCAGCACCTCCAGCGGCACGGCCCCGGTGCGCAGCACCAGGTCGTGGAAGGCGCGCAGGTCGAACTTGGCCCCCAGGGCCTGCTTGGCCTTGTCCCGCAGGTCCAGGATCTTCAGCATGCCGACATAGTAGGACGTGGCCTGGCCGGGGCTGACGATATAGCGGTCGACCTCGCGGATCACCTGGTCGCGGTTCAGGGGCGTGTTTTCCACGAAATAGGTGATGGCCTGTTCGCGGGTCCAGCGCTTGGCATGGATGCCACTATCCACCACAAGCCGCACCGCCCGCCAGATCTGCGTCGTCAGGCGGCCGAAATCGGCATAGGGGTCCTGGTAGAAGCCATATTCCTTGGGCAGGCGTTCCGCGTACAGGCCCCAGCCCTCGATATAGGCGCCGAAGAAGCCATAGCGGCGGAAATCCGGCACATCACCCAGTTCCTGGGAAATGGCGATCTGCATGTGATGGCCGGGGATCGCCTCGTGATAGACGATGGCATCGGCCTGCCATTTGGCCATTTCCCGCATGTCGGCCAGGTTGGCGTAGAAGATGCCGGGACGCGACCCGTCGGGCGAGGGCTGGTTGTAGAAGGCGGGCGGCGCCGACTTCTCCCGATAGGGTTCCACCCGCTTCACGATCACCGGCGCCTTGGGCTTGGTGATGAACCATTCATCCAGGCGCTTGCTGTAATCGCCGATCACCTTTTCGCAATGCGCCAGATAGGCGGCACGGCCGGCATCGTCATTGCTGAAATAGAATTGCGGGTCGCTGCGCAGATGTTCGAAGAACTCCCGCAGGGTGCCCTTGAACGCCACTTTCTGCATGATGGCATGCATGTCTCTCTGCAAAAGACCGACATGCTTCAGACCCAGCGCATGCACCTCGTCCGGGCTCATCTCTGTCGTCGTGCTGCTCTTCACGCAGAAGCGGTAATAGGCATCGCCGTCGGGCAGCTTCCACACGCCGTCATCCTGGGTGGCCTTCGCCTCCAGCTTGGCCACCGTGGCGTCCAGCGCCTCATAGGCCGGCTTGACCTTGGCGGTCAGGATGCCAGCGGCTTCGGCCACCAGCTTGTCCTTCTCCCCCTGCGGGATGGACAGGGCGGCGATCTTCTTCTTGAAATCGGCATAAAGCGCGCTGTCCGGACCCTGGTCGAACGGGGCGCCGGTGATGACGGAACGGATGTCCGGACGCATCTTGGTCAGGGAGAATTTCGGCGGCACCACACCACGCGCAGCCGCATCCTCCCCCCGACGGATGACGTTCTGAATGACGGCAGAGATGCCATTCAGGCGCGCCAGATAGGCACGGGCGTCGGAAATATCCTCCACCTCATGCTGGTTGGCCAGGAAACTGGGGATGCCGGTATGGCGGCCATAGAGATGGTTGATCGGATAACGCTGGTTGCGCCAGCGATGGGCCTCGATCTCCGCCTCGCACTGCGCCTCGAACAGCCGGAAATTCAGCGCGTCGGCCGCCGGCAGCGCCGACGGCTTCCACCCCTTGCGCAGCAGGTCCAGCGCCTGGCGGGTGCGGGCGATGGCGGCATCGGCGAAGGCGTCGCTGCCATCATCCCAACGGTCATAGGCGGTCTTGCGCCCCCGTTCCGTCTGCGTCTCCGGCGACAGCGACAGGTCGGCCTCGTACACTTCCGCGAAGAAGGCGTGAAGGGCGGTCGCGTCCGCATTGCCCTTGGGCGTCGCAGCATCGGACAGGGAGAGCGGGCCGGGCAGGCCCTGGGCCAGCACCGGCAGCGGCAGAGCGGTGGCGAACGCGAGGCCGGCCGTACCGGCCAGCAACTGGCGGCGGGAGATGCGGTGATGCATGGATCGCTGTTCCGTTGGTTGTTTTCTTGGGAACTTGATGACTAGCCCTGTTTCACATGAAACACAGGTTCCATTTCGGGATCACGACGCCAGCCAGGCGGCGTTTTTCAGCCCCTTCACAAACGCCTCATGCGCGGCCAGCTCATCGGCCGAGGGCGCATGGGCACGCGCCGGCCGGAAGGTGCGTTCCAGCTTGATCTGTCCGACATCGGTGGTCGTCTGTGTCTGTACCGGCCCGCCAGCAAGCACCAGGTCCGGCTGCCGCCCACCCATCAATTCCAGATACACTTCCGCCAGCAGCTGGCTGTCCAGCAGGGCGCCATGCAGGGTGCGGTTGGAATTGTCGATCTCGAACCGGCGGCAGAGCGCGTCCAGGCTGGCCGGCGCGCCGGGGAAGCGCTTGCGGGCGATCTTCACCGTATCGACCACGGGGTTGGTGAGCTTGGGCATGCCGATCCGCACCAGCTCCATATTCAGGAAGCCGATATCGAAGGAGGCATTGTGGATGACCAGCTGGCTGTCACCGATGAAATCCCGGAAATCACCGACCACGGCGGGAAATATCGGCTTGTCGGACAGGAAGGCGGATGAGAGGCCGTGCACCGCCTCGGCTTCCGCCGGCATGTCGCGTTCGGGATTCAGATAGCAATGGTAATGCTTGCCCGTGGCCACATGGTTGAACAGCTCGACACAGCCGATTTCCACGACGCGGTCACCGTTCAGCGGGTCGATGCCGGTGGTTTCGGTATCCAGTACGATCTCACGCATGCTTCTCACGCCTTCCGTGCGGGCGACCAGGCCTTGGCCTTTCGACCCTTCATGGCCGCCACGATGCGGCGCAGGTGGATCAGCGTCAAGCGCCGGCCGGCACCCGTGGGCACCACGAAATCCGCCCGCCGACGCTTCACCGCATCCGGCACCTGCCGGGCCAGGATATTGGCCAGCTTGGCCGGGTTCATGCCCGGCCGGGCCAGGACGCGCTGGCGCTGCAGATAGGCGGGGGCCGATACGACGATGACCGCATCCACCCGCCGCTCCCCCTTCGTCTCATAGAGCAGCGGGATATCCATCACCGCCACGGGCACATGGCGGCGGGCACAGCGTTTCAGGAAATCGTGGGCATCGGCGCGGGTCAGCGGATGCACCGCCGCCTCCAGCCGCTTCAACGCCGCCGGCTTGCCCAGAACAGCGGCCGACAGGGCCGTGCGGTCCACGGCACCATCCCGCACCGCGTCGGGAAACAGGGCCTGAACCTTGGCCACCGCCTTGCCGCCCCTGGCATAAAGGCGATGGACGCAGGCATCGGCATCATGCACGGGCACACCCAGACGGCGCAGCATGGTTGCCGCCGTGGACTTGCCCATGCCGATGGAACCGGTCAGGCCCAGGATGATCATCGCGGGTCCAGCACGAAGCGGCGCAGATCATCCGTCACCTGCGGATCACGCCCGAACCAGGCATGGAAGCCCGGCCGCGCCTGGTGCAGCAGCATGCCCAGCCCATCCACCGTCGGGTTGCCCCGCGCCGCTGCAGCTTCCAGCAGCGGTGTGACCAGCGGGACATAGACGATGTCGGTCACCACCGCCTGCAGCGGCAGGGCCGACAGGTCGATCTCCAGCGGCGGGTAGCCGTTCATGCCCTGGCTGGTGCTGTTGACCAGCAGCACGGCACCGTCCAGCGTCTGGTCGCGCCCGTCCCAGGCGCCCACCCGGATGCGCGGGTCGCCCAGATCGGCGGCAATTTCCGCCGCCCGCGCCTGGGTACGGTTCAGCAGGCGGATTTCCGGTGCGCCGGCATCCAGCAGCGCCACAACGATGGCGCGTGCGGCCCCCCCTGCCCCCAGCACCACCGACGGGCCGGTGGTGACGGACCAACCGGCCGGCACGCTGGCCACCAGGTTTTCCCAGAAGCCGAACGCATCGGTATTGCGGCCTTCCAGGGTGCCGTCCTCGGCCACGATGATGGTGTTCACCGCGCCTATGCGCCGGGCGCAGCCATGCAGCCGGTCGACGATGCGGAACGCCACCTCCTTGTGCGGGATGGTGACGTTGCAGCCCCGGAAACCCAGTGCCGGCAAGGCGCGGATGGCCTGTTCGGCCCGGTCGGGCGGTACGGCCAGCGGCACATAGGCCCCGTCGATGCCGTATTGGCGCAGCCAGAACCCGTGCAAAAGCGGGCTGCGCGAATGGCTGATGGGCCAGCCCATGACGCCCGCGACCAGCCCCTTACCCGTCAACATTCACGCTCTCTCCCGGTCAGGACGGCAGCACCCGCCGCACGCGCAGGAAATCCAGCAGCGGCAGCAGGGGCAGGCCCTGGATGGTGAAATGGTCGCCCTTCACCTTGTTGAACAGCTGCGCCCCCAGCCCTTCCACCTGATAAGAGCCGGCGCAGGACAGCACCACGTCGCCCGCCGCATCCAGATAGCGGTCGATGAAGGCATCGGACAAAGGCCGCATGGTCAGGGTGGCATGGTCGATATGGTGCCAGACGCGCACGCCATTGTGGAAAACCACCACGGCGGAATAAAGCGTGTGGGTGCGGCCCGACAGCAGGCGCAGATGGCCAGCGGCATCGGCCCGGTCCACCGGCTTGTCGAACCAGCGCCCGTCGCATTCCAGCATCTGGTCGCCACCGACCACATAGCCGGATGTGTATTTGCGCGCCAGCTTGGAGGCTTTCAGGTCGGCCAGGGCCTCGGCCACCTCCGGCGGCTTCATGCCGGCGGCCTTGCCGGAATGTTTGATCTCCTCCTCATCCACACGCGCGGCTTCGGCATGCACCTCAACCCCGGCGGCTTCCAGCATGCGGCGACGCGACGCGCTGGCCGAGGCCAGGATGACCGGTTCGGATGTCAGGAAGGCGGACATCAATCATCCCCCTGCACGCCGGGAACCGCCTGTGGCCGCCGGCGGGCCAGCAGCATCATCACTTCCGCCGCCGTCTCCTCGATCGACCGGCGCGAGACATCGATGACGGCCCAGCCCTTGCGCGTGAACAGGCGCCGTGCCTCCAGCAGCTCCTCCCGCACCCGTTCGGGATCGGTATAGCTGGTATCGTCGCCCTGGTTCAGCAGTTTCAGCCGGTTGCGGCGGATCTGCACCAGCCGTTCGGGATCCTTGGTCAGGCCCACGATCAGCGGCCTGGTCAGCTGGTCCAGTTCCGGCGGCAGTGGGATGTTGGGCACATAGGGGATGTTGGCCGCCTTGATGCCGCGATTGGCCAGATAGATGCAGGTCGGGGTCTTCGACGTGCGGCTGACCCCCACCAGGATGACGTCGGCATCATGCAGGCCCCAGGCGCTTTGCCCGTCATCATGGTTGAGCGCGAAATCCATGGCATCGATGCGGCCGAAATATTCGGCGGTCAGGGCATGCTGGCGCCCCGGCTTGCTCTGGCTCTGCTGGCCCAGATAATTGCCCACCGCCGCGATCAGCGGGTCCAGCACGGAGATGCTGGGGATCGACAGTTCCCGGCAGGTATCCTGCAACTTATGCCGCAGCTTCTCGTTCACCAGGGTGAACATCACCAGGCCCGGATGTTCGCGGATACCTTCCAGCACCATGTCCAGCTGACGTTCGGTGCGGACGAGGTTCCAGAAATGCTCGATCGGATGCACCTGGTCGAACTGGCTGACGCAGGCGCGGGCGACGGAATTGATCGTCTCCCCCGTCGCATCGGAAACCAGATGCAGGTGGAAATTCCGGGGGGCCGTGGGCGGCTTTATATGGCCGCCATGATGATCGCCGGGGTGCATCCTGTGGGCCGCTCCTGGGGATATGTCGGGGACGGATGTGTGTGAACGGGCAGGAAATGCGTAGCCGGGCTTTTCCATCCCTGGCAAGCCCGGTTTTATCGGCCCGGTTGCGCGGCTTGGGATTAAGCCGGCGGGTTTGCCTGTGAATCAAGGACGAATCGGCGGCATGGCGTCAATTGTCCCCACATCGCAATGATCCCGGAGATGCCTGTATTTCCGCGGGCCTTGACATAAGGTCCATAAAGTTTTCCACAATTTTTTTCCACACCTGGAACTGTGAAACCAGCTTGTGGAAAAATTTGCGGACAAAATGGAATTACCGTTATCCACAGGCCCCACTACACCCTCAATCCTTCATCTAAAAAATTAAAGTTTTAAGGAGGGGCATGGGATAAAGTCCGCGCGCTTTGGCTTTTCGTGATCCGGGTCCCTATCCATGACGTCGCTATCTCCCGTTCCGCCCAAGAAGATGCTGGCCGCCCTGGCCGGCCATCCCCAGACCCCGCCGCCCTTCTGGCTGATGCGGCAGGCGGGACGCTATCTGCCCGAATACCGGCAGCTGCGGGCCCAGGCGGGCGGGTTCCTGGACCTGTGCATGAACCCGGAAATGGCGTGCGAGGTCACCCTGCAGCCGCTTCGCCGGTATGGCATGGATGCCGCCATCCTGTTCTCCGACATCCTGATCGTACCCCACGCCTTGGGCCAGGGCCTGCGCTTTGCCGAAGGCGAAGGGCCGGTGCTGGACGCCATCCGTAGCCAGCAGGGCCTGCTGAAACTGGATCTGTCCAGCCTGCACCGGCGGGCGGCACCCGTTTATGAGACGGTGTCACGCATTCGGGCCGCCCTGGATGAACGGACGGCCCTGATCGGCTTCGCGGGATCGCCCTGGACCGTTGCCTGTTACATGGTGGAAGGGGCAGGATCGAAGGAATATGCGCATGTGAAGCGTTTCGCCTATACCGACCCCGTTGGCTTCAACCGGCTGATCGACATTCTGGTCGAAGCGACGGTGGAATATCTGTCGATGCAGATCCAGGCCGGTGCCGAACTCGTCCAGCTGTTCGACAGCTGGGCCGGTGCCTTGTCCGCGGCCGATTTCCAGCGTTTTGTCGTGGCCCCTACCAAGCGCATCACCGCCGCCCTGAAGGAAAAGCATCCGGAAACCCCGATCATCGGCTTTCCGCGCATGGCCGGGCTGAACCTGGAAAGCTTCGTGGAACAGGCCGGTGTAGATGCCGTGTCGTTGGACCCCGGCGTACCGGCCGCCTGGGCGGCGGAAAAGCTGCAGGGCAAGGTGGCGGTGCAGGGAAATCTTGATCCCGTGCTGCTGATCGCCGGCGGGGAAGCGATGGACCGGGCCGTGCTGAACCTGCTCGACACGCTGGGTCATGGGCCGTTCATCTTCAATCTGGGCCATGGCATCATCAAGGAAACCCCACCGGAAAACGTATACCGTTTGGCTGGATTGATCCGGGACTGGAAGCCTGCCACAAGGGGTTGATTCTAAGACCCTACAATTTGTGTGCCTGTGGTGACCAACAGCCTGCGGGACCGCATTGCCGTCATTTTGATGCAGCCGGGTCAACCGGCGGCGGACGGGTTGGTATTGCCCTATCTGCGGGCCCTGCTGGCGGCCGCGCGGCCGCGACCTCCCTCCCTGCCCCTGCGTCCGCTGCTGGGCCTGCGTGCCCGGCTGCTGGCCCGCCATTTCGTTCTGGACGAAATGGCGGCGGTGGTGGAGGAACCGATGGAAGGTGCGCTGGAGAACGCCCTGTGGGGCGACGGCATCGTGCGGGTGTTCACCGCCGGCCTGTTTGCCCCGCCATCGCCCATCGCCATCGCCCATGAGGTGGTGGCGTTCAAGCCCGACCGGCTGGTGCTGGTGCCGCCGTCGCCCCTGTTTTCCGGCGGGCTGAACGGCATGGCGCTGCAGGCCTGGCATCGGGCGGCCAATGCGGCGGGCCTGGATGTGCCGACCAGCAGCCTTTGCTGCCATCCCACCGATGCCGCGGTGCTGCGCGCCTTGTCACTGCGGACGGGTGAGGTACTGGCGCCCGGCGGTACCGGATCGCTCCTGCTGGTGACCCCCGGCACGGGCTGGGCGGGTGGTGATCCGCTATCCTGGCAGATGGGGCGGCTGGCGGGGGAATTGGCCAAGCTGATGGATGTGCCGGCGGCGCGCATCGCCACGGCGCGGCTGGATGTGCCGGGCTTCGATGAAGGCGGAATGCTGTCCGTGGAACAAGCGATCCGGCGCTGCCGTACCCCGTCGCTTGCCATCCTGCCTCTGTCGCCCTGGCCGCTGATCCGGGCGCAATGGGCGGATTTCGAGGGCGAATGGCGTGACCTGGGTGCGGCATCGGGCATCCTGTCACTGACCTTGGCCCGTCCCGCCCTGGCGGAGGGTGGGGAACTGGCGCCGTTGGTGCGTCAGGCGCTGGCCGGCCGGGCAGGGGTCTGTGCGGGGTTCGGGCGGCGTCTGTGTCCCGATAATCATGCCCATTGCCCATACCGGCGCATGGCGGTGGCTGCCATGCGTGACGCCGCCATGGCTTGATTATGCCGGGCATTGGCCCCAACTTCGGGGTTAACGCCTCAATGGCATGATTTGAGGCTCACGCCTTAATGGCATGTTCGAGGCTCACGCCACAACGGCATGATCAGGATCGCACCAGATGTTCATCCAGACCGAAGAGACCCCGAACCCGGCCACGCTGAAGTTCCTGCCGGGCCGGGACGTTCTGGGCACCGGTACCGCCGATTTCACCGATGCCGCCGACGCGGCCGCCCGTTCGCCCTTGGCCGACCGGCTGTTCGCGGTGGAAGGGGTAACCCGTGTTTTCCTGGCCGGTGACTTCATCACCGTGACCAAGGATGCCGGCCGCGACTGGTACGTGATGAAGCCCGGTATCCTGGGCGCCATCATGGAACATTTCGCCACGGGCAAGCCCGTGCTGACCCAGGCCAAGGCTGACGATAACGAGATCGCCGAGGATGATGACGAGATCGTCGCCCAGATCAAGGAACTGCTGGACGCCAAGGTGCGCCCCGCCGTGGCCCAGGATGGCGGCGACATCACCTTCCACGGCTTCGACAAGGGCGTGGTCTACCTTGCCATGAAGGGTGCGTGCGCCGGTTGCCCCAGCAGTACCGCCACTTTGAAGGCCGGCATCGAAAACATGCTGCGCTATTACATTCCCGAGGTTGTCGAGGTTCAGCAAATCCGATAAGGTGCGCATCCCTTGGCCTGAATTGTGCCTCAATTCGGTCGCAATGGCCTGGGATATCATGCGTCGACAGACGGCGTGCCGGGGGGTATGGGGCCCCTTCGCGGGGAATTCTGACCCCACCGGCACGAAGCCTGCGCAACGGTTTACCCTATCGGAAGGGGTCCGTTGAAAGGTGTTACCATTAAGGTGTTAACGCTGACGCTGTTGGGCCGGCCTTATTAGGGGCCAAAGGCCAAAGTGCGGAGTTTGCTCCGGCAAAATGACGAACGTGCGCCCGGGTTTTCGGGCGGCGCGCCACGTCCTTTCGGCTTGGACTGTAAGAGGTTGAACAAACATGCTGACAGACGCGAACGAGGGCCATGTGAGCCCCCGCGGTACGGCTGCCCGCATTTGGGGCGTGTCCGCCCTATTTATGCTTATCACCGCCATCCTTCCGGCAACCGTGTTCATCACCGCTTCCAGCCGTTCGCTGGACCGGACGGCGCAGGAATTCCTGCTGCCGGTGCTGCGGCCCGATCCGGGCTTCACGGTGGAGATGGCGGCCGCCACGACGCGCCATGACCCGTCTTTCAAGCTGGACGCCAAGTCCACGCTGGACCTGTTCCATGCCCGTGAATACCGCATCGAAACGGTGCGCAGCGGGGAGACGGCGGTGCCGCGCCTGGTGCTGACCGACCTGCCCACCGGCATGACCGCCATGGACAGCACGGATGACCGTAAGGCCTTGTTCGTGAAGACGTTGCTGCCGCTGATCCTGATGACCAATGAACGGATCGAGCAGGATCGCGATCGTCTGCGCCGGCTGCATACCGTCCGTCAGGGCGGCCAGGGTCTGGCGCCGCAGGATCGGCGCTGGCTGGCCGATCTGGCCGTCCGTTATGGGCTGACCGCCGATGGCGAGGTCAATACCAAGGCGCTGTTGCAGCGTGTGGACGTCGTCCCCGTCTCCCTGGCGCTGGCCCAGGCGGCAGAGGAGAGCGGTTGGGGTACCTCGCGTTTTGCCCAGAAAGGCAACGCCCTGTTCGGGCAGCTGACCTTCAAGGCGGAAGACCAGGGCATCGTGCCCCGCAACCGCCGCCAGGGCGAGACACACCGCTTCAAATCCTTCGACGATCCCAAGGGCAGCGTCGACAGCTATATCCATAATCTGAACACCCACCGCGCCTATACCCAGTTTCGGCAGATGCGGGCCAGCCTGCGCGGCCAGGACAAGCCGGTCAGCGGTCTGGCCCTGGTGAATGCCCTGGGCGCCTATTCGGAGCGGGGGGAGGATTATCTGCGCACCATCCGGTCGCTGATCCGTGCCAATTCCCTGTCCGACTTCGACAAGGCGGTGCTGAGCGAGGACCAGATGGAAGAGGTGCTGGGGCCACGTACCCGGGCCGAGCTGGCCAGGGATCCGGTGCAAAGCCAAGCCCGCAACGATGCATCGGACCGTGGATTGATGCCGGGTGTGGTATCGGCCAGCCTGCGTCGCTAGGTTCGCCCTATCTTTGCCCCTTGCCGTCGTGCCCCTTGTTGACCCATACAACGGGCACGACCCTTGTCTTAACCAAGGATGCAAAGATGACGGATACGCTTTCCGACGGCGCCCTGGACCAGCTTTTCCGCACGGCCCGCACCTATAACGGCTTCATCGACAAGCCCGTGACGGCGGAGACCCTGCGCCAGATACATGATCTGGTCCGCTGGGGTCCCACCAGTGCTAATTGCTCTCCCCTGCGCATCGTCTTTCTGACGACGCCGGAGGCCAAGGAACGGCTGCGTCCGGCTTTGTCGTCGGGCAACCTGGCCAAGACGCTGGCCGCCCCGGTTACGGCCATCCTGGCCTATGACACCAAGTTCGCGGAGCATCTGCCGCGTCTGTTCCCGCATGTCGATGCCCGTCCCTGGTTCGCCAATCCCGACGTGGCGTTCGAGACGGCGTTCCGCAACAGCAGCCTGCAGGGCGGTTATTTCCTGATCGCGGCACGGGCCCTGGGCCTGGATTGCGGCCCGATGTCGGGCTTCGACCAGGGCAAGCTGAACGCGGAATTCTTCCCCGACGGCCGGTTCAAGGTGAATTTCATCTGCAACCTGGGCTATGGCGATCCCAGCAGCCTGTTCGCGCGCAGTCCGCGTTTCGATTTCGAGGATGTGTGTCAGGTGCTTTGAGGTTCGACCTCATAAGCAGATCAAACCCCGCCAACCAGCTGGTTGGCGGGGTTTTTTCATATTATCTCAGGGAGTTACAGCGCTCATTCGTCCGTGTTCAGACGCTCGCGCAGCTGCTTGCCGGTCTTGAAGAAGGGGATCACCTTCTCATCGACATCCACGCTCTCACCGGTGCGCGGGTTGCGGCCGGTGCGGGCGTCGCGTCGCTTCACGGAGAAGGCGCCAAAGCCGCGCAGTTCGACCCGGTCACCCTTGGCCAGCGCTTCCGTGATCTCATCGAAGATCGTGGTGACGATCTTTTCCACATCGCGCTGATACAGATGCGGATTGCGTTCGGCCAGTCGCTGGATCAGTTCCGACTTGGTCATGCCTGTTAATCCCCCCTGGGACGTGAAGCCTTCCGGACCCGACCTTCTTCGACCGCTCAACGGTAGCCGGGCCGAAGGTCTGGGCCCATGGCCACCTTTGTTTGACCCTTTGAGATTGCCCCAGCCCGGCCGGCTGCGCAAGGGTAAGTCTTTCTGCGCAAACAGTTTTCCTAGGTCCATTATGCCGTTTGGGCGGGATGCCGCATGTGGACTATGTCACAATGGCGGGTTGAAGGGGGGCAGGCCAGCCACAATATGATGCGCGATATCGGTATCATTGCCTGATGCCGGCCACCGGGGACGACCCCGATGGTGCCGTATGGTGGCGGGGACGGCCCTGCGCGATGGAGGATGCTCCATGGCCTGGGTTTATCTGTTGGCCGCCGGCCTGTTCGAAATCGGCTTTGCCGTGGGTTTGAAGGCCAGTCACGGCCTGTCCCGCCCGGTTCCTTCCCTGATCATGCTGGCCTGTCTGGGGACCAGCCTGTGGCTGCTGGCGTTGGCCATGCGCACCCTGTCGCTGGGTACGGCCTATGCCATCTGGACCGGCATCGGCAGCGTCGGTGCGGTGCTGTTCGGCATGTTCCTGGCCGGTGAAGGCTTCAGCCCCGGTCGCTTGGCCTGCGTACTGCTGATCCTGGCGGGTGTTGCGGGGCTGAAGCTGCTGGAAGGGTGAAGGGTTTTCAGCCCACCATCCCCCAATATTGCCGGATCAGCCGCTTGAACTCCGTCAGCAGGCGGGCCTTGACCACGGCGTCTTCTTCCAGGGGGGCGAAGCTGCTGCCGGCCAGCGCCTGCAGGAACTGCCAGGCCAGATGCCGTCCCATTTCGAACTTGACCGGGTCGGCTTCCAGGAAGGAGCCATAGACATCCTTCGCCGTCTGTTCCCAACGCGCGGCGAAGGTGGCCTTGGCGGGCCCCATGATGGATGCCAGCTCCGTGTCGGTACGGGCGGCGGCCTCCAGTTCCTTCCAGGCGGTCCAGAACGGGCTGTGCGCGGCATGCCACAGCGCCTCGATCCCCTGGTCCAGCCCCTCCCCGCCCTCATGCGCGACATTGGCCGTGGCGGCCAGATATTCGGCGGTGAAGCGCTGGGTGATGTGGTCCACCGTGGCGCGCAGCACCTCCGGCGTGGTGGGGAAGTAATATTGCACGGCCCCGCGGGTCACCCGCGCCTGCTTGGCGATCTCCGACGTGGTGGTGCGGTGATAGCCGATTTCCAGGAAGCAGCGGATCGCGGCCTCGATGATCCGCTGATGCGTGGCGATACTTTTTGGCGTTTGCCGCACGCGCGAAGCAGGAAATTCGCTTTCAACATCCGTTGCGACCACAGGGGGGATCGGCATGGTTCTCGTTCCGGAAACCGAGGTTACTGATTAACCTGATCTTAACCCTATATCGGGTTGAGCGTTTATCTAGAGCGAATGGCGTTACCAAGGCAATATGGCAATGCGCCGGGCAGACCAGACGGCGGGGCGGGTCGCGCCTTGGGGCTCGACACCTGCGCCCCGGCTGCGCTATGGGAAGCGCGGACCATCTAGAGAACGAGCATCCCGCCCGTGACGCCGCGCCTACAGGCCCTGGATTATCTGCGCCGCATCGGACAGACGGCGGACGATGATATCGACCTGGGCGAAGCCGCCCTGGCACTGGCTGTGCTGGACCATTCCACCGATCTGGCCCCCTATCGCGCCCACCTGGCCGTCATGGCCGCCGATCTGGGCCAGCTGACCGCCGGCAAGCCGGACGGGCTGGAGGATCGCGTGGCCGCCCTTGGCCGGCTTCTGGAGAAGCACGGATATCAGGGTGACAACGAGACCTATGAGGATTTGCAGAACGCCAACCTGCTGCGGGTGATCGACCGGCGGCGCGGCCTGCCCGTGGCGCTGGGTATCCTGGTGATGGCGGCGGCCCGGGCCCAGGGCTGGACCGTGATGGGCCTGAATTTCCCCGGCCATTTCCTGCTGCGCTTGGACCATGCCGGCGGGCGCCAGATCTTGGACCCGTTCGCCGGCGTCGCCGCCTTGGGTCCGCGCGAATTGCGCGAGATGCTGAAGCAGACCGCCGGGCTGGAGGCGGAGCTGACGCCCGACCATTACGCGCCGGTGTCGAACCGCGAGGTGCTGTTGCGCCTGCAGAACAATCTCAAGCTCCGCCACCTGTCGGCCGACCAGCCGGAGAAGGCGCTGGCGGTGATCGAGGATATGCTGCTGTTCGCACCCGACCATATCGGCCTGTGGCGGGAATCCGGTCTGCTGAATGCGCATCTAGGCAAGCTGACGGCCGGCATCCAGGCGTTCGAGACTTTCCTGCGCATCGGGCAGGAACGTGGGGCGTCCGCCCAGCTGCTGGACCATACGCGCAATCTGCTGCGCCAGCTGCGCGGACGGCTGAATTAACCCTTCACCCCTGTGATGGCACGCATGGCGCGGTGCTGCCGCTTGTGCTTTCCTGCGCCCATCTTCCTTTCCGCCTGCCGGAGACATGCCGACATGACCCTCAAGGTCGCCATCCAGATGGACCCGATCGAGTCCATCAATATCGATACCGACAGCACCTTCATGATGGCGCTGGAGGCGCAGCGCCGCGGCCATGCCCTGTGGCATTACCATCCCCGCGACCTGGCGCTGCGTGGAAACAAGCTGTTCGCCAAGGTCCGTCCCATGCAGGTGCGGCGCGAGCGCGGCAACCATCACAGCATGGGTGCGGCCGAAATCGTCGATCTGTCGACTTTCGACATGGTGCTGATGCGTCAGGACCCGCCCTTCGACATGGCCTATATCACCGCCACCCATCTGCTGGAACATATCCATCCCAAGACGCTGGTGGTGAACGACCCGGCCGCCGTGCGCAACGCGCCGGAAAAGCTGTTCGTCACGCATTTCCCCGAGCTGATGCCGCCCACGGTGATCACATCATCGCACGAGGAAGTGCTGGTCGCGCGTGCCGAATGGAAGGACATTATCGTTAAGCCCTTGTTCGGCAACGGTGGCTCCGGTGTGTTTCACGTGAAACCGGATGATGAGAACCTGGGCGCGCTGCTCGAAACCTTCACCCAGCTCTATCGGGAGCCGATCATCGTGCAGAAATACCTGCCGGAGATCCGCAAGGGCGATAAGCGTATCATCCTGATCGATGGCAAGCCGGCCGGTGCCGTTTCCCGCATCCCGATGGACGGCGAGGCGCGGGCCAATTTCCATGCGGGCGGCAGCGCCGGCAAGACCGTGCTGACCAAGCGCGAGCAGGAGATTTGCGAAGCGATCGGCCCCACCCTGCGCCAACAAGGCATGATCTTCGTGGGTATCGACGTCATCGGCGATTACCTGACGGAGATCAATGTCACCAGCCCCACGGGCATCCAGCAGATCAACCAGCTGGACGGGTCCGCCCTGGAAGCCGTGCTGTGGGACGCGATGGAAGCGCGCTTCGCGGCCACGCGCTGAGGATTAGAGCGGCTTCCGGGATACCGGGAGCCGCTCCGGCGGCGACTGCCGCTGCGGCGCGCGTGCGCCGTGGAGCCAAGCCGCGGATGCGGCGCCGGCGTTTGAGGAACACCAAAGGGGTGGCAAGCCCTTGCCCGCCGTCCCCGCTTGCTGTCATCCTCCCACCCCAAAACATCGATTTGGGGGATGTGATGGTGCGTTCAAGCAACAATCCGAATATCGGCCGGCGCGGCTTTCTCTGTTCCTGCTGCGGTTTCACGGCCTGGAGCATTGCCGGTGGCCTGCTGGCCGGTCCGGCCCGTGCGGCGGATGCCGATCCCGGCCTGAATGCCTTCTTCGCCGATGCCTTCGCCCGGCAGGCGGCGAAGTCGCCGGAGCTGCGCACGGCCCTGGGCCTGCCCGGGGATCAGGGATCGTGGGACGACCTGTCGGACGCGGCCCTGGCCGCCAGTGACAAGGAACTGACGGCCGATCTGGCCCGCCTGCGCCGTGACTTCCCCGATGACAAGCTATCGGCCGACGGCAAGCTGAACAAGAAGCTCTGGGAATATCAGGCGGAGGAAAAGCTGGCTGCAGCCCGCTGGCGTGCCAACACCTATCCCGCCGACCATTTCAACGGCCGGCACGGCGACATCATCGATACACTGACGACATATCACCCGATCCGGGACAAGGTGGGGGCGCAGGCCTGGCTGGCGCGGGTCAAGGGTATCGACCAGCCTGTGGGCCAGCTGATCCAGGCATTGGAGGCCCATGCCGCGAAAGGCGTCATCCCCCCGCGCTTTTCCGTGGAAAAGGCCCTGGTGGCCGTGCGCAACGTCCTGACCGGCCGGCCCTTCGTGGCCAGTGTGGCTGAGGAGACGGCCCTGCTGGCCGGTTTCCGCCGCAAGGTGGAGATGCTGGACCTGCCCACTGCGGACAAGGCGGCGTTGGTGGCGGAGGCCGGCACCCTGCTCACCACCCACTTCGCCCCGGCGTGGACACGGCTGCAGGCGACGATGGAAGGGCTGTTGGCCAAGGCGGATGATCGCGACGGTGTCTGGAAACTGCCCGATGGTGCCGCCTATTACCAATATTGCCTGTCCCGCCACACCACCCTGCCCCTGAAGCCGGATGCCGTCCATGATCTGGGCTTGGCGGAGGTGAAGCGCATCCATGCGGAGATGGAGGGGATCAAGGACAAGGTCGGGTTCAAGGGCGACCTGCCCGCCTTCAACCAGTTCCTGCGCACCGACAAACGCTTCTATTTCGCCGATGATGATGCCGGGCACGATGCCTATCTGAAGGGCGCCAACCTGGTTCTGGACCGGGTGAAACAGGTGCTGGACGGGCAGTTCAACTTGAAGCCCAAGGCCCCCCTGGTGGTGCAGCGGTTTGAACGCTATCGCGAGGCCAGCGAGACCATCGCCCGCTACAGCCAGCCGGCCGCCGATGGCTCCCGTCCCGGCATCTATTATGTCAACCTGTCCAACATGAAGGAGATGCCGATCTGGCAGATGGAGGTCCTGGCCTTTCATGAAGGCATTCCCGGCCACCATATGCAGATCGCCCTGGCGCAGGAAGCGACGGGCCTGCCTGACTTCCGCCGCCATGATTTCCACACCGCCTATGTGGAAGGCTGGGGGCTTTATTCGGAGCGGTTGCCCAAGGAACTGGGCTTCTATGCCGACCCCTATTCCGATTTCGGCCGCCTGACCTTCGCCCTGTGGCGGGCGCTGCGTCTGGTCATGGATACCGGCATCCATGCCAAGAAATGGACGAGGACGCAGGCCATCGATTATTTCGTGGCCAATTCCGCCTTCACGCGTGAGGTGGCGGAACGCGAGGTCGACCGCTACATCGTCTATCCCGGCCAAGCCTGTGCCTATTATATCGGCATGCAGAAGATTCTGGAACTGCGGGAAGCGGCGCGGAAAAAGCTGGGCACGAAGTTCGACATCAAGCGCTTCCACGACATGATCCTGGGCAACGGATCGGTACCGCTGTCGGTGCTGGAACAGGTCGTGGAAGGCTGGGTTAAGGCTTAAGGCACCAGCACAGTGGCGCCCGTGGTGACACGGGATTCCAGGGCACGGTGGGCATCGGCGGCGTCACGCAGGGCGAAGCGCTGATGGATGTTCACCTTGACTTGGCCCCCTTTGACCACCGCGAACAGGTCATCGGCCATGGAAAGCAGCTCCGCCCGCGTGCCGGCATAGTGCTGTATCGAGGGGCGGGTGATGAACAGGCCGCCTTTCTTGTTCAGCAAACCCACATCGAAGGGCGGCACGGCACCCGACGCGTTGCCATAGCTGACCATCAGGCCGCGCCGGCGCAGACTGTCCAGCGACCGTTCGAACGTGTCCTTGCCGACCCCGTCATAGACGACATCGACGCCCTGGCCGTTGGTGATCTCCCTCACCTTCGCCACCACATCCTCGTCCCGATAGAGGATGACATGGTGGCAGCCGTTGGCGGCGGCCAGGGCGGCCTTTTCCGCCGATCCGACAGTGCCGATCACCGTGGCGCCCAGGGCGTTGGCCCATTGACTGGCCAAAAGCCCCACGCCGCCAGCGGCGGCATGGATCAGGATCGTATCACCGTGCTTCACGTGGAACGTCTGACGCAGCAGATACTGCGCCGTCAGCCCCTGCAGCAACATGGCGGCCGCCACCTCGTCGGTGATCCAATCGGGTAGCTTGATCAGCTTTTCGGCCGGCACCAGGCGGTGTTCGGCATAAGCGCCCAGAGGTGACTGGCCATAGCCGACACGGTCACCGGGTGTCAGGTCTGTCACCCCCTCACCCACCGCTTCGACGATGCCCGCCCCTTCCATGCCCGGCGTGAAAGGCAGCGGAGCGGGGTAGAGGCCGGTGCGGAAATAGACATCGATGAAGTTCAAGCCGATGGCCGTGTGCCGGATCAGGGCCTGTCCCGGTCCCGGTTTGCCCACATCAACGCTGGTCCAGCGCAACACTTCGGGTCCGCCGGTCTGTTCGACGGTGATGGCATGGGTCATGGTGTGATCCTGACAAAGTGGGATCGGTTGAACAGAATCGTTTCAAGCGTGAATCGCACGACAATAAAAGAAGCCGGGATACGTTGATCCGCATCCCGGCAGGGGCCTCAGCCCAGGTGCTTCTTGAAGAACGCGGCCGAGCGGCCATGGGCCAGCTTGGCATCCGCATCGTCATAATGCTTGCCACCGATGCGGGTGAAGGCATGGTCGCGTTCCGGATAGACATGCACTTCGACCAGGAAGTTGCCGGCCACGGCCTCCTTGATGGCGGTCTGCGCCTCGGGCGGCACGAACCCGTCCTTGCCGGCGATATGCAGCAGCAGCGGCTTGGTGATGGCCGATACCTCGCCGATATCCTTGTCGATGCCGACGCCGTAATAGCTGACGGAGGCATCGACATCGGTGCGGGTGGCCATCAGATAGGCCAGCTTGCCGCCCAGGCAGAAACCGACACAGCCGACCTTGCCGGTGACGCCGGGATATTTGCGGATGAAGGCCAGGGTGGCGGCCAGATCCTCGACCCCCTTCACCTCGCTGAAGCCCTGATACAGCTGGAAGGCCTTCTGCCATTCGGCATCGGTCTTGTCGGTGATCTGGATGCCGGGTTCCTGGCGCCAGAACAGGTCGGGCGCGATGGCGAAATAGCCGGTGGCGGCATAGGCATCGGCGATGGCGCGGACATTGGCGTTGACGCCAAAAATCTCCTGAATGACGACGATGGCGGGACCCGCGCCATTGGCCGGGGTGGCGAGATAGGCGCTGAAGCTGCCATCATCGGTCTGGATCGAAACGTCGGGCATGGTGATATCCTTCTTCGTATGGATCGTGTGAAATAGGGCCGGATCATCCGCCCAGAAGGGCGGCCAGGTCTGTGGCGGCCGTCACCGGGGCCGAACAATGCTGTTCCTGACAAAGATAAGCGGTCGCACGTCCTTTAACCATGGTTTTACCTGCGGCGGGGTGCAGCGGCGGCGGCGATACCCCACCATCCTTTTGGTGGAATAACACCAGATTGGGCCGCGACCGTTCCAACGCCACCCGCCGCATCGCCATCGCCTCTGCGTCATCTGCCGGGCCGGCGATCACCAGCACCTGGCCGTGCAGCCGCAGATCGACGCCATTCAGGAACCCGGCCAGGGGGAAGAAGTTCCTTCCCACCTCACCCGCGAAGGCGGTGATCAGGGCATCCGCGCGCTGGCGCCATTGATCGTCCCCGCTCAGCAGCCAGAGCCGGCTGAACAGCCCGACCAGTGTGCCATTGCCGGCAGGCACGGCATTGTCATGGGCATGGCGCGGGCGGCGGATTAGGTCGTCGGCATCATCGGCGGTGATGAAATAGCCGCCATCGGCATCGTCATGGAAATGGGACTGGACTTTTCCCAGCCAGGTGACGGCCTGGTCCAGATATGTGCCTTCCCCGGTGACTTCGAACAGGGTGACGGCGGCGCGGGCCATGTTGGCATGATCCTCCAGCGTGCCGCGGTGGCGGGCCTGTCCATCCCGATATCCATGCCAGAGGCGCCCGCCGGACGTGGACATGTGGTCCCGGACAAAGGCGAAGGCCCGCTTCGCCGCGTCCAGCCAGTCCGCCCGTTCGAACACGGCCCCCGCCCTGGCCAGCGCCGCGATCATCAGGCCGTTCCAGTCGGCCAGCACCTTGTCGTCCCAGCCCGGCCGCACCCGTCCGGCGCGGGCCTGCAGCAGGATGGCACGGCATCGGGACAGCACCTGCTCCGTACCCTCATCCGCCAATCCATCCTCGCGCATGCGGTTCAGGATCGTGTGGCCTTCCCAATTGCCTTCCCCGGTGACGTCATAGGTTCGGCAGAACAGCTCGGCATCGTCGGCGGGCAGCAGGCGGCGGATTTCGCTCTGGGCCCAGACATAGAATTTGCCCTCCTCCCCCTCGCTGTCGGCATCCAGGGAGGCGGCGAAACCACCGCCCTCGGCCACCATCTCCGCCAGCACCCAATCGGCGGTCTCGGCGATGCGGACGGCCAGCAGCGGATCGCGCGTCTCCTGCCAGACGGTTAGCATCAGGTCGATCAACTGGGCATTGTCGTAGAGCATCTTTTCGAAATGCGGGACCAGCCATTCGGCATCGACCGAATAGCGAGCGAAGCCGCCGCCCAGATGATCATAGATGCCGCCCTGCGCCATGCGGGTCAGGGTCTGTATGGTGGCGGTGGCGAACTGCGGCCGGCCGGTATGGCGGAAGGCCCGCCACAGCAGTTCGAAAATACCCGGCTGCGGGAATTTGGGGGCGCCGCCGATGCCGCCTTGGACCGGGTCCACCTCCTGCACCAGTCGATCAGCCACCTGGATCAGGGTGTCGGCGGTAATGGCCTCTCCCGGCCGGCCGGTGGCCAGGTTGTCCATGGCGCTGGCCAGAGCCTGGACATTGCGCTGGACCTTCTCCGGCTCCTCCGCATAGGTCTGGGCCACGGTTTGCAGGACCTCCGGGAAGCCCGGCCGGCCCCAGCGCCGTTCCGGCGGGAAATAGGTGCCGCCCCAGAACGGATGCCCGTCGGGCGTCAGGAACATGGTCAGCGGCCATCCACCCTGTTGCCCCAGCAGGCTCAGCGCTTGTTGGTAGATATGGTCCAGGTCGGGCCGTTCCTCACGGTCGACCTTGATATTGATGAACAGCTGGTTCATCAGGCCGGCGATGGCGGGGCTCTCGAAACTCTCATGCGCCATCACATGGCACCAGTGGCAGGCGGCATAGCCCACCGACAACAGGATGGGCTTGCGCAGCGCCTTCGCCTTGGCCAGCGCCTCGGGCCCCCAGCCCATCCAGTCGACGGGATTGTCCATATGCTGGCGCAGATAGGGGCTGGTTTCCCGGTGCAGCAGATTGCCGGTGCCGCGATGGGCATCCGTATTGGGCGTGGCCATGGATTATCCTTTGGCTGGATCGGGCCATCATGGCGCGGGGCCGTGACGAGCCGATGAAGAACAGATAGTTTATCCTTGTGGTCGAACCCAGGGTGCGGGAAAAATCGCGGCCAAGTCTTTTTGGGGCCGACGGGGGAGCCGCCGACATGAAGGTCACCATCAATATCGATTGCACGCCGGAAGAGGCGCGGACCTTTCTGGGCCTGCCCGATGTGCAGCCCATGCAGGAGGCGCTGATGCGCCAGATGCAGGATCAGCTGTCGGCCAATATGAAGGCCATGGATCCGGAGACGATGATGAATACCTGGCTGCCGATGAGCATGCAGGGGTTCGAGCAATTCCAGAAACTGATGTGGTCGCAGATGTCCAGCGCCATGGGCGGCACGACCACCAAGGATGGCAAGAAGTGAGTGATGCCGTGAAGGGCGATCCCGCCCCCTATTACCGCGCCCATGTCTTCGTCTGCACGAACGAGCGGGAAGCCGGTCACCCCCGTGGCTGCTGCCGCAGCAAGGGTGGGGACGAGCTGCGCGACTATATGAAGAAGAAGGCTACGGGCCTGGGATTGGGCAAGTCCGTGCGCATCAACAATGCCGGCTGCCTGGATCGCTGCGAGCTGGGCCCCTGCATGGTGATCTATCCCGAGGGCGTCTGGTACAGCGTGACCAGCAAGGCCGACGTGGATGAGGTGCTGCAGACGCACTTGGCCGAAGGCAAGCGGGTGGAGCGGCTGATGCTGAAATCCACCGACAAGCTGCCCGCGGATGTCGCCGCCCGCCGGGCTGCCGCGGCGGCGGAATGATGTTTCACGTGAAACACGCCTGATGCGCGCCGACACCATCTTCGCCCTGGCATCCGCCCCCGGTCGCGCCGGGGTGCAGGTGATCCGCCTCTCCGGCCCTGATGCCGGCCGGGCGCTGCAGGTCCTGACCGGCCGCCCCCTGCCGGCACCGCGTCTGGCCGTATTGGTGGGACTGCGTGACCCGGTCACGGATGAACTGTTCGATAAGGCCCTGGTCCTGCACTTCGCCGCTCCCGCCAGCTTCACCGGTGAGGATGTGGTGGAACTGCACCTGCATGGCGGTCGTGCCGTGCTGGCGGCGGCGACCAATGCGCTGACCGGCCTGGGCTTGCGGGTGGCGGAACCGGGGGAGTTCAGTCGCCGCGCCTTCGAACATGGCAAGTTGGATTTGACCGAGGCCGAGGCCATCGCCGATCTGGTGGATGCAGAAACGGCTGCGCAGCGGCGCCAGGCCCTGCGCCAGATGGAAGGCGCGTTGGGGCAGCTTTATGATGGCTGGCGCCATCGCCTGACCCGCGCGCTGGCCCATCTGGAGGCCGATATCGACTTTCCGGAGGAGGATCTGCCCGGCGGCCTGTCCGATGCCGTGCGGCCGGCGGTGGAAGGGCTGGTGGCCGAGCTGTCGGCGCATCTGGCCGATCAGGGGCGGGGGGAGCGGCTGCGTGACGGTATCTCCATCGCCATCCTGGGCGCACCCAATGCCGGCAAGTCCAGCCTGCTGAACGCCATCGCCCGCCGTGATGTTGCCATCGTCTCCAATCAGGCCGGCACCACCCGCGACGTGATCGAGGTGCAGCTGGACCTGGGTGGATATCCCGTCCTGCTGGCCGACACGGCCGGTCTGCGCGATGCGGCGGACCAGGTGGAGAGCGAGGGTATCCGCCGCGCCCTGGACCGGGCGGCAAAGGCCGATCTGAAGCTGCTGGTCTTCGATGGCGGTGAACTGCCCGACCCGGCGACTCTGGCCTTGGTGGATGAGGATGCGCTGCTGGTGATGAACAAGGCTGATCTGGCAGGTGCCGCCGCACCGCTGGTTGGCCGTCCCATCCTGCCCATATCCGCCCGCACGGGCGATGGGGTGCCGGCGCTGCTGATGGCGCTGGAACAGGCGGTGGCTGCCCGTTACGCCCCGTCCGGCGCCCCCGCCCTGACCCGCGCCCGCCACCGGTCGGCGCTGGAGGAATGCCGGGAAGATCTGCAACGGGCGCTGCAGGCACCTCTCCCCGAACTTGCGGCGGAGGATGTGCGGCTGGCGGTCCGTGCCCTGGGACGGATCACGGGGCGCGTGGATGTTGAGGATTTGCTGGACGTGATCTTCCGGGATTTCTGCATCGGCAAGTGACGGGGCGGCATGCAAGCCCAGCCCTTTGACTCGAAGCCTTGGTCGACATATGTTCCGCGCCATGCAGCACTATGATGTGATCGTGGTTGGCGGCGGCCATGCGGGATGCGAGGCGGCGGCCGCGGCGGCGCGTGCGGGGGCCCGTACGGCGCTGGTGACCCACAAGATCGAAACCATTGGCGAGATGTCGTGCAACCCGGCCATCGGTGGTCTGGGCAAGGGGCATCTCGTTCGCGAGATCGACGCGCTGGACGGGGTCATGGGGCGGGTTACCGACCAGGGCGGTATCCAGTTCCGTGTCCTGAACCGGTCCAAGGGCCCGGCCGTGCGCGGCCCCCGTGCCCAGGCCGACCGAAAGCTCTATCGCCAGGCGATGCAGAAGGCGCTGGCCGAGCAGCCGAACCTCGACATCATCGCCGCCGCGGCCGAGGACCTGATCATCGACGGGTCGGGCACCTGTGCCGGCATCGTGACCGGTGACGGGCGGGAAATCCGTGCCGGCGCCGTGGTCCTGACCACCGGCACTTTCCTGCGCGGTCTGATCCATATCGGGGAAGAGAAAATCCCCGCCGGCCGCGTGGGGGAAGAACCGGCGATCGGCCTGTCCCTGACGCTGGAAAAGCTGGGCTTCAATCTGGGAAGGTTGAAGACCGGCACGCCAGCGCGCCTGGATGGCAAGACCATCGATTGGGCCGGGCTGGAGATGCAGCCGGGCGACAATCCGCCCCCGCCCTTCTCCACCCTGACCGACCGCATCACCACGCCGCAGATCGACTGCGCCATCACCTATACGACGCCGGAGGTTCACCGGATCATCCGGGAGAATATCCACCGTGCGCCGATGTATTCCGGCCAGATCGAGGGTGTGGGCCCGCGCTATTGCCCCAGCGTGGAGGACAAGGTTGTCCGCTTCGCCGACAAGGAACGCCACCAGATTTTCCTGGAGCCGGAAGGGCTGGATGATGACACCGTCTATCCCAACGGCATCTCAACCTCCCTGCCGCGCGACGTGCAGATCGACATCCTGAAGAACATTCCCGGTCTGGAACATGTTCGCATGATCCGACCGGGCTATGCCATCGAGTATGATTATGTCGATCCGCGCGAGCTGACCCGCACCTTGGAGACGCGCCGCCTGCCCCGCCTGTTCCTGGCCGGGCAGATCAACGGCACGACCGGGTATGAGGAGGCGGCGGCCCAGGGGCTGGTGGCGGGCACCAATGCCGCCCTGGCCGTGGCCGGTTCCGCACCCTTCGTGCTGGACCGCGCCGAGGCCTATATCGGCGTGCTGATCGATGACCTGATCACGCGGGGTACGTCCGAGCCCTATCGCATGTTCACCAGCCGCGCCGAATACCGGCTGCTGCTGCGCGCCGACAATGCCGATCAGCGCCTGACCGACCGGGGCCTGGATATCGGCATCGTCGGCAGCAGGCGCGCCGCGCATTGGGCGGACAAGAAGGCGGCGCTGGCGACAGCGCGCGATATGGTCACCGGCCTGTCAGCCACGCCGAACGAGCTGGAGAAGCACGGGCTGCATATCAACAAGGATGGCGTCCGCCGCACCGCGCTGGATCTGTTGCGTTATCCGGAGATCGATTTTCCCCGCCTGTGTCAGGTTTGGCCTGAACTGTCCGCGCTGTCGCCCGACATCGCGGAGCAGGTGGAGATCGACGGGAAATATGCCGGGTATCTGGATCGACAGGAGGCGGATATCCGCGCCTTCCGCAAGGATGAGGCTTTGGAACTGCCGGCCGATCTGGACCC
This sequence comes from Niveispirillum sp. KHB5.9, assembly GCF_048066115.1. Classification (NCBI taxonomy): domain Bacteria; kingdom Pseudomonadati; phylum Pseudomonadota; class Alphaproteobacteria; order Rhodospirillales; family Azospirillaceae; genus Niveispirillum; species Niveispirillum sp. KHB5.9. The sequence goes on along the minus strand of NZ_JBLTYX010000003.1, from coordinate 29,545 downwards.
GGACAGCATCGCGTCCCTGTCTGCGGAAATCCGCCAGAAACTGAAGAGCACCCGGCCGGCGACCTTGGGGGCGGCTGCGCGTATTCCGGGAGTGACGCCAGCTGCACTCACGGCATTGTTGCGGCATGTCAAGAAGCGTGGGAGCGACCGTGGTGCCGCGTAAACCGTCCAAGCCACTGAAGCTGCCGCCCATGCCTCGCCCCCCGGGGCCGCCGCCGATGACCCCGGCGCAGTTCCAGGAAAAGTTCGGTGTTTCACGTGAAACACTGGAGAAGCTGGAGGTCTACGCGGCGCATCTGCGCAAGTGGAACCCGGCCATCAACCTAGTCTCCAACACCACCTTGGAGGACCTGTGGAGTCGGCATCTGGCCGACAGCGCGCAGGTGTTTTCCCTGGTGCCCGACGGCACGAAGGTGCTGGTCGATCTGGGCTCCGGCGCCGGCTTCCCCGGTCTGGTCCTGGCCATCCTGGGCGTGCGGTCGGTGCATCTGGTCGAATCGGATGTGCGCAAGGCGGCATTTCTGCGGGAAGTGGCGCGGGTTACCGGGGCACCGGCCACCATCCATCCGGTACGGATCGAGGTGGCGGATGTGCCGGAGGCCGATGTCGTGTCGGCACGCGCCCTGGCGGAACTGACGCTGCTGCTGCCCTGGGCGCATGGAATGCTAAGGCCGGGGGGTGTCTGCCTATTTCCGAAGGGCAGGACGGCCGAGGATGAATTGACCGCGGTCAAGGATTCCTGGAATATGCGGATCGAGCGGTTCCCCAGCCAGACCGATCCGGCCGGAACCATTCTTCGGATCAGCGATCTTTCGCCGAAGTGAGCCTGCCTCGCCACCAGCCGAACAGCAGAGGTTGAATGTCAGTGTCGAGCGCCGCCCTGCCCCGCCCCGCCGCCCGTGCCCGCGTCATCGCCCTTGCCAACCAGAAGGGCGGCGTGGGCAAGACCACGACCACCATCAATCTGGCCACAGCGCTTGCCGCTTGTGGCAAGCGCGTGCTGATCATCGACAATGATCCGCAGGGCAACGCCTCCACCGGCCTGGGTATCTCCCAGGGCAACCGGGAATTCGGCATCTATGACCTGCTGTTCGCCGACCTGACGGTGGAAGAGGTGGCGGTGGCCACCTCCGTTCCCGGTCTGTGGGTGGTGACGGCCAATGTCGACCTGTCGGGGGCCGAGGTTGAGCTGGTCAATGTCGAACGCCGCGAATTCCGCCTGAAGGACAGCCTGGAAAAATCGTCGGGCGGCTTTGATTATATCCTGATCGATTGCCCGCCGGCCCTGGGCCTGTTGACCCTGAATGCGCTGGCGGCGGCCGATGCCGTGCTGGTGCCGTTGCAGTGCGAGTTCTACGCCCTGGAAGGACTGTCGCACCTGATCCGTACCATCGAGCGCGTGAAGCGCGCCTTCAACCCCACGCTGGATATCAACGGCGTGGTCCTGACGATGTTCGACCGTCGGAACAACCTGTCCGACATGGTGGCCGCCGATGTGCGTGGCTTCTTCGGCGAAAAGGTCTATGAGACGGTGATCCCCCGCAATGTGCGGGTGTCCGAGGCGCCCAGCCATGGGAAGCCGGTGCTGCTGTACGATCACAAATCGGCCGGCGCACAGGCCTATATCCATCTGGCGGGCGAGATGTTGAAGCGCGAGCGGAAGCGGCAGTTGGCTTATGGATGAACCAAGGAAGAATAATTCGCGCACCGGTCTGGGGCGCGGCCTGTCGGCCCTGTTCGGGGAAGCCGCGGGGAATGAGGAGGAGCAGCAGGTCGACCGGGTCCGCCTGACCCGCCTACTGCCCATCGATCAGGTTCATCCCGGCAAGTTCCAGCCGCGCCGCCGCTTCGATGAGGAAGCGCTGACGGCGCTGGTGGAGAGCGTGCGCGAGCGCGGCATCCTGCAGCCGCTGCTGGTCCGCAAGGATCCCGCCGCCCTGCCCGGCAACAGTTCCTACGAGATCATCGCCGGCGAACGCCGCTGGCGTGCCGCACAGCTGGCCGGCCTGCATGAGGTGCCGGTGCTGGTCCGCACGCTGACGGACCGCGAGGCGCTGGAAATCGCGCTGGTGGAGAATATCCAGCGCTCCGACCTGACGCCTTTGGAAGAGGCGGAGGGCTATAAGCGGCTGATGGATGAGTTCAGCCACACGCAGGAAGACCTCGCCCGCTCGGTGGGCAAGAGCCGATCCCATGTGGCCAACATGCTGCGCCTTCTAGCCCTGCCGGACGAGGTGAAGCAGATGGTGCAGGACGGTCAGCTGTCCATGGGCCATGCCCGCGCCCTGCTGACCGCCCCCAACCCGGTCACCGCCGCGCAGGAAGTGATCAAGCGGGAACTGAATGTCCGCCAGACCGAAGCACTGGTGAAGCAGATGTCGGCCGAACCGCTGGTTCTGACCAAGCCGGTGAAGGAGAAGGCGCCGGACACCGTGGCGCTGGAGCGTGAGGTTTCCCTGGCGCTGGGCCTGAAAGTGTCACTGAGCGGCACGGGCAAGAAGGGCACCTTGCAGATCCATTACCGCACGCTGGACCAACTGGATGGCGTGCTGAACCGCATCCTGAAGCGGTGAGATTGGGAGAAGGCCGGGCTCAGACCTGGCCTTTTTCATATCCGGACATCAACGATAACAGCAGCTATCCTTGGGGGAAGCATGACCGACAGCAGCCAGATCGGGGCCGAGGCCGCCGCCTATTTCAACGCCTATAGCGCCGCCTTCGCCGCTTATGACACGGAACGCGTCGCATCGCTGTTCGACCAGCCGCTGACCGTGCTGACGGCGGCACGGCCGATCGTGCATGGGGATCAGGACGCGGTGCGCGCCTATGTCGATGGCATGCTGGACACCTATCGCTCCATCGGCCTGGCCTGGCCGGTGCCGGCAGCGGTGTGGGCCTGGCCCTGCGGCGATGATCTGGCGCGGGCGGAGGTGTTGTGGCTGCTGCGCTCGGCCGACCGGGCAGAGATCATGCGTTTCTCCACCTCCTACCTGCTGCGCCGGGACGCGGATGCCGGCTGGCGCGTTTCCGTCGTCATCTCCTATGAGGAGCCGGAGAAGCTGCCGGCCGCCGGCGCCTGATGGTGTCGCTGCCGCTGACCCTGCTGCGGGATGTGCTGGCGGTCTGCCGGCTGACGCCGGATGCTCCCCTTCCCGCCTGGGCGGCGGGTCCCGGCTTTGCCAGCATCACCCGCACGCAGGAGGAGCTGTCCATTGTCGTGCGGCAGGACCGTGTCCCGGGCGATGTGGTGGCCGTGCAGGGTTGGCGGGCGCTGAAGGTGCAAGGACCCCTGGATTTCGCCCTGACGGGCATCCTGGCGGCCCTGACGGCCCCGCTGGCGGATGCGGGCATCAGCCTGTTCGCCATCGCCACCTATGACACGGACTATGTGCTGGTGAAGGAAGAGACACTGGAGGCGGCGATCACGGTATTGACGGCGGCCGGGCACAGATTGGTTTGATCTGCGACCAGCGCGTGCTTGAGTGAATATCAGTACATGATTTTGCGATTTTTATTCATATGCCATATGCGACGATTTCCCCTGCTCGATGGGGGTAATCATGACGCGCTTTCTCGGTCCCGTTCTCAATATCCGCAATGCCACGCCCGAGTTCTGGCATCTGTCCGTGCTGGTGGTCGAGGATGCGGCCCCTGCGAACATCGACTGGCAGGTGGGCGATAAGACGGGGATATCGACCGCCGCGGCTTTATGGACGCGGGGTACGCGAACAGCCTGGTGCTATGAGCTTCTCCTGCCCCGCATCGCCGTGAATGGCCGTTACCGGCTGGATGGGATCGACTATGCGGTGGCGATCCCTGAAAGCGGGGCCGATCCACGCTGTGTCTATATCTCCTGCAACGGCTTCTCAGATCCGACGGTGATGGCGAAGCACAAGTATGAGAAGACGAATATGTGGCGGAATATCGCCGGAAGGATCGGCAGGGAGACCTATCACCTGCTCATCGCCGGCGGCGATCAAGTCTATGCCGATTCCCTGCTCCATAAGGGAGGATTCAAGGAATGGGAGGCTCTCTCTTTCGATAATGGCAACGCTGCGCCCTTGACCCCGGACATGGCCGAGGCACTGCAGGATTTCTACTTCGATCTCTATTGCGATAACTGGTCGGACACTCATATGGCGAAGGTAATGGCCAGCGTGCCGATGCTGGCCATGTGGGATGATCACGACATCATCGATGGGTGGGGGTCCCACCCGACCGCGCGGCAGGAATGTGCCGTCATGGTTGGCATTTTCAATGCGGCCCGGCGCGGCTTCGCGGTCTTCCAGCAGCATCTGGAATCCTTTGTGACGAGATATCCGGACGGGATCGGTGATTGCTTCAGCCGCGGATTGCTGATCGGATCGACGGCTATCCTGGCCCTGGATATGCGGTCTGAGCGGCAGCCCAATCAGGTCATGCTGCGGGAGCATTGGGACAAGGCGGTGCAATGGATGGCCGCGCTGGACCCGGCCAAGGTGAAGCATCTTCTGCTTCTTTCCTCCATTCCCGTCGCCTATCCCAGCTTCAGCCTGCTGGAGGATGTCCTGGCCACCATTCCGGGGCAGCAGGAACTGGAAGACGATCTGCGCGACCATTGGAACAGTGTATCCCATGCGCAGGAGCGCATACGCCTGATCCACCAGCTGATCGCCTTGTCGGTGCGCAACATCCGGCCGACAATTCTGTCGGGCGATGTGCATGTGGCGGCGCTGGGGCAGATTGAATCGACCCGTGATCCCACCCGGGTGGTCACCATCAACCAGCTGATATCAAGCGCTGTCATCCACCCGCCGCCGCCGGCGCTGGCCGCCTTTGCGCTGGGCTTCCTGTTCGACAAGGCCATGGAACTGGACACGCGCATCACAGTTCGAATGGCGCCTTTCCCCGGTACCCGTAGCCGCATGATCGCCCGACGCAACTACATGGTCCTGGAACCGGACAACCAGAACCGCATCTGGGCCAACTGGATCGTGGAAGGGGAAGACAGCCTCTACACCAAGGTGATCCATCCCTTGTGCTGACAGGAGGGGCAGCTACGGCATCGCGCTGCGCAACCGTTGCGCCGCCGCTGTCGCCGCCTGTCGGCGTTTTTCCTGAAACACCGCCGCACGGGCCCGCATATCGGCCACCATGGCCGCATCGGCGCTGCTTGGATGACCGCTGCCGAACGGTGGGGCGGGGTCGTATTCCATGGAAAGCTGGGTGCGTTCCGCCTGCTCGCGGCCGAACAGCATCTCGGCCAGATGCAGGGCGAAGTCGATACCCGAAGTGACGCCGCCGCCGGTGACGCGGTTACGGTCCACCACCACACGCTCCGCCGTTGCTGTGCAGCCGAACAGCGACAGCTGCTCCAGTGACATCCAGTGGCAGGTGGCGCGGTAGCCGGTCAGCAGGCCGGCGGCCGCCAGGACCAGGGAACCGGTGCAGACAGAGGTGACATAACGCGCGCTTGCCGCCTGGGTGCGCAGGAAGTCCAGGGTCTCAGGGTCATCCATCAGCTCTAGCTGTCCCGGCCCGCCGGGCACGAACAGGATGTCGGCCTGGGGGGCGTCAGCCAGAATATGGGTGGACAACAGGCGCAGGCCGCCGCTGTCGGTGACCGGCTCCAGGTTCTTCGCGGCCAGGGTGATCTTCACGTTGGGCAGCCGCGTGAACACCTCGAACGGGCCGGTGAGGTCCAGTTGGGTCAGGCGGGGATAGAGCAGCATGACGATGTTCATGACGGCTCTCCCCCGGGGCGATCAGGCCGACAGTTGCTGATCGATGCTCTTGGTCAGCGGCGTATCGACGTCGCCCGTATGTTTGGTCGTCACCGTTTCGATCAGGGCGATCCAGCATTCCTCGTCGGCGACGGGATTATGCAGCGTGTCGCGGGGAACGACGTGCATGTCGCCCTCCCCCAGTTCCACCGCCACACCGCCTTCATATTCGATGCGCATACGCCCCTTCATGACCAGGAAAAGCTCATCCTCGGTGTCATGCTTGTGCCAGGCGAGCGTCCCATGGATCTTGGCCAGTTTGACATACTGGTCGTTCACCTGGCCCACGACCTTGGGGGACCAATGGTCGGTGACGCTGGCGAAGGCGGTGGACAGGTTGACGACGCGCATGGCGGGGGGCTCCGGCGGGATCGATGCCGGCAGCTTACCCGCGCCGCGCCAGCTGCGCCAACTGGAAGAAGGCGCGGGAGCAGATGGTCTCGTCCGGCATATGGGTGCGCTTGCACTCCGCTTCCGCCTCCTGCAGCCGGTCCAGGGCCTGGTGCAGCTTGGGCAGGGTCCAGTTGCGGATCTGGGCGGTCAGGATGGGTTCCAGCTTGAAGAAGACGGGCGGACGCAGGGCCTTCACGGCGGCCTGCGGGGTCTGGCCCTTGGCGACATGGGCCACGGCCATGTGCAGGCGCTGGAAATAGCGCTGGCCGGCCCGCAGCAGCGCCACGGTGGCCGTGCCGTCGGCATAGAGGCGGCGCAAGGAACGATCCACTTCCGCCATGTCGCCGCTGGCCGCCGCCTGGGCGGGTTCGTCCAGGTCGAGTGCGGCGCTGTCGCCGATCACGGCGCGGGCATCGGCCAGGGTCACTTGTCGCTGGCCCAGCATGTAGAGCGCCAGTTTGTCGATCTCGCCCCGCGCCATGGACCGGTCGCCGACCAGATTGCCGGCCAGCCAGTCGCGAGCGTCCATGTCGATCTGCAACCCGTGATCGGCCATGATGCGGGCGATGGTGCCGGCCAGCTCCTCCTCGCTTTCCACATAGCAGGCGACGGCGCCGGCAATGTCGCCGACATCCTCCACCGCCTTGCGCAGCTTGGACCGGGCATCCAGCTCCCCCGCCTCGATCACCAGCAGCGTGTCGCCGCCGGGAAAGGCCTTCAGCAGGGCGGTGATGGCGGGGGACAGCTTGTCGTCGGCATCGCGGACACGCACCACGCGGCGCCCGCCGGTCAGGGCGATGGCGGCCAGCTCGTCACCCAGGCGGGCGGGGTCGGAGGCGGCTTGATCGCCCTTCAGTTCCGTCACGCGGAACGGGTCGGACAGGTCCTCGCAGGCCGATTGCGCCGCCGCCTTGCCGCGTTCGCGCACCAGACCCTGGTCGGGGCCATAGAGCAGGACAAGCCGCGTGACAGGCGGCGGGCGCTTGGCGAAGGCGTCGGCGTTGCGGGGCTGGACCTTCAAACCGCCCTCCCCTTACTGCTTGTCGCGGGCGAAATACAACGACAGACGGGTGCGGATATCGTCGGCCAGTTCCGTCAGGCCGCGATCATAGGCGTCCTGGCGGGTGGCCAGCACCGCGAACTGGCTGTCCAGCAGGTTGAAGCTGACCACGGAGCGGGAGAAGGTGCGATAGACCACCTGGCCCGTGCTGATCTCGATCAGTTCGTAACTGGCCTGCAGGCGCAGGCGGGCGCGGGTGGCCGTGGCGTCCTTCTGGATGCCCAGTTCCTCCTCCGTCGCGGCCAGGGCCACCGACAGGCGGTAGCGCGGGCTGGCGGGGCGGCCGTCGGTGTAGAACCGGTCGATCAGGTTGTTGCGCAGGACCTGGCCGTTGCGATCGACGATCGGGTCGATCTGGACATTGGCCAGGGCCACGCCCACCGCACTCTCATGCGCGCCGGTACCATAGACCGGCTTGAACCCGCAGGCGCCCAGCATCGCCGGCAACAGGGCCAGCATCAGGGGAACGGCAAGGCGGGAAGGACGGTGGGACATGGCGCGCCTCTTTGAGGCTTGGTTCAAGGATTTGGGGCCATATCGAACCGGACGGCCCCGATAAACTGGCCGGAAGGTTGAACCAAGCCTCAACCTTCCGGCCCCTTCACTCATACAACAATATTCACGATACGGTTCGGCACCACGATGATCTTGCGCGGTTCCTTGCCGTCCATGGCGCGCTGGACATTGACGTCGGCCAAGGCTGCCTCCCTGGCGACGGCTTCGGCACAGTCGCGCGGCAGGGTCAGGGTGGCGCGCAGCTTGCCATTGACCTGCACGGCGACGGTGGCGCTGTCATCCACCACCAGGGAAGGATCGGACACGGGCCACAACCGGTCGACCAGCAGGCCGCCATGGCCCAGTTCTTCCCACATCTGCTGGGCCAGATGCGGCATCACCGGCTGGACGATCTGCGCCATGTACTCCAGCGCTTCGCGTGCGGCCCAGGCCTCGTCGGCCGGAACCTCACCCTTGGCGGCGATCTTCGACAGCGCGTCGCCCAGGGCATTGGTGAAGGTGCGCAGCTTGGCCACGGAGCTGTTGAAACGGTAGCCTTCGACATCATCGGCCACGGCGGCCGCGGCCTTGTGGGCGGCGCGGCGGATAGCGGTGGCGTCGGTCCCGAAACTGGCAGGTGCTGCCGTGCCGGCGGCGGGCAGGGCAAAGCCCGGCTCCGTCACCAGACGCCACAGGCGGCTGATATAGCGCCAGGCGCCGTCGATGCCGGCCTCGGTCCATTCCAGGTCGCGATCGGGCGGGCTGTCGGACATCATGAACAGGCGGGCGGCGTCGGCGCCATAGCTGCCGATGATGCCCTCCGGGTCCACGACATTCTTCTTGGACTTCGACATCTTGATGACCGGGCCGACCGTGATGGGCGAGCCATCGGCGACCTTCGTGGCCTTGGTCCCCTGGATATCCACGTCCACCGGGAACACCCACTTGCCGTCGGTATCCTGGAAGGTGGCGTGTGTCACCATGCCCTGGGTGAACAATCCGGCGAACGGTTCCGGCAGGTCCAGATAGCCGACATGGGACAGGGCGCGGGTCCAGAAGCGGGAATAGAGCAGGTGCAGGACCGCATGCTCGATGCCGCCGATATAATTGTCGACGGGCAGCCAGTAATTGACGAGATCCTTGTCGAAGGCCACCTGCTCGTTGCGCGGGTCGGCGAAGCGCAGGAAATACCAGCTCGACTCGATGAACGTGTCGAACGTGTCGGTCTCCCGCTCCGCATCTTTGCCGCAGCTTGGGCACTTCACATGCTTCCAGCTGGCGTGGCGGGCCAGCGGGTTGCCGGGCGCGTCGAAGGTGACATCCTGGGGCAGCGTGACGGGAAGCTGATCCTCCGGCACCGGCACCACGCCGCAATCGGGGCAATGGATGATGGGGATCGGGCAGCCCCAATATCGCTGGCGGGAAACACCCCAATCGCGCAGGCGGAACATGGTCGTCCCCTGCCCGCGCTCCAACGCCTCGATCTTGGCAACGGCCGCCTTCTTGCCGTCTTCCACGGCCAGACCGTCCAGGAAGTCGGAATTGCGCAGCAGGCCGGGACCGGCATAGGCCTCGGTGCCCACGGCGAAGGTCGCCGGGTCCTCGCCCTCCGGCACGACCACCGGCTTGACCGGCAGATCGTACTTGCGGGCGAAGTCCAAGTCGCGCTGGTCATGGGCGGGGCAGCCGAAGATGGCGCCCGTGCCATATTCCATCAGCACGAAGTTGGCCACATAAACCGGCAGGTTCCAGCCCTTCACGAAGGGATGCTCGGCCGTCACCGGCGTGCGCCAACCCTTCTTTTCCGCCTGTTCCAGCGTGGCTTCGCTGGTGCCCATGCTGTTGCATTCGGCGATGAAACCGGCCAGCCCGGCATCGCTCTCGGCCAGCTTGGCGGCCAGCGGATGATTGGGGCTGATGGCCACGAAGGAGGCGCCGAACAGCGTGTCCGGACGGGTGGTGAACACCTCCAGGTCCGGATGGCCGTCGGACAGCTGGAAGAAGAAGCGGCAGCCCGTGGACTTGCCGATCCAGTTCTCCTGCATGATGCGGACCTTTTCAGGCCAGCGATCCAGCGTGGTGATGGCCGACAGCAGCTCATCGGCGAAATGGGTGATCTTAAGGAACCATTGGGAAAGCTTGCGCTTTTCCACCAAGGCGCCGGTGCGCCAGCCGCGGCCGTCGATCACCTGCTCGTTGGCCAGGACGGTGTTGTCCACAGGGTCCCAGTTGACCCAGCTTTCCTTGCGATAGGCCAGACCGGCCTTCAGGAAATCCAGGAACATCTTCTGTTCGAACCGGTAATATTCCGGCCGGCAGGTGGCGATCTCGCGCTCCCAGTCGATGGCCAGGCCCATCGTCTTCAGCTGGGCGCGCATGGCGGCGATATTCTCGTACGTCCAGGTGCCGGGATGGGTATTGCGCTCCAGTGCCGCATTCTCCGCCGGCAGGCCGAACGCGTCCCAGCCCATCGGGTGCAGGACATTGAAGCCCTTGGACCGCTTGTAGCGGGCGATCACATCGCCGATGGTGTAATTGCGCACATGGCCCATATGGATGCGCCCCGACGGATAGGGGAACATCTCCAGCACATAGGTCTTGGGCTTGGTCTTGTCGGCGGTGACGGCGAAGCTGCGGCGCTCATCCCAGACGGATTGCCACTTGGCTTCGGTTTCGCGGACGTTGTAGCGGGACATGCGGGTGGGCCCTGTCGAACGAGTGTCGCATCGCCGGGCGTCACCCGTGACAGGGGGCCGATGCCCGGCGGTTAAGAATGTCTGCCAGCGATCATTACCATGAACGCTGAAGGCCGGCGAATGCCGGCCTTAGCATGCCTGCGCCGCAAAGCGGCGACAGGGAATGGATCAGTTGCTGGGTGCCGCCGACTGCTGACGCAACTGGCGGGCACGCGTCAGGATCGTGTCTTCCATCTGCGTGCCGGTTTCGGCCGTCACGGCGGCATCGATCCATACGCCGTTCTTCAGCTCCTGACGGAACACGGTGGCACGCACGCCATCGGCGCGCAGGGCCGCATCCAGGATGTAGAGATTGACCTTGAACCGCTCGCTGGGCGTGGCCGGCGGGCTGTACCAGTCGGTCAGGATCACGCCGCCATAGGGGTCGGCCTGGATCAGCGGCATGAAGGTGACGGTATCGAGCGCGGCGCGCCACAGATAGGCGTTCACCGTCACGGTGCCGGCCGGACGGGCGGCGGCATTCATGCCGGCCTGGCCGTCATTGTTCTGGCGCAGGATCTGCGTGTTGGGAGCCTCGGGCTCCCCACCGCCAAGACCCAGGCTTTCCAGCGTGGAGCAGCCGGAGAGACCCAGCGCCAGGGTGCCCAGCAGGGCGGAACGACCGATCACGGACAGGGCACGCAAGGACATGGGAAGACCACCCGGGTAACGCCAGCGGAGATATGGAGCCATCCTTAGAGCAAAAAAGCCGGCACTAGGCAAGGCCGGGCGGTTCGCCCCGAAGATGGAGTTGCTGCTTACACGGCAATCAAGGCGGGATTCTGGCGTGGGAAAATGCGGAAAGTGGGTGGATCAGAACAGGCGCTGGTCTTTCAGTCTGGATGGGATAGGGGCTTGATGCGGATTGTCACATCGCCCGTGATATGACATCATTTCTTTCCATGAGATTGGTCCTCGATACAGACGTGATCATTGCCGCACTGCGCAGCCCGACGGGGGCTTCTGCGGCGCTGTTGCTGGCGGCTGATGACGGGATCGTGGACCTGTTGGCGACCGTGCCCTTGTTCGTGGAGTATGAGGCGGTCAGTTGCCGTGCTGAACATATTCTCGCAGCCGGCTTGACGCGAGCGGACGTGGAGACGTTCCTCAATCATCTTGTTGAGCTGGTGCAGCCGGTGGAGCCTTGGTTTCTATGGCGACCACAGTTGCGTGACCCGGCCGACGAGATCGTTCTGGAAGCGGCGGTCAACGGTGGGGCGGATGCGCTGGTATCCTTCAACCACCGCCACTTTGTGCCAGCGGCGGAGCGGTTTGGCTTGCCGGTTTTACGTCCGGGCGAGGTATTGGAAAGGATCAGGCGATGAGCAAGCTGTCGACATATCCGTTACGACTGCCGGCGTCGGTAAAGGCGGAGGCGGAGCGTGTTGCCGCCGAGGACGGCACAAGCCTGAACCAGTTCGTGGCAACTGCGGTTGCGGAGAAGCTGGCGGCCCTTCGTACGGCCGCCTTTTTCACTGAACGTCGCGGTCATGGTGATCGCGACGCCTTTCGCGCCTTGCTGACACGCCAGGGCGGGCAACCCCCGCAGTCCGGTGACGAACTGCCGGGCGGCAACTGACCGCTTGTACCAAGTCTCGGTGATCGCTTGCGATCACCGACCTCAGTCGCCGGCGCTGCCTCCGGCAGCTTGGCTATGCCGCACGTGCGGCGCGGCGGCGGTCGCCGCCGAACCAATTCCCGATGAGTCGAAATCATCGGGAATTGGTATTACCCCAGCAACTCCGCATAAACCGCCAGGGTCGCGGCGCACATGCCGGCCTTGGTGAAGTTGGTGCGGACATGGCGCATGCCGTCCAGGCCCACGGCCTGACGCTGCAGCGGGTCCAGGTCCAGGGCGGCGCGGATGGCGCCGGCCAGGGCGTCGGGATCGCCCGGGGGCACGACCAGGCCGGTTTCCCCGTTGATCACCGTTTCCTTCACCGCGCCTAAGTCCGACACGATGACCGGGCGGCCCATGGCCTGGGCCTCGGCGATGACGCGGCCGAAGGCTTCCGGTTCGGTCGACGCATTGACCACGATGTCGGACAGCATATAGGCGGCCGCCATGTCGTTGCAGTGGCCGGCGATGGTGACCTGTCCGCCCAGGTTCAGGCGGCGGATATGGTCCTCCAGCTCCTGCCGGTAATGATCGCGGCCCTGATCGTCACCGACCAGCACGGCGCGCACATCGGGCCGGCCCAGGCGGGATATCGCGTCGATCAGCACCCCCTGCCCCTTCCAGCGGGTCAGGCGGCCGGGCAGCAGCACGATGCGCTGATCCTCCGGCAGGCGCCATTGCTGGATCAGCTGGGCCATGCGGGCCTGGGTCACCTTGTCGGGCGACATGATGTCAATATCGACGCCGCGATGGATCAGGCGCAGACGGTCGGGGCCGACGCCATATTCGGTGGCCACATGGTCTTGAACGAAGCGGGAGACGGCGATGATCCGGTCGCCCTTGGCCATCACGCCATTGTACCATTTCTTCAACCGGCCCTTGAAATTATAGGGCGCGTGGAAGGTGGTGACGAAGGGGATGCCGGTATCCTTGGCCGCCCAATAGGCGCTCCAGGCAGGTGCGCGCGAGCGGGCATGGATCAGATCGACGCCATGCTGGCGGATCAGGTCGACCAGCTTCTTGGCATTGCGGCGCATGGTCAGCGGGTTCTTGGACTGCACCGGCAGCTGGATATGCTTGGCGCCATAACGGTCCAGTTCGCGTGCCATCGGCCCACCGGCCGACACGACGATGGCCGTGCCGCCCGCCCGTTGGATCGCGGCCGCCATATCGACGCAGCCACGCTCCGCCCCGCCGGTGACCAGCGTCGGGATGATCTGCAGGATGACGGGCTTGCCGCCGCCGAACAGGCTGGCGGCGTCGAGGCCGGGATTGTCCGGCGGCACATCGCCGGCTAGGGTGCCGGCGTCATCTTGGGGCGGCATGGGCGGGATTTCAGACGGATGAACGGGACAGCCTTGGAAGGCGAGACGGCGATACATAGCCTGGATCGGGCCGGCACCGCCATAGCCTATCGGCACAGCCCAGGGGTGGTGCCGGGGCTGATGTTCCTGACCGGTTTCCGATCGGACATGGGCGGGGGCAAGGCCGTGGCCCTGGAACGCTGGGCGCGGGCGCGGGGCCGGGCCTTTACCCGTTTCGATTACCATGCGCACGGGTTGAGCGGCGGTGACTGGGCGGATGGGTCGATCGGCCGCTGGCGGGATGACGCGCTGGCGGTACTGGATCAGGTGGCCCAAGGGCCGCAGATCCTGGTCGGGTCGTCCATGGGCGGCTGGATCGCGCTGCTTCTGGCGCTGGCCCGGCCGGACCGGGTGGCGGGGCTGCTGGGGGTAGCACCAGCGCCGGATTTCACCGAGCGCATGATCCGGCCGCGCCTGAGGCCGGCGGAGATCGAAGCGCTGGAGCGTGACGGGCGGTTCATCGCCCCGTCGGCCTATGATCCCGCCGGGTATCCGATCACCCGCCATCTGCTGGAAGAGGCGCGGGCACATCTGCTGCTGCCCGGGCCTATCCCCCTTCGCTGCCCCGTGCGGCTGCTGCACGGACAGCGCGATCCGGACATTCCCTGGCGCACCAGCCTGGAACTGGCCGAGGCGCTGCAGGCCGAGGATGTGCGGGTGACGCTGGTCAAGGATGGCGACCATCGCCTGTCGCGCGACGCGGATCTGGCGCTGATGCTGCAACTGGCGGGCGAACTGGTGGCGGCGTGACGCGGCCTTCATCACATGTTATACAACCGTTTGATGGGACAGAGAACCCGAGACGATGGTGGCCGCTTCCGCCGGCCGCCGGCGCTGCTGGGCCGGACCGGCATCAACCTGCTGTCGGCCATGGTGCTGGGCGGATTGTGGCTGCTTGTCGGCTGGCAGATCCATTCCTCCTACCTTGACGCGCTGGCCGATGCGGAACGCGACACGGCCAACCTGACCCGCGCCTTCGGCCAGCATGTCAGCCGTACCGTCAGCCAGGTGCAGCAGCTTTTGCAGGAAGTGTCCGACCGGGTGGAGGCGGGATATCCCGCCGACCTGGAGGTGATGCGCCGGCGCGTGGCCGGGCTGGACCGGGTGTCGAAATTCCTGGGCATCATGGATGCGCGCGGCTTGGTCGTCGATGCCACGCGGCCGGGTGCCGTGGGCCTGGACATGTCCGACAGCGATTATTTCCGCCAGGCGACGGAGCCGGGATCGCCACGCCTGGGCTTCGGCAAGCCGATCATCGGCCGCACGCCGCTGATGTCCTCCATCCCCTTCTGGGTGCGGGTGGAGGCACCGGATGGCAGCCTGATCGCCGTCGTCGTCGGCGACGTGCTGTCGGAATATTTCGCGGGCTTCTTCAGTGCCGTGGACCTGGACCTGGGGGCTGTGGCGACCCTGATGGACCTGGACGGCACCGTCTATGCCCGCGGTGCGTCCACGCCCGGCATCGTCGGCCAGTCCTATCCCGACCTGCCCGATGTGGGCGCGGCGCGGGAGGGTGACGGCCATGGCATCATCCGCGCCGTCAGCCCCATCGATGGCGAGGACCGTATCGCCAGCTATGAACTGCTGCCCGGCACGCGGCTGCTGGTGTCGGTGGGGCAGGACATGGACCATGTGCTGCAGCCCTATCGCCAGTTCCGTAACCAGACGCTTCTGCAGGGCACGTTCGGCACGCTGCTGGTGCTGGCCCTGGTGGTGCTGGTCCGCCGCTATGTCGCCAAGCTGGAAGCCAGCGAGACGGCGGCACGGGTTGCCAGGGCGGAGGCCGAACAGGCCACGGCCGCCAAGTCGCAATTCCTGGCCGTGGCAAGTCATGAGCTGCGCACGCCGCTGAACGCCATCATCGGCTTTGCCGAGGTCATGGTACACCGTATCCACGGGCCCATGGGTAATCCCAAATATGCCGAATATGCCGAGGATATTCGCAGTTCCGGCCTGCATCTGCTGGCTCTGATCAACGACATCCTGGACCTGTCGAAGATCGAGGCCGGGCGTATGGAACTGCGCCTGGAGCCGGTGGACCTGCCCAACCTGGCCACGGAATGCGTACGGCTGATGCGCGGGCGGGTGGAGGCGGCGGCGCTGGAAATGCGCGTCGTGTCGGCGGAAGAGAAGGCCCCGCACCTGCGCGCCGACGCCATGAAGCTGCGCCAGGTGCTGCTGAACCTGATCAACAATGCCGTGAAATACACGCCCTCGGGCGGGTCCATCACCGTGTCGGTGGAACGTGATCCGCTCTGGCCCGACGATTACATGGTGATGCGGGTGGCCGACACCGGCTGCGGCATGACGCCGACGGAGGTGGCCATGGCCATGGAACCCTTCCGCCAGGTCAACAGCCACCTGACGCGCACGGCCGAAGGCACCGGTCTGGGCCTGCCCGTGGCCAAGTCGCTGGTGGAGCTGCATGGCGGCACGCTGTCGATCGACAGCGTGCCGGGCGAAGGCACCAGCGTCAGCATCCGGCTGCCGACGCGGCTGCATGTGTGACGTGGCGGTTGGTCAGACGACCACCTCAACCACCTTCACCACCACCTTGCCGACGTCCAGAAGGATATCGCCGACGCCGATATTCTTGCCGCCATCGGTGGTGTTCTCTATCGTGTCGCTGCCGGGATAGATCGTCAGGTTGACATTGTCGCTGACCTTGACGCCCTGCGGCAGGGGGTTGGGATAGGTGTCGCCCACCGCGAAATAGATGAGGTTATTGTCCTTCCACAGGCTGAATTCATAGTCGGTGGAGGTGAAGGTCATCCGGTGCTCGCTCCACCATTCCGGGCCGCTGCAATCCGGGATATCGCAGCCCTTGCCCTTTTGGCCGGGCGTGTTGCTGGCCCCATCCTTGGCCACCGTCATATCGTCGGCGGCGCATTCCAGATTCTTGAAAACCAGATCCTCACCCGTGTTGTTGGTGACGGTCCAGAGCTTGTGATTGGACATGGGTCTCTCCCTCCGATGGGGTGGCAATCTATGATTTTGGCGATACAACCAAGCAACAACCAAACATATAGGAATGTCCTATGGAGTCTAGATGGTTTCCACCTTTGGATGTGTGGCAAAACAATTTAAGCGCGAAAGCAGAAAGGCCCGCCGGAGGGGCGTCCGGCGGGCCTTTCGAGGCGGTATCATACCAATGGTCGAAGTATTCGACCGTTGGTTCGGCGGCGACCGCCGCCGCGCGCCACATGGCGCGTAGCCAAGCCCACGGATGTGGGCGCCGGCGATTGAGGGGCGGAGAAGATTGGCCGAAGGTCAAACTTTTCCGCCGCGGGTAAATGGTGCCGGATCAGATATCCAGATCGACGATCACCGGCACATGGTCGCTGGGCTTGGGTTCCCATCCCCGCGCCTCGCGCAGGATGGTCTGGCCCTTCAGGCCCTTGGCCAGCGGCGGGGTGACCCAGACATGGTCCAGGCGGCGGCCCTTGTTGGACAGGTTCCAGTCGGCGGCGCGGTAGGACCACCAGCTGTACAGCTTCTCGTTGGCCGGCACGAAATGGCGCACGGCATCGACCCAGTTCAGGCTGTTCTGCAGCGCCGTCAGCTTCTCCACCTCGATGGGCGTGTGGGACACGACGTCCAGCAGCTGCTTGTGCGACCAGACATCATGTTCCAGCGGCGCGATGTTCAGATCGCCCACCAGGATCATGGGCTGGCTGGCCGAGCGTTTCTCCTGGAACCAGGACTGCATCTCGTCCAGGAACTGGAGCTTGTGGGCGAACTTGTCGTTCAAGGCCGGGTCGGGAATGTCGCCGCCGGCGGGGATATAGAGATTGTGGATCTCCACCCCGTTCTCCAGCGTCGCCAGGACATGGCGGCAATCCTCTTTCCCACAGGAATGGCGGATGTCGCTGGACGAGAACGGGATGCGCGACAGGATGGCGACGCCGTTATAGCTCTTCATCCCGTGGATATGGATATGCTCATACCCGCGATCCTTGAAGGCGGCGCGGGGGAAGGCATCGTCCACCACCTTGGTTTCCTGCAGGCACAGGATGTCCGGCTTGTGCTCGTCCAGCAGCTTGCCGACGATGTCGATGCGCAGGCGGACGGAATTGATGTTCCAGGTGGCGATACGCACGGGGATGGCCTCAGGCGTCGGGGATGGGGTGCGACAGGATTAGGCGGGCGGGCCGTTCCTGTCCAGGGGCGGTGAAGGATGTGGTGACCGTCCGCGCTACACCATCCCCAGCCATACCGGGGCATGCCTTGTCCCCCCCTTCCCCTGCATGGTATCGATCCCTCTGCCGCCCCCCGCCGCCAGAATCATGAAACCTCGCCCCTCCAGCATGCCGGCCGCCCTGATCGCCATGGCGTTCCTGGCCTTCATCAGCCTGGGCCTGCCCGACGGGCTGCCCGGTGTCACCTGGCCCTATATCAGGGAGGCGTTCGACCGGCCGCTGGGCAATCTGGGCATCCTGCTGGTCTGTGGCACGGGCGGTTACCTGTTCTCCGGTCTGGCTGGCGGAACCATCGTGCGCCGCGCCGGGCTGGGCCTGGTGCTGGTGGTCAGCAGTGCCGCCATGGTGGCCACCATGGCCACCTATGCCGTCACCCCCTCATTCTATCTGCTGATCCCGGCCGCCATCCTGGGCGGGCTGGCCTCTGGCGCCATCGATACCGGCATCAATCTCTATGGTGCCCGCCGCTTCTCCCCGCGGGTCATGAACTGGCTGCACGGGTCCTGGGGTCTGGGTGCGACCGCCGGGCCGCTCTTGATGACGGCGGCGATCACCTTCGGGGCCGGCTGGCGCTGGGGTTATGCCCTGATCGCCGCCATCCTGGGCGCGATGGGCCTGATGTTCCTGGCTACCATGCGGCGGTGGGAGGAAGGGCGCGATGGTGGTACTGGTGAGGGCGGAGGTGCCACGGCCATCGCCCCCTTCACCGACGCGCTGCGCCATCCGGTGCTGTGGCTGAATGCCGGCCTGTTCATGGTTTATTGCGGGGTGGAGATGGCGGCCGGCCAGTGGCTGTTCACGCTGCTGACCCGCCAGCACGGGATCGAGGTCGGCACGGCCGGCACCATCGCCGGGCTTTACTGGGGGGCGCTGACCTTCGGGCGGCTGGTGTTCGGGCAGGTGACAGCGCGGGTGCGCCCCCTGTCGGCGCTACGCGCCGGCCTCATCATCGCCCTGGTCTCCGCCTGTCTTTTCGCCTGGTTTCCGACGCCCGCTGTCGGTATGGCGGCGGCACTGGGCCTGGGTTTCGGCCTCGCCCCCACCTTCCCCACGCTGGTGTCGCTGACCCCGCTGCGCGTCGGCGACGCCATCGCCCCGCATGCGGTGGGGTTTCAGATGACGGCGGCTGGCGCCGGCGCCACCTTGGTGCCTGGGGCACTGGGCTGGCTGGCCCAGCATCTGGGGCTGATGGTTCTGCCCCTCTGGCTGGTGCTGGGCATGGTCATCCTGATCGGCCTGTCGGAATTCGCCGAACGCGTCGTGCGCCGCCGTGCGCGGGCCGTGACACTGGCGGCGGTGGCTTGAACCGGCCCCTGATGGCGTCATATACGGGTTGCAGGAATGTTGGATGCGGTTTGGCGGCCGCGTTCATATTATTCTGTCCAACAGCAATCCATTTTTGAAATCTTAGTACCAAGCTTGAAGGAAGACCCCCGTGCCGCAGCTTCGTTCCCGCAAAAGCACCCATGGCCGCAACATGGCCGGCGCTCGTGGCCTGTGGCGGGCCACCGGCATGAAGGATGAGGATTTCGGCAAGCCCATCGTGGCCATCGCCAATTCCTTCACCCAGTTCGTGCCCGGCCATGTGCATCTGAAGGATCTGGGCCAACTGGTGGCGGGCGAGGTGTACGCGGCCGGTGGCGTGGCCAAGGAATTCAATACCATCGCGGTGGATGACGGCATCGCCATGGGCCATGACGGCATGCTCTATTCCCTGCCCTCGCGCGAGGTCATCGCCGACGCGGTGGAATATATGGTCAATGCCCATTGCGCCGACGCGCTGGTCTGCATCTCCAATTGCGACAAGATCACGCCGGGTATGCTGATGGCGGCATTGCGCCTCAACATCCCCACCATCTTCGTCTCCGGCGGGCCGATGGAGGCCGGCAAGGCCAACGTCAAGGGCCGCGACATCGCCATCGACCTGATCGACGCCATGGTCGCCGCCGCTGACGACAAGTACAGCGATGAAGAGGTCAAGGTCATTGAACGGTCGGCCTGCCCGACCTGCGGTTCCTGCTCCGGCATGTTCACAGCCAATTCGATGAACTGCCTGACGGAAGCGCTGGGCCTGGCGCTGCCCGGCAATGGCACGGTGCTGGCTACCCATTCCGACCGCCGCCGCCTGTTCGAGGAAGCGGGACGGCGCATCGTCGGTCTGGCCAGGCAATATTACGAGGGCGAGGATGAGGGCGTGCTGCCCCGCTCCATCGCCAATTTCAAATCGTTCGAAAACGCCATCGCGCTCGACATCGCCATGGGCGGGTCGACCAACACGGTGCTGCATCTGCTGGCCGCCGCGAACGAGGGCGAGGTGAATTTCACCATGGCCGACATCGACCGCATGTCGCGCCGTGTGCCCAATATCTGCAAGGTGGCACCGGCCGTGGCCGATGTGCATATCGAGGATGTGCATCGGGCCGGCGGCATCATGGGTATCCTGGGCGAGTTGGCGCGCGGCGGCCTGCTGCATACCGATGTGAAGCGTATCGACGCCCCGTCGCTGGCCGATGCGCTGGCCCGCTGGGACGTGGCGCAAACCAACAATCCCGACGTCCAGAATTTCTTCAAATCGGCCCCCGGCGGGGTGCGCACCACGCTGGCCTTCAGCCAGTCCAGCCGTTACCACGAACTGGATCTGGACCGTGCCAAGGGCGTGATCCGGTCCACGGAGAACGCATTCTCCAAGGATGGCGGCTTGGCCGTGCTGTTCGGCAATCTGGCGCTGGAAGGCTGCATCGTGAAGACGGCGGGCGTGGATGCGTCCTCTCTGGTCTTTGCCGGCCCCGCCCGCGTGTTCGAAAGCCAGGATGCCGCTGTCAGCGCCATCCTGGGCAACCGCATCAATGCCGGCGACGTGGTGCTGATCCGCTATGAAGGGCCCAAGGGCGGGCCCGGCATGCAGGAGATGCTGTACCCGACCAGCTATCTCAAGTCGAAGGGGCTGGGCAAGGCCTGCGCCCTGATCACCGATGGCCGCTTCTCCGGCGGTACGTCCGGCCTGTCCATCGGCCATGCCAGCCCGGAAGCCGCTGAAGGCGGCACCATCGGTCTGGTGATCGAAGGCGACCGGATCGAAATCGACATCCCCAACCGCCGCATCCATCTGGCCGTGTCGGACGAGGAACTGGCGCGGCGGCGTGAGGCGGAAGACGCCAAGGGCCAAGCCGCCTGGCAGCCCACCGAGAAGCGTGAGCGCTATGTCTCCCAGGCGCTGAAGGCCTATGCGGCGCTGACGACGTCGGCCGCCAAGGGTGCGGTGCGCGATGTGGGGCAGCTGACGCGGCGGAAGTGAGGGGCATCGCCCCTCACCCCAACGCCACCTCCCCTGTGACACCCACGGCCCGGCGAAAATCCGGGTCGTGGCTGACCAGGATCAGGGCGCCGTCATAGGCGGTCAGGGCCTCCAGCAGGGCCGCCCGCCCCTCCAGATCCAGATGGTTGGCGGGTTCGTCCAGCAGCAGCAGGTGCGGCGGCTCCATCCCGCCCAGCGCGGCGCAAAGATGCGCCCGCACCCGCATGCCGCCCGACAGCAGGCGCAGCGGCACCTCTGCCGCCGTGCTGCGGAAACCGAACCGGGCCAGGGCGGCGCGGATCGCCCCTTCCCCGTGCCCTGCCTGCGCCTTGCGGGCCAGTGACAGGGGTGTGTCTTCCGATGCCGATGCCAGCCGCTGGTCCAGCCAGGTCAGACGCAGGCCGGGGGCACGGTCGATCCGGCCGGCATCTGGGGATAATGTTCCGTCCAGGCAATCCAGCAGGCTACTTTTGCCTGCCCCGTTGGGTCCCGTCAGGGCCAGACGTGTTGGCCCGGTCAGGGTGAAGGACAGGTCCCGCCAGAGCCGCCGCCCGCCGCGCGACAGGGCCAGTTCCTCGACCCACAGCAGTGCCCGCCCCGCCGGCACCCGCGTCGGGGCGATGGCCATGTCCAGCGGCGGCAAGGGCTGGGCCAGACGGGCGTTTGCATCGGCCAGGGCCTGGCCGGCCTGCTCCGCCTGACGTTCCGCCTTGATCCGGCGGGCGGCACCGGCACGTTCGGCATTGTCGCGGCGAGTGCCCAGCAGGATGGGAGCATTCGATCCCCTCGCCTTTTCCTGTTTGCCCGCACGGGCACGGCGGCTGGCGCGGGCTTCTTCCTGCTGTGCCACTTCCCGCGCTTGGCGTGCCTGTTTGCCGGCATCGGCCAGGGCACGCTTCGCCGCTTGCCGCTCCGCCTCCCTGGTCGCCAGCCAGCCCGGATAGCCACCGCCATGGCTGCGCAGCCCCAGCGGCGACAGGTCGAGGATACGGGTTGTCAGCGACAGCAGCCCGACCTCATGACTGACCAGCAGCAACCCGCCGCGCCAGCCCGTCACCAGATCGGCCAGCAGCCGGCGCCCGTCCTCATCAAGATCGTTGCCCGGCTCATCCAGGACCAGCATGTCGGGCCGTGTCAGGCGGATGGCGGCCAGCCGCAGCCGCGCCACCTGTCCGCCCGACAGGTGGGACAGCGGCACCGTGTCCGCCAGATCGGTGGGCAGCCCGAAACGTGACAGGGAAGCCGCCCGGCCGGGATCATCGGCGGGCAGCAGATCGCCCACGCATTGCCCCGGCGACGGCAATTGCGGCCAGTGGAAATGCCGACCGCGCCGGGACACGTGCCCGCGCTCCGGCCGCAGTTCATCGGTCAGCAGGCGCAGCAGCGTGGATTTGCCGACACCGTTGCCGCCCACCAGGGCGACGCGTTCATCGGTGATGGAAAAGGAGATTTTGTCGAAAAGCGGCCGGTCGGCACTGTGCGCGAAGCACAGCCCCTCGGCCACAAGCCAATGCGGCATGGATGGAATCCCGGTCGAACCTTGGAAGCCCCTTTTCAGGGGCGGCGGTCAGGACAGCGGGTTCAGATCCATGGCAATCAGGCTCCGGTATTGATGATGGGCGGGACCGTAATCCATCCGGGATCGGATGTAAAGAAGATCACTCTTCGGCATAGAGCGCCAGACAGGCGGCGGGCGGCGGGGGCGGCGGCTTGGGCGGCAGCGCGGGGCCGGTCGATGGCGGTGGCGGCTTGAACCAGCTCAGCAGTTCCTCACCACAGCCATCACCCTCGGGTGGCGCTTCCTGTGTCTCGCATTGCCCGGCATCGGGCGGGCAGGCCAGGCGCACATGGAAATGGGCGGCATGGCCGAACCAGGGGCGCAGCTTGCCCAGCCAGGCCTTGTCCCCCGTTTCCCGCTCGCACAAAGCCAGCTTGATGGCCGGGTTCACGAAGATGCGGGTGACGGTGGGGGCCGATGCGGCCAGTTTCAGCACCCGTACCTGGGCGGGACCGAAATTGCTGTTCACCCGCTGGGCCTTGGCATCGACCATGCTGGCGAAATCCTCCCGCTCCCGGTCGGGCAGGGGCAGGCGGCCCAGATCCAGCGGGAACCAGATATCGGCGTCCAGTCCCATCTGGTGGCTGGCATGGCCGGTCGGCATGCGCCCGCCGCGCACCATGGACAGGTCGCCCACCGACAGGATGCCGAGCTGTTCCCGTTCCACCTCCGCCGCCAGCGCCTTCAGATAGGCGATCAGGCTGGGATGGCCGTAATTGCGGCGGCGGGACAGGTTCATCACCTGGAACCCCTGCCCGTCCGCCGGCAGCGACACCGCCCCGCGCACGCAGCCATTGGCGTAGGTGCCGATGGGTTCGGGCGCGCCCTTGCCGGGTGTGCGTAGTGTCTGGGGGGCGGGGGTTTTGCTATCAGCGGCGAAGGCGGCACCTGAGCCCAGAGCCAGGGCCAGAAGTCCCCATCCAACCCAGCGCATGATCCCTCCGCCCGAAAACGAAACGGCCCGCATCTTAGCAGAGGCGGGCCGGTGAAAAGCAGGTCTCGTAAGGCAGAGAAACGTTACACGCCCCACTGCCGGACACGGCCGGTATCGACATGCACGAAGCCGGTCTTGGAATAGATGCCGACACCGCCCTGCTTCAGGTTCAAGGCTTCCTGGCGGATACGGCTCAGCTGCCGGCCGGCCATGGTGATGTCGATGGCCTTGCCTTCCATATGCAGGCTCTTGGTGGCCACACCTTCCGACTTCGATGCCAGCATGGCGTTGGTCTTGGGGCAACGGTAACCGGAGATCACCTGGAACGGCTCTTCGGTACGCAGGCGCTGGCGCAGCTGGAACAGCAGGTCCAGCAGCTTGGGGTCCATCTTGCCGATCTCGCCCGTGCGCCAGTCGCGCAGCATGTGGTTCACGTCCTTCAACGCCGAACGGTCATAGGTGCCGTTGGTGAAGTAGGTGACGTTCAGCTTTTCCCGGGTGTGCAGCGACACGAAGGAAATCTGCCGGCGCGGCGCGCTGACCGGGGCGGCATCGGCGGGATTGGTGATGATGGTGGGGGCGGCGATGGCGGCCCCGGCGCCCAGGAACAGACCGCCCAGGCCGCGCAGGAAGCCGCGGCGGCCGGTATCGGCACCCAGATCGATGATTGGGGAAACGGACATTTGGGTCGGGGAAACGGACTCGCATCCAATGGTCAGGTCGGTCGTGTTCGGCCGTGCCACCATGCCCCTTGCCCCCCTTAAGCCCCGAAGCAGCAACCCCCGGCGTCCGTTACGCCAGAGACACTCTCGTCCAAGATTTCGCCAAATGCCCCGCGCCACAGACAGGACACAATTGCAGTCATGGCAGAACGGCATAGCTGACGCAAGCGGAAATCCACCCTTCCGGCCTATCTCCAGCCTATCTCTTCCGGGTTCATGGCTTGCGCCCTCAGGCGCCGGGCGCCGCCATCCGGCGGCTTGGCTTGCGCGACCACGCGGTCGCGGGCCGGCGGTCGCCGGCCCACAGCGGCATGAAAATGTATGCCGCTGCGGTCGGGTTATCAGTGGCTTCCGCTATCGGTACCCCGTCCGGCGGCAGCCCCGCCGGGGGCCATGCGGGCCTCCGCCTCCACCGCATCCCATTTCACGCGTGATGCCCGTATGGCTGTGGCCAGCTTGCGGTCGCGGCCATAGATGTCGGACCGGAAATTCACCGATCCGTCGTCGGCGACGAAGGACGTGACATAGCTGATATGGATGGGGATGGGCTGTTTCAGGCGCACCACGGTGCGTTGCCCGCTGTTCAGCGCCTCGTCCAGCTTGGCACGCGGCCAGTCGGTGGTGCCTGACAGGCGCAGGATGACCTCCGCCACGTCGAACGGATGCTCCACCCGGATGCAGCCATGGCTGAAGCTGCGATTGGCGCGGTTGAACAGGTTCTTGGACGGCGTGTCGTGCAGGTACACGTCGAACTGGTTGGGGAACATCATCTTGATGCGGCCCAGGCTGTTCTTGTCGCCCGGCGCCTGGCGCACGCGATAGGGCAGGCGGGTCATGTGGGCCCAGTCCAAACTCTTGGGATCGACCGGCACCGCGGCCTCCGTCCAATCGGACAGCAGCTCGTAATTATGCTGGGCCAGGTATGACGGGTCGCGCTTGGCCTTGGGGAAGATCTCGTCCCGCACGATCTTGGCCGGGACGTGCCAATAGGGATTGACCTCCAGATAGCTCATCTTGCGCGAAAATACCGGGGTGCGGGTCGATGTCGTGCCCACCACGACGCGCGCCTCATGCACCACGGTGCCCTGCTCGAAGATCGACAGATGGAAGGCGGCCAGGTTCACCAGGATATAGGACGGGCCCATATCCACCGGCATCCAGCGCCAGCGTTCCATATTCATGGCGATCTGGGCCACGCGCTGTTCGGCGGTGATGTTCAGCGCCAGCAGGGTCTGCTTGCCCAGCACCCCGTCCGGTTCCAGCCCGTGCCGGGCCTGGAACTTCTTCAGCGCCGCGACGGTGGCCTCGTCGAACAGGGTGGGGTCTTCGGGGATGGGCGCGTCGGCGGGCAGTTCCCCGGTGACATGCAGCCGGGCACGCAATGCCGGCAACCGCTCGTCCTTGCCGCCCTCGGGTTTCAGCGACAGTTCGGCCAGGGGCACCGGCTTCCACCCGCCGGCGGCGGCCAGTTCGCGATACTGCTGCAAGGCGCCCTTCAGGCGCTGATACTCCGCGCGGCGCGGCGGCAGTTCCGCCAACTCCACCCCCGGATCGGGCAGCATGGCCAGCCGGCTCAGCAGGGTCAGGACATCGATCTCGCGCTTTTCGACATAAAGCTCGCTGTCGATGGCCATGGGGGCCAGCCGGCCCGTGGCCAGGTCGCGGCCATAATCCAGCGCGCCATGCGACAGCATCACCTCCAGCTCCGCCAGCGCATCGGGGCTGTCGCCGCGCTCCAGCAGGGTGGCGATGCGGGCCACGCCGTAATCGGACGGGTTCAGCCCCTGGCTGGCGGCCTTCTGCAGGGCCATCAGCAGCAGGCGGGCCCGGTCGGATGGCTGGCCCTGTTCGATCCAGGCCGGCGCGTAATGGCGCTTCTCGTAAAAACGACCCAGCGTCAGCAGGTCCTGGCTGTCGCGGTCATTCTCCGGCGTGTCGATGCCGCCGGTCAGCCTCTGCTGCAGGGCGGTGGTGAAATCCTTGGACAGGGCGGGAAGGGGTGAGAAGGCCAGAAGCCCGGCCAGCAGGCCAACGGAAAGGCAGCGTCCCGCAACAAACCGCACAATCATCTCCGTCCGCCGTTACAGCCCTGGGGACAGGGTAACATCGGGGGAAGGGGTTTGGGCAGGGTAGAAGTCGCGGGGGGACCCTATCCGGACATGGATCAAGCGGGGCGCGTCAACACGCCGGACAGTTCCGCACCCAGGGCGATGACCACCGCCAGCGCCGTAAGCCGCAGGATGATCACCGCCGCGCGAACCCGTGGCGGCAGAATCTTGGGCTGTTCAAAGGCTTCATCCGCCTCGAACAGGGTTGAAAGCCTGGTCATCAGAATGCCCGCCGTCGTCCATATCAGCGGCCTGCCAGCCATTTCCGGCCGCAATTTCAGCGCGGACATGGAAACAGCCATGGCCAGGGCGAACACCCCCAGGAACCAGGCCAGGATCAGTTGCGGCGCATATCCGAACCCGACCATCGCCCAGGATAGAAAGGCCAGAACCTTTTCCAGGCTCATCTCCGCGTGCCACATCGCCTGAAAGCGGCCTTCGCGACGCAAGCCGTCGGCATCCTCCTCCATTCCCGCTGCCTGCATGTGATCGGCGATCATCATGTACGGCCCGATGGCGAAATTCCCTCCCGTCTGCACGCCACATCCGGGGGACGTGCGCGGTTTCAGATGCTTGGCCCACCAATCCGCGCCACGCCGTTCAAAATTGCGCCCCTCGGGTGTCTTGATTTCCTTCTCCTTGTCCGATGGCAGGCTGTAGCGGTTGACCTGGAAGCCGCGCAGGTCCCCACTTTCAAATCCACCCCAGAAATCCTTGTTATCCAGGATGCCGCCAACCCTGGTATCCAGCAGGCGTCCACGGTCGGTCCGGGTATCCCGCAGGTTCAGGTCGCGGGTGATCGTCGCGGCCCTGAAATGCACATCATGAAAATTCGACCCGGAAAGCCGCAGGTCGCCGCGTACCTCCAGTTTCTCCGCCCGCAGGCTGTTCTGGCCGTGACCCAGATCCTCGGCAAACCATGCCTCGGCAAGGATGGGGCAGAGATATTTATCGCGGGCCTTGAGTTTGGGGATGGTGAATTTGGATATGCCGCTGCCCAGTCTTTCCAATGCCAGTCCGGATTCGAAAAGACTGCCTGTCAGGTTCATGCCATCCCAAAGCAAACTGTCGGTCAGCATGGCCTGGCCGGCGATCACCATATCGCGGGCGTCGGTTGTGCATAGCGAACGGATGTGGCTGATGATCAAGGCCTTCGCCTTCAATCCCGGCATCATCAACCGCATGACGGGAAGCGGCCTGTCTTCGTTCCCACCGATCTTGACCTGACGGCCGATTTGCGCCGCCGGTAGCTTGACCAATCCCACAATGCCGCTGTCGATGTGAAGATCAGTGCCGATCACCGCCTGGCTCATGTCCAGGGTGCCGATGACCGATCCTGAATTGACGACCACGGACTTCCCGATGCGTGACGAGCTGGCGTCCCAGACATTGATCCGCGACCCGATGGATAAAACCGCCTTGGCCTCTGTACCGGCCAGCTGCACCGATCCGATATGGACGTATTCGAGCGTGATCGCCTTGCCGATTTGCGCATATCCGATCAGCAGCTTGTCAATCCGGGAGTTGCTGATGCTGAAATCCCCGTCGACCGTGGCGCCGATCAGGTTCACCTCACCGGATGCGCCGAACCCGTCCAGCTTGAACAGGTCGTGGAAGGTGGATGGTATCGGCTCGATGCCAGGATCAAGCCCGTTGGCGGTGATATAGCAGTCGTCACCATCGGCGCATTTAAGGCCTTGGTTGCTGCGCGGCTCCGCCATCTCGGGGACATTGGCGCAGGCGTCATCGGGATTTTTCTCATCGCCCGCATGCCCGACAGACACATTCCTGAAATGCAGATCGCCCCTTGCATGCAGTCCTTCGGCCTTCAATCCACGGCAGAAGATGACATTGTCGAAGACCAGCCCTTTCGCCAGGGTCAGTTTCTCCAGGACGAGCTGTTCTGTGAAGGCGACGCACTGTACCGTCCAGTTTGCTTTTTCAACCAAATGCTGCGGATGCTTATTGTCGGCGGGGGGCTGCGCTATGAAGTTGAAGAAATTCTCATTTTTCCACTGAAGGTGTGATTGGCATGTCTGGCTGGCTGCGGCCGGCGCGGGACCCGTGGTTGCCAATAGCAGAAGCAACAGTGCTAGAAGCCCCCACATTCCCGCCTCCATGAAGCAGGGCCGGCAGCGGCGACCTCGCGTCACCCTGGTGCCGCCCGGCTAACGTGAAGATGGAAGCATATTAAAAGAAAATTGAGCAGATTATATTTTGAAAGGTAGAGTTAGGCATATGCTCAAAAAGCACATGCCTGTCGGGGCAATGCCAAAAAAACGGCCCGGTCGTTGCCGGGCCGTCCATCAATCAACCTTTGAATTCCACCTCACCGCGTCGGGCGCGGGACCGGGCCGGAATAGTCGTAGAAGCCGCGGCCGACCTTGCGGCCCAGCCAGCCCGCCTCGACATATTTCACCATCAGCGGGCAGGGGCGGTACTTGCTGTCGGACAGGCCCTCATGCAGGACCTGCATGATCGACAGGCACGTGTCCAGGCCGATGAAATCGGCCAGTTCCAGCGGGCCCATCGGGTGGTTCGCACCCAGCTTCATGGCCGTGTCGATGGCTTCCACCCCGCCCACGCCCTCATACAGCGTATAGACCGCCTCATTGATCATGGGCAGCAGGATGCGGTTGACGATGAAGGCCGGGAAATCCTCGGCGATGGCGGCGGTCTTGCCCAGCCTGGCCGTCAGAGCCTTGATCAACTGGAAGGTCTCGTCATCCGTGGCGATGCCGCGGATGATCTCCACCAGCTGCATCACCGGCACCGGGTTCATGAAATGCATGCCGATGAACCGGTGCGGCCGGTCGGTGGCGGCGGCCAGACGGGTGATGGAGATGGAGCTGGTGTTGGTGGCAATGATGGCGGTGGGCGACAGGTTGGGCACCAAAGCCTTCAGGATCAGGCGCTTGACGTCTTCCGACTCGGTCGCCGCCTCCACCACCAGATCGCTGTCCTTGAAGACGGACAACTCGGTAGAGGTGGTGATGCGCGCCAGGGCCGCGTCCTTTTCCGCCGCGTCCAGCTTGCCCTTGGCGACCTGACGTTCGAGGTTCTTGGCGATGCCGGCCACGGCGCTGGACAGCTGTTCGGCATTGATGTCCGACAGCGCCACCGACAGGCCCGCCACGGCGCAGACCTGCGTGATGCCGCTGCCCATCTGGCCGGCCCCGATCACACCCACCTTCTCGATCATCGCAGTCCCCATTCAGGGTTGGAATTCTGTCTCAATCGTTTGTCGCATGAACGCGCCCCCCGCGTACCGGCGACATTCGTCCAATAGTTCGGCGGGAAAA